>CAYJPA010000013.1:0-85095 GCA_964371945.1 uncultured Sphaerobacteraceae bacterium | reverse complement strand
AAGGCAAACTACGCGTGGTGGGAAGAGAATGCTCTTTTTTCAGCAGCCTGCTAGGTCAATAGTATTCACCCGCTTCGTAAATATAGTACCAGGACAGCAACCAGGTGCATCCTCCTGACACGAAGGTGTCGTTCACCCAGGCGTTCTCTCCGTACACTTCCACGTATGACGTCACGCCGAAGTAATACGCACGGGTCGTCCCAGAAGGGCAAAATGCATAATTCACGAACTCCGCCTCCGCATATCGGAACCCATAATTGGAGTACGCCTCGCAAAGATTGACGTCCGACACCGACACCTTTTGCCACCCCGATGCCGTCAGCCACTGGCGCCGCGTGCGGCAATCTACCGATACTGCGAGCCACTCGTATGAGACCGAACTGCAGTCCGCACCTTGTTGACGTCGAGCTGAGCTGGGTCCTCCCAATAAACCGAAAATGTGACGCTTCTGTCATTGTGTGTATGAAGTGCGCTCGGATCGTTTGAGCGAACGTCGGGCATGGCCCGCACGCTTTCGGATCCAGCCTCAGAGTCACAGCCGGCCGGATTGGCATCGTCGGCGGTTTCCTCGATGTCGACGGCCGAGCAGTTGACGTCGGGCGAAGATGCGCCATCTTCGGCATCCTCACCGCTTGTTTGATCGTCGGATTGGTCACCGGGGATGTACTCTGGTACTCCGTACTCGACCACGTATTCGCAGGAGTCCGTGTCGATCGAGACCAAACGCGCCAGGATCGGTGTTGTATCGGTCAGGCTGTCAGAGTGGAACGAGATCGAATAGTGGCAATTGCCGCTCTGGTCGAGTTCACCCTGCCGCGTTTCGGTCCACGAGTCTGTGATCGGCGGCTGAGACGAAGCTCTCGGAATAGCTACAATCGCAGAAGTTGGACTTACCGCCCCGAACAAAAGCTGAGAAAAGAGGAGAGAGGTCAAAGCGGTCGCTGCCATCAATTTTCGCTTGCTTTGCATTTTCGTCTCCTTAACGGTCTCCAATCAGAGTCGCGACGCTGTGTCCACCTGAGAAAACGCGGTCGCCGTTTTTCCTCCTTTCTCAAGTCCGTCATAGCAATAGATCCGGATGGGCGATTAGAGAGGCAACGGGTTGATAGGAATGCATTAGTCTGCGGGCCTGAACTGAGTCCGCAACGTTTCCGCCTGTCGGTGAAACTCCGATCCATGCGAGATGGAATTCAGAGAGAAGATCTAGTATGTCATTTAGATGCATACGATATCATACATGGAGAGATATGTCAATGCCGAACGTGATATGCTAAGATAGGAACCATTCCGAGCGTGAGGTCGGACGCTTCATCGGCTTTGACGATCGAAGAGCCGCCCTTGCGCCCTTGCATTGTTGAACTACTCGCATCTCATTCTGTGACGTTGTGTGCGATTCGAAGGGCTTCCCATCGCGGAACAGAGTGACAGGTATTGGATTCAGCAGAGCGCCGGACTCCCCGGAGAGCTTCACTTCGGGAAGCTGCTCGGCCTCGCCGTCACGCGTGGATTGGATTGAACGAAGACAGCGGCGGAACCGCTTGAAAGGGCAGAGCGGTCGAGCACGCCAACGGAAGCCACTTGACGGCTAATTCGGTTATGCGCGCAATTTGATCCGGCAGATTCCACTAAGTTTGCTCGGATTCGCTCGCACGAGAAACGCGTCGCAGTATAGATTGACCCCGAATACACTAGATGTTGCAGTACGCTCAGAATAAGTGCACATGCTATAGGCTTCCATAAGCCCGTCTGAACAACTGTCTACGCGACCCAACAAGCGACGAAGTGGCCAGGTTTGCGCTCTTCGAGGATCGGACGGTTTAGATCGCACGTTCCGGCGATATGGATCGGACAGCGTGAGAAGAAGGGGCAACCGACCGGATGCGAGCCCGCGGCGGGCGGTTCGCCTGGAACCACCGCGCGTCGTTTGAATCGATTCTGAGGATCGGGCTCAGGGATCGCCTCGATCAACGCTTGCGTATAGGGATGTAGCGGGTCGTCGATCACCGTGCCGGAGCTTCCAAGCTCGACGATCGTGCCCAGATACATCACGGCGATACGATCGGCAAAATGGCGTGCGCTCGCGATGTCGTGGGTGATGTAGAGAAACGAAACGCCGCGATTCTCCTGCAAACCCCTCAGCAGATCGAGGATTTCGATCCGGCTCGAGGCGTCGATCATCGACACTGGCTCATCCGCGACGATGTACTCCGGATCACGGACCAATGCTCGTGCGATCCCGACCCGCTGCCGCTGACCGCCGGACATCATCGTCGGATACTTCTCGGCGAATCGGGCAACGGGCACCAATTCGACGGCCTCAAGCGCTCCGGCGATTCGTGGCCAGCGCTCACCTCCGGGAACGCCATCGATGATCAGCGGCTCCTCGATCAAATCCCGCACTCGCATATAGGGATTGAGACTTGAGAAGGGATCCTGAAAAACGATCTGTCCCTGCTGTCTGAACCAGAGCAGATCATGTTCCGGCGTCTTGGTGATGTCTCTGCCCTTGTAAACAATCGAGCCGGCTGTGGCGTCGACAAGCCGCAACGAAACTCGGCCAAGCGTCGTCTTACCGCTTCCCGACTCCCCGACGATTGCAACCGTTTCGCCTTTGGCGATATCGAGTGACACCCCATTCAGGGCTCGAACCTGACCCGATTTGAAGAGTCCTTTCCGGGTCTGGAACACGACCTCAATATTCCGCAGGGAGACCAGTGGCTCAGAACCCGCCTCACCGGCGGGGCGCGTGCCTTGAACTGGGCCTACGACCAGATCAACCAACGCCGGCCCCCATTGGAACGCCGCGCATGTAGGCGTTGAACCGTTCTCCTGCCACGGTAGGCTCGTTGAGCCAGCAGCGCGAGTGTCCACCGTCGCCGATCTCGATCGCCGGCGGCATGTTGGAGAGACAGGTATCGAAGCAATAGGGACATCGAGGATGGAATCGGCAGCCCGGCGGCGGGTTCATGAGGTCAGGGGGCTCGCCCGGCATCGGAGTCGGCCGAGTCGACTCGCGAAGCCTTGGAAGGCTCGCGAGGAGCAACCTGGTGTATGGATTGCGTGGTTCGATGAGCACCCGCTCAGCGGGTCCTAGCTCGACATGCTGGCCGGCATATGCGACGGCGATTTTGTCGCACAGATCGCTGGCCAAACCGATGTCGTGCGTAATGAAGATCATTGATATGCCGGGATCCTGCTTGAGATCCTTGAGCAGATTCATGATTTGAGCCTGCACACTGACATCGAGTGCTGAAGTCGGTTCGTCGAGAATCAACAGGTCGGGATCGAGCACGAGCGCCGTCGCGATCACGACCCGTTGCTTTTGTCCGCCGCTCAATTCGTGCGGATACCGGCTGAAGATATCCCTCGAGAGTCCGACTCGCTCGAGCAACCCCTCGACCTTTGCGTATGCCGCCTTCTTCGCCATGCGACCGTCGAGCAGAAGTGGTTCTGCGATCTGCGCTCCGACTTTAAGCACCGGGTTGAGGACCGACATCGCGCCCTGGAAAACCATTGCGATCCGGCTCCATCGGATTTGCTTTCGATACTCTTCGTTGGAGAGCGATATCAACTCTTGCCCATTGAGGCGAATCGATCCGTCGAAACGCGCGACGTTTTTCGGCAACAGCCGCATCAAGGCGGTCGCGAGACTCGTTTTACCGCTGCCGGATTCGCCAACAACTCCGAGTGCCTCGCCTTGTCCCTCAATCGAGAATGAAACGCCGTCGACCGCGCGGACCACTCGATCGCCGGCCGTGTAATGCAAATGCAAATCGGTGATTTCGAGCAGCGCCATACGGTGTTGTGATCCACGGATGCCAAAATGAAACGAGCCCTAATCCGCGGCGACCGCGACCTTTTGAGTGACGTTCATCGTTTCACCTGACGACAGCGGCCGCACTCGGACCATATTGCTGTGATAGATCGCTTGCAGGCCGAAATCGGTGACGCCGTCTGAAGTCAGCCAGTTGACATGCCGTCCGTCCGGCGAGAGCTTCGCCCAGCGGCCCTTTGGTGAGATCGCGACGCCTCGGGCGACATCCGTCGTGACCACCGCCCTAAGCTGAATCGAACCCCGCTCATTCGCGACCACCACGGTTTCGCCGTCGACGATCCCGCGCTCGGCGGCATCGGCAGGATTGATCTCAATGAACGGTGTGCCCTCTTTGCGCAACAGCGACGGCTGATTGGCCATGCTGCTGGTGACGAAGTGATGAGCGGCACCGGTCAACAGCACGAGACCGTCGGACCATTCGCCGACCGCGCGCTCCTCCTCGACTGGTGTCCAGTCAGGCAGCGGGTCAACACCCTGACGTGCGATGCGTTCACTCTTGATCTCGAATTTGCCGGATGGTGTGGGATAGACATCGTTGTAGAACGGTACATCGCTATTTGGAATTGAGGAATCGAACGTGAACGGAACCGTTCCTTCGCGTTGAAGCCGCTCAAGCGAAACCCCCGATAAACGCGGATTTCTCTGTTTGGTCGCCTCGACGATCTCCTCGATGACTTCATCCGCATCCTGATGCAGCCACGGCTCATTGAATTCCATCGCGGCTGAGAGTTTGCGCATCAGATCCCAGTTACTGATCGCTTCGCCCGGTGGTTCGATCGCCTTGGCGTTGTACTGGAGCGACAAATGACCATATGGCCGGTGCAAATCGACTCGTTCAAGTTGTGTTGTTGCGGGCAGCAACAAATCCGCGTACATCGCCGTGTCGGTTATGAACTGCTCATGCACGACCGTGAAGAGATCGTCACGAATCAATCCCTCGACGATCTTGGATGCATTGGGAACGGTCGCCACTGGATTGCAGTTGAAGACAAAAAGCGATTGGATTGGCGGTTCCTGAACCTCGCCGGTCAACGCCGCGCCCAGCCGCACCATGTTGATCTCACGTGGCCGGGGAGGACAATCCTTCGAATGAGTGACCGCGTTACCGTCCCACTTCCCGTGATGGGAAGCGCTGAAATAGAGACCACCGCCCTTGATTCCCATTTGACCGGCAACCGCGGGTAAGCAGGCGATGGCCCGCACGGCTTGACCGCCATTTTGGTGACGGTTGACGGCATGAGCGAATTTGAGAAGCGACGGCTTCGTGGTCGAGTACTCGCGTGCCAGCCGCTCAATTGTTTCCACCGGAACGCCGGTAATTCCGGCCGCGCGCTCGGGAGAGTAGGTCATTGCGCGATCGCGCAGTTCCTTCCAGCCGACTGAATGAGCTTCCAGCCAGCCCTCCGCGGCGAGGCCGTCGCGGAACATCACGTGCATCATCCCGAGCGCCAGTGCCGCGTCGGTGCTCGGCTTGATCGGGATGTACTCGTCGGCCGAGCGTGCGGTGATCGTTTTGCGCGGATCGATCACGACCACGCGAGCGCCGTGGTGTTGCGCCTCTCGCATCAATGGCACGAAATGCGGATTTGTCGACGCCGGATTGTGCGCCCAGATCAGTATCAGTTTGCTGTGGAGAACATCGCGCGGATCGGGCGAGTAGTAGCCACCGACGGTCGCGATCAGTGCTTCCTCGGCCGCCCCGTCGCAGAGATGGCCGATTTGTTCGCTGGCGCCGAGCCGGTTCCAAAACCGTGAGCCGGCAACCGCCAGTTCGACCAGACCGAGCGTACCGCTATAGGTATAGGGGAATATCGCTGCCGCGCCGGATCCGCCGATGATTGCCCGCCAGCGGCTCGCGATCTCATCAATGGCGGATTCCCAGCTGATTTGTTCGAATTGACCCGAACCCTTTGATCCGGTTCGGCGCATCGGATAGAGCACACGATCTGGCGCGTAGACACGTTCGAGATACGGACGGACTTTCGCGCAGAGCCATCCCTGCGTGATCGGATGATCAGGGTCGCCGCGAAACCCGATCGCCTTGCCCGTTGCGACATCGACCTCGGTCAGCGTCGCGCACGTATCTGGGCAATCGTGCGGGCAGGATCCTCGCACGACGATGGTACTCGGAGATGCCACCATGGGTGATCCCTCGCATTCGGACGCAGGCACGGTTAGTAGATCGTACCAAATTTCGGGTATCTGTTCAGACTGCTGTGAAAAGGCATGCGACAATACTCGTTTTGACAGGACGTCACTGGCGGGACGGCGATGGCGAAGCCGCCGGCACGGCACACAGTCGACGAGCTGGCAGCGCTGGTGGCGCAACCGCGGCGGTCGGTCGCGACGCTCAACGCGGAGAATGCGCGGTTACGCGCGGAGTTGGCTGCCTTGCGGGGAGACGATGCCCCGCCGGCCGATGCGGCAGACAGTGCGGAGCCGACCGAGGCGCCGGTCCGGGGAAAAGCCTTGCCGCGGTGGGTCAGCGCGAACGTCGTGACCCTTGCGCGCACACGATCGCGGCGGACGCGGGATTCGGTGCCGGGGAGGCAGCGTGCGGTGCCGGATCAGCAAATCGTGCATGCCCCACAACAGTGCTCAGTCTGCGCGCGGGTGCTTGGGTGGACTTACCCCGGTTCGGTGGACACTGAACGCGGTCGCGAGTGCGTCGATGTTGGTTCGTGTGCGCCCTCTTGCCGCCGCCGGCGACGTCGAAATCAGTTATCGCCTGGAATCGTCGACGCTGGGAGCGGAGGGCGGTCCCGATAGGTCGCGGTCAATGGCGGTAACGACATCACGAATGTGCTCGGCAGCGTGCTCGCCGCTGATGATCTGGAGCCCATGCGGGGCGCTTGCGGCGATCCAGATGACTGGGATCGGTCGCTCGCGCGCAAGTGCCACGACCTCCGCTGTCCCGCCTGCTCCGCGGGCCGGAGCCCCATCCCAAATGGCCAACAAGAGGTCGGATCCGTTCACAATCTCTCTCCCGACGACGGCATACGCGGCGGTCTGGATTTGCGGCGTGATGAGTGACCCGGGAAGGACAACGACGTCCGTCGCCAGCGCCAGGAGGGTATTGAACCGCGAAATCACGGAGGTGCTGGAGAAGTCCTGAATGTAGTCGGACACCGCGAATGGCAGCAGGCACGTCAACGAGCAGCCGTTGGCCAGCGCTTCCTCCGCCACGAGCTGATCAACCCCTTCGGCTAGGGCCGAGATGACGGTGACGACCGTTCCCGGGGCGGCGTCTCCCGCGCATGACAGTACGGTTCGGATCCTCGACCTGAGCAGCGCATCATTGGCCAGGTTGAGATGATTGGGCCGATGTCCCGTGACGCCGATTCGCACGATGCGCGGACAAACACTCCCGCTCGTGGCTCCGTGCTGGGTCACCGTGGCTGTCCGCCGGATCGCATTCCCGCTAAAGTGCGCATAATGGGATGATACTCGTCATCGCGGATCCCCTGAATGCGGCGTTGCCGGTATGTGATGAAAACCTGGAGGTGCGCAGCGTGGTCAACGTGCCCCAGCCGACGATACGGGTTGCCGGCGACAGCACCATCGATTGGCAGATCGCGGTGCCCACGGTCGCCGCGTTCGACGAGCTTCACGCCGCCTATCAATGGGAGACCCCACGCTCCCCCGGGATCGCTCCGGAACCAGGCGGGGCATCGCTCCTCACCGCGCTGTTGCATCGCGCGCGGGGCGCGAGCGGGGGGACGGTGATCGGACCGGCGATTCCCGCCCAGGGTTTGATCGATCCCAACGACCCCACCTGGCCTCGAACCTTTGGGCTTTGGCGGCCGTTTCCGGCCGAACGTGGGCGACCTCAGCTTGCCTGGCGACTGGATCGCTTTTTGGGCATCCGACCGGCCGCGGACGCTCAGATTGAATGCCCTGACGCCGCGAGCTCGCAACGCGCGGAGTGCGTGGTGCTGGACGATGCAGGCCTGGGTTTTCGATCCAGCGTGGAACAGTGGCCGGCTGAATTGACGTCACTCGACCAGCCGCCCACGCGGATCCTGCTCAAAACCGCCGGTGTGCTCGACGCATCCCCGCTCTGGTCTCACCTGATCGATGCTCACCGGCAGCGGCTGACCACCTATGTGGCCGTCGGCGACCTGCGCAAAGGCTACGCCGCGATTGGGCAACCGCATTCCTGGCAGCGTACGGCGGAGGAAGTGGCGGCGGCCGTCCGGGATCATCCGCTGCTTGGTCGTTCCCAGCGCGTGGTGGTTTCGCTCGGGATGGCCGGCGCGGTCATGATCGAGCGGGACGGGGATACAACGCTCGTGTTCGATTCAATGCATCAGGAGGGTGATTGGGAGAATCAGCGGCCGGGATCGGCGACCGGGCTCGGGACCTGCATCATGGCCGCCCTTGCCCTCGCCGTTACGCGCGATCTCAATGCGCCCGCGTGGACGGACGCACTGGCCCGCGGGCTGATCGCGGCACGGGGCGTTCACGAAGCGGGCTATGAGCTGAGTGATGACCACGGCTCCGTCCGCTTTCCAATCACCCGCGCGGTCACCGCGCTGCGAGACGATGCTGAGACCACCACCGTTCTGTCGCGCGTGATCATCCCGGCGGGTCACGATTGGCCCGCGGCAACAGACGGATGTGGGGGGTTGCAGGCACTCGCGCATCGCATCGTGTTCGAGGGTAATGCGGCCGCGGGGCGTGGTCTCCCGGTCGAACGCTTGGGCGCATGGGTGTCGGTCGATCGGACGGAAATCGAGAGTGTGCGCAGTGTGCGCTTGATCGTCGATCAATATTTGAACCAGCGACACCGGCAGCGCCCGCTCAATCTCGCGGTCTTCGGTCCACCGGGTTCCGGAAAGAGCTTCGCGGTCAAGCAGATAGCGAAGGAATGGGCGGAGGGCGGAACACGGGTCAGCGTTCTCGAATTCAATGTCGCGCAATTTACCTCCACGGCGGATTTGCCGGTTTCGCTCCAACGGGTGCGGGATGCCGCGGTCGAGCAGACGTTGCCGCTCGTCTTCTGGGACGAGTTCGACACGCCGTTCGATGGCCGCGAACTGGGGTGGCTCGCGCGTTTTCTCGCCCCCATGCAGGACGGCGTCTTTCTGGAAGGGGGGGTGGCCCGACCGATTGGACCCGCGATCTTCGTCTTTGCGGGCGGAACCCATCCCACGCTCGCGAGCTTCAAGGATCGCGCCATCAGTGTACCGGGCACCAAAGCGACCGACTTTCTCAGCCGGCTGCGGGGTCATATCGACATCCTGGGACCCAATCCCCGTGACGAAGCCGATCGGGCGTTCGTGTTGCGGCGGGCGCTCCTGCTCCGCGCGCAACTGCTCGGACGCGCGCCGCACCTGGCGCCGAACGGGCGACCGAATCTCGATCCCGGGGTCTTGCGGGCCTTTCTCGAGGTGCCGGAGTATCTGCACGGCGCGCGGTCGATGGAGGCGATCATCGAGATGAGCGGGCTGGCTGGCCGGCTCCGGTTCGAGCGCTCGGCGTTGCCCGCGCCACATCAACTCGCCCTCCACGTCGATGCCCCGGCGTTTCTTGCCTTGATCCATCACGGAAGCGCGAGACCGGAGCCAGAGAGCGACGATGTCCGATCCGGCTGACTCCGCGCAACGGCATGTCTTCGTCGGTTACGCGAGCGGTGATCGCGATCGCGTGCTGCCGATCGTGGCCGCGCTGAAGCAAGTGGGCATCCGTGTCTGGCTGGACCAGATGGGTATTACGGGGGGCGCCAATTACGGTCCCGAGATCGTCTCGGCTATCCGCGAAGCGGGGGTCATGCTCGTCATGTGCTCGGCGGCGGCGTTTTCGTCCCGCAATGTGAGACAAGAGATCGCGCTGGCGTGGAAACACGAGCGCCCGCTTATTCCCCTTCGTCTCGAGCGGGTCGACGCCCCAGACGACGTTGCCTAACGGCTGGAGGCCTCCCAGTGGATTGAGCTGCATGACCGGCCGATCGAGGCGTGGGTGTCCGATGTCGTCCAGGCGCTCAATGTCGCCAGCAGACCGGCGAACTCGGACGTCCGAACGACCCAACAAATCGCCCCGGTGTCGCCAGAGATTCGGCCTCCGGCGAGGCATCTCCCCGTACCTCCGAACGGGCTGCTCGGACGGGATGCGGAGGTTGCCACGATCACGGCGCTGGTCGAAGCTGAGCGTTTCGTCATCCTGACTGGCCCGGGGGCACCGGGAAGACCCGCCTGGCCATCGAAGTCGCGTCTCGGTTGTGCGAACGCTTCCAAGACGGGATCTATTTCGTCGATCTCGCCCCGGTCACCGATCCCGCGCGGGTGCTCGCCACGATCGCCCAAGTTTGCGGGGTGCGCGAGGCCGCCGGACGAACACTGGGAGACGGGCTCGCCACGTTCTTCGCGGGCCAACAGACCCTGCTCCTGCTCGACAACTTCGAGCAACTGCTGGCCGGGGCGCGGGAAGTCGCCGAGTTGATGGCAGCCGCGCCGGACGTGCGTCTCCTGGTCACGAGCCGGGCGTTGCTCCGAATCCGCGCGGAACACGAGGTTCCCATTTCACCGCTCTCGGCGACGCCGGCGATGACGCTCTTTGCCGGCCGAGCCCAGTTCGCCAGACCCGGGCTCGAGTTGACGCGAGACGACACGGGGACTGTGCTAGAGATCTGCCGCCGGCTTGATGGATTCCCACTAGCGATTGAGCTTGCGGCGGCGCGAATCAAACTGCTGACGCCGGAGCGATTGTTAGCCCGGCTTGAACAGCGGCTGCCGACGCTCACTGGTGGTCTTCGCGACCTACCGGAGCGACAGCAAACGCCGCGTGATGCGGTTGCGTGGAGTCGCGACTTGTTGACGCCGGAGCAGCAGATCCTGTTTCGACGACTGGCGGTCTTTGTCGCGGGGTGTACCTTCGAGGCGGCGGAAGCGGTCGGGAACCTCGACGGCAGCATCGACATATTGAACGACTTGACGGCGTTGGTGGACTTGAGTCTCGTCCGCCGAGACGACACCGGCGAGGAGCCGCGCTTTCGGATGCTGGAGTCGATTCGTGAGTTCGGACAGGATCAACTCGCCTCCAGTAGCGAGGAACCGATCGTGCGGGAGGCCCACTCGGCGTGGTGCCTCGCTCTGGTGGAAGAGAGCGAGCCGCATTTGGTTGGGCCCGGGCAAGAGTGCTGGTTGGACCGATTGGAGTCCGAGCACGACAACATCCGGGCGGCGCTGGGCCGGCTGGCGGAGAGGAGGTCGGGGGAGGCGAGTCTTCGACTGGTCGCGGCGGCATATCCGTTCTCGTTCATGCGCGGGTATTTTCGTGAGGGACTAAGCTGGATAGAGCGCGCGTTGGAATCGGGCGATCTCGCTCGGACCGATACCCGAGCCCGCGCGCTGGTTGGAGCCGGAACGCTTGCGGCGTTTCGGGACGAATTCGCCCTCACGGTGGCGTGGTGCGAAGAGGCACTTGATGTCGCACGGGAAGTCGGAAACGCAATCGTTATCGGTGATGCGTTGACGGTGCTCGGCATAGCGGACGGGTATCAAGGGGATTTCGCGCGATCCCTCGAACGCTACGACGAAGCACTTGGGTACTACCGCGAACTCGGTCATTTTGTCCTCGAAAGCCTCACACTGAGCAACCTCGCGTTCGCGTCCAGCGGGTTCGGTGATGAGATCCGGGCCATCCAGATGGCGGAGGACTCGCTTCGCCTTCAACGTCAATTAGGGCGGCAATGGGGTGCAATCATCTCGCTGGTCACGTTCGGGGCTATTGCACACAATCGGGGGGGAGGATGCGCGCTCAATCACGTCGTATCGCGAGGGCCTGGGTCTGGCATGGGAACAACAGGATCAGAGGCTGATCCTGTGGCATCTTCCGGATCTTGCGATCATCGCGGTGTCCCACCAGCAACCCATCGGGCTGCGCGCCTTTTCGGCGCGGCACAGCGCCCGCGGGAGAAAATCGGCGCACGCGGTACAGTAGACGAATACCAGAGGCGTGATTCGGCGCTCGCCGCCGTACGAAGGGAGCTAACCGAGGAAGCATTCGGTGCTGAGTACGCGGTCGGCGAGTCGGTGTCGCTGGAGGCAATCGTCGCCGGGGCCATCGCGGTGAGTGCTGCCGCGGAATCAATCGGCTCCCACGAGGGCAACTAGATGACCGGTGCCCGGCCGGAATCAACTCGCCACGTTTTCCTCAGCTACGCGAGCGTGGATCGCGGGCGCGTACTGCCCGGTTGTTTCCGCGTTGGAGAAAGTCGGCGTCGCCCGCTGCACCGACCTGGAAGGCATCAGCGGCTGGGAGTCGCGCCCGGATTTGATCGGAGATGCGATCCACGGCTCGTTACAAAAGATAAGATCGTCCCGAGAAATCGACACTCGTCGTTCCTGAGCATTGCTCCGTGAGCAAACCTGGTGAAACACGTCACGGCGTGTCGAGGACATTGCGAAGGTGAGTGGTCATGCCGGATCCTTGCGTCTTCATCTCCTATCATCGCGCTGATCTCACCGTCGCTGAGCGGGTCCGCGCGCATCTCCTCGCCCAGCGTTGCAAGACTTGGATGGATCACTACGACATTCCAGCCGGAGCGTACTGGCCGGACGAGATCGATCGCGGACTCGGGGCAGCCGATTTCGTCGTTGGTTTGTTGAGCCCGGACTCCGTCGACTCCCGAAACGTGAAGAACGAGTGGGATTGGGCAATCCAGAACGGCAAACGACTCATCCTCCTCCAGACCCGTGCCTGCGTCATTCCACATCGGTACGTATCGATCAACTTCATCGATGCCGCCGATGAAGATTTGATCTCCGCGCTCGGCCTCCTCGTGCGGACGCTCGGACTCCAACCGAAACAGGCTGAGCTTCCGCTACCACAGACGCGATACGCGAGGAGTGGTGACCTCAGCATTGCCTATCAGACGTTTGGGGAGGGATCCATCGATTTTGTCTTGGTACCCGGTTTCGTTTCACATGTTGAGCATTTCTGGCGCCTGCCGGCAATGGTTGAATTTCTTCAGCGACTCGGGTCATTTACTCGGACGATCATGTTTGATAAACGAGGAACGGGTCTTTCCGACCGCATTTCCGGAATCTCTACGTTGGAAGAGCGAATGGACGATATCCGGGCGGTGATGGATGCAAACGGAGTCAAAAACGCGGTCATCGCCGGGGTATCTGAAGGAGTGCCTCTCTCCGCGCTCTTCGCGGCGACGTATCCGGAGCGGACATCTGCCCTCGTGCTGTACGGAGGATCCGCGAGTTATGTGCGCCGGCCGGATTACCCCTGGAAGCCAACGCTTGAGCAAGCCCGTCTCCAGGTTGACGAATCCGAAAAAACACTGTTCGAGAATTGGGGGACGACAGCGTACGCTCGAGAGCTTCTCAAGCTTTTGGCTCCTACCATGATTGACGATAAGGTCTTTGTCGATTGGTTTGCGGGGCTTCTTCGACTCGGTGGAAGCCCGGGATCCAGAATCGCTCTGACTCGAATGAATTTGGAGATCGACGTTCGCTCGGTTCTACCCACGATCAGAGTTCCAACTCTTGTGCTACATCGAGCGGGAGACCTGGATTCCGTCGCTGGCGAAAACAAGTACCTGGCGGAGCACATTCCCGCCGCTGTGCGATCAGAGCACGATAGTGAAGACCACATTCCGTGGGCGGGAGATCAAGAGCCGCTCTTTGCAGCGATTGAGCAATTCATCGCTTCGACAGTTCCGTCCCGAGAGATTGAAGATGAACCGGAGACGGTATTAGCGACGGTTGTCTGCGTTCAGGGCGACGAGGTGGAACAAGGTCAACTTTCCGCTTTTGCGCAGCGCGAGGCTTTCAGATTCCGTGGACAGGTCTCGGCCGGCGCCGGCGTCGTCGCCTCATTCGACGGCCCGGCCCGGGCGATCCGCTTCGCCGACGCGGTCGGAGAAGCGGCCAAGCGCGCAGGATTTGACTGTCGATGTGGGTTGCATACGGGCGCGGTGTCGATCGACAAAAATCGAATGAGGGGGGCCGCGGTTGATATGGCCCGAGCGCTGGCGAACGCGGGGCGTGATGGCCAGCTCCTGGCGACGAGTATCGTTCGCGATCTCGTCGCCGGGTCCGGAATCCGGTTCAAACCCGCCGCGGACGAACAGACGGCACGGCTTAGCGGTGTAACACCGGTTCTGGTCGTCGACCGAACGAGTCTTCAATGATTCGACGATTTAAGTCCGCGATTCGGTCGGCACGTGCATGTTGACGATGCCGTCGGGATCGGTGCGGTCGATGAATTCAGGCTCCTCGCTCCGCAACCGAAAGGGCATCGTGTTATTCCTTGAGACAGCAGCAGACGATGCGACAAACCCGGAGACGAAATGACAGCCGCCGGCGGCTCTGCCTTCCCCAGCCGCACCTCCGGATCGGTCGTGCTGGCATGGCTCACATTGGATCGCTTCTCGCCGCGAAAGTTCACGGTCGGGTTGCCGCGATCATCCGGCGGCTCGGCGGGCACCGGCGCACCCCGGCGCCGGAAGCTCTTCAGACTCGCCGTTGCTTCAATCAGGGTGCCATCCACCGTGAAATGGTCATCACTGAGCAGCTGGCGGTCGTCCGCCAGCCCCACCACCTCATCGAAGAAGCGTGCGGCCACGTCGTGATCGAGCAAGCGCTGCCGGTTCTTGCTGAAACTCGTCGGCGCGAAGCTCGGCTCCATCAGAGTCATATCCAGAAACCAGCGATAGAGCAGGTGATAGTCCAGTTCCTCACACAACGCGCGTTCGCTCCGGACCGAATACAGCGCGATCAGGAGGCTGGCCTTGAGCAGCCGCTCCGGTGGGATCGAGGGACGGCCGCACTCGGCATACATCGCATCGAAGACCGGCGAGAGCTCCGCCAATGCGGCGTCGGCAGAGCGCTTGATGGCTCGCAGCGGATGATTGCGCGGAACGCGCTCCTCCAGATCAACGAATGCCAACATGCTGACCTGGGGATCTCGTCGTCCGCGTGCCGTTGCCTCACCCCGCGACATCATTCCCGGCTGCAGTTCGTCGTCGTCCGTGCACGCTCCATTTTGCCACACACCACTACGTACCATCCATGTTCGATTGAACTGACGCTCAAGTCGGATGACGTTCAGCTGTAGATTTTCAACAGCCTGCTAGGGTTCGCGATGTTCGAGAGGTTGCCGGCGTTGACCTCCGCCATGCCGGAAATCGCCGTTGCTGGGAAGGAGGTGCCGCGCGATCGGCTCCTAGAAAACGGCTGGTGCCTCCGCGACGCCCACGACGTGACGAAGTCGTTCGACGCCTTCGGTGAGTACATTCGGGCGTCGCGTGGCGAATTCAGTGTCTGCAAAAGCGTCTTCATCGCCACGAACAGCGGCTGGACGAGCGACCGAAGCGCCGCCTACCTCGCGTGTGGACGGCCGGCGGTCATGCAGGAGACCGGGTTCAGCGGTCACCTGCCGGTCGGCCGCGGGCTCTTCGTCGCGCGGACAGTCGAGGCGGCGGCGGCGATTAACGAAATCGAGCGGGACCACGGCCGCCACTCCCAGGCCGCCCGGGAGATCGCCGTGGAGTACCTGGACGCCCGCATGGTCATCGGGGGATTGCTGCAGGAATTGGGGTCTTAACCCCGTCGGGGAATTCGCGTGACGCCAACCACGAGTGAGACTACCGAGACGTTCCCGGACCTGGCTTCGCTTTCCGCCGGTTTGAGCACGGTGCTGTGTGCTGGTGTGATCGTCACCGATCGTCGACCCAACGCCTGGCCGGAAAGATGCCGGGCGAGATCGTTCGCTGCCGGTGCGACGATGGTCGCAAGTTGGTCGTGTTTTGCAGGTACGAGACGGACGCCGGGGTGCCCCGGTACGAGCGTCAAGGAACGGTCGCGTACGAAGCCGGTGTCTACGAGGCTCCGCGGCCGTCGAGGCTGCTGCCGATCAGGTGCTTCGGCCTTGCGCGGACCCCGACTTGGCCGACCGCGTGGCTCGTAACGGAGTACCACGATCGATGCGTCCGCGCCGGCGAACCGTCGGTGCAGCCGTTCGCGCTCGAAGCCGCCGCCAAATGGATCGGGCGCTTTCAGGCGAGTCAGGCGGAGATCGAGGTTGAGCGCGATCTCTCGGCGCTCCTGCGATACACCGTAGGCTACTACGCCGGTTGGATTGATCGGGCGCTCTCAGTTGCAGCATCCTTGCCGGATTACGATGCGTCGCCGCGCGCGGCACGGCGTGGCTACCGCGAGCTTGTCGAGCTGCTTGTGTCGAGCCCGGTCGCCATCCACGGCGACTTCTATGCCGGCAACGTGCTGTATCGGGACAGCGCGATGTACCCGATTGACCGGGGATGGGCGGCACTAGCAGCTGGCGAGATCGACCTCGTCACGCTCGTTGAGCGGTGGCCTCAGGAGGTCGTCAAGCAATGTGACCGAGCGTATCAGGAGGCGCGTTGGCCGGCCGGCTCCCCGAACGATTACGGGATGAGTCGTGATGTCGCACGGCTGTAAACGCTCCTGCGTTGGATGGGGCAAAATCCCCAGTGGTCGCTGGCGCCGAACCGGCTCTGGCGATTCGACGCGGCTCGTATCTTATGCGAGCGCTTGGAGATCGCTTGAGGCACCGTCGACGAAGGCAACCGTACTCGCGTGATCGCACGGCCATGGACACAACGAGAGCGGTTCGTTCGTCAGCGGAACGTTCGCTTCGGTTGGGAACGGCGACCCACGCATCTCGGAAATTGGCTTGATCGCCCCTCGCTTACGGATGTCATATGCGATGACGGCGGATACGCCTACGAGCTCTTCCGCACACACCAGCCCGCTGTCGAACGAGTGTCTCGGCCTGCGCCGTAAACGCTGACCGCCGAACAGCGAGCGTCCGCTCGCAAGCGAACGCCGACGTTCCGAGATATGCCCCTGGCACTTTTAGTCCAAGGCATCTCGTTCTCCCACCAATCACCGTTAGTGGAATGACGTTATGTGGAATTGAGGACAATCTCTATCATCCGCAAACGCGCCGGCGTGCCGCCGCGCGGAGATCCCTTTGAAAATCCGAAATCACCTCTACTCTGCCCGCGCCACCTAATTGAGCGAACCAACTGATCATGCGGTCGCCTCGCCTGCTAGATCAGTCCATTTCGAATGGCCCCCTGAGCGTCCGCAACCGATGGCCAGTCGTCAACGCCCGTCGTTTCGCGGGCAGCGTCCAGCACCGCGAGGACCATCGCGTCGGCCCCGGCATGACCGACCATGTCCGTCAAATTCGCGCCCGTCGTTCCGGATGGGAGGATCGCGCCGTCCTGAGTCGAGAGCGCAAAGATCGAGTCGCCGTCAAGCATTGCATGGATCGGGCGGATGGCACGGGCCAACCCATCGTGGGCCAATGCGGCGACCTTGGTCGCCTGTGGTTTGGACAACAGCGCGTTGGTGACAATCACCCCCAGTGTTGTGTTGGTCAGCGAACGGACGCTGTCCGGTTCGGCATCAGGCTGCCGATAGAGCAGTGGAACGTCGAACCCTCCACTCGTGGCGTACAGATCTCCGGTGAGCGGATGGATCATGCCGCCCAGCGCATTGATCACGACGATCGCCCCGACCACGATCCCATCTGGGAGCACGAGTGACGAGGTTCCCAGACCTCCCTTGGTCCGCACGCATCCCGGCCCTTTGCCGGCCGTTCCGCCCGTCCCAGCGCCAATGTTCCCCCGCTTGAAGGGGTGCATCGATGCGTTTGCGGCGGCGCGATGACCCCAATCTGCCGTTGGGTAGACCGCCGGGTCGGTGAAGAGAAGGTCGAAGATGACCGCGCCGGAGACAACAGGAATAAGGGCCCCACGATAGTGATGTCCAACCCCCTGCTGGAACAACCATTCGGTGATGCCCGCAATCGCGCCCAATCCGAAAAGACTTCCTCCCGTCAAGCCGATCGCGTGCAGGACCCCGCCGGCGGTGGTCGGGTCGAGGGCGTCGGTGTTGAAGGTGCCGGGATTGGAGCCTCGGACCGAAACGCCGGCTGTCGCGCCCCCTTCACAGAGGATCGCCGTCACTCCGCGATGCACCGAGTCGTGCGTGTAATGACCGACTTTGATCCCTGGAACGTCGATCAGGGTGTTG
This sequence comes from uncultured Sphaerobacteraceae bacterium, assembly GCA_964371945.1. GTDB lineage: Bacteria > Chloroflexota > Chloroflexia > Thermomicrobiales > UBA6265 > CAYJPA01. The sequence goes on along the minus strand of CAYJPA010000013.1, from coordinate 67,218 downwards.
GTCGGTCCGGGTTGTAGGCGGAGACCGGATGATTGGGTCTGATCGGTCATGGTCACACTCCTCTGCGTCGCTCGCGGCATCACGTCCGGAATTCGATTGGGCACCGCGAGCATGACCCGCGTTGATCTGACGGCTGCAACCGGCTACCGGCGCTCAGCGCGGATCCGCCCGGCTGGTGTCCCAAAGGTCAACTCGGCGAGCGGTACGTTGACCCACAGCACGGTGGCCGCGATGTCGCCGTCATTCCACCACTGATGGCTCCGCTCGCTCCGAAAAAAGAGCGAGTCGCCCTCGGCCAATTGATAGCGTTCCTCCTCGACCAAGAACACCAGGCGCCCGGTGAGCACATAGATGAACTCCTCCCCCGGATGGGTGTACGCTCCTCCGCTCTCCCCCCCCGGCTGGATCTCAATCCGTTGCGCCTCCAGCGCACCTGGACCCGCAATCAAATCCTCGATCATCACCGATCCACGTCCGGCGACGAACCTGAGTCGATCGCTTGGATGGAGCATGCTTTTCGGTACCGACGGTCGCTCCGTGCCCAGACCGGGCACCGTTGTGCCGTAGGCATCGGCCAGCTTGAACAGATTCCCAACCGAGGTGCTCGCCGTCCCTCGCTCCAGCGCGCTCAGGAAGGAAACGGAGAGATCAGTGCGTTCGGCTACTTCAGCCAGCGACCATCCACGGTTCGTTCGCAGGGTCCGTAGACGCTGCCCCAAATTGGTCTGCCTCTCGCGGCTGGCAGATGAATCGTCTACCGGCTCGCTCGGGCCGAGCTCGCGCCGGATCGCCGCGGCATTGAGCCGCTCTTCGTTGCGCAGGCGCACGATCTCACGCATCCGTGCGACATCCGTGGGCGTGTAGAGGCGGTGGCCACCCTTGGTGCGACGTGGACTGATGAGCTGTTCGCGTTCCCAGATCCGCAGTGTCGCCCGCGAGACGCCGAGCAGTTCAGCCGCCTCGCCGATGGAGAAGCAGGGTATGAGCGGAGCGGATTGGCTCGCTGTGACACCTGGGGCGAACTTCACATTAGGCTCCTCCCCGCGCCTCCCTCGTCTGGCTCTTTCGAGTACCGGCGGTTCATGACAGCCACTTACACACGCGCTTGACAAGTGTTTCACGGCTGCGTATCGTACAGGAATAATTCCAGTTTACAGGAAATGGCGGACGCACTCGGCACGCATCGTGGAGTACTGCCTTTCTGGTTTCTGATCCAAACGGACGCCCGAACCGACGCTGGATTCCCGTCCAGAGCCAAGGTGAGGCGGGGTTGGAATTGGTGAACCGTGCTGGCGCCGCGTCGTCGTTGATCGGCGATATCGCCAGCGCGTTCGGGAAGGAGCAGGAAACGAGATGACGTCATCGACCGGGGTACAAGTAGACATCCTTCGCAACTACGTCGGCGGTACGTGGGTCGACGCCCAGGCGGAGAGCACGCGGGAGGTGCGGAATCCCGCCACTGACGAGGTGCTCGCTCGTGTCCCCCTGAGCAGCGATCGTGACGTTGATGCCGCCGTCGCTGCGGCCTCGGCGGCCTACCCGGCATGGCGTTCCACACCCCCGGTCGAGCGGGCACGCTACTTCTTTAAGCTCAGGCAGCTGCTCGAAGAACACCGTGAGGAGTTGGCACGGTTGATCGTCACCGAGATGGGCAAAACGCTCGACGATGCCCGTGGCGAAGTGCAGCGTGGAATCGACAATGTCGAAACAGCGTGCGGCATCCCCAACATGATGATGGGTTATGGGCTCGAGGACGGCGCCGCGCGCGGCATCGACGAAGAGGTGGTGTACCAGCCTCTGGGCGTGTGCGCGGCCATTACCCCGTTCAACTTCCCGTTTATGATCGCATTTTGGTTCTGGCCCTACGCAGTCGGATGCGGCAACACGTTCATCCTGAAACCCTCCGAGCAGGATCCGATCGTGCAGCAGCGCGTCTTCGAGCTGATCGAGCAGGCCGGCTTCCCGCCCGGTGTGATGAACCTCGTGAACGGCGGCAAGGATGCGGTCAATGCACTGCTCGACCACCCGAAAGTCAAGGCGATTTCGTTCGTCGGGTCCACGCAGACCGCGCAGTACGTCTATGCCCGGGCCTCGGCGTCCGGCAAGCGCGTCCAGGCGTCTGGCGGCGCGAAGAACGCCATCGTGGTGATGCCCGATGCGAACCTCGACGCCTATCTCTCGACGATCATGAACTCTTTCTACGGCGCCGCCGGTCAGCGTTGCCTGGCGAACTCGCTGATCTTGCCCGTCGGCTCCGCGCACGATCTCTCCCGGGAGCGGCTCGTCGAGGCAGCCCGCGAGTTGCGGCTCGGCGATGGTCTCGAACCGGGCGTAGAGCTTGGGCCAGTCGTTTCCGCCGCGGCGAGGGATCGGATCGTTGGCGCGATCACCCGCGGCATCGAAGAGGGGGCGAGGCCGGTGCTGGACGGGCGAACGGTCCATGTGCCGGAACGCCCGCGCGGCTACTTCGTCGGCCCGACGCTTCTGGATGAGGTCCGACCGGAGATGCAGGTGTATCAGGAGGAGATCTTCGGGCCGGTCGTCGCGATGAGTCCGGTGGACAGCCTGGACCAAGCGATCGCCCAGATCAATGCGGCCGAGTACGGAAATGCGGCCTCGATCTTTACCGAGAGCGGGGCGGCGGCGCGTGAATTTCGCTATCAAGTGGAAACGGGGAACATCGGCATCAACGTGGGGGTGGCCGCCCCGGTCGCAACCTTCCCGTTCAGCGGCGCCAAGCGCTCCTTTTTTGGCAGTCTGCATCCGCAGGGGAGGGACGCGGTCCGTTTCTTCACCGAGAGCAAAGTGGTCATCACGCGGTGGACCACCGGCGAGCGCGGTCCGATCACCGGCGTCGGGCGCTAGGTGGAGAACCCAGACTGCCCAGCCGGAAATCGGCGCCGTCGACACCAGGTAGACACACAAACGTCAGGAGGAAGTGGGGAGGGGCATGAAGGAGCAGACGAGGGGAACGCGGCACCAAAGGGGCCAGGCGGTTCGAGCCAGTCGCGAAAATCCACTGTCGATCGTTGGTGATAACGAAATGGGGGCGACCATGACCGAGATCGAGGGCTTCGAGAAGAAGATCGCGCACGTGCGGATTCCCCGGCGGACCCTGCTCAAGATGGCAAGCGCCGGAATGGCTTCGGCTGTGGCGGCCCGCCCCCTGTTCATGAGCATCGGGGCCGCGGCGCAGGGCACGCCCGGCGGTACGCTCAACATCGGCAAGCCGTACGAGCTGAGCGGCTACGACCCGCATCCTGAGGGTAACCAGACCTCCTGGGAGATCCACGCGGTCGTCTACGAGAGCCTGATTTTCCTCGACGACAACTTGCAACCGATCCCTGGCCTCGCTGAGAGCTGGGAGCAGCCGGACGACCGTACCTACGTCTTCAAGATCCGCCAGGGCGTCACATTCCACAACGGCCGGGAGATGACCGCGGACGACGTCTTCTACAGCCTTAACCGCGTTCTCAGCCTGCCGGCGGCGTGGTGGGACACCAAGATGGGACCGCCCCGCATCCCGGACGCTGCCGAGCAGACAGCGGTCGCGCAAGGCACGCCGGTCGCCGGTTACTCCGTCGATCTCACGATCGAGACAACCGGTCCCTACGAGTTCAAGGCGACGACCTCGGAACCCTTCGCGCCCTTCCTCGCCTCGCTCTCCGGCACAGACGCGGCGATCGTTCCGGGCGCGGAACTGGAGAGCGGCGAGTTCGACATCACCACCCAGATGATCGGTACCGGCCCCTTCCAGCTCACCGAGCACCTGCTAGATACGCGCTGGACCTTTACCAAGGTCGAGGGATACTGGCGCGAGGGTCTGCCGATGCTCGATCAACTCGTCTGGCACGTCAACACCGACGAGCAGGCGCGCGTCACTGCGCTGCGTAACGGCGAGATCCAGATCACCACGTTCGAGAACCCGACCATGCTCGATCTGGTCACCGGCGATGCCAACATCACCGCGGTCGACCAGCCGACCACCAACTACTGGATCCTCTTCCAGAACGGATACCAGCCCGAGCTCGGCGATGAGCGGGTCCGCCAGGCGGTCGTGCTCGGCATCGATCGCCAGCAGCTGGTGGACGTCGCGCTCTTTGGGCGGCCAGCCGACCGGTCCGATTTCGGCGGCCTACCCGACGATGGCGCGGCCGATGAGCGAGATTCCCTTCCACACCCGCGACGTCGAGCGCGCCAAGCAGTTGCTCGCGGACGCCGGCTACGGCGACGGGCTCAAGCTCCCGCTGCTGATCACGCCGGTGTTGACCGCGTCGGTGCCAATGGCCGAGATCATCAAGTCGCAGCTCGCCGAGGTCGGGATCGAAATCGAGATCGTCCAGCGCGACCTTGCCACGTTCGTCCAGGAATACATCGGCGAGATTCCCCCCAAGGCGCACCTCACGATCTCGTGGTGGGCCGGGTACAGCGATCCCTACATGATCCTGCTGGAAATGGCGTCTAACGCGTCCGCGCCGTACTTCAACGTCGCCGATCCGGCAATCGACGACCTGTTGTCGAAGGCCGCGACCACGCTCGATGAGGCGGAGCGGCTCACTGTGCTCCGAAAGCTTGAGGATGCGATCGCGACCAAGGCCGCGTGGGTTCCGCTCGTCACTCGGGATAACTTTATCGCCTACCGCAACGACCTCATCGAGAACATCTCGTTAGCTACTGGCGAGGGCTTCGGCCTGCCGCTCTGGTACAAGCTGGAACAGATCACGCTCAAGCAGGGCTAACGCGCTTCTCACCGGGCGCCGCGGAGGCGGCGCCCGATCCGCATTCCGTCTGGCAGCTTACGCGACTAGACAAAGAGTGTCGGTCGGCTCGGTCATCGAATGGCCAGGTGATGCTTCGATATCTTGTCAGGCGAATCCTACTTGCAGCGGTCACAACGTTGGGCGTGGCGACCATCGTCTTCATCTCCATGCGCCTGGTCCCGGGGGGATTCGCGCAGGCGCTCGTCGGGGCCAACGCCGCCCGTTCGCCCGAAATCGTCAAAGCGATCGAGGAGCGGTTCGGGCTCGACAAGCCGGTCCTCGTGCAGTACTGGTACTGGCTGGGCAACGCGGTGCAGGGCGACTTCGGAGAATCCCTGCGGATGAACACGCCGGTTTCCGACGAGATCGAGCGTCGCCTCAAAGTGACGCTCGAGTTAACGGGGCTGGCCACGCTGATGTCGATCGTCCTTGGCGTGCCAGCCGGCGTCTTCGCCGCAATGCGACGCACCTCGATCGGCGACGTCGCGATTAGGCTGGTCTCTCTCGCAGGGCTCTCCGTGCCCGACTTCGTGCTGGGCACGCTGTTGATCTTCTCCGTGGCCAGGTGGCATCTCGGACTGCCCGTCTCCGGCTACGTCTCGATTAGCGAGGACGCGGTCAGGCATTTCAAGGGGATGCTGCTGCCGACGATCACCTTGGGTATCATCACCACGGCGGTGGTGACGCGGGTAACTCGCTCCAGCGTGATCGAAGTCCTTAACGAGCCGTTCGTCGTGACCGCCCGAGCGAAGGGGCTCGGACCAAGGACTGTGGCGATCCGTCACGTCCTGCGGGCGGCGCTCATTCCCACCGTCACGATCGTCGGGATCAACACCGGATACTTGCTCGGCGGTGCCGTGATTGTCGAGGAGATCTTTTCGCTGCCCGGATTGGGCAGGTACGCGCTGACCGGCATCCTCAACCGGGATTACCCGGTTGCGCAGGGCACGATCATCGTTGGCGCAATGCTCTTCATCGCCGCCAACCTGATCGCCGACCTCACTTATGCCCTGCTCGACCCACGGATCAAGTACTGATGGCGCCGACCCTGCCCCTGAACAGCCACCAATTCACTCGAATCCTTTTTCGAAGACCGGCAGCCATAGCGCCCAACACCGAGGGACGCCGATGATCGCCGACGAGGCGCCGATCCGCGGGATGATGACGGCGGAGGCCGTGCTTGCGTTCGCGGACCGGCGCGAGCGCCGTCACAGAACGTCGTTGCGCCGGTTCTTCGCCGCCAGCCCGCTCGGCACCATCTCGGCCTTGCTCCTCCTGTTCGCCCTGCTCGTGGCGCTGTTCGGCGAGTCTATCGGCACGGGTGATCCGGAGCTGATCACCGTCACCGCGCGGTTCGCGTCGCCGTCGTCCGACTTCCTCATGGGCGGAGACTACATCGGGCGCAGCGTGCTCGCCCGCCTCGTCGCCGGACTCCGCATCTCCCTTGCGCTGGCTTCGGTCTCGGCGATGCTAGCGGCGATGCTCGGCACGATCCTGGGAATGATCGCCGGGTACTTCGGGGGCCTCCTTGACGACATCATCGGACGACTGAGCGACATCCTGTTCGCGTTCCCGGTCATCCTGCTGGGCCTGCTGACCGCCGTGGTGATGCAGCCTGGCATCGCTGGCGTCGTCGTGACGATTGTCATTGCGACCATTCCTATTTTCGCCAGAGTCGCTCGAGGCCCGACCCTGAGCGTAAGGTTCATGGAATACACGGTCGCCGCCCGCGTGATTGGGGCCTCGCCGGCCCGGATTCTCTTTCGTTACGTGCTGCCCAATGTCTCGACCCCACTTCTCGTTCAGCTCGCGTTCACCCTCTCGGGAGCGTTGATTGCCGAAGGGGCTCTTAGCTTTCTTGGACTGGGCGTTCAACCGCCGAGGCCGTCGCTCGGCTCGCTCCTACGTGACGGCAAGACCTACATGGAGATCGCCCCATGGACGATGATTTTCCCGGGATTGACGCTTGCGACGGCCATCTTCGCCGTGAACTTGCTCGCCGACGAACTGCAGGCGTTTACGGACCCCCGCCTGAGGAGGAAGTAGCGCGTCTGCTCGACAGGTCACCACTGGCTACGCCAAAGACAGCGTCTTCGTCGGAAGTCCGGAGCCAAGGACCGAACACTCCCAAACCGGTCCAGTTCCTCGAGCAAACGGCGATTATGAAACGCGGTTACGCGCTTGCGCACAATCAGGTTACCCGCGAACAAAAAGGATCACGGCTGCACTGTAACTCTGCACAACTCATCCGCGGTAGGTCGTACATCCATAGCGAACAGGCAGAGCCGTCCGCAATTTCGGGTTCGAGCCGCTTCAATTTTTCAGGCTAGTGGACACTCGCCTTCTGAAGCCGGAAGAGCAAGGCGCCAATCTGGACGGAATTCAGCCTGAATCGTGACTGGCGCGCTAAGCCACAGCTCCGGCAGTGTACGAAAGAGCGTATTCAAAGTGTTCAGATCATGACAGTTCTACGAGAGCACGGCAATGAGTTGACTTCCGGCGGCAACGATGACTTCGTCTGAGAAATGGATCGAGACTCCATCAGTCGACTTGTGAATGCTCCCGTTCAGAACCTCGCCGTTCAGGGAAAGTGCGAGGACGCGGACTTCAGCACGCGGCTGGAGCCGCAACTCCTTGAGCTTTACGACACCGTAACCGGGACGTAGGTGCAGTGACAGCTTACCTTCGACGATTTGCTGCTCGACAGTCCCCCAACCATCTCGGGTAAAGAACGGCGCCCGGAACTGGTCTGGCTGGATCCTTGGAGCAAACCCGATCGTGCCGGCGGATGCGTCATAAAAATACCCGGACGCTGCTTCCAGCAGCGACCAGGACGACATGGCACGGACGTAATGGTCGCCGCACTCGATGTTGTTCCAGGGGTTCATCTTTCGCCCATCGTAGCGCCGGCGAACGGCAGCGATCACTTTGAGCGCGAGATCTGGATCGCCTTCCTGCAACAGCAGCGCGGCGACCTCGTATTCCATCCCCGTCCAGACTTCGTCCGAATACTGGGTCGGCACGTCGGGTCGTCCTCCATGCGGCCACGTACAGAGCAAAAGGCCCCCGTCATCTCCGTTAACGAAGTGCCGGGTTAGCTGCCTGGTCTGAACAGGGGGCGCGTAATCGACGAACGAATCAAGGAAGTTGTGGCGAACGATCGAGCGCGCTGTTGTCCGCACATGCTCCCCGTCAAGTACATGTCCCAAACCGAGCAAATGTGCCCACCACTGTCCGAACAACTGGTCGGTATGACAACCCTTGCCCCAGTTTTGGGCCGGGTATCGCTCAAGATCGACATCCTGGATGTAGTACTCGCCGTTCCAGAGCCGTTGCTCGTGTGTGGCGCGACCCCGTTCGAAAGCGGCGCGGCACTCGACCGCGTTCTCCTCGTCGTCCTTTCGCTTTGCAAGCTCTTCGATCGCCCGAAGGGAAGCGAGATACATCGTGCCGATGAAGGTGTTCACGCCATAGATCGAAATGTCATAGGTGTTCGGCTGCTCGCCTTCGATCACACCGGAACGCTCGGGATCGTGCGCGACCCAGATGTATTCGAGCGCGCGCTTCACCGATGGCCAAACGTGGTCTAGCCAGGCTTCGTCGCCTCTCGCCAGGAATTCACGATAGGTTTTGAGCAATGCGCCGAGCAGACCATCCAGCGCCGGATTGGCCGGTCCACCTATCTTGCGGTCCCATATCCGCGGCAGGTACGCCGGGAGCGGCACCCTATGCGGGAGATAACCGCTCGGGTGCTGTTGGATGTCCCATTCGGTGTCGCGCATGGAGCGTTCGAGCTCCGGAAAGAGCCGCGCGAGCGCCATTTCATAGTTCCAGACATGCGTGCAGTTCAGTGGACAGCAGCCACCGACTGGCTCGTTGTGCGGCGTCGAAACCCCATTGCAGCCCTCGAAGCCATAGAAGGCGCCGTCCTCGACCCAAAAGCACGAGGGCGTCCTCGCGATGCTCATCTGCGATGTGACGGCATCGATCAGTGAAAACGGGAGCGTCGTGTCGTAAAACGCGTCACGGGCGAGCCGCGTCAAGCTCGTCAACCGGTCACCCTCCCGGGAGACATGGCCGATCACATCGGTGGCCGAGTCGAACCACACGTTGTACCGGTTGCCGAGATAGAACTTCGATTTGTCGTCCTCGAGCTCGAAATAGTCGCGCTGGGAGTAATTGACGTGCCGGTTCGGGAAATGCCAGGCGATCGTGAACGAAATCGTGCGTGATTCTCCGGGTTCAAGCGTCATCGGCACGGCGAGGGCGCAGTTCCAGGTTCGACCAGCGGCGCTAGGGGACGAATCGGCGACATTGCTCAAGCGGCCATCGGCCGAGAAGTCGTCCCATAGAACGCGGAGATTCTCCCACTGGGTCAGGTACGTGGCGTCGCGCGCATTGACCGCGAGCGCCATCGTGCCCGATCGCTCGTGATCGTCCGGCAGCCAGGCATTGCTCATCGCGATGGTGGTCCGCTCATCAGCCCGGATGAGCGCGTTGGTATTTCCGCCATAAAGGCTGCAGCGGGTGTCGAAGATCGGCGCCACGCCATCCCAGCCGGCCGCGTTCTGCAAGGTGCCGGCAATCGATGCGAGCATCGCCTGATCTGTTGGATTCGAAATTGTGAAATTGAAGAGCACGGCCGGGATCGCAGAGTCTTTACTCTCGAGCGGAACAAAGGGATTGAACGCCTCCAATGAGATGTCCAACCGCAGCTCATGATCGAGATACTTGATCGCGGCGATCGGATAGGCGCCCGTGAATTCCGTTGATGTCACGCCGGGCAATTTGCTCAGCAATCGCCGGTGCGGGAGCGGCACGACATGATCATTGGAGGTCGGAGGCGGCGTTTCGCCGTCGTGATCATAGAGCGCGCTCGATTGCAGCAGGCGGGCGACCGCGCCGAGGGGAGGCCGGCGGGGACGTGCCCAAATCGCGAAAAATGAGTGCGGGATGCAGGCCATGTGATTGACCTGATTGTGGATCTGCCACTGGCGAAGAGAGCCGTCGCCCGCAAGCGCGATCGACCCCGTGCCGAGACCGCCGAGTGGCATCGCGACCGCTCGTAGCGCTTCACCCCGATAGAGTCCGTCAGCTGTCATCGATTACATCCCTCGCGGATTAGGGTGTAGGAGGAGCGCAGCCCGCTCGTCCATGGGGGGCATCGGCGCATGGTCGTAGCCGGCATGCTGCTGATACCAGTAGAAGGTGGTGGCGTAATCGACCCAGCCGCGATCGGTGTCGCGCAACTCGGCTAGTTTTGCCTGGAACTCGGTGTTCGTCCTCCATTCGTACGACCAGTTCACCTTGAGATCGAGGCTTTCACTGAAGCCCATCGCGTTAGCACCGTGGAAGCGATAGAGACTGAGTAAAGATGGCGTTTCATGCTGGACATCATTGATGCCGTTGTAAAGTCCGCTGAAGAGCGAGCGGAATCCCCAGCTGAATCCGAACGAATCCTCGGTGCCGAGGTAGTCGGCGCGCGGTCGCTCCTCGCCGTCGAGCCGGAACTCGTTGTTTGCTTCCATCACGAAGTGAAAATCGTCGAACGTTGGCTCATCGGTGCAGACTCCCCAGGTCCGGCCAACAAACGAGCCCGCGCCATCAAGATGGAAGGCGTGAAAATTGGTGTCGCCATGGAGTTGAAATGCCCGTCGTTGCCAGGTGGCGTGGAAGTACGCGAGATCGTGCTCCCACTCTGGTAGCTGCTCCCATTCGACGAAACTGTAGTTGCTCAGGTTCTGGTCGGTGTCATTGCGCAGCACGACTCTCGCCGCGTGCTCAAACGGCATCGGGATGAAGCAGTTATAGGTTTCGGGCGCCTTCTCCACGAAGAGACTGGTGAAATGGCGAGCGCGGCCCCCGTTGCCGTCGCCATGGAAATCGCCAATCGGAACGCACACACCCGGCGTGGAAGCTCCGTTGTAGTAGACCTCGAGCACGACGCCACGGGCGTAGTATGCGGGCGGTTTCAGCGTGCTCGGATCGGCTGCGTAAATCCCGTGCTGCGTCGAGTGGAAGTTGGTGATCACGCCCGGACCCTTGAGATCTGCGACCGTAATCCGTTTGCCGGCATCGAGCGTTTCGAGTTCGGGATAGGCATCATACGCCCATCCGCCGTTCGCCATGCCAAACCGGTGGCGAGGTTTCAGCCGCGCGATCGATCGCCAATCAAGCATTTATGTGCTCCTGCATCGTTGAATCCGCCTTCCATATGCTCCATGCTCCGGTTCACCGCCGGGATGTGACCGAGGCTGGCGCGTAGGTCTTCCGCTACATGAAGCCGGCGTTTGCTTTCCGCCGCCATCATCTGTAGCCGTCAACCTATGTGTTGACCTTTCTGCCACGCGTTCACTACTCGGAACCGTAGAAGGTGGATTGGTCGAAGTACGCGCGTACGCTCGTGAACTTACCGTTTTCAACCCGGATCACGTTGACTCCGACCAGCTGATGGCGCACGCCATCGTGGTCGATCAACACCGCGCTCCACTCCAGGCTCGCTTCGTTGCCGTTGCTCACTTCATGCACGATCTCGCACTCCAATCCCGGAAATCGTGAGATCGAGTCCTCATAGAAGGTTCGAATCTCGTCGTGCCCGCGCAGCAGGTTGCCCGCGGGCTGGAAGGTGGCGTCGGGGTGAAAGTGCGCCATGATCGGCTCGAGCTTGCGCGTACACTCGGCCCGCCAATACGACTCTGCAATTTCGCGTGGTGTGATTCCCATCGACCGCCTCCTCGATTACACCTTTACATCAGATCAGATCACAGCTGCTGCCCGGTTCTTGCGGCGTGCGATAGACGCCGTCACGCACATCCGCTGGATGCACGAAGTGATCACGCAAATGGGGGATGTGCTCGAGGAAGAGCGCCTCGTGGCCGAGCGCGATGTGGTTGAAGAGCACCAGGTGCTGGTGCATCTGGCCCATATCCCCGACGTGCGGCACGACCGGCAATCCGTACTTGCGCGCCAGCAAGCTGACCGTGATGAACTCGCTGACACCGCCGACGCGCGTGCAATCGACCTGAATGAATCTTCCGGCGTCGAGCTGCATGTAATTCTTAAAGACGACGCGGTTAGGAATGTGCTCTCCGATTGCCAGGGGCAGCGGGGCAATCTCCCGCGCCAGCGTCTGATGCGCGACCACATCGTCGGGATGCGACGGTTCCTCGATCCAGTAGGGATGCATCTCGGCCAGCTTGTGGCAAACGGAGATCGCCGCCGGAAGGGTCCAGCTCTGGTTCGCGTCAAGCATGATCGGGATCTCGCCGACCAGCTCCCGCAAAAGGAAGGCGCGGCGGACATCGCGAGCCGGATCGTCCGAGCCGACCTTCAGTTTCAGTGCGCTGAAGCCGGCAGAGAGCGCCGCTTTGACGTTTTCTCGAATGCGATCGTCGCTGTAATTGAACCAACCGATCGAGGTGTCGTAGGTGGGATACCCCGACGTGAGCACGCCCTCTCGAGAGGACCGTAAGCTGAGCTCCGCCGCCAGCAGCGCATAGGCATCGGCAGCCGCCATCACCTCATCCAGATAGCTGAGATCGAGCAACGCCACGGTTTGTTCGGGCGAGAGGTCGATCAGCAGTTTCCAGAGCGGAACGCCGCGCGATTTCGCCCAGAGATCGAAACAGGCGTTGGTGATCGACGCCAACGCCAGGTGGACGACGCCTTTGTGGGGTCCGAGCCAGCGAAATTGGTGGTGGTTGGCGATTTGGCTGGAGACTTCGCCGAAGCCGGCCATCAGCTCTTCGATCTCGCGGCCGACGAGAAGCCCGCCGAGCTGCTCGATCGCGCCGCAGACGAGATCGTTGCCGCCGCCGAGTGTGAGCACGAGACCGGAGCCGCTCAACTTACCCGCGCGGAGCTCGGTGACGGCAAAGGAGTACTTGGGATTCGAATGCACCGAATCGGAGCCGGCGCCGTCGGGGAGGTCGTACCGGGCATCGCGGCTGGAGAGTCGCTCAATGACGCAGGATGGCATGACGCAACACCTCTATCGACGGTATCCGAGCTCGGCGCCGCCACTCACCGGCAACACGCAGCCGGTGATGAAGCGGGCGGCGTCAGAGAGCAGGAAAACGGCAGCGTCCGCGATGACATCGGCCTCCGGGCAGTACCCGAGCGGATGGATTCCGGCCAGGTACGCTTCCATCACCGCGGGGTCAGGTTGTTCGCTCGCCCACTCCCGGAGCAGCGGAGTCCAGACACCCGCCGGGCAGATCGCATTCACCCGGATTCCGAGCGGAGCGTAATCGAGCGCCATGGCCTTGGTCAGCGCGATCATACCGCCCTTCGTTGCGACATAGGCCGCGTGGTTGGCTTGCCCCATCAGCCCAACCATGCTGGCGGTGTTGAGGATCGAACCACGAGACTCGCGCAGAGCGTCGAACGCGGCCACGGTGGTCAGATAGACGCTCTTCAAATTGACGCGCAGCAGCTCGTCCCATTCCGCTTCAGATGTTTCGTGCAGCTGCTTCGACGGCGAGCTGATCCCGGCGTTGTTATGCACGGAATGGATCCTCCCCTCCCGGCGCAGCGCTTGCTGGATTGCGCACCGGACTGAATCGCCATTGCCAACCTCGCATTGCAACGCAAACGCCGATGCACCGATCTCGCGCGCGGTTTGCTCCGCGGCGGCGGCATCGCGGTCGAGAATCGCCACGCGTGCGCCCCGCGATGCATACGAGACCGCGCAGGCGCGGCCGATGCCGCTGGCTCCTCCGGTGATCACGATCACCCGATTGAGGAGGACGCCGGCCGCGGCAGCCAATTCACTCACGTGGTTGTCGTTTCAACGTGACGTGGGAGTCCCCCGGACGCTCCGCGCGCTCGAGATGCGCTTCGAGAATTGCGCCCAGCCGATGCTCCACCCCATCGATGTGGCGGCGGACCGCGTCACCGGCGAGATTCATGTCGCGTCGCTGGAGCCCGTCAAGGATAGCGGCATGCTCTTTCATGCTTTCGCGATAGTCGATTTCGCCGCGATCGTGATAGAGGCGGGCGAGCAATGTATGCACCTGGAGCGTGCGATAGGTTTCGAGCAGCACGTCGCTCCCGGTCGCCCGGATCATCGTTTCATGAAAAACGCCGTCGTGCTGGTTGTAGTTGCGATAGGCGCCGAAGACCGGCTCCGGCCGTTCCGCGCTCATGGCCTCGTGCTCACGTTCCATGACCCGGAGATCGGCAAGAATGATCCGTGACGCCGCCAGCCGCGCGGCATCGACCTCGAGCAGCCGGCGGACGTGCATCAGATCGGCAAGCTGCCTCTGATCGAGCAACGGCATGACCGAGTAGCCCTTGAACGGTGCAAAGCGCACAAGCCGCTCGGCAGCGAGCCGGGCGAGCGCCTCCCGAACAGGAGTAGGGCTTGTACCGAGCTCATCCGCGAGCGAATCGATATTGAGCCGCGAACCGGGGACGAGCCCCTGATCCATGATGCGTTCCTTGAGCGCCTCGTACACCGGTGTGGCAAGCACGGTGCGCGGCGCGCCCTGGTCGCCACGTTTCACTCGAACGCTCATTGCTGGACTCCTCCGCGGACCTTGCCAGAGCGTAGCACCCATCTATCGTGCACGTCAATCCTATAGGATATTGACATGTTCATATATGTCCCCTACTCTGTCGCAGACACGTGCGGTCCAATCTCGACGGCCTGACCTTGAGCAGGGATGCAACGCCTATTCAGTTCCAACCCTGATCAACGACGGGATCGTCGCGATTGCGAGCGGGTGTCGCGATCGGCATATCCGAGTCGCTCGAACGAGCAGCAGGAAGGTGGAAGATGGCTGAGATGGTTTATTCGACCCCGATGTCGCGGCGACAGTTCTCCAAGCTGGGAGCGACCTCCGCGGGTGCGCTCGCGCTCGCGGCGTGCGGATTCAATCCGTGGACCTCGCGCCAGGTGGCGGCGCAGGATCCGACGGCTGTGCCGACACCCGATGTGGCGACATCTGGACAAGGCGATGTCAAGCTCAATTTCTCCTCCGTTGTCGGCACGTCCTCACCCGCGGGGCAGGGCCGGCTCAGAGTGCTCGATAAGTTCACCGCGGCCAACACCGGTGTTTCGGTTAATTATGAAGCGATCCCATACGATCAGTTCTTCAGTCAGCTTGTCACGCGGGCTCTCGCCGGAGACGCTCCGGAGATCGCACAGGACGGACATCACACCGCGCAATTCGCGGTCAATGACACGCTGGTGGCGTTCGACGACTACATGGCGCGCGATGGGATCACGAAGGAGAACTACTGGCCGGCGCTCTGGTCGCTCGGCGACTTCGGCGGCAAGACCTGGTCGATGCCCTTCACGATCGATACCCGCTTTGTCTACTCCAATCAGGCGATCTACGATCAGATGGGCATGACCGTCCCGGACACCTGGGATCAGATGCTGGCCGCGGGGGAGGCAGTCAAGACGCTGGGAATCGGCTCCGCGTTCGGCGCCACGATGGGCGCCGATGTCGGCGGACTTTGGGAAACGGGCTCCAACTTCGCCAAGACCAACGGCGGCGTGCTGCTGACGGTTAACGAAGACGGCACAGCGACTTCTAGTCTTTCCTCGCCACAGGTTGTGGAGACGGTCGAGTTCTTAGCTCAACTGGTGTCGACTGAAACGCTGCCGGAAGGGTCGCTCGCGCTCCAAGGCGCGGAGCTCGAGAGTCTCTTCAAAACGAAACAGATGGCCAGTCTCTGCACTGGCAACTGGATGCTCGCCGGGTTCGATCAGGCCAAGACCAACGGGGAGATGGACTTCAGCCCGGGGGTCTCGCACCTGCCGATGAAGACCCAGCGCGGCGCGTCGGCCGGCGGCTGGGGCTGGTATCTCTTCAACACGATCGACGATGCCGATCTGGGATGGAATCTGATCAAGTTCTTCCTGGAGGACGACAACGTCAACGAAGGCTGGCCGGACTCCCTGCCGCCGGGCTCGGCGCAACTTGCGCTGCCGTACTACGCCAGCGATCCGCGAAACCAATTCGTGACCGAAGTGCTGTCGTACGCGTCATGGCCGATCGCGCCGGTGACAGGCTACTTCGAGCTGATGCCGCCGATGTGGCGCGCGATGGCGAAGGCGATCAACGGACAATCGTCCGTCGCCGACGCGATGAAGGAAGGCGATGAGGAGGTTCAGCGCCTGCTCGACACCGGACACAACATGATGGTGGGCGGCTAACCGGCGAGAGCAGCCGATTAGGCGTCGAGGTCAACAGATGGGTTTTGTGCGTCAACGCGAACAATTCAACACTGTTGCAAGTGGGTCTGCCGGAGCGCGTCCAAACGCGCTCCCGGCGACCCGCCGCCGGCCCCAACTCTTTCCCTATTTGATGACATTGCCGGGGTACATCACCGTTCTCCTCATCCTTGGCTATCCGGTTCTCTACAACATCTACATCGGATTTACGGATGCTTCCGCCTTTACCGGGATCAAGAATCCGGCCTGGGTGGGCTTTAGGAATTACGACTGGGTCTTTTCCAATCCTCGATTTTGGGAGTCGGTCAATCGCACGCTCGTTTGGACAGGCGGCAGTCTCGCCCTTCAAATCACGGCCGGGCTCTTTCTCGCCCTCGTGCTGCACGAGCTGCCGATCGGCTGGTCACGTATTTTGCAGCCAATCTGGCTGATTCCCTGGGTGCTCCCGTCGGTTTCGGTCTTCTATGTGTGGCGACTCTTCTTCAACCCGCAGATCGGACCGATTCAGCGCTTCGCCGAGCGCATCGGACTGGTCGATTCTCCCATCCTGGCGAATCCCGATCTCGCGATGTGGGGTGTGATCCTCGCCGGACTCTGGAAGGGGTTTCCGTTTTATATGGTCGTCTTCCACTCCGCCCTGCAATCGGTGCCGCAGGATCTGTACGACGCGGCGAGAGTCGATGGCGCAAATCGAGCCCGTGTGTTCTGGAGCGTGGAACGGCCCGAGATCATCTCAGTGGCCATTCCCGCCTTCGTGCTCGGCTTTATCTGGATCTTCAATTGGTTCACTCCGATCTTCGCGATGACCGAGGGCGGACCGGGCGACTCCACCACAACGGTCAGCATGTTCATCTACTTTGAATCATTGCGTGGATTCCGGTACAACACCGCCGCCGCGGCTTCGACCGGTTTGATCGGCCTGGTGGGGGTCTTCTTCGCGACATATCAACTCATCAACTGGCGCAGTGTGCGCAATGGACGCGAGACGGCGCCATGAAGCAATCACGCCGGATTCGACGGACGCGGATCAATCAGATTATCGGCACGGCCGTCGTGCTCGGCATCACCACGGTCATCATGCTGCCGCTGCTCTGGATGCTCTCGTTCTCGCTCCGGACAAACACCGATCTCCTCGCCTCGCCGAGTCTTATTCCCAGTCGCCCCACTCTCCGCAACTATATTGACATGTGGGATGTCGCGCCTTTTGGAACATTCTTCCGCAACAGTCTGATTGTCAGTCTCTGCACTGTCGCGGCAACGTTGATCATCGCCACCCCGGCCGGGTACGCGCTCTCGCGCTTCACTTTTCGGGGCCGCCAGGGCGTGGGCGCCTCGCTGATCTTCATGCAAATCTTGCCCGGATATGTACTGATCGTGCCGATGTACCTGCTCGCACGCGAGCTTGGACTCTTCAATTCATTGCACGGGCTTGTGCTGGTGTATACCGGACTGAGTCTCTCCTTCGCGATTCTGCTCTCGCGTGGTTTCTTTGCGCAGTTGCCGAAGGAGCTCGAGGAGGCCGCGCGGGTTGACGGCGCGTCGAACTTCCAATCGTTCCGCCACATCGCGCTACCGCTGATCCGGCCGGGTCTGCTGGCGCTCGGGACCTTCGTGTTCATTGGAGCGTGGGAAGAATTCGTGCTCGCGTTGACCCTGACCACGCGGCAGGATGTGCGCACGTTGCCGATCGGCTTCTCCTATTTCTTCCAACAGTACCAGTCCAACTACACCGGGCTGATGGCGGCCTCGATCGTTTCGATTGTCCCGGTGTTGGTGCTCTTTTTCGCGGTTGGACGTGGGTTCGTGCGAGGGATCGCGAGTGGTGGCGTCAAGGGCTAAAGCCGACGAGCGGCGACTCAGCTTCGCGCCGGACAACCAGCGCCAGCTTCAACGCGGAATCGCGGTGCTCGAGCACACCTTAGGGCCGACACTCGGACCAGGCGGCAGCGCGGTCGCGATCGGGCGGATCGGGCGACCGAACCAGCCGCCGGAGCTCCTTGTCGACGCCTCCACGATCGCTCGCCGGATGACGGGACTTCCGGATCGCTTCGGAAACATCGGCTTCATGCTCGCTCGACACGCCGCCTGGAAGATGCGAACCGAGGTCCATGACGGCGCTGCGACCGCGGTGGTCATGCTTGCCGTCGCGCATCGCGAGCTGCAGCGACTTGTTGAAGCGGGCGCCAATCGAGTCGAGTTGAAGCATCAGGTCGAGTCGGCGGTCGATGTAGCACTTTCGTCGATCTCAGCCGCTGCCACACCGCTGAATCCGAGCGAATACGAAACGTTCGCGGCCTCCATGGCGGGCAACCACGACGTGGCGCGGGTTGTCGTGGAAGCGCTGGCAGTACTCGGCTCCGATGCCACGATCGTTACCCGTGCATCAACGGGAAGGCGGATCGAGCTCGAGTGCATCGAGGGAGCGCTGTGGGAGTCGACCGCGGTGATTGCGCCGCTTGTCACTGGTTTCGAGGGTAGGCGACAGCTCAGCCGGCCGAGGGTGCTCCTTTGGGATGGCCCGCTCGACGACGTCCGCCAGCTGGCGACGGCACTCAGCCGCCTCTGCAATGACGACGCCCGCGCCATTCTTGTGATCGCGCAATCATTCAGCTCCGAGGTGCTCGGGCTCTTCACAATGAACAGTTCGCCGGAATTGCTGTTGGTTCCGGTGACCGCTCCGCAAGATGGTCAGCAGCAGGATTCGGCGTATGGCGACATCGCCGTATTGACTGGGAGCAAGCGGCTTTCGATTGCCGCGGGCGATTCGCTTGTGCGCCTCGATCCGGAAACAGTCGGAATCCTGAGCAGGGCAACCGTCGGGCCTCGCTTTCTCAATCTCCTTGCAGTCGACGAACAATCCGATTTCATCGACGCCAGAATCGCCTCAGTACGTCACCTGATGGCGACGACGGAAGACGAAAGAGAATGGAAACGGCTGCAGCTCCGCCTCGGCCGGCTACAACAAGGAATGGGTATGATCTGGGTCGGCGCCGCGACCGAATCCGAACGGGATTACCTGCTGCAATGCACGGAGCGGGCGCTTAGCGGACTGCGCGCCGCGTCCACATCGGGCGTGGTTCCCGGAGCGGGTGCGTCTTTGTTGGCGATCTCGCGGACGCTCGCGGAGAATGGCCGTGCGTGTGGGCATCCCGGCACACTCGTGGTGGCGAAGGCGCTTGAAGCGCAGGCGCGCTGGCTGGCCCGAAACGCCGGTCTTGACCCCGATTGGGCAGTCGCCCGGGGCTTATCCGAAGCGCCCGAACGGGGACTCGATGTGAGCAGCGGCGAGATCGCCGATCTTCGTGCTGGTGGCGTCGTCGATCCCGCCTCCACCCTAATCGAAGCGATTCGGATCGGTCTGTCAACCGCCGTGCTCGCGAGCGACTGCGGCGTGCTGATTCATCGTCCGATCGCGCTCCATCAGGCGGATATCCGACCGTGACGAGCTCCTGGGAGCTATGCGGGCGGATCGGCCACGCGTCGATTACGCAGATCGCGATCTCGCCATTGTTCACATCCGACAGGATTGTGGTCGCGGTGTCACCCGCGGGACTTCACATCAGCCACGACGGCGGCGAGCATTGGTTTACACCCGGCCGAGGAGTCGTCGGTCCCTTCATTCACGATATCGTGGTTGCTTGTGACGGGGTCATGCTCGCAACCGCTCCAGGTGGCCTCTTCGTTTCCGGCGACGGTGGCCGGAGTTGGGATCGAACGAGCCCACCAGAACAACTCGGTTCGGTCGCTTTCCTCAAGGATGACGGGTTCATTGCATCTGCTGAGTCGAGCGGAGCAATCTGGCTTGGTGATTTTCCGACCGGGTCGCTTCGCCGGATCGCGGACATGGCGCAACCGGCCACGCAATTGTTGGTGGTGGGTGGACTGCTTGTTGCGGTCGCGAATAGCCTGTTTCACTCGCTCGATGACGGTCTCTCATGGGAGCGAATCTGCCTACCTGGCCACGCCGAGATCGAAACGACGTGCTTGATGTCCGGCGGACTGGCGGTGGCAGACGTCGACGGCGGATTGTGGCGGCTTCACGTGGGTCAATCGCCGGCAACCAGAATCGCATCCTTCGAGCAGCCATTGACGGCAATTGCAGCCTCGTCAGATGGCTCGTTCGTGGTTGCGAGCACCGGCGATCAGATCGCCGTCTCTCTTGACGCCGGGTCGACCTGGAGCATGCAGTTGGTCGGCGATTCCATTCTCTCGCTTGGGATTGCGCCGAATGGGGGTAGGATGTTTGCCGGTCTCGCGGGCGGAGGTGTGCTGTTCTCTGACGATCTTGGCGCATCCTGGCGCCGTTCAGTCCTTGAGGACGGGGCAGTCGTGGTTCGACTTGAGCAGCACCAATCCGGTATGCACGCGACGCTTGCTGAACGCGTGAAGCTTTGGTCAGGTGACCTGAAGGAATGGCGCTTGGCCGCCCCCGAGGAGCCCGGTTCTGACACGCTCGACGGCGAAGATCTTCCTTTCTCCGACGCGCTCGAGATCGTCGACACCGTGGTCTCAAACGACCCACATGGGCGTTCGATCGCCATCGCCGTCAGGAGCAGCGATGGCGATTGTTCGGTCTGGTTGAAGGTGGGCAACGCGGCCTGCCGAAAGGTCATTTCTCATCCAGTAACGGCGGCCAGTATTCGAATCGTGATGATCGGCGGTCCACGCGGGTTGTTTGCCGCGATCGGCGACAGTGTCTATCGCCCGGCACGGATCGGTGCGGCGCTCTATGCTCGCGAAGTTGTCGACCCGGGTCGTCGCGTAGAAGTACTCACGTTGAATGGTGTTTCGGACCAGTTTGGAAGACGTTCACTCGTGGTTCTGACGAGCGCTGGCATCTATGCATCCAGCGACAATGGAATGAATTGGAGAGCCCTGCCGAATCCGGTCGGCCCACCAGTTACCGCCATCGCGCTTGTCGATCAAAGTAGCCAGTTAAGTGTTCTTGTCGCGCAACTCGGGGGCAGACTACTTAGCCTTTCATATAGATCGGGTCCGGCCTAAACAACTTGTCATGTGAACGTGCGGAGAGTCGATCTTATCCGCAAGATAGAATGTGTAGGCCTCCTCCTAGTATCAAAAACTTAGGTCCAAATGACGTTAGCTCTTGGCTATAGTTGTCCGGAGACGTCAATCTCGTTGAGCTTCGATCGTAGCGCATTGGCAAAATGCGAAAGTCGCTACTTCAGATTCATGCAGCATAGCAGGGCGATCGCGTCTAGATCTGCTCGAAATCGGCAACCGCGGGCGGTCGTTTCACGCCGAAGCACTGATACCTGGCGAAATCAGCGTGCAAATGCCGGTTGTTTAGCGTTTAGCTCGCGGTTCAGTCGATCTGGGATCGTCGATCTTTTTCGATTCGTGTGTCAATCGCCTCGAGCAGAGCAAGACGACGACCAAACCCGATTATCGACTTTCCATAATTAGATACGATAACCCTGTAAGTGCGTGGGAGAGCCGCTTGACATGTCGAGAAACAGCCGGTAGTGTGGAATTAATTCATACGCAAGCGCGAAGAAAGCTCAACGATGGGCCACGGTTCTGCACGGTCATTCCCGTCGTCGAAGTCCGGCGACGGCCTGATGCCGCGCACGTGTGCGTGTGCGGGTCGTTCCAGTCTTGGAGGAGCGCGTGATGGATCGTCTCGAGAGTCTCCGGCGGCAAGATGAATTCGTTGCAGAGGTGCAGAAGGGCCGGCTCACACGGCGCGAGATTCTCAAGGCAGGCGCTGCGCTCGGGGTGAGCGCGCCCATGCTGACCGGTTTGGCGCGATTTGGGGCATCGCCGGCGAGTGCGCAAGGCGCGCCCATCACCTTGGTAGGCTGGGGATACTCGCCGGAGATCGTCGAAGACAACGTTAGCAACTTCAACACGCAGTACGGTGAGAACGTTGAGTACGAGCTGACCACCGGGGGCAACTACCACCAGATCGTCGAGACCAAGTTCCTGGGGGGACAGCGTCCGTCGTTGGTGTACTCCGAATCCGAGTACATGTACCGCTGGTGGAAGGCGGGTTTCATTCAGGATGTGGAGGGCCTTGCAGGTCCTGAGCCCACCGAGTTTTACAAGGGAGAGATGCTGCCGTTCGGGGTCAACAATCTCACGCTGCCCAACGGCAACTTGGCCGGGCTCCCGTACTACTCTGGCTACTACACCTTCATCTACAACCAGGATCATCTTGATCGCGCCAAACTCCAGCCGCCTACCACCTGGGAAGAGCTCAACGAACAGTGCAAGAAGCTGCAGGCTGACGGCATCTCCCAGCACCCGTTTCTCAGCGCCCAAACGCATGAGTGGTGGTCGCTCTCGTGGAGCATCTTCGCCCTCTGGTACTCCGAGGGTGAGCCGGTGTTCGATGATGACTTCAATCCCACCTTCGCCGACGGTGGGGTCGCCTTCAAGAAGGTCATCGAGATGCACAAGCAGTGGCTGGATGAGGGCATCACACCGCCCGACATCATGGTCCAAGAGCAAGGGGCCACCCCAACCTGGATGACCGGCAATCACAGCTTCATGGCCGTCCACGACTGGGAGCAGCAGAATTTCAACCTCGGCGAAAACTCCAACACCAAGGGCATCGTCAAGAATGCGATCATCCCCGGAACGGTCAGGGAAACCTTCAGCTGGACCGCCTGCTACCTGATGGGCGCCCGCGATGTTGACCGCGAGCGCGCCTGGCAACTGATGCAGTACCTCGGTGGCAAGAGCGGAGAGGGGCAGTACGTCGGGAACAAGCGATGGGCGCTGGAGAAAGGGCTTGGGAATCCTCACCGCGAAGTGCTCGAGGATCCAGAGGTCCAGGCGGCCTGGAAGACCTGGCGCGACACGGACATCCATGTCCAGCAGCTCGAGCAGTCGAAGGGACGCGCGGTTGAGAAGACCATGTGGTTCCCCGAGTGGAACTGGCAGATGATGACCGAGGTCCAGGAGTACATGAGCGGCAAGCGTGAAATCGGCGAGGTGATCGACAACCTTGTGAAGCTCGTGGCCGACCTCAAGGAGCTCTATCCGGAGTAACCCCTTGCATGCTCGCGGGGGTGGCGGAAAAGTGCCGCCACTCCCGCCTCGCCCGGTCGACGCACCGTACTGAGGGGGTCACTCAGGCTCGCTCACGTAGTCCCACGCCATTTACCGGAAACGGCTGCCCCAGACGTGCGGTCGCCTTGGTTCCCAACAGGCCATTGGTCACAGAGGCGGCTTTGTTGGGAGAGATTTATGCTCGGAATCAACGCCGAGTTGCTCACAACTGGAAAGGGAGCTCCCATGTCAGCAGACTCAGAAGCAACAATTGGACTCGCAATTGATCAGGATCGGCCCTTTCCGGAGCTCATCGGCCAGTTCCGCCTGTTCGAATCGCTTGGCTACGCATCAGTTTGGAACTCTGATCACTTGATGAAGCCCCGTGATCCGAAAGGACCGTTCTTTGAAGGATGGACGATCCTCGCCGCGATTGCTCCCCACACGACCTCTATCCGTCTCGGCACGTTAGTCACATGTAATACTTTTCGCAACCCCGGGATCGTAGCCAAGATGGCAGTGACGCTGGATCACGTCTCTAACGGCCGCTTCGAGCTCGGGCTTGGTGCAGGTTGGTTCGTACCAGAGCACATCGCCTATGGGATCGACTTCCCTGAACCGCGTGTGCTTGTGGCTCAGTTTCAAGAAGCCGTGGAGATGATAGATTCGTTGCTCCTCAATTCAACCACCACCTATAAGGGCACGTATTATCAGCTCAATGAAGCGCCTACCAATCCTCTTCCTTATCAGCGCCCTCGGATGCCGCTCACCCTTGCCGGGCATGGATCAAAGATGCTCGAAATTGCTGCATGTCATGCAGATCGCTGGAACTCGTTCGGCACGGTCGAGCAAATGCGTGAGCGCAACCGGATTCTCGATGAGCATTGTGAGCGAATCGGCCGTAATCCTCGTGATATCACGAGGTCGATGTATCGCTGGGTGTCTCCTGAAAACGGGGACCATTGGGCTTCGCTCGAAGCGTTTCGTGACATGGTGGGTAGATACAAAGAGGTTGGGGTGGAAGAGTTCATCATAGAATGTCCGCGTGACGATCAACGTGATCTTCTCGAGGAAGTCGCGAGTGTCCTGATCAAGCACTGACCGTTCGCGTGCTCTGTGCTCTGAACTGGAAATTGGTGGTCCGATTGCTCGCTCCACGATGCAGCTTGCCCCGTTTGACCCGCCGCCGTTGTGTGGTCCACGGATTATGAGAGTCCGGCCGGCCTCGACCTGCACCTGCGTGAATCGGCGCTTCTTCATGCTGCGTTCTTTCTCATGTTTGAGGTGTACCTCCACCCTAACATGACGATTGGACCAAGATTTCGGGGGCAGGTCACAATCCCGCGAAATCGTTCCGTAAACCTCTTTCAGACACGCTTGACGGAAGTTTCCACCGGCTTGTAATATTCGGTTATTAGGTCTGCAAGAAACTCAATTGCCGTCGGGGGCGCGAACCCTGATTTTGGAACCCTTCGGCTCCGATGTACGGATTCCAAGGTGGTTCCCTGCTAGCTGGCAGGGCAAGGTCCTGGAGGGATCAGTGATGGATCGTCTCGAGAGTCTCCGGCGGCAAGATGAATTCGTTGCAGAGGTGCAGAAGGGCCGGCTCACACGGCGCGAGATTCTCAAGGCAGGCGCTGCGCTCGGGGTGAGCGCGCCCATGCTGACCGGTTTGGCGCGATTTGGGGCATCGCCGGCGAGTGCGCAAGGCGCGCCCATCACCTTGGTAGGCTGGGGATACTCGCCGGAGATCGTCGAAGACAACGTTAGCAACTTCAACACGCAGTACGGTGAGAACGTTGAGTACGAGCTGACCACCGGGGGCAACTACCACCAGATCGTCGAGACCAAGTTCCTGGGGGGACAGCGTCCGTCGTTGGTGTACTCCGAATCCGAGTACATGTACCGCTGGTGGAAGGCGGGTTTCATTCAGGATGTGGAGGGCCTTGCAGGTCCTGAGCCCACCGAGTTTTACAAGGGAGAGATGCTGCCGTTCGGGGTCAACAATCTCACGCTGCCCAACGGCAACTTGGCCGGGCTCCCGTACTACTCTGGCTACTACACCTTCATCTACAACCAGGATCATCTTGATCGCGCCAAACTCCAGCCGCCTACCACCTGGGAAGAGCTCAACGAACAGTGCAAGAAGCTGCAGGCTGACGGCATCTCCCAGCACCCGTTTCTCAGCGCCCAAACGCATGAGTGGTGGTCGCTCTCGTGGAGCATCTTCGCCCTCTGGTACTCCGAGGGTGAGCCGGTGTTCGATGATGACTTCAATCCCACCTTCGCCGACGGTGGGGTCGCCTTCAAGAAGGTCATCGAGATGCACAAGCAGTGGCTGGATGAGGGCATCACACCGCCCGACATCATGGTCCAAGAGCAAGGGGCCACCCCAACCTGGATGACCGGCAATCACAGCTTCATGGCCGTCCACGACTGGGAGCAGCAGAATTTCAACCTCGGCGAAAACTCCAACACCAAGGGCATCGTCAAGAATGCGATCATCCCCGGAACGGTCAGGGAAACCTTCAGCTGGACCGCCTGCTACCTGATGGGCGCCCGCGATGTTGACCGCGAGCGCGCCTGGCAACTGATGCAGTACCTCGGTGGCAAGAGCGGAGAGGGGCAGTACGTCGGGAACAAGCGATGGGCGCTGGAGAAAGGGCTTGGGAATCCTCACCGCGAAGTGCTCGAGGATCCAGAGGTCCAGGCGGCCTGGAAGACCTGGCGCGACACGGACATCCATGTCCAGCAGCTCGAGCAGTCGAAGGGACGCGCGGTTGAGAAGACCATGTGGTTCCCCGAGTGGAACTGGCAGATGATGACCGAGGTCCAGGAGTACATGAGCGGCAAGCGTGAAATCGGCGAGGTGATCGACAACCTTGTGAAGCTCGTGGCCGACCTCAAGGAGCTCTATCCGGAGTAACCCCTTGCATGCTCGCGGGGGTGGCGGAAAAGTGCCGCCACTCCCGCCTCGCCCGGTCGACGCACCGTACTGAGGGGGTCACTCAACTCGATGCTCGCGTCCGAAACCGCTGCCAGGCGACGCTCCGCTGCTCGCGTCCGCTCTCGCCTCACACGAACCGAACGCACTGATCGGCGCTTCGCGGTGCTTATGATCGCGCCCACGATCATCGCGGTGCTGGGCGTCATGGGTTACCCCTGGCTCTACTCCCTCTGGCTTTCCCTTCACAACGTGAATCTCCTCACAAAACGCTGGACGTGGGTCGGACTGGAGAACTACACCAAACTCATCCACGACGAGTCGTTCGTCGCTTCGCTCTCTCGCACGCTCTGGTTCAGCGGTCTGGTTGTTGTGGGCGGAACGCTCGTCGGTCTGCTGACGGCGCTCGTGCTCAACGAGGCGTTCAGAGGAAGAGGCGCCGTCCGCAGCATCATGCTCATGCCGTGGGCGATCGCACCGATCGTCGTCGGCAAACTCTGCACGCTGATTTACAGCGGGCAGTACGGCACCCTTAACGGTGTGCTCTATCAATTCGGTCTGATCGAAAACTACATTCCCCTGATGACCGAATCACGCCGCGCGATGCTGCTGACCGCGGTTGCGGCCATCTGGCAGAGCGCGCCATTGAGCGGCCTGCTCCTCCTCGCGGGACTCCAGTCGCTCCCAACCAACCTCTTCAATGCGGCCAAGATTGATGGCGCGAGCGCGTTTCAGCGCTTCCGCCGGATCACGTTGCCCTGGCTCCGTCCGATGCTGTTGCTTGTCGTCATTTTGAACACGATCAACGCGCTAATGACGTTCGATCTGATCTACGCCCTCACACAGGGCGGACCCGGCGAGTCGACGACGGTCGTCTCCTGGCTTGGCTATATCACCTTCTTCAACTTCTCTCGCTACGGCGAGGGCAGCGCAATCCTCTATATCCTGAGCCTGATCAGTCTCATTCTTGCGCTGGTTTATTTCGGCATCCTCAATCGCGGTCAGCGCGCAAAACCGGCCCCGCCGGACACAGAGGCGTCTCGCACGGCCGCCATCAACTGGCAGGCCTTCGCGATAACCAAAACGCGGGTAGAGCTGCAGGAGCCGCGGTTCTCTCCAGCCATTGCCCGCCGGGTGAAGCGAGTCGCGCTCTACGCGGCGGCCGCGCTCGTTCTCTTCTGGTCGCTGGCGCCCTTCTACGTGCTGCTCAACGCCAGCTTCTCGACCACGGAAGGCATCATCAGCAAGCCGCCGGACTGGTTCCCTAACCCGATGATCCTGGACAACTATCGCGCCTCGATCCTCGGCGAGCAGGTGAAGGACGCTGAAGGTCCCAACGTGCAGGCGAAGGCGATCATCATCTCGATGAAAAACAGCGCCATCGTCGCCATCGGCGTAACACTCATCAATCTGATCATCGGCGCACCCGCCGGATATGCGTTCGCCCGCTACGGCCGGTACAAAGCGATCAGCTTCGCCCTTTGGCTGCTGATGCTGACGCGGATGATCCCCGCGCTCACGCTTGCCGTGCCCTTCTTTATGATCTTCCGCCGGGTCGGCCTTATCGACACCAAGCTTGGGCTGATCATCGCCCTGACCAGCGTGATCTTGCCGCTCACGGTCTGGATCCTGAAGGGTTATTTCGAAACGCTGCCGCCGAATCTCGAGCGCGCCGCGCTCGTCGACGGCTGCTCGCGACTCCAAGCATTCCGCCGCGTCGTGGTGCCGGTCGCGCTCCCGGGCATGGTCGCCGCCGGCATCTTCTGTTTCCTTGTGGCATGGAATGAGTTCATCTACGCAATTCTCTTGACGAGCACGCTCGACTCGCAGACGCTGCCCACGCGGATCGCGCAGTTTGTCGCGGATCAGCGTATCTACAACCCCGGCTTGCTGTTCGCGGCCGGTACACTGGCCATCATCCCGCCGGTCTTGATCACGCTGGTCTTCCAGCGCTTCTTGCTGCGCGGGATGCTCTCGGGCGCGATCAAGGGCTAGCGTCGCGGCCTTACGAAGCGACGCCGGTAGTTCGTCAGTGAAAGGGTACGAGGGAAATGTCGGATCGGAAAGCAAAAGCGGCCGTGATCGGCGTCGGGCTCCTGGGCGAGCAGCACGCGGAGGCGTATGCCAACACCCCGCGCGCCGAGCTCGTGATGGTGCACGACCTCAACCCCGACCGGGCCAAAGCGGTCGGAGAGCGATTCGGAGTTCCCTACACCACGGACATGGCGGACATCGCCAAGAGCGACGCTGAGATCGTGAGCGTCGCGACGCCTGACCACGCACACTTCTCGCCGACTATGGCGATGCTGGAGGCGGGAAAAAACGTCGTCTGCGAGAAGCCGTTGACAACGATCACCTCTGAAGCGAAGCAGATGGTCGAGTTGGCGAAGGCCAAGAACCTCAAGCTCACGGTCAATCTCGGCAACCGCTTCAACGCGACATACAACAACATCCGCGACAGTGTTCGAGGCGGTGAGATCGGCGATCCGGTCTTCGCCTACTTCCGGGTCAGCGACACGATTTGGGTGCCTCGGAAGATGCTCTCGTGGGCCGGCCGGTCCGGTCCCCAGTGGTTCCTCTTTGCGCATACCATGGACCTCATGCGCTGGATTTTGGGTCAGGAGGCGAACGAGGTCTACGCCATGGGCGTAAAGAAGATCCTCAAGGGTGAGGGCATCGACGCCTACGATGCGATCCAGGCGATGGTCAAGTTCGACAACACCTTTGTCACATTTGAGACATCGTGGATCGTGCCGGAAGCCTTTCCTCACATCGTCGAGTCGCTGCTGACGATCAACGGCAGCAACGGGCGGCTGCATCTCGATGGCGCGAACAGCGGCTTCGAGATCTCGTCCGATCAGGTCGGCAAGCACATGTACGCCCGGCCATCGCTGTGGAACTACTTCAAGCTGCCCGACTGGTGGTGGGGCGCCTTGACCAATATGGTCGACTGCGTACTTGACGGCGGTGAACCGAAGGTCAGCGCGGCGGACGGCCTCCGCGTCGTCGCCATGATCGAAGCGATGGAGCGCTCAATTGAGAGCGGCGCCCAGGTGGCGGTCGATTCGGTGCTGGCATAAAGCCGACAGACGGCAGGAGTCCACGGCGACTGGCGATTTGATATCGCTCATCGCGTGCGGCCGATGCAGCATCGCACCGGCTTCGTTGGGGGCTGATTTGGCCTCCCCGCCCGTCAGCATGTCGTCTCGAGAATGGATATGGTCGTCGACATGACGATGCCGGGCGGATGCCGGGCTTCGCCCGTTTTCCGGCGGTGAAGCGCCGCCTTGGAGGCTTGAGCGTTTCCGAACAGGGGGGCCACTCTGGGCCCCCCGTACAAAGATCGCGGCGCGTCTGGGGTGCTCGCGATCGTGCTTACGTCTAGCGGCTCACAACTAGCTGCTCGGAGGACGACATGGCTCGCGTCACGTTGCGCAATGTCGAAAAGACGTTTGGGAGCGTGACCGCGGTCAGCGGTCTCAACCTGGTGATCGAGCACGGCGAATTCGTGACGCTGCTCGGGCCATCCGGATGTGGGAAGAGCACCACCCTCGGTTGCATCGCGGGTCTCGAGGACCCGACGGCCGGCGAGATTCTCTTCGATGACCGCGTTGTCAACGAGATCTCGCCACGCAACCGCGATATCGCGATGGTCTTCCAGGACTACGCGCTCTATCCCCACATGAGTGTCCACGACAACCTCGCCTTCGGATTGAGCCTCCGCAACACGCCCAAAACGGAGCGCGAATCGCGGGTCAAACAGGTCGCGGACTTCCTCGGCCTCGCTACGCTGCTGCACCGGCGGCCGGGTCAGTTGTCCGGCGGCCAGCGCCAGCGCGTCGCGCTCGGCCGCGCGATCGTCCGTAATCCCGCCGTCTTCCTTATGGATGAGCCGCTCTCCAACCTGGACGCCGCTCTTCGCGTCTCGACGCGATCCGAGATTAAGCGACTTCAACAGGAGCTCGGCACAACTACGATCTTCGTCACGCACGATCAGGAGGAGGCGATGGTGCTTTCCGACCGGATCGCGATCATGCACGGCGGCAAGCTCCAGCAGTTTGCGAATCCCTCGGAGATTTACAACAACCCGATCAATCTCTTCGTCGCGGGATTCATCGGCAGCCCGAAGATGAACATGTTGAATGGGCGGCTTACCGCGGGTGACCGCGCGGCGTTCACGGCGTCAGCCGCCCCGATCACCTGGACGGCGGATGGTTTGCCCGCACATCACGGCGGCGACGTCACGCTCGGCATGCGCCCCGAGCACATCCGGCTTTCGCGCGGCGAGAGCGGGATCATGCGCGGCAAGATTGTGCTCGTCGAGCCGGTCGGTCCCGTCACCTACGTCGACGTTCAGATCGGCGACACCACGCTCAAGGTGAGCACCGATCCGCACGACGAGTTCCGGGACGACGAAAACGTCGCGATCGAGTTCAACCCGCGCCGCATCCTCTTCTTCGACTCCTCTACCGGCCAGCGCCTTCGGGCCGGGTAGCTCTGGCGGACGTCTCTATTTAGGAGGTCTCGTCGAATTAGTCAACATGGCGAGGTCCGCTCCCTTGAGCACGGCGCGGTGCTCATGGGCGAACGCACTGAGTGGTGACAGCGCAAGCACCAACGCGAGCGCCGCGCAGGTTCCAAGTGAGACAGAAGACGCGATCTGCCGCATCATGATGAACCCTCCCTGACCGCTCAATGAGCGACCGGATCATCCCAGCGAATTCAGGTACCAGTCATCACGGAACGATGCGTGGACGTGGGACAGGCGGCCGTGATCGCCATTGAGAAAGACCCGTTTCGAGATGGTCAACCCGCCGTCCATCATCCGACTCAATTGAAATCCAGCCTGAAGGCACGATCATCACCGGCCGCTCCCTTTCGAGAAGACACATCGCCTGCACTGTCGGGGCATCCGATGCGACGGCCAGGTTTTGGTGAGCTTGGCGGGAGGCGCCGACGAGTGGAGCCTCGGCGCGGTCGGTCGGGTGAGCATGACCGTGGTGGTGGTGATCGAAGGAGCCCGACCTTGCTTCGGACAAAAATTCTATAAAGGTATGGGGGTGCGACGTCTCCGCCCCCGCGCGATAGGTGATCGGTGGGCTGACCAGACTCAACGCAAGAAGCAGACCGACGAGCCGGTGTACCATGTCGTGCGCCCGTTCACCTCGTCCCCGGAATGGTCTGCCTGTCATCACTCGTCCTCGCCTCCTGATCGGAAAGCGTACCAGTCAGACCCAACCCAACCTCGCCACGATCGAGGATGACAACCTGCGAACGTGTGATTCGGTTGCGCGGTGGTCCGGTTCCAAGTCGACCCTCGCGACCCGTTCGAAGCGTGACGAGTAAGTTCGCTCGCGGATGACCGCATCGCCCTCCGGGGAGCGTGGTTGATCAAGGTCCGCGGTCGCGGGTCTCCTCTTCCGGTGGACGGACGGAGCGGAACATGCGCAGGAGGAGGAGATCGTAGGCGCATTTGAATGTCCCAGCGACCACCAACGGCCATCCGAATGTTGAAAGTCCGAGGAGAAATCCGGAGAGTACTGGACTCAGCGCCGCCGCCAGACTACGCGGCACGGCCGTGACACTCGCGGCGGCGGGGCGTTCCGCGGGCGTCACCACGGCCATCACGTAGGAGTTTCGAGCTGGCACGTCCATCGACGAAAGGGCGCTCCGGGCGAAAAGACAGATGATCGCTAACGGTAACGTCGGCATCAGAGGGGTGAGGATCAGGAAGAGATTGGACGGGAGATGGGTGAAAACCATCGTATTGACCAATCCAATCCTCTCCGCCAATTTCGCTGAGACAAGAAACGAAAAGGCAGCCAGCACACCGGTCCAGAAGAAAATCGTGCCCGCGGTCGATAGGGAGAGTTCGAATTTTCGGAACAACCAGAGGGCAAGTAATGACTGCACGACGAATCCGCCGCCAAAGGCATCGAGACTGAAGAGCGCCGCCAATCGATAGACGATTCGGCGTGACTCGCGGAGCGGAGTGGGCGGAGCATCGTTCTGGGGCTCGATGGTTGGTGAGAGACCCCGGTAGATGACAAGCGACACACCACCAAGGAGTGCATAGAGGATAAACATTCCCTGTAACGCTCGTTCGAGTTCGATGGAGAACCGCCCGGCGATGTATTCGGGGAGACCCGCGCAGAGCGAACCGATGGCGGCAATCAATGAACCCACCATCGCGTGGCGCGCGAACAGGGTGGTCCGTTCATCTGCGCTCACTGTCTGCGGGAGCAGCGCCTGTTCCGTTGGAAGAAAAACGCTGACATCGCCAGACGATGGATTGAGCGTGCCGGCGAAGGCGGCCAGCAGTAGTGGCCAAAAGGATTGCGCGAGAGCAAAGGCCAGTCCGGTGGCGATCATGAGCGCCGATGCGCGCAGCAGTAAGACGCGGCGTCCCATCCGATACGCGGCGAGACCGACGACCAGCGTGAGCACTGCCGAGCCAACCAGGGTCGCCGTGATGATCGCGCCAACCTGCACGCCGCTCAAGCCAAGCGTCGTCAGATAAAACCCGAGGAGGACGCTGATGAAGCCGTCGGCAAACGCGCGCACTCCCCGCGCTTTGAGGAGCAGCGCGGCGTCCGAGGTTGCCTCCGGGGGGAGGAGGGACCAACGAGCCGGAACTCGGAAAGATCGCATGCCACTATGATACAATAGCGCATGCAACGACTGTTAGTATCTCTATTGATGAATCCATCTGGAGAATCGATGCACCCTGATCGATGGCTGATTCTGATTTACACCATCCCCACGACGCCGACCGGCAATCGTGCGGCGGTCTGGAGGGAGCTCAAGCGCCTTGGCGCGGTGTATTTACGTGACGGTGTCGCCGTTGTCCCCGATCGTGCAGAGCACCGCTCCGCGTTTGCCGCGATTGAGCAGAAGATCGAAGCTGATGGAGGATGGGCAACCGTGATTGCCGGTGTCGAACTCCCGCCGAAACGCGTAGCTGATGTGGTCAAGGAGGCATTCGTCGCGCGGCAGTCGGAATACGCGGAGATCGTCTTGGCGGCCAAAGCATTCCTGGAACATGTCGTGCGGGAGCAGGAGCACCGCGATCTGACAACGGCGGAGCTGACCTCGCTTCAGACGGATCTGACGAAACTCGAGCGTTGGCTGGCGCAGGTCCGCGTGAGGGACTTCGCCGGAGCCGAAGACTCAGAGATCTCCCCAATGATCGATCGTTGCACTCGCGTGTTGGCGGTGCGCATCGATCGGCAGACTTCACGCGCGAAGGTGACCTGACCATGAAGTGGTTCACCAGACGCGATGCCCACGTCGACCGGACGAGTTGTCCCTGGCTAATCTGGAGGTTCATCGATCGCGACGCGGAGTTCATCTTTGTTGCTCCAGACAGTGATCTGCGCTCCTTGGAGGGGCCCACGTTCGACATGCTCGGCGGCGTCTATGCACATGAAGGCGTCAGATGCACGTTTGAAGTCATGGTGGCCCGCCATGCTCTGGTGGCCGATACGGCGCTTGTTGAAATGGGCCGGATCATCCGCGATGCAGACGTTCCACCAAGCCGATCCCGCAGAGCAGAAAGCGCGGGGCTTGATGCGCTGATTCGCGGCTTCCAACTAAGCGTGCCCAACGATCACGAAAAGTTGCGCCTGACGGGTCCGGTTTACGACGCGCTCTATGCCTATTGCCGGGCGAAGGTTGCTGCTCACCCCGCAACCACGAACCCGCCCGCTCCCAAACTGGGGTATCGCAAGCGCATGGCCCTGCACCTTGAATCGAACGAGGTCGGCGTCGATTCTGACGAGCCGTGAGGTGGCGACTGCTGAGGTGGTTTCGAACGTGGATGGTGGATAGGAGGGGGATTCTCGTTACCGACCGGAAGTCCGTGTCGAGAGCGTCGACCCATGGAGGTCGAGCAGCATTGAGACAGGAGGTTCACCATGCAGTGGGTGACACGTGCAAGACCTAAAGTTGACCGGATCGCTTGTCCCTGGCTCATCAAGTCTTTCGTCGATCTGGAGGCGGAATTCATCTATGTCCCGAGTGGCGAGGTGGAGAGTTATGCGGCGCGCACAGGCGCGATTCCATACGACATCCCGGGTGTGGAATTCGGTCACCACGGGCCAGAATGTTCGTTTGATGCGATCGTGAAAAAGCATAATTTGACCGATCCCGCACTGCTTCGCCTGGCGCTGATCGTTCGTGGCGCGGATACAGAAGACAAGGAGCTCGCCCCGGAATCGCGCGGCCTCGAGGCGATCGCGGACGGCTTCCGGCGGATGTACGACAACGATCACGAGCAACTGGCGGCCGAGTGGATTATCTATGACGCCCTTTACGCCTATTGCCAGGAGTCAGTCGCTGGCGACGTGACCCCGCACCAATAACACCGGAGGGACGCTGATGCTCGACGTTGTACGCACCGTCGATCTTCCGATGCATGAGGAGGGGGACTTCGACCACGGGGATGCCCATCTCGCCACTGGTCGCGTCTTTATCGCCAACACCGCCGGAGGGACCGTCGAGGTGGTCGACGTCGACGGCACACATCTCGCGACCATTCCGGATTGTCCGGAGGCGAGTGGCGTGCTTTGCGCGCAACGCGCAAACCGGGTGTTCGCCGTAGCGCGTGGCGCGGGTCTGCTGCTCACGATCGACCTGGTCACATTGAGCGTAATAAGTGTTGATGCGGTCGGAACACGTCCAAACGGTCTGGCCTGGGATGATCGCCGCGAGCGACTCTTCGTGGCGGATGTCGCGGACAACGCGGCGCGGATCGTCGTCCCGGGCCTGGGGGTCATCGCCATGACGACGTTGCCGGGTCGGCCGAGGTGGTGCGTCTTCGATGAAACGCGCGATCGGTTCCTGGTCAACGTTCGAGAACCAGCCGCTGTGATGTCCGTGGACGGAAACGATCCCACGATCCAGTCGACCTACCCCATCTCTTCCCCCGGACCCCATGGACTGGATCGCGACGCGAAGCGTGGACGGGCTTATGTCGCGTGTGATGGGGGCAAAGTCGTGGCTCTCGACGAAACGAGTGGGGAAGAAATTGGATCGGCGCCGATCCCCGGCGTACCGGATGCCATTTGGTTCAACCCCCGCCGCGACCAGCTTTATGTCGCCATCGGGAAGCCCGGACGCATCTCCGTGATCGATACAACCACCATGCATGTCGAAGACGAAGTCGTAACTGAAGAAGGTGCGGGGACCACGGCATTTGACGTCGATCGACAACAGCTTCACGTCTTTCTTTCGCGGAGCTGCCGGATGACGACGTTCGCGGTCCGTTGACTCAAACGCTATGGCGAGTTTGCGGTCAACAGCCCTTCGACGACGCTCGTCTCTGAGAGAGATTGGCTGGGACTGAATCTCCGCACATTCGCTCAGGGTCGCTCAAACACGACGTTTTCCCCAGTGTTGCAAAATCACTAGACCCCGCGGTAGTCGACGAAGCCGCACGAGTTCAATACATTGCCCGATTTGCCGGGCCACCGCCTCCTCACGTTCATCGATCTCCTCGGCAACACAGATCAACCGGGGATGATGCCACGTGATACGCGCTGCGATCCAGACGCCGAGGTGGTTCTGAACCAGCGTTGTGCAGCGATCACGGTGTCGATCGAGTCAATCGACGTAAAACAGTCCCTGGCAAATCGCGAGCTCATTCGCTACTCGCTGGAATTCTAAAATGACGGGGTTGCCGGCATGATCGAGTCCAATTGCATCGATGCGTCCTTCCCATTTCCGGTGATCGGATACTCCGAGGCAAATATGCTTACGCCTAACAATAGTTGCGCATGGCGGCCGACAAACCGGCGCGGGAGGAATTCTGTGCGGAATCGCCGATGACGAAGACGTCTCTTCTGGAGGGCTGTAACGGTAAAGAGTTGGACGTCGTTCATGATCTGCTTTGCCGCGAGCGGCGTATGGCAGCGGGTGCCGGACTCCTCCCCCACCCTCTTGCCGCTTGCCAGGCAGCGCGACCTAGGGTAGTAGTATGTCAAGAAACTGATTTTGATTGGCAACGCGTCACGCATGCCCGAACTCCGTGCGACCACGACGGGAAAATCCGTCTTCTCCATCCGCATCGCGACCAATCGCCAGATCACCGGCCAGGAAGAGACTTAATTCCACACCGTGGTCCGTTGGGATTGCCTGGCTGAGATTGTCCATCGTTACGTGCGCAAGGGCGCTCCTCTCTGTGTCGAATTACTCAACGTCGAGTCGTTTAACAAAGAAAACCTCGCCATGACATTGGGGGGTCTCCCTCACTTGAGGTGATGTGGGGAATGGGTCGGCCGGGAGGGTTGCGGGCGCCTTGATGGTCATGCCGCCGGGAGCACCCGCTTGCGCAGGAGGGCGACCTTCGCCCGCCCATACCCCTGTCGTTTGAGCCGCTTCAAGCGGTTGACGCGGCCTTCGGTCTGGCCGTTGCTCTGGCGCACCGCCAATCCCGCTTGCACGGCCGCCAGATCGGGTTGGAGTTTGCCGGCGAATCGCGTCAGGTCGTCAATCCCGCTCGTTGCGGCACGATCGAGCCAGGCCGGGAGTCGCTCGCCTTCCCGCCGGCGCAGCATCACCAGGAAATCGGCGACGAGACCCGTGGTGATGGCGATGGCGGAATCCTCGATCCGGAGGTGGTGCAGATACGCACGCTGCTCATCGGTCCGCTTCTCTGGTCGCTTCGGCACGATCGCGGCGGCCTGCCGGGGTGGCGGGCCGTGCGGTTGGGTGAACGTCGTGCGGGAACGGCCGGTTGCGGGCGGTCCTTTCCGGCGGAGCTGGTTGACGAAGCGCTGGACATTGGTCAACGAGTACGCCAAGCCCTGCGCCTAAATCTCCCGCCAGAGCACCGTCGCGGTGTGACCGCCCTCACGCCAACGCTGCAGGAGATAGGGCTCATAGGGGGTGATCACCCGTCGCTGCCCATAATCAGTGCGCCGCTTGCGGACGGGTGGGTCTTCGTGCGGATAGCGATAGACCGTCCGGTACCCAATGCCGACCGTGCGGGGAATGGCCGCATCGGCCGCGCCGTGCGCATGGAGCGCGTGCGCCTGCTCGTATTTTGCCCGCCGACGCGCCACCCCGGCCTCGGCTGCCGCCTCACGCCGGGCACGGGCGAGCTGTGGTTGTGGATCGCGACGCTTCCCTTGATACAGCTCGTCGGGTGGCGTCCCGCTCTGCCCTGTCTCCGCTGAATTCCCCGCCAATGCCGCGGCGGCGGCGTTCAGGCAGACTCCCTTGGATCGGAAGAAGCCTTCGAGCGCATCGGCCAGGTTGTCGACCAGATGCCAGCGATCGGCCACCCGAACTGCCTCGGGAGCGCCGTTCCGGGCTCCTTCCGCATAGGCGCCGGCCCGGTCGCGGGCGATGAGCTTGACGCCGGGATGGGCTTGCAGCCAGGCGGCAAGACTGCCGCTCGAGCGATCCGGCAACAGATCGACCGGACGGTGGCGCTCCAGGTCGACCAGGATCGTGCCGTACGTCAAGCCCCTATGGATCGCCCAGTCGTCCACGCCGAGCATGGTCAGTCCAGGTCGAACGATCTCTGGCGCCTGCCGGAGCAGCCGC
Source organism: uncultured Sphaerobacteraceae bacterium (assembly GCA_964371945.1). Classification (GTDB taxonomy): domain Bacteria; phylum Chloroflexota; class Chloroflexia; order Thermomicrobiales; family UBA6265; genus CAYJPA01. Next base: position 29,762 of record CAYJPA010000013.1, on the reverse strand, counting down.
AACAGCGTGTCAGGACTGACCGGCATCCCGCGCTTCGCCGCCAGACGAGCGCCCGCCTCTCCGCCCAGGGCGACGGCGAAGTCAAGGAGCGCCTCCCGCTGCCGCTCGGTGCGCCGCGCCGATGGTTGAGCAATGCCCGAGAGCCGTTCACTGAAGATCCGCCGCGGGCAGGACGGGTTGCCGCAAAAGCATGTGCGAACTGGACCTGCAGCCGGACGACGATGCCCGCCCACGGCAGGTCGGCGAGCGTGCGGATGGCGCGGCTATGGATCCGATCTGCCGGGTCTCCGCAGACCGGACACTGCACCGCGGTTGTGTCGGAGCTGGTACGAATGATCACGCCATCGTCGGCAACGAGGAGCGCGTCGACGTGGAGGGACGGCGGAATGAAGTGGGTGGCCGCGGCGACCATGAGGACACCTCCGCCGGCAGGGCAGCCGGACGGAGACATTGTCTCCCAGTCACGCCTGTCGTGCAGCCTCGCTCACCTTAAGTGCGGGAGACCCCGGATGTCATGGCGAGGCTTGTATTTGAGCCGGCACGTCAGGAAATAGCGCGTCGCCGGTGCCTGCTGGGTGAACGGGAAGCGGCGCACCTCGCCCCAGTCGACCTGGAGATATTCCGCGGGCAACCCCTCGAACCGGATCGGGACATCACGCACGGCCTGCTGCTGGGCCAGCTCCCGGCGCATGCGCCGCGCGAGCTCGCTGAAGACGGTACGCCCACCCCGGTACGGGTGCTCTGGATCGGCTCGCGCCAATTCGAGGATTCGAACATTCGATAACCCCTCGCCAATCCCTTGTTCAATCTGGTTTCGATAGGATTCGACCTTCGATCGCCGCCGTCGTTTCGTCGGTGGCTGCTCAACCGGCTCCTGCAGCACCCGCGCGATGGTGGTGCGACCGCGCCCCAACTCCCGGGCAATCTGCTGCTGGCTCTTGCCGCGTGCGCCCATGACCTGCACGGCACTACGACCGAGCCATCTTTCGTGCGATCATGTGAGCACTCCATGACTCTTAGGGGTCACGCCCTGAGTCTCTGGGTTGTTACGTTGGCATCCTGCAACTCGATCGCTTCGGATTTCAGGGACACTCAATGAAGCCAACCGGCGCGCTGGTCATTTCGCTCGATTTCGAGCTCGTTTGGGGCGTCCGAGGCGAGTACGGAGCCGATGGCGGTAGCTATCGTCCCAACCTTCTGGGCGTCAGACACGCGATCCCCCAATTGCTCGATCTGTTCGAAGAGTTCGAGATTTCGGCCACCTGGGCGACAGTCGGTTTGATGATGGCCGAATCTCGGGACGAGATGAACCGGTTCAAACCGGTCCACCTTCCGAGCTACACCATCCGATCGCTCTATCCCTATCACGACCCGGTTGGACTTAATGAAGACGATGACCCGCTCCATTTCGCTGGCAGCCTGGTCAAACAGATTCGAGACCGCGCTCGGCAGGAGATCGGCTCCCACACATACGGGCACTACTATCCACTAGAGCCCGGTGCTGACAAAGCGAGTTTCGCCAGCGACCTCGAAAGCGCGGTCGCGATCGCCAAATCCAAAGGACTGGAAATGCGATCGCTGGTCTTTCCTCGCAATCAGTTCGATCGGGCGTCCGCCGATTTGATCTCAGGCGCTGGATTTACCTGTTGCCGGTCAAACTCGCGCGGATGGCTGCATCGCGAGGCGGCGAGCGAGCGCTATTTTCGAAAGGACATCCGGGCCGGCCGATTGATCGATCATTACCTGCCGCTCACCGGCAACCAGGTGTTCCGCTGGAGCGAGATCGAGTTCGATGGGTCGCTCTGTTTTCTTCCGGCAAGCCAGTTGCTACGGGCTTATTCGCCCGCGTTGAACAAGTTTGAACCTTTGAGACTCGGGCGGATCACACGTTCCATCCGATCCGCCGCCAAGACCGGCGGTCTCTATCACCTCTGGTGGCACCCGCACAACGCTGGCCTGCACACGGACGAGTTCATCGGCTTTCTGCGGAAGATTCTCGAGGTATTTGCCGATTGCAGGACGCGCCACGGGATGGAATCAATGACGATGACGGATGCCGGCGCCCGCGCGGCTGGACTGCGGATGGCGCTATGACGCGGGGCTTGAAGTCAAGCGCTCAATGCGAGGGGTTCCTTCCCGGCTGAGAACACGGACTACATTGGTTCCCGGTTTGGTGGCGTTGTCCTGGGGGGCACTTTCAGTTCAAGGCGAAATGGCTACAAATGGCTACAGCATGCATTTAGTCCCGTAAGAATCCGCCTTCGGAGTGGATGATCTGGCCGGTGATCCATCCACCTTCCTCACTCGCCAAAAAGGCCACAAGACGCGCGGCATCCGCCGGCTCTCCGATCCGGCCAAGCCCGAACTTCGGTCGAAGCAGTTCCTGCAGCTCGGGATTCATCCAGCCAGTGTCAGTTGGGCCCGGGTTGACCGCATTGACTGTTATTCCCAAATGGGCGACGCCGGCCGACAGCGACACGGTCAATGCTTCGATCGCTCCTTTGGTCGTAGCGTAAGAGAGCTCTTCAGGCATCGGGCCCTGCGATTGACCCGAGGTCATGTTGATGATCCGGCCGTTGCCGCCCGGCCACTGGCGCGCGAGCTCGACCGATAACAACGCGGCTGCCCGCACATTGACCGCGTAATGCGCGTCGATCGTCGTTGCTGTCAACCCCTCATACCCATCGCGCGACGAATGCGCGGCATTGTTGACGAGCACCCTTGGGAATCCGAGGAGATTGATTACCTCCGCGAGAACATTGGCAGGTGTCTCGGCATTCGAGAGATCCGCCTCAATTGCCTCGGCCCTGACACCCATGCTCCGGAGTTCAACAAGCAGCTCCGCCGGACCTGTTTCGTCGACATAGTCGTTGTCTCGGTCGAACTGTCGCCAGTGAGTGAACGCAATATCGTGGCCGTTTGCGGCGAGCGTCCGGCAGGTCGCGGCGCCTATGCCGATCCTCCGGCTGGCGCCGGTCACGAGCGCAACGCCCCCAACTGAAGTTAGCAAGTTCACCCTCCTCCAATTCTTGATTGCAGCTCGCTCCAACCAGCAAGCGAATCAAGCGCGACCGCCGTTTCGCTCAATGCCGACACTGCACTTGCTTCGACGAGGGCGGAAAGCTCAAGCGCGAGGTTCAAATTGAGGGTGAGTGGAGTGCCCTCCTGGATTGCCCTGATCCAGCGTGCGAAGGGCGGTTCGTCCGTCCCAGGAACCGGAATCAACTCCGACGGTGCGTTCCTGCGCAGCAGGGTGAGCTCGTGCTCCCCTTGGTGGAAAGCGATTGTGCCTTCGGTTCCCCGGATTTCGAAGCCAAACCCGCCGCCTCGGGAAACGAACCCGGTCTCCGCGATGCCATAGGCTCCGGTTCCTGTACGAAACACGACCACCGAGTTGTCGTCGACCTCCCGCCCGGTGACATCGCCAAAAATCGCGGTGACTGACTTGGGCAACCCGAGAAACAACCGCGTCAAGTACAGCGGATGCGCGCCAAGATCGATCAGCGCGCCGCCCGCGCTTTCGTCCTGATTGTAGAAGCGTTCCGGCAGCCAACCTCTCGGTTGATCGGGGGCCGGCAGCGCTCCGTCGTGCGCAAGCCTGACGCGTACGGAGGTAACAGTTCCTACCGTGCCGGATGCAACTGCTTCAAGCGCGGCAACTGTCGAAGGTTGTTGGGCGCGAGTGAGCGCGATCGCTCCGATGACGCTTCGATTCTCGATCGCGCGAACGATCCCCAGCGATGCGTGCAGCGTTGGCGCGATTACTTTTTCGGCGAAAACATGCTTTCCGGCGCCGGCGGCGGCCGGAATGAGGCGCTTGTGTTCTGTTGTCGCCGACGTGACGATCACGCCAGCGACTGCCGGATTGGCAAGCACGCTCGCCAGATTTGGCTCGAACCTCGCGCCAAATCGAGCTGCAGCGGCCTGACCGCGCTCCGCATCGTCGTCCCAGACCACGGCGAGCTCCACGTCGAGGTGCTCAATAGAGTCCCGGGCATAATCGGCCGCATGGACATGCCAGTTGGAAAGTAGCGCCAGTCGAATCATGAGTCCTCCGTCGTGCCTTTCTGATCCCTGCATTCTCCGAGTATCTCGCGAATCGCCTTGGACGCGACACCTATTGCGAATCGGATCTACGTCGTTGTGAAAGAGACCCGGCTCTGAAGTGCCGAATAAATGTCGATACCGCACGGTGCAAAGCAGCACAATATGGCGTATGGTTAAGCCACGACATAGAAATTGGCGAAATTGCGAGGGAGCGGATGGGTCGATACATTCTCGGCCGAATGGTCAGCCTTATCTTCGTCCTACTTGCCGTGTCACTAATTGCGTTCTTGCTTATGCACGCCGTGCCCGGCGGTCCATTCGATATCACTGAACGGCGTTTGCCCGAGGCGACCCGGAACGCTCAGCTCGCCAAGTACGGACTCGATAAACCGATTCACGAACAGTACGTCCGTTACATCTGGCATGTGCTCCATTTCGACTTTGGTATCCCGTTCCAAAGCCCGACGGAGACTGTTACCGGATTGATTTCGCGTGCCTGGCCTGTCACGATCAAGATCGGCGTGCCGACCATCCTGTTGTCGTACACCCTCGGAACCGTGCTTGGATTCATCGCCGCGATCAAACAGAACTCATGGATCGATTACGCGGTAACCACGCTCTCCACACTGGGCCTCACCGTTCCGAGCTTTGTCATCGCAACCTGGATGATCTTGCTCTTCAGCATCCGGTGGGATGTCTTCCCTTCCGGCGGTTGGGGCGAGCCCGAAAACTACGTCATGCCCGTCATCGCGTATTCGTTGGCGCCGAGCGCGCTCGTGGCCAGATATGTCCGGGTCAGCCTACTCGAAGCGATGCACGCCGATTACGTCAGGACGGCGAGGGCGAAGGGACTGGGTGAACGCCGCGTTATGATCGCGCACGTTGCCCGCAACGCGATGATTCCCTTCGTCACCGTGTTGTTACCGGAAATCCCGAATATTCTGACTGGCTCGATTTTCATCGAATCCGTCTTTCGTATTCCGGGCCTCGGGCGCTTCTTTGTGACGAGCACCTTAAGTCGCGATTATCCGATGATCCTCGCCCTCGTCCTCATGATCGCCGTGCTGTGGGGTGTTACCTATTTGCTTACCGACATTTTGTATACGGTGCTCGACCCGCGCATCAGATTGAACGGCTAGGATAGAGTAATGGTTGATGCCTCAATCCATGCACCGGCAACCACCGACTTATCGTCCATTTCAGCCGGATTCAAGAAGTCCCGGACAAATGCCCAACTGGCGACGCAGCGATTCTTGAGGCAAAAGCTGGCGGTCTTTGGCACGCTCATCGTGATCACCCTCTGCCTCGTCGCCATCTTCGCGCCGTTACTCGCCCCGACACCGTATGATCAGGCGAGACTGCTCAACGCCAACAAGTTTCCAAGCTGGGATTTCCCGTTCGGCACCGATCCGATCGGGTACAACGTGCTGAGCCGCGTGATCTATGGCATCCGGACCTCGTTTGTGATCGGGTTTTCGGCTGTTGGGATTGCCTGTTTGATTGGCGTGCCGCTCGGGCTGGCAGCCGGGCTGCGCGGCGGTTTCACTGATTTTGCAGTGCTCAGGTTGGTCGAAGTCATGACCGCGTTCCCGGGGATCCTCTTCGCGATCTTCTTGATCTCGGTCGTCAACAGCGGTGTCCTCGATCAGGTCTTCCGAAGTCCGACAATCAACGTGACCTTTGTCATCGGTGTCACCAGTTGGGTCGGACTGTGCCGGCTGATGCGAGCGCAGGTCTTGATGCTGCGGGAGCGCGAATTCATCACCGCCGCGCGGAGCTCCGGGGCGTCAGAGTTCCACATTGCGGTCAAGCATTTGCTGCCGAACGCGGTGCCCCCAATGATTGTTGCAGTGACCCTCGCCATGCCCGCTGCGATTTTCGCGGAGGCAGGCTTGAGCTTTCTCGGACTCGGCATCAACGAACCCGTGCCGAGCCTCGGTAAAATGGTGGCGGATAGCCGACAGTACATTCAGCTGTACTGGTATCTGGGGTTCTTTCCCGCGGTTGCAATTGCACTGGCAGTGCTCGGATTTGCGTTTATGGGCGACGGTTTGCGCGATGCGCTCGATCCGCGCCAGACTTAGCGCAATTGCACAAACGACGGAACCCGGCCGGCGACCTGCCACCGGGTGCGCTAACCACGAAGGAGTGGCTGTATGACATCGAACAATGGCAAGTCGGAATCCGTACGCGAAGAAGGTCTGTTTGAGCGCAAACTGACCCGCCGGAGCGTCGTCGGCGGAACCGCCGCCGCGTTTGCGGCCGGTGGTATGTTCGGGCTCGGCACCTGGGGCGGAGGAACCGCATCGGCCGCCGGCGGCAGCAAGTCTCGCTCGTTCATTCCCAGTGATCAGGAGCTTCCAGCGGACGCGGCTCCACCGGAGAAGCAAGTCCACATCCTCCCGAGCAACGTCACACAGGCCAAGTACCTCGACTTCTACGAATCCGTGTATGAGCGGGCCACTCCGGCAGACCTCTTCAGTGAGCCGCTGGTCAAAGTCGACAAGAACTTTGCGATTCAGCCTGCCGCCGCGGAAAGTTGGTCTGGCAGCGAAGACGGCATGACCTGGACCTTCAAAATCCGAGAAGGCATGATGTGGACCGACGACAATCCGGTCACGGCTGCCGACTGGGTTGCGACGTTCCAGTACGCGGCAGATCCTGCTCATGCCTGGGACTTCACCTGGTTCTTCCAGGGCGTGCTCAAGGGCTGGAATGCAGTCGTTGCCCCAGCTGAGGGCACCGACGCCGCGGCGCCGGATACCATTGGAGTTCGGGTTGGCGCGAACGAGTACGAGCTAATCTTCGAAACCGAAGTTCCGGCGCCGTACCTTCCATCGATGCTGCTGTATTCACTTCCGCTCTCGAAGGCGGGTCTCGAGACCACGGGACCGCTCTACAACACCAACCCCGAGACCTCCATCTCGTCCGGTCCTTACATCCTCAGCGAGTGGGTAAAGGATCAACAGATCACGTACGTCCGGAACGAGAAGTACACCGGTCCGACCCAGGTCATGGTCAATAAAGTGATCGCCAAATTGGCCGGGCTCGACACCTTCTTCACCATGTACCAGAACGACGAGATCGACTTCATGGAGGGTCCTTCACCGTCAGACCTCACCCTGATGATGGGCGATGAGAAAACAGCGAAGGAAGTCTATGCAGGAGTCGGCGACTTCCCCACCTGGTACATCTTCTTCGACGTGACCAAGGCCCCGTTCGACAATCTGCTGGTTCGCCAGGCATGGAGCCACGCGATCGATCGCGATCTGCTTCAGCAGCAAGTGCTTGGACCAAATGGCACGCAGGCGTATTCATGGCTTGCACCGGGATTCCCAGCATCGCAGCGTGAAGCGATTCAGGATATCCAGGCCTTCGATGTCGAAAAGGGCAAAGCCTTGCTGGCCGAAGCCGGATTCCCCGACGGAGAAGGGTTCCCGAAGCAGGAAATGTGGCTGCGCGCGCCGAGCCCGCTGGACAAGACGGTCGCAGCCGCGTTGGCATCGATGATCAAAGAGAATCTCAACATCGACGTCGAGCTACTCGAAAAGGATTCTCAGGGCTTCACGGCTGCGCTCAATGCCAAGCCGACAGAGATTCCTCTCGGATACGTCCGCTATGGCATGGACTACCTCGACCCATCCAATATGCTCAGCGTTTGGAAGTCGGGCGGACGTCACTCCTGGGTCAACGCCGAGTACGACGCGAAGCTGAAGGAGGCTTCCGAATTCCTCGGCTCAACCGAAGAGCGAATCGCGATGTTCCAGGAAGCGGAGCGCATCCTTGTGGCCGACGTTCCAGGCGTTTTCGTTTACCACGGCACTATCGCTCAATTCGTCAAGCCTTGGGTCAAGGGCGCCTTCATCGAGCCGGACGCAAACGGCATCGTGAGTGTCCACTGGCCAGGGTTCACGACCATGAGCACGGTTCCGCAAGAGACCTATATTGGAGCGGACGCGCCGGATCGAGGCTAAGCTCGGTGTCCTTCTAGTCGCTTCGACACCCTATGGTGTCGAAGCACTAGGACCTGACAAACAAGGTCGTTCACGGGGCGGCGTCTGGCCGCCCCGTATCGTGTGAAAGAGGCAACAGTGAGCGAAGGTTTGCGCGATCAATTCTTGCTCGATCCCGAGGTGCATTTTCTCAATCATGGATCGTTTGGCGCTTGTCCCAAGCTCGTCTTTGCCGAGTATCAGCGCTGGCAGCTCGAAATGGAGCGCCAGCCAGTTCACTTCGTGCAACATCGATTGCACGCTGAGCTGCTCAAGGCGCGCGAGGCGCTCGGCGCCTTTATCAACGCACCCGCGGATAACCTCGTCTTTGTCGACAACGCAACCTGGGGCGTCAATGTCATTGCACGTTCGTTCGCGTTTTCGCCGGGCGATGAATTGCTGACCACCGATCACGAGTACGGCGCCTGCGACATGACCTGGGAGTGGCAGCTCAGGAAACAGGGTGCGACGGTCGTTCGCCAACCGATTCCACTGCCGGTGACCACACACGACGCGTTCGTCGAAACGTTTTGGGCCGGCGTGACGCCCAAAACAAAGGTGATCTACCTATCGCACATCACCTCGCCAACCGCATTGATTTTTCCGATCAAAGAGATTTGCCGCCGGGCGCGCGAGGCCGGGATCCTGACTGTCATTGACGGCGCGCACGCGCCCGGACAACTCAAGCTCGATATGCAGGATATCGGCGCGGATATCTACACCGGAAACCTCCACAAATGGCTCTGCACGCCGAAGGGCACCGGCTTCCTCTACGTCCGCCCCGAGCACCAATCCTGGGTCGAGTCGCTGGTGATTAGCTGGGGGTGGGGACGCATCGGCGGGATCAATCGGGACTCGACCTTTGTCGAGCGGAATGAATGGCAAGGCACGCGAGATCACTCCGCCTTTCTGGCGGTTCCGGCCGCGATCGACTTCCGCCGACAGCACGATTGGGAAGCAGTTCAGCAGAAATGCAACACGCTCTTGCGCTCCACTCGGAATCAAATCGCGGAATTCACGGGATTGCCGCCGATTTGCCCCGAAAACGGCGAGTGGTTTTGGCAGTTGGCATCGTGTCCGGTTCGAACGGACGATCCAGCGACCCTGAAGACGCGCCTGATCGACGAGTTCAACATCGAAATTCCGGTCGTCACCTGGGGCGACCAAAACTTCGTCCGCATCTCCGTCCAGGGTTACAACACCCAAGCCGACCTCGACGCCCTCGTGAACGCACTAGCAGAATTGACACGAAAAAGGCATGCGCAGTGAGTCGTGGATTCGTGGTCGTGCTGAAGTGGGATCATGAAGGTGCTGGATACGCGGTCAGCGTGCCTGCACTACCAGGCTGTTTCACTCAGGGATCGACCGTAGACGAAGCGCTTGAACGCGCTCGTGAAGCCATCACGGGACACATTGCGGCGCTGAGAGAACTGGGTGAAGAAATCCCGTCCGATGACAGACCAGCTCTTCTGACAGTTGTACACGTTGACGATGCTGAAATCGCATTGGCAGGCGACTAGAGCGTTTCGGCGAACAACTGGTCTTGTTGCCAGGTCGCGGGATTGTTCTCAATGTACTCCGCGATTTTCCCAAATGACGTTTCGTTCCGGATAACATGCTCCCAGTAATTGCGTTGCCAGAGCACGTCGCCCGGCGTACCGAGAACAGCGTTCACCTTTTTCGTCGAAACCGTCTTAAAGGCGCCAATCAATCGTCCGATCGGTTTTCTCGGTTCCATTGCAACCGATGGAGTTTGGGAAACGGAGCAAATTGTAGGGGCGTTTCGCGAAACGCCCTCGTCCGCTTCCAACATGATGATTCCGTGAATGTGGTTTGGCATAACAACATACGGACCGAGTTCAACGTGATCATACTGATCGGCTAACCACCGCCACGTTTCGTCAACAATGATGCCGATCTCGTTCAAAACCGTCACGCCATCAGAGATTCGCCCGAGAAACGGTTTTCGATCCTGAACGCAGATCGTAATGAAATACATGCCCTCCGCGGCGTAGTCATATCCCGGAATGCGAATTGAACGCCGGTTGTGAATTGCCGGATCGTATGGCGGCATGGCATCCCCGATTGGAATTCGTGGTGGACGCGTTGGGCGTTTCGCGAAACGCCCCTACAATTTGCACGGCTGCATTAGCAATGTACGAGACAAGCGAAATCAAGCGGCGGGCGCACCGGCCGATCTCGGATTTGAGATGGCATCGCGCACCCATTTTCCCTCCGCGGTCCACGCGTTGGGCGGTTCGCGAACCGCCCTTACAATTTGCTTGCGCGCTAGAATCAATCTGTCGGAGGAGCTAACCCAACCCTCTGACGACCTCTGCAATCGCCTCCCCCAGGATCGCGTGCTGGTCGGCTTCGAAATGGATTCCGTCCAGGTCGCTGCACCGGATAACCGAACCGGCATCGAAAAAGGCCACACCCAGGTTTGCCGCCCGGTTCGCGTAGTACTTCGCGAACGTCCGCGATTTTTCAGTTCCACCTTCGAACATCTCTTCCAACTCGGTCAGCTTCGTCAATGGCGGCGGTGCGATCAACAACACTTTCGGCGGTCTACCATTCGGCCCGGACGGCGATCGGCGCGCGATATCGGCCAGCACCCCGGCGCTCTCGGAAATGTCGGAGCCGGAGCGATTCAGCCGGGTCTTGAGATCGTTCGTGCCAAGCATGATCGTGATCAGATCGAACGGCGCATGCGATTCGAGGCATGGCGGGAGGTAATCCCGTCCGTTCCTGTGCGGATAGATCGGATCGTCGACTGTCGTCGTCCGACCGTTAAGCCCTTCTTCGATCACGCGGTAGTTAGCGCCGAGTGTGCCCTGCAACACGCCCGTCCAACGCGAATTGGGTCCGAATCTGGCTTTCGCGGCGGGATCGTATCCCCAGGTATTTGAGTCACCAAAACAGACGATTGTTTTCATTGATCGGCACTCCTCCACAATGCGAACGGGTAGAATGGAAGTAGCATACCTGGATCGCCGCGACTTCGGACGAGCACCTCCGGGCCGACGCGTGGATTGGAAACGGAGCGAGGTTGGACTCGATCATCTCTGTGCAAGAGCTCGTAAAGCGATATAAGACCGCCGAGATCAACGCGGTCGACGGCGTTTCATTCGAGGTCGCTCAGGGTGAGCTCTTTGCGCTGCTTGGTCCAAACGGTGCAGGCAAGACAACCACAATCTCAGTGCTGACGACGACATTGCTGCCGTCCTCCGGAACCGTCCTTATTTCCGGTCATGACGTGGTCAAGGAGTCGGCCGCCGTTAGGTCGCAAATGGGAATCATCTTTCAAAAACCGAGCCTGGACCTCAACCTAACGGCCGAAGAGAACGTCCGCTTTCACGCGGTGCTCTACGGGCTTTACCCGTTTCGGCCAACCTATGCCTCGATGCCGAAGTCCTATCGCGACCGCGTTCATGAGCTTGCCCAGATTCTGGGGATCGAGCAGGAGATCTTCAACAAAGTCAAAACATTCTCCGGGGGCATGAAACGCAAGCTGGAGATCGTGCGCGGTCTCATCCATCAGCCGAAGGTTCTGTTCCTCGACGAGCCGACAACCGGGCTCGATCCCGTAAGCCGCCGCGATCTCTGGGATTATCTGTCCGGTGTGCGAACAGCGCTTGGAACAACGGTCTTTTTGACGACCCACTACTTGGAAGAAGCGGAGCAAGCGGACAAGATCTGTGTGGTCAACCGCGGAAAAGTGGTAGCGCTCGGAACGCCTGCAGAATTGAAGCGCTCGCTCGTGCGCGAATGGGTGACCGTCGATGCAATCGATCGTCGCCGCCTACGTGAGGAGCTCGCGTTGCTCAATTTCAGTTTCGACGGGGAAGGTCCCTATCAGGTGGCGCTTGAAGAGCGAACCGCGCATGAGATTCTGCGCGAGATCGCGACGCCGCTGACATTGATCGAAGTACATACACCATCGATCGAAGACGCGTATCTCGCGATCGTCGAACAAGAGCGCGAAAAGGACGAAGCAGCCGCATGAACGCGAATCCAATCATCACGATTGCCTTTCGCGATCTGCTCAAATTCCTTCGCGATCCGCTCAGAATCGTATCGACGCTCGTCTTTCCGTTGATCTTTGTTGCGGTCCTGGGCGGCAGCCTGCAGGCGAATCTCGGCGAAAACGCGGGCTACAACTTCCTCGCCTTCACGTTTACCGGCGTATTCGCGCAAACGCTCTTTCAGTCGTCCGCGCTCGGGGTGGTTTCGCTGATCGAGGATCGCGAGAACGACTTCAGCCAGGAGATCTTCGTCGCGCCGATCTCGCGATATGCCATCGTCTTCGGCAAGATCCTAGGCGAGACCTCGGTGGCGATGTGCCAGGGAATCGCGCTGCTGGCGATCGGCTTCGTGTTGCGGGTGCCGATGGGCATCGGTCAGGCACTTGCTCTGATCCCGGTCGCGTTCGTTTGCTGCATCTTCGGCGGGGCGTTTGGAATCGTGCTGCTGGCAAACATACCAAGCCAGCGCACGGCCCAGCAACTCTTCCCGTTCATCTTCCTGCCGCAATTCTTCCTGGCAGGCGTCTTTTCACCGATCAAGGAATTGCCCTGGTATCTCGAGGCATTCTCACGCGTGTCGCCGTTGCGTTACGCGGTCGATCTCACGCGCGGCATTTTCTATCACAATTCCCCGGATCGCTCGAAAGTGCTGCTACAGAGCATTCCATTCAACCTGACGATCATCACAGTAGGATTCGCGGCCAGCATGATCGCCGGCACCTGGTTGTTTGTCCGCGCCGAGCGAAACCGGTAGTCGGACTTGCGACCTCGGTACCCTGGTCCGATTTAATCCAACCGCCCTGGTTGTTGTCGCGCAATTCATTGCGCCTGTGATGCTGCTACGCGCCGAACAAACAAAGAAGCGATTGCATTCGCCCTGATCGTGCTCTAGGATGACTCCAGGGCATCGTGCTGGAACCGTCCTTCGGTTGATGGAAGCGATCTGATGTTGTTGTTTGTCTTAATGAGCTAAAAGCCCGCTGTCTGGCAACACCTAACGCGCAGGTGGACAGCGGGGCGAACGCGCGGTGCGTTCCCCGTATGTGATATTGGGGGCTATCTTCATGTTTTCAATCAATCGGCGTTTCCGGGCTCGAACGGGGCTCTGGTCGAACCGCGATTTTGTGCGGTTTTGGACCGCGGATTCCTTTTCCTGGATCGGATCACAGGTTTCGATGCTCGCGCTGCCGTTGTTGGCGGCGATCACCCTCGACGCGTCCGCATTCGAGGTGGGCGCACTCGCGGCGGCCGGCCAGGCGCCGATGGTGCTCATCGGACTCTTCGCCGGCGCCTGGATCGAACGCCGAAAACGCAGACCGGTTTTGATCGGAGCGGATTTGGCTCGCGCGTTCCTCCTTTTGTCAATCCCGATTGCTGCGATCTTTGACCTCCTGAGCATGCCGCTGCTCTACGTGGTCGCTTTCGCCGTCGGTATCTTCACGGTCTTCTTCGATGTGTCGTACATGTCGTTTTTGCCATCGCTTGTCGGGCGAGATCGACTGGTCGAAGCCAACAGCAGGCTCGAGGCCAGCGCGTCGGGCGCGCAGGTGGCCGGTCCATTCATTGGCGGCGTGCTGGTCGGCGTGTTGACGGCGCCGTTTGCGATGCTCGTCGACGCATTTTCTTTTTTGGCATCGGCGCTCTTTTTGCGAAGGATCGAAACGGAAGAGCCGGAGCGGGAACCGGCGCCCCACGACGAGACGATCTGGCAGCAAATCGGCAATGGGCTCCGCTTTGTCGGTCACGAGCCGACTCTGCGGGCACTCGCCGGTTGTTCCGCGGTGACCAATCTCACCGGATACATCTTCATGGCGGTTTATGTGATCTACATGAACCGCGAGCTCGGGCTAGGATCTACCCAGATCGGACTTGTCTTCGCCGCCGGCGGAGTCGGTGCGCTGATCGGATCACTCGTGGCCGGTCGAATTGCACAACAGTTCGGTACCGGATGGACCTTGATTGGCGCTCAGTTCGGATTTGGCGCGACTGGCCTGCTGGTGCCGCTCGCGATCCTGGTTCCATCGATCGCGCTTCCGCTCGTGGTCGCGGCCGAGTTTCTCCAATGGCTGACGCTGCTGGTCTATGCCGTGAATGCGATCAGTCTTCGCCAGGCGATCACGCCCGATGCGTATTTGGGCCGTGTGAACGCGACCTTCACCTTCGTTGCGCGCGGGATGATGCCGATCGGTTCATTGATCGGGGGTGCGCTAGGAGGGCTGATCGGTCTCCCAATGACGCTCGTGGTCGGCGAATTCGGGATGTTCCTGGCGGTCGGATGGTTGATCCTCTCTCCATTGCGCGGCGCCGTTCAGACTCCAGTGGCGATCGAGACCGAACCGATTGCCCAGGCAGCCTGACTCCAAAGCAGTCAAGTTCGTGTTCGGATAGAGTTGCCAGCGAAGTGCACACGGCTGGTCGAATGTGAGAGGTAACATGCCCGATCTCACGAAACTGTTGAGCGACCTGGTCGCGATCGATTCCGTCAATCCCGATCTGGTTCCAGGCGGCGCCGGCGAAGCGGCGATCGCCCGCTTCGTCGGTGACTGGCTGAGTTACCAAGGCGTCGAAGTCACGTTCCAGGAATCCACGCTGAACCGGCCGAATGTCATCGGTATCGTGCGCGGCACGGGCGGCGGCCGTTCGCTCATGCTCAACGCGCACATGGACACTGTTGGACTGGGCGGTCCGGACGGGGCTCTGGAACCGCGGGTCGAAGGAAACAGACTCTACGGTCGCGGCTCGTTCGATATGAAGGGCAGCCTCGCCGCGATCATGTTGGTCGCCGCTGAGGTCGCCAAGTCCCCACTGCGCGGTGATCTGATCGTCACCGCCGTGACGGACGAGGAGTACGCCAGCATCGGTACGCGGGCGATCGTGCGCGACTTCCGAGCCGACGCGGCGATTGTGACCGAGCCCAGCGACATGCAAACGTTGATCGCGCACAAGGGGTTCGTCTGGGCCGAGATCGAAACGATTGGCGAAGCCGCGCATGGATCGCGGCTGCATGTCGGGATCGACGCGATCGCCAAGATGGGCCGGGTGCTCGTCGGGCTTGAAGAGCTTGATAAGTCACTTCGAGCCGGGCCAATCCATCCGATGGTCGAGTCCGCTTCCGTCCATGCCTCGCTGATCGAGGGCGGGATCGAGCTCTCGACCTACCCGGATCGATGCGTGCTCCAACTCGAGCGGCGAACGATTCCCGGCGAAACAGCGGAAAAGGTCGAACGCGAACTTCGAGAGATTGTGGCGAAAGCCGGCGCAGACGATCCGAAATTCAAGGCCGAAATCCGAATCGGGGTTGTGCGTGATCCGTTTGAAGTGACGCCAAACACACCCATCGCGGAGGCGGTCCGACGCGCGGCCAAATCGGTTGTCGGCCACGACGAACTGTTCCGTGAGACGACCGGCTGGATGGATTCGGCGCTCCTAAGCGCGGCAGGCATCCCAACAGTGGTCTACGGACCGACCGGTGATGGCGCGCACGCTGCCAGCGAATGGGTCGATCTGGATTCGGTCGAGCAGTGCCGCCAAATCTATCTGGCGGTCGCCCGGGACTTCTGCGGATGAGAGTCCTCACCGAGATCGATCGGTCCGAGCGCGTTCATCTCGTCCAAGGAGATCATCAAGTCGATTCGGCGAACCCGTCTCGCGAGCCGATGCGATTTCACCGTCAGTTGCCTGGCTACGCGCCGACGCCGCTCCTCGCAGCTCCGACGATCGCCGCCCAACTCGGTTTGAAGCGGTTATGGGTCAAAGACGAATCGAGCCGGATGGGTTTGCCCGCGTTCAAGATCATGGGCGCGTCCTGGGCCGTCTATCGCGCGGCAAAAGAGATGCTCGAGCATCGGACCGGGCGAGCGCTCGAGTCCTGGTCGACGATCGAGGAGCTCGCCGGACGGTTTGCCCCGCTAAGACCGATGACGCTCGCGTGCGCAACCGACGGCAATCACGGTCGCGCGGTGGCGAGAATGGCGAAGCTCCTCGGGTTCTCGGCTCGGATTCTGGTCCCGTCGGACATGTCGCCCGCACGAATCGAGGCCATTGGAGGCGAAGGCGCTGAAGTCATCGTGCATGACGGAACCTACGACGAAGCGGTTGCACGCTCGGCGGGCGAGGTCGGCGAGCGGACACTCGTGATCTCCGATACTTCATGGCCGGGTTATGAAGCTGTTCCGAGATGGGTGATCGAGGGTTACTCCACGATCTTGTGGGAAGTCGACGACGAGATCTCGAAACTGAACGAAGAACCGCCGGATCTCGTTGCCGTTCAGATCGGAGTAGGAGCCTTTGCCGCGGCGGTCGTGGGCCATTTCCGACAACGCGACATAACGGTTGAGCCATTCATTCTTGGCGTCGAACCGGCCCATGCCGCATGCGCGTTGTCGTCGATCGAAGCGGGGGAGATCGTGGAGCTTCCCGGACCACACGATTCGATCATGTCCGGGCTGAATTGCGGCATCCCGTCGCCGCTTGCCTGGCCCGTCATTTCCCGCGGAATCGATGCGTTCATCGCCATTGACGATGAACGAGCGCGAGTCGCGATGCGCGCGTTGGCGGGTGAGGGAATCGTCGCCGGTGAATGCGGAGCAGCCGGGATTGCGGGCCTTATGACCTGGAATGAAGACTTTGGAGGCAATCTGTCCGGGAAGCGTGCGCTCGTGATCTCGACCGAGGGCGCCACTGACAAAGCGGCGTACGACAGGATCATCGCCGGCGGCGCCTGAGAAGCGTCCAGGACTCTACGCCTCCCGGCGAGAGAGTTGCCAGAGCAGAAGCAGGTAGGCGGCGATGCCCCATAACACGATGATCGCAAATGCGATCCCATTGTTGCTGAAAACCCGCTCGTCGGACACGCTGTTCATCAGGAGCTTTGTTGCCGCGCCGGTCGGAAACGCTTCGGCCCCGATCCTGACGGCGTCGGGTGCCGGCAATCCGATGATGAACGCGGGGGCGATCACAGGGAGCAGGAAGATGCCGGACCAGGTATTGAGCTGATTCGCGTTCTTGAAGAAACCCGCCATCAGCAAACCCAGGCCAAGCAAGGCCAAGCTCAGTAAGAAGAGCGTGACGACAAACAGCGGCAGTTTTTCTGGCCGGAACTGCGTCACCGCGAGCAGCAGCGGAACCATAACGGCGACATAAATAACGCCGAGCAGCGCCTTCGCCGCGACCACCTCGAAATGCGTTGAAACAAGGACCAACGCATCGAGCGTCTTCTTCTCGGTCTCCTCGGCCAGGACCACTGGAATCGCGAGCATCGCGATCATGCCGATCATCATCGTGATCGACGCGAGCACCGCCCACCGCCTGAGACCCACCTTGTCGATCGCCGTTTCTGACTCGGAGGGATCGGCGGCAACGGAGATTATGAGCTCTGCCGGCGGCGATTGCCCTGCTAGAAGTCGCAACGCCGGTTCGATCGCCGCGGTGATGTAATCGCCTCCAATTGTGGTGGTCGAAGGCTGGAGAATCTCAAGTTTTGGGTGCTCTCCACGCGCTATCGCCGAGTCGAATCCGGCTGGAATGATGATTCCAAGGTCGGCGTTCTTGTCGCGCAGCTCCTCCTCGACCTCTTTCTTGCTCCCCGCTTGAAAGAACTGGAGATCGACCGTTTCACCAACCACGGTGGAAAGGTTCCCTGGCAGAGAGCTCTGCTCAACAGCGTAATATGCGACTTTGGCCTTGGTCACCGCATCGTCGTCATCGAACGAAAAGTTGTAAAAGATGCCGATGCCAAGCGGCAGAACGAGGGCGATCAACACTCGAGTATCGCGAATCGCGTCCCGCAAGTCCTTCCAAATGATTGTCTTGATCCGGGTCAAGCGCATCATGGGCGATCGCTTTCAGGTGCGCCGGCGAGCGCGATGAAAACGTCTTCCAGACTGCCTTCCTGGGAATGCACGGTCAACACACGCCCATCGTCCAGCCATTGTGTGAGCTGACGAAGATCCCCAACGTGCTCGAGCGAAACTCGATGTTCGCTACGATCGTCGAGCACGACAATCGCTTCGCGACTGCCATATCTCAGTTTAAGCTCCCGCGGTGTGTCGAGCGCCACGATCTTTCCGGACGTGAGAAACGCGACCCGGTCACACAACTCGTCGGCCTCTTCCATGTAGTGCGTGGTCAAAAATACGGTTGTACCTTCGTCACTCAGTTTCATCACCAATACGCGCAGATCATGCGCCGACGCTGGGTCGAGCCCACGGGTCGGTTCATCGAGAAAGAGCAGTCGCGGTCGATTGATCAGCGATCTGGCGACGAGCAGGCGCTGCTTCATACCGGTGGAATAAGTCTTGACTCTTCGCTTCGCCGCGTCGGTGAGCTTGACGGTCTCGAGGAGCTCGTCGACCCGGCTCCGGGAAACGCCATACAAATCCGCAAAAACCTCGAGGTTGTCACGGCCGGTCAGTCGCTCAAAGTGGTTTTGTTCTTCGAAGACGAGATTGATGAGCGGCTTGATGTGGTCCCGCTCGGATACGATGTCGAACCCGGCGACCTTGGCGCTGCCCCCAGTTGGGCGCGTTCGACCGGTGAGCATTCGAATCGTGGTGGTTTTGCCCGCGCCGTTGTGGCCCAAAAGCCCGAAAATCTCGCCTGGATTGACCGTGAATGAGATGCCATCAACCGCATGCACATCGCCATAGTGCTTTTGTAGGTTGTCGAGGGAGAGCATCGGAACGTCGGCGTTCATTGGCACCCGTTTTTGAGCTCGGGAGACCGGCGATTGCCGATCGCCCAGAGCCATGTGAGCTCATTATACTGAATTTTAGGCAGGTGTTCTTGAAGAAAACGGTCGAGGAAAAGTTGTTGAGTGCAACAACGTTTCGAAGATGTTACTCGCCAGTCCAGTCGAATTCGCGTTGCTACGCGGGAACAATGGACTGATTCTATAATGAGCACAGACGCCGCGATGCATCTCGACGGCGCAACGCTTTTCCAGTAGCCTACGCATACAGATGGACTTCGCCCGGCCATGTTGTGGTCGGGTTCGGCGGGAGAAAGGCGAGAAGCAATGATCAGCCGTTTGGTGCTTTCAATTGGTGCCGTCGCGGCATCGGTCGGATTGCTGCTCATTGGCATGGCTACCTCGTACTCGCCTCAAGATGATGGCATGATGAGTCTTGGCTTCGTCTTCATGATCGCGGGTAGCGTCGCGACGGTGATCGGCATTGCCTGGTATCGGAAGACTGAAGAAGCCGAAGAAGCCGCCGCGGCTGCCAAATACGGATCGCAACGCGATCAATAACTGCCGCAATTGAAGATCACAGAGAACGGGCTCCGATATGCCGGGATCCGTTTTTCGTTTCTTGCCACCCTTTCAAGTAGGCAACATCACCGATGCTCTTGAGTGCCTTTCGCGTTGATGATGGCGGCGTCAGAAACGGCGGATGGAGCGAAGCGGAGACCGCGATGTCGGAAGGAGCGCTGATTCAAATCGCGGACAGGCGGACTAACTCATGGGTGGCTCAGTTCGAGGATCGAACCGCTCGCGTCATCTGCCTGGCGCTCCTTCTGCTCCTGGTCGTCGCGAGCGCGGCATCCTATTTCCTATCGGAGCAGGTCTAGCCGCTCTCGAGATGGCAGGTCCGAGCAATAACATACCGGGTTGCGGGCGTTCACTTGATCGCGTTCGCGGGCTCATTGCTCAGGATAGCTGTGACCGGGGAGCTCGCGGCCCTGGCGGGAGTTGTTGTTACCGTTGCGGTCAATTCGGTTGGAACTGCCCTGTACCTTTCCATCCAGGCGATCCAGGAGGAATCGGCCGAGCTCAGTCCGAACGTCCTCGTTGTATCTGCGCTTCTGACAATGGCCGTCCTCGTCTTTCGATGGAGTGCACCAGCAGAATCGAAACGAACCATCGCGGCTCCGAAGCCGATCGCGGTCGGCATGGTGATCTTCCCACTCGTGCTGCTTGTGGCTTCGGTTCGCTTGATACTTCAGCACCGAAATGTCTTCCCGTGGGATCCGCGACCGGAATGGTCGACCATCATCGGTCTCAGCCTGATGGGGGTCTGTCGCATTCTTTGTTTACGGCGCGTATCGGCGAGAGTGGACGCACGCCGGGGCGCAGTTCGCCGGCTTCCTCGCGTACGATTTGGTGCTCATCGTTCCGTATCTGCGCATGCCGCGGGACGAGGACTCGTCGAGCAGTTCGTCGATGTACGGTGGCTCGATCTATGGGGCGGGTTCGAGCGGCAATGAGGGGCCGCTAGCTCTCTTTCTGGTCGCGATCAGCACAAGCGCTTCGCTCGCGATCTGGTATCTCTTCATCAACCGCCAAACGCGGTTGATTAGGACGCAGGCTGAGTGAACGGCCAGGCTGTTTGTTGAACGACGATCTCATCATCTGGAAACCACCGCCCGCGTACGTTTCCTACCAAGTAAAGGGATCCGGTGACAATGATGATGTCGTTCGCGCCTGCGCGAACGAGCGCAGCATCAAGCGCCGCCATGGGATCGTCGATCGAGGTGATCGGTCCTCCGAATCCCAACGATCTCGCATCCTCGGCGAGTTGCGCGGCCGGCGCCCCGGGTTTGGCGAGAACGTGCGGCGAGGTGGTCACGAGCTCGTCCGTGACCTTCAGAATTTTTCGCAGAATGTTGAGATGATCCTTCGCGAGGAGCACGCCGACGACTGCGATCAGCCGCGCATCTCGCCGATCCGATCGCCGCGAGCGCAAGTCGCGAACGAGCGCCGCCATTTTCTGGGGGTTATGTGCGCCGTCCAGAATGACCGTGGGCGATTCGCTCACGGTTTCGGAGCGGCCTTGCAATCGCGATTGAAGCAGACCAGCTCGAACGATCTGGGGATCCTTGACCAGGGCCTGACTAAGGCGTCTCACTGCCGCCAAGGCGGTCGCGGAGTTGGTAGCCTGATATCCCCCCGGCATCGAGGTCGGATAGTCAACATCGGGCCGGTCTCGTTCCCACCAGCGATACGTGCCGTCCGGATTTCGCACGGCGTCGAACGTCTCGCCTGGGATGACCGGCACAACAGAGCTGTTCATTTGCTCGGCTTCGCGCCGAATGACGGAATCAGCCTTACGATCGGTAACGGCGCTGACGATGGGAATTCCCTGCTTGATGATCCCCGCCTTGTGCCACGCGATCTCCTCGATCGTGTCGCCGAGCGTCTCCATGTGATCCAAGCCGGCTGAAGTGATCACACTTACGTCCGGGACCACGACATTGGTGAGATCGAACCTTCCGCCGGCGCCGACCTCGATCACCGCGACATCAATCTTCTCGCGGGCGAAGATGAGCGCGGTCAGCGCGAACCACACTTCACCGTAGGTGATCGGCCAGATATGCGAGCGCTTCGCCGTTTCGATTACCGATTCGACCGCGTCATGAAAAATCACGGCGTTGATTAACCGACTATCGATCTGCACCTTTTCGGTCGCGACCTGGAGATACGGGGACGTGTGCAGCCCGTTGTGCACACCTGCCGCGGTCAGAATCGCGCCGGCCGCGGCACTCGTTGAGCCCTTTCCGGAGGTCCCGCCGACGTGAATCACCCGGAAGGACAGGTGCGGATTATCGAGCTCCGCCAGTAGCGCGCGGAGCCGTCCCAGGCGCTCTTGTGCCCGCTTGCGCACTCCTTCCAGTGTCTTTGGGTGACGAGGAAAAGGATCGACAAGGTTATTCGTAAGGCGCAACGCCTCGCGATAATGGCCCAACAGGACCGCTCGATTAGGCTGTGCTTCACATTCGACGATGTCTATCAATCCGAGGGGATCCTGTCTCGTGAGGAAAAGGCGATTAGCCGCGCTCGGCGAGACGGTCGGTCGACCACCAGAAGCGGTCCATCAGCGATGCGTGCTCTCCGGCAGTCATCAATCGAGGTTGATTGAAGTCTTCGATCTCGACTCCGCGAGTGCGCAGTCCAACGACCACATTTCCCCGAAAATCGAGCTCGAGAATCAAACCCTGGCGGGTCTCGATACTGAACATCTGGTCGAAGACAAAGTTCCCGACCGAGTAGACGATTGGCTTGCCATCGTAGACCTCCATGCCTTGAATCACATGGGGATGGTTCGTCACCACGGCTGAGGCTCCGGCATCGATCGCCGAACGCGCACCTTGCACTGCCCAATCAGGGAGGATGCCCTTGTACTCGATGCCAAAATGAAAGTAGGGAATCACGATGTCGTACTGACCGGCCGCCGCGGAGATGTCGTCGAGCACTTGACTGAGCATATATGGATTCGTTCCCGGAACTCCGTCGCCGGCTCCCGCGTACTGATCGGCGCCGAGCCAAGACTCGTGGACCACGGCGTCGCCTTCCCGGTACTCCTCGTTGGCGGTAACCCCGTCAATGCCCAGAATCGCGATCGTTCGTCCCTTGACCTCCGCCACCCACGGTACGCGAGCGGCCGGCAAATCGCGCCCGCCACCGAAAATTCCCACGCCGCCTGCTTCGAGCGCTTCAATGGTGTCCAAGAGCGCCGAGTCGCCCCAGCCTTCGGAGTTCCACCGGCTGTGGTTGTTGGCGAGACTCACCGCATCGATTCCGGCGAGTTTCAGCCCGTCCACCATTGCGGGATCGGCAATGAAGCTGAAGGTGTGGGCGTCGGTCGGCGGTGGGATGTTCGACGACAGGTTTCCCTCGAGATTGGCGAAGGTGATGTCGTAGGATTGCAGCTCCGCTGCGACTTTCAGGAACGGATGAGTGAAGTCACCGTATTCGATCATTTTGTTCGCGACATTGCGGCCCGGCACGATATCGCCGACGACGCCGATTCGAATGATTGTGTCGGCCCCATTCGGAACATCGCGCAATGGATCGACGCCATCGATCGCTAGTACATTGACCCGAAAGTCAACCTGTTCGAGCGGTATGAGCGCGATTCCCCCGATACGCCGGGACAACCCTGTCACCAGCGCGTCGTAGTCGGCAAACGTTTCGACGGCCATTGCTCCCTCGGGTATCTGCCCTTCGAGCGCGACGACTTCGACCTTCAATTCGATCGGCGAACCAACATCCCGCCACGATTCAGTCGCGCCGTTGAGAAGTTCGCTCGCTTGCTCCGACCCAATCCCGAACAGTGGCAACCGCGGAGAGGTTACCAGGGCCATCCCTGGCTGGATCTGGACTGCCGCGCTGGCGGCGCGAAGTGATGCGTCTCCAGTTGCCGTGGGCGAGCCCACGGCCTGTGCGACATCCTGTGGCGTTGCCGGCGTGGGAGACTGAATGATGTCATCAACGCCCGGTTTATCGTTGTTGCGTGTCAATGCGGCCGCGACACCGATGCCGCCAGCGATTGCTGCCGCCGCCCCCGCGAGGAGCATCCGGCGATTCGTGGTCGATTGGGTTGGGGAATTCGTCATCGACCTCTCCGATAGCGCACAGCGAGCGCGATCGGCTCATTCTGCCAGCTTATCAAAGTATTCAACAACCGCGTTCTGGTATGCCGTGACAATTGCTTCTCGACCCTCGGGACTGGATAAGAAAGCCGCATCTTGATCGTTCGAAATGAAGAGCACCTCGACGATTGCGCCTGGCATCATGCTCGGCAAGATCTGCCCTGTCTGCTCAGGTCCGGTAATGACATAGTTGTCAAATGAGTCGCCTGAAACCTCGACGTGGGCAGTTTTGTCATCGTTGATCCCACGTGGCCGTGCGTTGTACCCCGCGGCGGCCATCTGCTTGCCGAGCTCCTGAAATGCGAACTGAGCGAATGTTTTATTGAGCGCCGCGAATGGTCGCGCCGAGTTGTACCAGGTTTCGTACCCACTGGCGCTCGAATCGGGGAAACCATTGATATGCATCGAGACGAGCAAATCTGCTTGGGCGGCATTGCAAACGTTGATTCTGGCCTGTAGTTCATCGATATCTTTTGCTCGTTCTGCTTCATCTTTGTTCTTATCAATGAGATTGGCGTAGGTCTTCCCGTCGCCATTGACGTCCGCACCGGTCTCGTTCACGTCGATATCCGAGTCGCGGGTCATGACGACCGTGAAACCGAGCGTTTCCAGTCTGGTGCGGAGCGCCCGGGCAAAGGCGAGGTTGTAAAACGCCTCCTCCATCGCCGGTGCGACCTCATTCTCCTCCCGGGCGAAGCCGCGATCGGAGCCGCCATGACCGACATCCAGACAGACGACTTTGCCGGCATAGTTCGGATCTGGGGTCGGAGTGGCGGTTGGGCTGGGAGTGGAAGTCGGAGAAGGGGTCACCGTGAACGTTGAAGTAGGAGTCGGCGTCAGAATCACGATCGACTCCTGTGCGGTCGCCGGTTCTGTTGGGCCGAGGGTGGGTGTAGGGGTCGCACCTGGAGTGAGGTAACGCCCGGCGCCTATCGAGGCGACGAGCACGCCGAAGAGTACAACAACCGCCGCCTTGGTCCACCAGCGCGATCCCTGCTTCTGGGGCCTGGGAAGCGGCGGCAGAGGCTGAGTGGCATGCCTTGCCTCATACCGTTCCCGGTACAGCCCTCGCTCTCCCGGCGAAAGTTTTCGGCGGTTTGCTGCTCCTTGATCCGGCAGTGGCGGAAGCAAGGTATCGTCGATTCGCTTCCTTGCCCGGTTTCGCCGGGGCAAGGCGTCATAGGGTCCGGAATCTCGGCTCTGTAACCCGCTCTTCGCGCTTCGCTCGCGTCCTCGTATCCGGTCAGGCATGGGCAACGTACTCAAAGGTGCGTCGCCTGACAAGGCGCCCGCGTAGGATGAGAAAATGGCCGCTCAACATGCCATACGCGCAATCCGGACTCGCAAAATGCATCAATCCCCCGAAAACCGGCACGATCGAACGGCGCTGAGCATGCAACGAGCAACCGGGTTGGCAGGATAGGGGATGCTTCCTCGATGTGACAAGCCGCACCCGGCGAACGGGTACCACTACATACGGGAACGACGACGACGACATAATGGTTTCGCCCACGGAGAAGCACAGTCTTGGAGTCTCGTCAGATTCATTTCAGCGTCAGTTGATGATTCACCTGGTTGCGAGGCGAAGGCGTTGGTACCTCGAATAGGAACGACTCTGCAATCCGGTCAGAGTAGAATTGGCACGATAGGTTGTTCTACCAGGGATTGGACGCAATGGTCGTACCCGCGGCGACGTCACAGAGGTCGGCAGGGAATTCATCGCTTCATGATCTTCCCCCTGGAGGGTGGCCGCGAACACGTTTACTGATGTCTCGAGCTCGTCGGAGGCAATGCCCTGAGTGCGGCGCGAGTGGCATCTTCAAGAACTGGCTCGTGATGCATGATCAGTGCCCCAATTGTGGCTACGAGTTCGCGCGCGAGGGCGGCTATTTTCTCGGAGCGTACGCTTTGAACTTGCTCGTCGCGGAGTTCATTCCGGTCGGGTTGATGATTGCGCTGCTCATCTGGAGCGATCTGAACTGGGTCGCGCTTGAGCTCATTCTGATTCCGCTTGCTGTCGGCCTGCCATTTCTCTTCTATCCATTTGCCAGAACATTTTGGATGGCGCTGGATCTCACCTTTCAGCCGGTCAATCAGCGTTAGCGTTCGCTGACGTGATCCGGTCGGACGAGGGACTCGCCTCGTCCAGTTGAGCTTGCACGGCCGCGGACAACTTGAATCTGACGATCTGGGGCGCGAGCTTAGCGACGACGAGGCCCGTCAACACAGTTGCCACGCCACCGAACGCGACCGTCGGACCAACGCCCGCAAACGAAGCGACCACGCCAGCCTCAAACTCTCCGAGCTGGGGCCCGCCCGCGCCGAGCGTTCGCTGAACCGCCGCTACACGTCCGCGAAGCCCATCGGGAGTCAGTAACGTTCGGATTCCATGTCGAAGCGTCATCGATATCGAGTCGGCCGCACCGCTCCCGGCAAGAAAGCCGGTCGAAAACCACAGATTGTGGCTCATCCCGAAGCCGAACAAGCACGCGCCATACAAGCCGACCGCCACGAGTACTCCAAGACCCGCGCGATTCGGCAACCGGATGACGCCCAGCACCGTCGCACAGACGACCGCGCCGGCCGCGGGAGCGGAGAGCAGGAGTCCCAGCCCTCTCGGTCCCGCATGCAATACGTCCTCCGCAAAGATCGGCATCAGCTCGTGCTGACACCGAAGAACGTGGCAAAAAAGTCGGTCGCCATCACCCCAAGTAGGACCGGAGAGCCTCGAAGGAAACGCAGACCCTCCAGCGCCGCCGCAAAGCTGCCCACATTTAGTGCGGGGATTGCCGGATGCGCGCGCATCGCGAGCATGGCGCCGATCACCGCGAGGAACGAGAATGCATCGACAAGATAAGCAGTCGCGACACCCTGCCAGGCAATCAGCAAGCCGCCGGCCGCGGGTCCGCCGACCGACGCCAGGTGATAGCCGATCAAGTTCATCGTCGAGGCCGGCGGAAGATCCGCTCTCGGCACCAGTAAAGGAATGAGCGCCTGCCTGGTCGGGTTCGCGATCGATTCCACGATCGCCGACGAGATGACGAGCACGTAAATCGCCGCCACCGTGATCGACTCAGTCCAGGTCAGAATCGCAAACAAGCTGGAAGCCAACAGCAAGATGAACTGCGTTATCAACAGGATTCGGCGGCGATTGCCCCGGTCGGCAACCACGCCGTCCGCGATTCCGAACAGAATGATCGGAACGAACCGGCAGAGTCCCAGGATGCCGAGCTGCACGGGATCGCCGGTCAACGTGAAAACCTGCCAGGCAACGGCCGCGCGCTGGATTTGACTGCCCGCGACCGAGATCGATTCTCCCGCCAGTAGGAGCCGGTAATCGCGATGACGAAGGACGTTGTACGAGCGTCCTGTTCGGTATTCGCTCTGATCGGCTCCCGGTGTTGCCGCCGGGTCAGCCGATGGCATCCGTGTATTCCCTTCGATTCGGCGCTTGGACGGATGGAAACACAATTCTACGCGGGCGTTGCCGATATACTCCATCGTCAAGTTGCTGACGATCCATCGTGGGGGAGCGGAAACGTTGACGTCAACATCGGGCCCGGCGAGAGATCGTACGCGAAATGGTCTCGACACGATGGAGGAGAGCCAGCTTCGCTCGCTGGCTCGAAACCCGGTTGGACCAGGCAAACGCGAAGTCGACCTGTACGTGCGCACCTACACGACGCTTCTGGAGAGCTCCGGTGCGATCGGCGTGTCGAGCCTGGAACCGGCTCACTTGACGGCTTCGCCGTCGTTGCACGCCGGAGCGGAAGAGGTTGCTCCAGACATGAACGCGTTCATGTACTCAGTGCAGCGGCTCCCGGCGTGCATTGTCGATGTCAAACACATCGTGCTTGGTCAGACTGCCCATTCCTTCAAGCGAGCCGGCTACACCGGCATGGCGTCCTGGACGGAGCAGAGCTCGCCCGGCAGGCGGCGAAAATGGCTTTTTGACGGCAACGAAACGCTTTCGGCCTATATCGCTTCTGCCTCGGATCTTGACGACCTCATTCCGACGATCGTTGCCTATCAGATCGAATGGAACAAATTCCACCGGCTCTTCGCGGCTGACAGCGATCTGACGGAACGGGTTCTTCGGGCCGCATCGCCGAACGCGATCAACGCGGTCGTCTCGGCAGAGGAAATAGCTGAGTTAGGTGAGCGACTCCTCCTCGCCGAGCGCGATTGGAACAGATTGCGCTTTGTCTGGGGCGCCGAGGTTTGGAACAATCTGGCCAAGATCGCAACCGAGCGGAAGCGCGCGACACTGCGTATGCTCGACGGCAGTTTTGTGGGCTACGCGCGATCGACCCGTCAGTGGTGGACACCCGCGCATCAGCTTTTGAATGACCTCGGTTTGTCAAACCGGCCGGTCTATTTTGTCTCGTCGAATACGCACAGTATCGTCAACGTGCTCTCCGGCGTCGCAAGCCGGCGAAAGGATCAACTAACGAACTACATTGAAACAACCCGGCATCCGGAACTGCTCCCGGCGCTCGAGATGCATGAATCGAGTGAGACACGCTCTTCGATCGATAATCTGCTCTATTTCACCGCCAGGCATTACTTCACCGATCCGAAGGCCGAAGCCGACAAGCAGCGCCGGAACGAAGAGGAGCGGGAGCGTGGGATCTATCACATCGAATCAAAGACGGCGATTGATGCCGGCATTCAGATTATCGATCTTGCGAAGCTCGACGGATCGAGCTTCGATCCGCGGCTCTGCAACGCCGAACAGGAGCTAATCGATCCGTCGGTGACGGATGCCATTGTGGTCAATGTGAATTATCCACTGGGCAATAGCGCCTACCATCTCATGACTCAGGTCGCGACGGTAACCGATGCGCTCAAAGGGATCTACATTCTTGGCAAAGCCGCGACGCTTAATGGCCGGATTGGCGATGTCATGATCGCGAACGTCGTGTTTGACGAGCATTCAGGCAACACCTACTGGTTCGACAACTGCTTTTCGTATGACAGCCTCGCCCGGTACCTGGTGTTTGGGGCCGCGCTCGACAATCAGAAAGCGGTCACCGTCAAAGGCACCTTCCTCCAAAATGAGGGCTATCTCGACTTCTATTACCGGGAGAATTTCACCGTCGTCGAGATGGAAGCCGGACCGTACTTGAATGCGATCTACGAGGATGTCTTTCTTGGGCGTCATCCGGTTGGAGACGCGATCAATCTTACTCATCACAGTCAAATTCAGGTCGATCTCGGAATCATCCACTACGCGTCGGATACACCGTACACGCGCGCTCTGACGCTTGGAGCAAGGGGTCTTTCTTTCTTTGGAATGGATTCAACCTACGCATCGACGCTCGCGATCTTGCGCCGCATCTTCGAGCAAACCGGGATGGTCCAGGCGATCCCACGAGACGCCCAAATCTAGGCCGGTCACAACCGGGTCCTAACCAGCACCGCGCAGGAATCCAACCGATCGTCAGGCCCATTCCGGCAGAAGGGTGACCAGGACAAGTACATAGGTGTCTGAACGTTCGTTTCACACGGGCGGTTGTTTGATCACTTTGCATTCTGCAGGATGAGCACATGGTCCAATCTGGATTCGATCCGGGTTCAGGACAACGGATGCGCATTCACGCGTTGTCCCCGCGTGCGCGTTCCACAATTCGACTAGCGCGGGAGGAACAATGAAAAAGTCATGGCAGCATGCGGTTCAGGTTAATGCCCCCATTGAGGAGGTCTACGAACTGGTCGCGGGCTTCGAGCATAATCCCGAATGGGACCGATTCACGAAGAAGGTTGAGCTCACGAACGAAGGAGATGCGTTTGGCGTGGGCGCGGAATGGCGAGTCTACGAGCAAATGGGGCTCTTCAGTCTTGGCCAGCCGGACTACGACCCCAAGTTCATGACCGGAATCGCAAAGCGGGTCGTCCGGCAGGTGACCGAGAACGAACGCATTTCCTGGTACACCCATCCGGTCCCAAATATTGGCATTAGCGCAGAAATCACGTACATTTTTGCGCCCGAGGGGTCCGGCACGTCAGTGACGTTCGCGGCCGAGGTGAGCGTTCCCGGGGTTGTTGAAAAGGTCGGCCGGGTCATCCTCCGGAATCTTGACTCTCGTCAGCAGGATCAGTGGCGGACGAACCTCGAACGGCTCAAATCAGTTGCCGAGGAAGCACATGCTAAGCGATTGGTCGCGGTCGGCGCATAACTGACTCAGAATACGGAATGATCGGCGCCGGTCTCGCAACGGGGCCGGCGCCGTTTCTTGTTTTGAATGGAAGTCGCATCAAGCGCTTATCGCTGGGGTGCGATTCATTTTTTCGTGATTATGCGCAAAGACTTTAAGGACGGTGGTAG
>CAYJPA010000012.1:0-86002 GCA_964371945.1 uncultured Sphaerobacteraceae bacterium | reverse complement strand
CGAAGCCGGTGATCACGAATCCCGCGGCGAACGCGGCCGGCAGTGTGGCGCGCAACGATAACCGCCACCGCAGCGCGGCGTTCGGATCGACACCCAGCAGTGAATCGATGTCACTTGGGATGTGGATCAAGGCGCGCTCGGCATCCCGCCTGTCCGGGTCAAAGTGAAGCAGATCATCGATATCATTGAGAGTGAGCGGCTGTGCGATGCCCAAAAGCCGTTCGCGCACGCGATTTGAACCGATATGCCAAGAGATGTGCAGGCGATCGGTCGGCATCCCGCCGTAGAGGCCAGTCGCAAAGCCTTCACCGTATCTGTTGATCTCGTATTCGCTCGAAACTGCGCCCAGCTTTTCAAAATTGAGCCGGGCGTTAGCCGCGCGCAGCGGATCGACCGTCCACACGATCTCAGTAAACCCGCGTTCGAGGGCAATTGCGGCTTGAAGCCTTTTTAGCTCAGTCCCGAGTCCGAATGAGCGCATTTCTTTGCGTACGACCAGAAAGTCCGACAGCAGGCGCGGCCGTCGATGGACAAATCCGCCGTAACAGACGCAATAACCGGCCAACTCAGCGCTCTCAATCGGCGATGGGAAGACCGCGATCACGTCGCCGCCCGTGTCGTGAGCGCTGGTCAGCGCGTTCGGCGGAATGAGATCGATGTCGGAAACGCCGAATCCCGCCCGCTGGAGGGCTTCGGTCGGCTCGAGCTCGTTCAAGGTACGCAAGATGCGAAAGGAGAACTGCCGGTCGCCGATCTGTTTCGTCCAGGCGAGCGGTTCGCCGAGGTCGCTGACCGGGCGAAAACCCAAATCCTGAGGCGTAATCGCCGAGCTCACGGATTCTGCTGGCGGCCGGGGAGCAATATCCAGCTGATGGTTGATGGCCCCCACTCAATGCCCTTTCCCAGACCTATCGGACCCTTCAATCACTTGCCCCGGAATTCTCAACCGCGGGTCAAAGGTAGTCAATGAATGCCCGCCCGTGTTTCGCCCGTGGGTGAATGGGTGAAGTCACGGATGGTGCGCGCCACGGCCGAAAGCATGATGCATCTACGCCAGGTCGAGCTCACCGGCGCCAGTTCGGGAATCAGACAGACCGGCGACGCGGTCGAGGAGGGATTTCAATGAATCGCCACATTCACCAGACGACCTTCGATATGTTTCGCTCATTGGTCGCACCAGTTCGGTCCACGATCGCTTTGATCCTGATCGCCCTCTCGCTTGGGTTTGCGGGAAGCGTCTCCGCCAACGACGAGGCCAAGCTCTTCAACACTGATGTCGTTGGAGAAACCACCGGCACGTTTTTCGTCGATCCTCTGATTGATGAGGACTACGACAACGAAGTCATGTTCAATGTCCACGGTTGCCCGGCCGGCTACGATGTTGTCAATGTGAACTATTACGACGCCGTGGCCGGCTGCAACAACCCGATTGAGCCGATCACCTTTCATCTCTATGACAACTACGGCGAGCATATCGGAACCACGGATTGGCTTTACACCTGGAGCGGAGTCGGCTCGGGCAAAATATTTATCGAGGAAGAGATTCCCGTGAATCACAAGCGCCCCTTCGCCTTCTGCCACGTCGACGACGGGGCCTGGTTCCAGGCGCCGCTCTCAAATGGTGGACTGACCCAGGAGATCGGATACGGCCAGTTCTTCTATTGCGATTGGTTCGTGACCCCGAAACCAGCTCTGCCCTATGACGAAAACGTTTTCGACAGCGAGTTAGAGGTCGCGGCCGACGTCTCAGTTCCCACGAATTCAGGTGCTCAGGTTGGGATCAACACCTTCGTCTGCAAGTCGACATCAGCCGAGAGCGATCTCTCACATGGTGCACTGATTGAAGTCTGCCAACCACTGACTGGAGCTGAGGTCAACATCTACAACGATTCAGGTCCCGTCGCGAACGACGTCACGGACGGCAACGGAATCGCTCAATTCCCATCGCTTTCACCTGGAATCGTCACGATCGAGTCTCTCGATCGAGCATTCGATGATCGTCCAACGGTCGTCTATTGCAATTTCGTGATCTACGGCGACGGCTATGTTGCTCACGGAGTAGACACCCTCGTCGACTCGGCAGGGAATGAAATCCAGCAGGAACTGGTCGATGGCATGAGTCTTGGTTGCGATTGGTTCTACCCGATCGGGATCTCGAATGACGGCGGCCAAGACCACCTGAACGACGTCAGCGTCGATCTCAGCGACGGCGTCTATCTCGATGACTCATCCGACGATGATAGCAGCGAAGTCGACGACTGGGGCGTCGATGAAGTCGCGTCCCCAGCCGTTGCCGATTCAGTCGAAGACAGCGATGAAGACGAAGAACCAGTCCTCATCATCTCCCGTGAGAGTGACTGACGAATGATTTCAGTCCTCAGGTGACGAAAACCTGCAGACGAAGGAGCCCGGCGCGATCCCGCTGGGCTCCTTACGTTGTTGCTGGTGCACTGGATGAATTGAGTGAGCATCGTATGATCGGTGACAATCAGGGTTTCAGGATTGACACGAACGGGTCGCGGCATGTCGCTCGAACAAAAAACACACGAGATTCCCATACCGTTGACGCCATTGATCGGAAGGTCAGGCGATCTTGGAGCATTGCTCGCGCTGCTGCGAGAGCCGTCGACCCGGTTGGTGACGATCACTGGTCCGGGTGGTGTCGGCAAGACGCGACTCGCGCTTGCCGCTGCCGCGGAGCTCCGGCGTGAGCTCAAAGTTGGAGCCGTGGTCGTTTCGCTCGCCGGCGTCCAGCGTGGTGCTGGAATCGCGCCCGCGATCGCGACGGCGTTCGATCTCTTTGAAGAGGGCGACCGCTCGCTGGTCGCAACGCTTTCGGTGCATCTTGGGAAACACAGCGTTCTAATCGTGGTCGACAACGCGGAGCACTTGGTCGAAGAGATGGCCGACCTCGTTCAGCTCTTGACCGCGGCGCCTGGCGTGATAGCGCTCGTCACAAGCCAGATTGCATTGCGGGTTCGTGGTGAGCGCGAGTTCCAGCTTCGACCGCTGCCATTGCCGGAACGCGGCGCCACGCTGACCGATCTGGAAACGTCGCCCTGCGTATCGCTCTTTTTTGCCTTGGCCAGGGTAGATCGTTCAAGGCTAGTCCGTAATGACGACGATCTCCGCGCAATCGCGGAGATTGTCCGCAGGCTGGATGGCTTGCCGCTGGCAATCGAGCTCGCCGCGGCGCGAGCGGCGATGCTGCCGCCACGAGCGATGCTCGCCCGGCTCGAGCGACGACTCTCGCTCTTGACCGGCGGACCTCGCGACATGCCGGAACGGCATCGAACGCTGCGAGGTGCGATCTCCTGGAGTTACGAGCTCCTTTCGAGCGATCAACAGGCGCTCTTTCGCGGAGTTGCCCAGCTCCCCGGCGGTGCATCGCTGGCAACGGTTGAAGCCGCGGCAAGGCATGCGTGTGGATTGGAGCTCGACTGGACGGACGCGCTCGCGACGCTCGTCGAACATAGCCTCGTTCGGCAAATCGACGGAATCGACGGCGATCCACGTTATGTGATCCTGGACACGATCCGTGAATTCGGAACCGAAGTTTCGGACGAAACTGGTGAATCGACCCGATTGCGACGGGATCTCGCTGAATACTTGATTGCGGAGTGTGAGAACGCTACCGGTGAGCTCTCTGGACCCGAACAGGCACGGTCGTTGTTGTGGCTCTCGGTTGAGCACGACAATCTGCGTGGCGTGCTCGACTGGTTGACAGAAGCAGGGAACACCGAGCAAGCATACCGCCTAGGCGCCGCGCTTGGGCGTTTCTGGTTGCTTCGCGGCTACCTTACCGACGGTCGAAACCGTCTCGAGAGGGTTCTGAGGATCGAGCCGGGCTCTTCATCGAGGGCCAGGGCCGCGGTCTTGACGGCGGCCGGAGCACTGGCGGAAGAGCAGGGCGATCATGTCGCGGCGATTGCCGCCCATGGAGAGGGTCTGAAGATCAGCCGGGAGTTTGCCGATGGCTACGGGATCGCGCGGGCCGTCAATAATCTTGGACTGGTCTATTTGGGCCAGCGTCAGTATCGAGAGGCTCGAACGAGCTTCGAGGAAGCGCTAGCCGCATTCGAAGCCCTTGAAAGCGAACCGGCTGTCGGCGTGACGTTGATCAATCTGGCCGCCGTAGCCGACCGTCTCGGCGAGTCTGAGCAGGCGTTCGCCCTGCTCGAACGCGCGCTGACCCAGCAGCGGCGGCACGGTGATGAACAGCGGCTGGCTTTGACGCTTCAGACACTTGGGTTAGTGCTCACCGCGCGCGGCGATCTGGACCGGGCAGAGCAGAGCTTCGTCGAAGCGATTGAGCGGTGGGAGCGTCTCGGAGATGATGCGAGCGTCGCCCGAACGCTTGCCCATCGTGGGCGGCTCGCCCGACTTCGCGGCGATCCGGTGACAGCAGCGGAACTGCTGGCGTCAAGCCTGGAACGGTCGGCAGCAGCCGATGACGATCACCTGACAGCCGCGCTGTGTTGTCTCGATTTGGCGGTGATCGCGTGGCAGCGGGACGAGCCGGACGCCGCCGCGAGGCTACTGGGACTGGCAGAACAGCAGCACGACTGGCGGTCTGCTCCGTTCCGTGATGATGAGCGTGCCGACTATGAACGGGCGTCGGCGGCTCTTCGGGGAGCGCTCGGCGGGGAGACATTCGATCGCTTGAGCGGCGAAGCTCGCTCGCTCACATTGGAGTACGCCGCCGGCGAGGCACAGCGTCTCATTCGAACGCCCGTGCAAGTCCGCCGCGTTGAAGTCGAGGCCGTTCCTTTTGGGCTCTCGCCGCGAGAGATCGATGTGTTAAGACATGTCGTCAAAGGGATGTCCGACAAAGAGATTGGCGACGAGCTCTTCATCAGTCACCGCACGGTGATGCGACACGTCACGAATCTGCTTGCGAAGATGGATGTGCCGACCCGGACCGCCGCCGCCGCGGTCGCAGTTCGCAACGGCATCGCATGAACCTGTCCACGTGAAGGCGCTATACCAGCTTGTGCTCATAGATGTAGCCGATGAGCTCCTTCTGATTTCGAACGCCCAGTTTGTTGAAGATATTCTCAATGTGAGTGCGAACAGTGCTCTCGCTGATGAAGAGCGCCGCCCCGATCTCTTTGGCCGTTCTTCCGGGCACCAACCGAACAACTTCGCGTTCGCGAGGTGAAAGCGGAATCGAAAGTGACTCCAGCGCGGCGGTCGGACGGTCTGTGGCCACGATCGGCTTAAGAGCATTCTGAACCGCTTCAGCCGGATTCATTCGTTCACCTTCGGCCAGGATCGATGCGAATCGCTCCTTCCCGAGCTCGGTCCTCGCTAACGCAAGGTTCCTCTCGTAGCGCTCGCGAAACGGGACTTTCAGTGGCGCTCCCATCGTCTTGTGCATCTGTTGAACCGCCCCCGAGACCCGGACGGCATGCTCATAGGCTCCCTGTTCGGCAGCCATCCGGGCAATCGCGGGCAACACCGTCGCGACGGCCCACAAATCGTCGAGTAATACCAATGACGTCAAACTTTCATTCAACAGTTGACCGGCGTCGGCGTAATCGCCGCGATCGGTCGCGACCGCACCTGCAACACCCTGGCAAATGGCGATGCCCCAGGTGTCGTCGAACTCCCGGAACCGAGCGATGCCTTCTGCAAGCGCATGATCAGCGGCGTCGTGATCTGAGCGCCGCATTGCTTGGACCCCTTGCTCCATCCACGACATCGCTATGCCCCAGGAGTCGTCCAACTCTTGAAACAGTCGCAGGCTCTCAGATGAGAGTGACGCCATTAAGTCCTGGTCGTCGGCGTTGAAGGCGACCAGCCAGCGGAACAGAAGAGAAATCGCAAGTCCGCGCGTGTCGCCAAGTTGTTGCCATGCGGCGACCGCTCGTTCGTGGTATTTCTCGGACGCAACGTAGTCGCCTTGTGTTTCGGCAATCGCCCCACAACCGGTCAGCGCGCGTGCCCACCAAACTCCGGTCTCCTCGGCGCCTGGCAAGGTGATCGCTTGCTCGAGTCGTTGTCGCCCTTCTCCGAGGTGAGAGCGCCACCACCAAAACTGCCAGAGCGCTCCTGCCAAACGCACCGCCCTCGCCGTGTCGTTTTGTTCGCACAACCAGGTGTGTGCGGCGCGAAGGTTGTCATGCGCCAGTTCAAGGCGCTCAAGCCATGACGTGCGCTCGGCTCCTCGCAATCTGGGGATAGCGGCTTCCGCGAGGCCAATGAAGAAATCGGCGTGCACACTTCGAATCGACAGATGCTCACCTGCTTTTTCCAGTTGCTCAATGCCAAACTCCCGGATGGTTTCAAGTATCCTGAATCGAGGCTCGGCTTCAAGTTCCTGTTGCTGAATCAGACTGTTGTCGACGAGGTTTGCCAGGCCGTCCAGCGCGGTTGAGAGCGCGGGCTTATGCTCCGTTTTTTGGCTCAATAGCTGAGGATCGGTTGCGAAAAGCGCTTCAGCTTCGTGGAGTGAGAAGCCCCCGCTGAACAGCGAAAACGCTCGAAACATTGCTTGTTCCTCGGTCGGCAAGTTGTCGTAACTCCAGGCGATGGCATTCGTCATTGTGCGAAGACGATCAGGAAGATCGTGGGCACCCCCTGTGAGCAGGGGTAGACGCCGGTCAAGACGGGCAAGCAGCGCCGCGGGAGGAAGCACCTTGACCCGGGCCGCCGCGAGCTCGATTGCTAGTGGCAACCCATCCAATCGCCGGCAAATCTCCGCCACGACATTGCGTGTCGAGTCGGACAGCGCCAGTCCTGGCTGCACTTCATTGGCTCTCTGCATAAAGAGTTGGACGGCCGCATTCCGATCGATTTCATCGGGGTCAGAGGACGACGGGGCTGGAAGAGGTAGTGGAAGGACTGGGAACTCGTGCTCGCCCCGGACATGAAGGCGAGCGCGACTCGTCACCAGTATTTTGATGTTCGCGCATAACGCGAGAATCCACGACACATCGGTGGCCGCACCTCGGATTTGCTCACAGTTGTCCAGGATGAACAGAATCCGCCGGTCGGCGATTGAGGAAACCAGTCCATCTCGCGCGGAAACTCCCGCCTGTTCACGTACCCCTAGTCCCTGGGCGATTGTCGGGATGACCAGTTCCTGATCTCGGATCGATGCGAGCGAAACCAGAACCACTTCATCGGCATAGGAACTAGGGAGTGCTTCCACCGCGCCCAGTGCGAGTCGGGTCTTGCCGATTCCACCGGTACCGGTCAGGGTCACCAGGCGAACATCCGCACGCTGAAGCAAGTCGGAGATGTCGCGCACTTCTCGAGCGCGCCCGACCAACGGCGAAGCCTGAATGGGCAATCTGCTCATGGCCCGGCTAGCGGTCACGACAACTCCCCTCAAGATGTTCGCATTCTAGGTGATCTTAAGCAAATTCAGCCGCTTCGTCAATTCGCACTCCGTAACTCTGAGGAGTAACTCCGAGGACCCGAGTCGTTGTCCAATACCCACTTCTGAGGATGTGCTCGCCCATCGAAACCCGCACGATGCTGTCGCCGGTTGGCCGTCCGGCGCCAAACAGGGGAAAGGAGAAGCAATGTCGGAATCTCACGGAACGACGGTGACAAGGCCGGCTGAAGCGCCGGACAAACCCTCGACCGGATCAGAGGCAATGGCCTGGCTCCGCAAGATGAATGACCAACCGGCAGATGTCGATAGCGATCTGGCGCATGGTCAGATCGTGATCGTCGCGGCACGTTGGGTACTGGTGTCGGCGGGACTCGGATTGTCGATGTGGAACCCCATCAGCATCGGTCCGCTGCGACTTCAGGTGCTGGTCCTGCTCCTGATTGCAGTTGGGAACTTCTTCCTTCATGCCCAGCTATTGCGGCGTCGGTTGGCGCTGGAGCCGATCGCATACGCCGCCAGCGCGGCCGATTTGGCCATTATTACGATCCTCATTGCCAGTCAAGATGGATTCAAATCGAATCTCTTCGTTTTCTATTTCCCTGCCATTCTGGCGCTCTCGGTGGCGTTCAAACCGGCGATCACCACGCTCTACGCGGGATCGGCGCTCGGACTGTACGCGCTGATCTGCCTCGGAACCTTGGGAGACCAAACCCAATCGACGGACTCTCAAACGTTGGTCGTACGGCTGGTGATGATCGCGGCAGTCGCCGCATGCGGCGGTTTGTACCAGAAGCTCGAACGAGACCGGCGAACCGAATCAGCTCAAGTCGACGTCAACCGCACTCACACGCCGTTGGTTCCTGCCGCCAACTGAATGCTCACGTTGCTTGTCAATCGCTGCTACTGATTCAGAAAGGAACTGGCCGTGCAACTACCAATTTCCGCTCAGCGCGAGGCGGCGGAAGACATCTATTTCGGACAGATTGTGATCATCTGGGCTCGCTGGTTCGTGATTCTCGCGGCAGCAGTGCTTGCGCTCTGGTCTTCCGAAGATGCCGCCAGTCTTGCCAAACGCGCGATCGTCGTCGTCGCGCTCATGGGAGTCAACTTTTTCCTCCACGGACGATCTTTGATTGAACGACCGGTCAACCATAGGCTGCTGTTAACGATCAGCATGGTCGATCTGGCGATGGTCGGTTTGATGGTTGGCTTTTGGGGCGAATCGGGTGCATTGAGCCAACTCTACGTTCTTTATTACCCGTTGATCTTTGGGTTCGCCCTGGTTTTTCAGCCGCGACTCACCGCCGTGCATGGGTCGCTTGCGATCGCGTCATATCTAGCGATCTGCTTCGCCGCGGATCCTGGCTTCGTTGCGGATTCAAGCGAGGCCAAGGCCGTCGTCATCCGAATCATTGCGATGAGTGCAACGGCCGCGCTTGGAACCTACTACTGGCGTATTCAGCGAGATCGTCG
This sequence comes from uncultured Sphaerobacteraceae bacterium, assembly GCA_964371945.1. Taxonomy (GTDB): domain Bacteria; phylum Chloroflexota; class Chloroflexia; order Thermomicrobiales; family UBA6265; genus CAYJPA01. Next base: position 77,184 of record CAYJPA010000012.1, on the reverse strand, counting down.
CCGATCTGAGCGCGGGCCATTGCTCGAAAGAGAGCTGAGCTGGCGGTAACCGGCCCATCGGGTGATCGGAGGGGATGGGTTATGAAAGGCCGGCTAGGACGTTTTCTTCGATCGTCCGCGGACTCGCTCCTCGCTCCAGCGGAAGATCCCAGACGCAGATTCATCGACCCGGCTCAGCAACAGCACGACCTCTTGCTGCACGTGCAGTCAGCCACTGTCCGATTGACCGAGACCCGGGAGCGACTGGAACATCAGCGGCTCGCGATCGAGCAAAGTGTGGAGCAACTGGATAACGAAGCGCGACTGGCGCTGATCAATGATCGAGAAGACCTTGCGCGACTCGCCCTTCGGCGGCAGCGGCTTTGCCTGACAGAGATCGCCAAGTTCGATCGCCAGATCCAGGGCATTGGGAGCGAAGAGCAACAACTCGCCGAAATCGAACGGCAGGTGATCGCTCAGATTGAAGCAACTCGAATGAGGGCTGAGATGGCGGTCGCTCGCCGTTCAGCCGCAGAAGCTCAGGTCGCGGCCGGCGAAGCACTGAGCGGAATTGGGACCTGGGCCGAAAGTACCGAACACGTCGAGCGGTTGGAACGTGACGCCGAGGACCTGCAGGCAAGGGCCGACGCGATCGAGGAGCTCCTCGGATTGGGACTTCTTGGACAACCAATCGCGCAATCAGACAATTCCTTCACGAGCGGCACATCTGAAAGCGCATCAGATGCCGAAATCGAATCTCGTCTCGCGGCGCTCAAGCGTGAGCAGGCCTCGTTGGTACGTTAGTCAATGGAGCACGACATGGGAATCATCACAAGAACCAAAATGATCCTTCGCATGAGAACTTCCGCGGCACTCGACGGGCTCGAGAACCCGGTGCAGGTTTTGGACTACGGTGAGTCGCAGCAGCGTGAGCTCCTAAGGACGGTCAGTCAAGGACTCGTTGAAGTCGCAACCGCGCGGCAACGCCTGGAACGCCAGGCGCGACGATTGCGTGATCAGATCCCGATGATGGAACGTCAGGCCCGGCAAGGACTCGGAGCTGATCGAGAGGACCTGGCGAGGGTGTCTCTGCAACGCAAGCAGATTGCGCTGAATGAGCTCACGGATCTCGAAGCACAAATCGCCGCCGTTTCGGAAGAGGAGCGCACGTTGACCACCGCGCACCAGCAGCTCACGGTGCGAGTCGAGGAGTTCAGACATCACCGAACGGTGATAACCGCGAGATATGAGTCGGCGTCGGCGCGGGTCCGTGTCAATGAATCGTTGACTGGAGTATCGGGTGAGCTGGCCGAATTGGCGATAGCGGTAGGCAGGGCTGAAGAAAAGACCGAACGCCTCAGCGCCCGAGCGTCCGCGATCGATGCGCTCGTCGAAAGCGGTGTGCTCTCGACGCCGCTTGGAGAGATCGACCGAATCGAGCGTGAACTTCGCGAGATCAACACCAAGCGGCTTGTCGATGAAGAGCTGGCAGCCCTGCGGATTGACCTGGGGCGGGTCCCATCGGACGAGGATTCGTAATCTGTGCAATTGAGTGAGGCGCCGCGGTCAAAGCGGCGCTTCAATCGAGAGGCGATCCGCTTACGATCGAAGCGCGCGAGACCACTGCATGTGGTAGTGGGCGGCAGCAGGAGATCCGCACAACAAGGCGCGAATGGTTTGATATACACAACCTCGGTATCGACCCGAATCCGGGTCTCCGCGTCCGAGACGGGCGATACCCGTGGCACTTCAGGTCCCCGAGCAAGGATGAAACAATCGACCACCACTGGCTTCCACGTCCGCTCGCCATGATCGCTGAATGTGCGGCGGAGGCTATCGTTTAGAACGAGCTCGTCAATTTGAACCGACACGACTGGCAAGACCACAGCGAGGGCCGGAAAAACACGAATCGTCCAGGGAATGAGCATCTCAAGCGAGTGGATCCCAGTCGAAAATCGCTGTTTCAGTTCGACAATATGATGCAGCCGACCTGAGTTGCCAATCTGGTAGCTCGGGACCTGTAGCGGAGCGAACGGGCAGGCAGTTTAGGACTTCGGGATCAACAAATAGCTTAATTCCGATCTCACAGAACGACTGTTCGCGCGTTGTATAGATAGAACCGCCAGGGCATCCGGAACCGGACCGGACTGGCGGAAAGGCTCCAGAAATGGCCGTCGGGAGCCGGTATCGGAAGAGTGGTTGAGTAAGGATATCGAGGGACATCATGCGAATTGCATTGGGTCGACGGCAGTTGGTTGTTTCGCTTGTTGAAGCATGCCGGGATTGGGCGTCAGACTATCCGATGGCGGTGGATGCGTCCGACAAGGAATTGGCCCGGTTGAATCCGGCTCGCGCGGCGATGCTCGAGCGAGCCCGCGCGGAAGCGACCGCGCTCATGTACGGCGCCGTCCGACTTCGCTCCGCGTAGTCGCTTCCGCGATGCCGAAGACCGATCCCCGACCACGTAAATCATTCATCGTCGTGCCGCGTTTGATATCACCATTGTAGACAGCGAGCAACAACGAGGAAAGGAGTAGTGAGCAAGATGTTCACTATCGCCATTTTGGACGCCGTGCGCGTCACCAAACAAGAGAGCCACGCGGCTAGGGCCGGTATGCCGGTCGCGAGCGAACCGGGACGATCGTTCGGAGCGGGAATGCTCATGGCAGTCCGCCGCGACTCCAGTTCACTCTTGCGCCGGGTAGCCGTCGCGCTGGATCCAACAACTGGATAAGTAGCGGAGGCGCCGCGCGGCGCATCACGATAAGGAGATCTCAGATGCTTGTGTTCGGAATTGGGCTTACGGTGATCATTTTGTTCGATTTGCTTGCACTACGATTTGGAGTTCAATCCTGGCGTGACGGAGGCCGTAATTCTTGGTGGTAATTCCCGCCCCCTCTTTCGTTTGAGCCAGCCCAAGGTCACACCACATTCTTGACAACGGTCACCTCTGTATGGGGTGGCCGTTGTCGTTCTCCACGCGAAACGTGTCGCTTGCTATTCTGTTTCCGGTTCCTCAGCAGGTGGAATTCCCAGCGCAACGCGAAGCTGCTCGAGAAAATCTTGTTCCTTTGAGCTCACCGCCGAGGTACGCAGCCCCAAAAAGCCGCCGCTCCTCGTGGCCTTGATCGCGGCCTCGGCCGCATCATAAATCCACTTCATATACGCCGCGCTCTCGCCGGGCGCCGTGTGGTCGGTCAGGATCGCGTTGGCCTGGGAGCTCAGTGCAATTGCCTCGACGATAGCCGCCTGGCGCGCTTCGTCGTCGTCGAGTGAAATCTCTTCTTCTGTCGCGGGATCGTCGGCGACATCGGCCAAGACTCCCGTGACGAGTCCGTTGTCTGTGTACTCCGACGTTGCGGATTTGACGAGCTCGCGGGCGCCGAGTGCCATCTCCTTACGCGCGGCGCCGAGTGGACCACGGACATCGGCGACCACAGCGGCCAAGATGACCTTGAATGGCAGCTCTTTGAGGAGTGTCCACTCCGCCGTCTCGAAATCGACGTCAGACGACATAATAACGTTGACTCCTTACAGATGGCCGGTCGCCGGGCCCCTCAAACGCGCTCCTCGAAGGGTACACGTTCTTGTGCGATTAGACCCGATTAAGAAGCAACCGCCGGTCTCACCGGGCGGCCGTGGTTCTATCGCAAGTCGCCGTCGTCAGTCGGTTGCGAGAGCCGCATCGAGAGCGCCATAGAGCGCGGCAAGCGCCGCGAACGTGGAAGATCCGGGACGCAGATCAGTCCGCGGCGTACGCGCCAACGATCGCGCCAGCGAAAGTGTTTCACTGACCAGCCGGTCCTCATCGTACGGATCGATATCGTGGTCGTCGGCCAGGCGTTTGAGTGATGCCCGCTCGGCGCTGCCGCCGGTCGCCGCATCAGCGACCGCGGCAAGCAGTACTCCGAGCTCATCCTCGCGGGTGTTGATGACCCGGCGAGGCGCTCGGAATCGAGCAAGCGCCGCGGAGGCGGCGCTCGTATCGTCGATCACCTTGCGCGCCCTGAGCTCGCGGGCGAGCCGCATCGCTTCTTCGGCCGGCAGATCCTCCGCGACAATTACATCGCGAAGCGCTTCGCGATGTCCGTCGGAGAGCCCCTGCAATGCACGGCTCTGTTTTTCGCTTAACCGTCCCGCTCGAATATCGGCCTGAATGTGCTCGGGCAGCTTTTCGGTTCCAAGGAGCTGGAAGAGTCGACTCCGGCGGATTCCAACCGCCTCGGCGACTTGCTCCCACGGCACGTCGCCTAGTTGCGCTTTGAGCAATCGCAGCGCGGCGGCTCGATCGAGCGCGTTCAGATCGTCGCGGACGATGTTCTCCATGAGCTGCTGAATCAAGCGCCGCTCTTCGGGCACATCTCGCACGAGCGCTGGAATCGATATCAGCCCCGCGGCGCGGCTGGCGCGCCAGCGCCGCTCGCCGTGCACGATGACATAGATGTCCCGCCCAGTTTCGTAGCGCACAACAATCGGCTGCAGCACACCTTCGAGGATGATGCTTGACGTCAATTCCGCCAGCTTGGCCTCATCGAAAGTATGGCGTGGTTGATCCGGGTCCGGCTCGATTCGGTCGAGCCGGATCTCTTTGGCAGTCGGCAGATCGGTCACGCCAACCGCTTGCGGTCGTTGGTCGGCGAAGAGATCGTCGACGGTAAAGCGTCGCCGGCGAGAAGGAGCGGATTCCGAAAGAACGATGGGCGCGCTAGACATGGATCGCTGCCTCCGAGGCTGTGACCTCCGGGTTCGTCAGGCGGGGTGGGAGCGAACGATGGGGGTCGTTCAGTTCGAGCCACGCGCCGACATCGCGATAGGCGGCGGCAACCGAGGAACGGGGCATGTACTGGAGCACGCTGGTGCGTTCGGCGGCCGATTCCGCGCTTTTGACTGAGAGCGGAATCGACGGCAGAAGCGGCAATTGAGCGAATTCCTCATGCAGCGCGGCGAGCATATCGGCCGCAAGCCGCGACGAATGGTGCACCTTGGTCGGCAGGAAGCCGAGGACCCGCAGATCGGGATTGAGCCTGCGCACCTTGGCGATCGTTTCGAACAGGCGCCGCAGCACCATCAACGAAAGCGGATGCGGTTCGATCGGAATGACTAATTCCTGCGACGCGACCAGAATGTTGATCGAGAGCACATTGAGCGCCGGCGGCGAATCGATCAGCACGAAGTCGTAATGGCGAAGATCTGCCGATTTGAAGCGATAGGAGAGTTGTCGCTCGCGTTCCAAGACATTGAGCAATTCCAGCTCGGCCGCGGCGAGATCGGGATGGGATGGCACGAGATCGACGCCGGGAACCCTGGTTGGCTGGATGACATGGTTGAAGCTCAAGTCCTCTTCGAGCAGGAGATCGTAAACCGATGCCTGTAGTGCGCCGATGTCGATTCCGGTGGCCATGGTTAGGCTTGCCTGCGGATCAAGATCGATCGCCAGCACCGAGCGGCCACGTTCGGCCAGGGCGGCAGCGACGTTGAGGGTGCTGGTGGTTTTCGCGGTGCCGCCTTTTTGATTGAAGAAGGCAATGATGCGGGTCATGGTTGAACCGTCCTCGGACCGTTGCCGGCCTGAGTTCCCACACTGTACGTACGGACTATGAAGCAAGATACCACGCCCGGTGACTGCTGGGCAAGAGCAAGTGTGGCTAAGGCACTCGCCTGCATGTGGCCGGATCAATCAGGCGCGCGAACCCGGCTGTTGATTTAGCGATCAACGTATTACCGGAAGCGAAAACGTTAATCGTGGGGCGAGCGATGAACCTCGCGTAAACGTTGCATCACCGCTGAAAGATCAGGGGTTCGATGTTGGAACCCCTGATCTCCGCGAGCGGGCCGTGAACACGATTCATGCCGCTGTTGGAGCTCCGCTATGTACAAGAGACCGGGGGACCGTCATTCGGTCCGGCTCGACACTGCCTATTCGGTCAGCAGATGCTGCTTCCGAGCTCGCGGCAAAATCCCCCGCTACAACATGGACCGGCACAACAGCACATTCCAATCTTTGTTCAACGATTCTCAGGTTCTGGCGGTCCATAGCGGTGAAAAATGAGATCACGAAGATTTCAGAGGATCGAGCAAGCATGGCACGTCTGCGAGCAATTCGATACGGCGGTGGTCGACATACAGGTCGTGGATTGAAGTTCACGATCATTGCAGTTGGAGTGCTCCTACCGTTATCGTTGGCAAACATCACTCGATGCGGCGATCGGTTCAATGTGTCAAACACAAGTTCACCGATTGCGCTCGCCAACCCGGCTGCAATCACCGTCGACGTAGCGGTCACGCGATTGACATTTCGGGGTTGTTCCATTGGGCGGCACGGTGCGTTGGAAAAACGCGGATGGCGTTCCCCGCACGGTCACCGCGCGACGAGTTCGACTCGGGTCGGATCGATCGCAACGGTGTCTACCTGCGGACGTACAACGAGTTAGGAGAATTCTGGTACGAGTGTCTCTTCCACAAGGACATGATTGCCGTGATTGAGGTACCCCGCGACTTGGACTACTACTCATCTCCAGCCCTAGAGGTCATCGCCGAGAGCTGACCGCGTTACTTTTGTGCGGAAGTGATTGACTTGTCGCCCCGGGAGAGCGATCCGTCGATGATCTCTTCCTCGATACGGGCGTAAATCGCTTCGACGCGTGCCGTTCGTCGATTCGCCGCGTAATCGAAGGAAGCAATGACTGTGACCGCGAGCGAAACGACGACCCAAACGGTGATTCCAAGATCATGACATGTAGCCAACGATGTCGTACCTGCAAGTACGGCGGCACTGAACACAATTCCGCCGGGTCTCGGTTTCAAGAGCAGATTGAAGTTCCCGATCGCCATCAGGGCGATGGCTATGCGGGCCGGCCACTCCTTGGACAATTCGCCGTCTGAAACTAGTGAAGGCAGACTGGCCAGCGCGAGCACCGCGTCTACGCCCAGAAGAGCAGCCAGCCCGAATCCCGCTCGTTTGATCGCTTTGCGCATATTGTTGTCCTCTTCGCGTCGCAAAGTCGATCGCTTACCTCTTGATCGTGCGACGGGAAGCAATGCCGGGGCAATGGCCAAACCGTGGGAAATCCGAGATGATGAGACGCGGTTTGGGATAATCGCCATAAGGAGCAACACGTGAATTCCGAAAATCTCACCACACCGCGAGATCGATCGAACGAAGCCGTCGCGAAGCGGACCGATCCTACAAAACCAGTCGCCGAGATCGGCATCCCGATGCGCGACGGCATCGAGCTCGCCGCCGATGTTTACTTCCCGCCTGAATCCGCATTGCCCGCGCCGGTGATCGTGACGATGAGCCCGTACGATAAGGGACGTGGATCGCAAGTCGACGAGGCACGCTTTTACCAGGAGAACGGGTACATCTTCGTCGTTGTCGACTGCCGTGGACGCGGAAAATCCGAAGGCGAATGGCGTGCGTTTGTCAACGACGGGCGCGACGGTCACGATGCGGTCGAGTGGGCGGCGCGGCAATCCTGGAGCACGGGCAAAGTCGGCACAACCGGGCTCAGCTACATGGGTTGGGTGCAATGGGCGACCGCCGCCGAGCTCCCGGAACACCTAGTCACGATGGTCTCAACCTCGGCAGCCGGCCGCTGGATGCGGGAGATCCCCTACACCGACGGCTGTTTCCAACTCTATTTCGGGTGGTGGGTCTACATGGTCCGCCGTCGAATCATCGAGGCGTACGGCCGCGCTCATCAGGATTGGGACCACATCCTGCGGATGCTGCCGCTCGAGAAGATCGGTGAATTCATCAATCCGACTGGAGAGACGTGGCGTGATCTGATGGATCACGACACGCTCGACGACTTCTGGAAGGCGATGCGGTTTGACGATCGCTATGCCGAGCTCGACTACCCGTGTCTACACGTGACAGGCTGGTACGACCTCGAGGATCTGCTCGGCGCGTTTCATCACTACGAGGGCATGATCGCTAAATCGCCCGCGAAGGGGAGCCAGTTCCTGATCGCCGGGCCCTGGAGCCACGGCGGCGCGCGAACCACGCATCACAGTTATGGCGACGTTTACCTGGGCGAAGCGGCGGCGGTCGATATGGACCAGGTGCATTTGCGCTGGTTCGATTACTGGCTCAAAGGAATCGAGAACGGCGTACTCGCCGAGCCGAAAGTCAAACTGTGGCGAGGCGGAATCAACGATTGGACTCATGCCGACCACTGGCCGCTGGCGGAGAGCGAAGAATCGCTCTTCCTTCGATTTGACGGGGAATCGGCGGAGCTCGATGAGCTATCCTGCGAGGCGCCGGAGGAGCGGCAGACATACCGGTACGATCCCGCCGATCCAGCCCCGACTCGCATTGACATAAGAAGCTACACGATGGACGACGCTCCGATCGTCATGAACGAGGTGGAGGATCGGGCTGACGTGCTCGTCTACACCAGCGCACCACTAGTTAGGGAGCTTGAGATTTCAGGCTGGCCCCACCTGGAGCTCTTCGCCGCGAGCGATTGCGACGACACGGAATGGCACGTGAAGTTGACCGATGTCGATCCGGATGGGCGATCGATCAAGGTCTGCCAGGGGTGCCTCCGGGCGTCGTATCGCGATTCGCTCGAACACCCGACACCTTTGGTTTCGGATGACATACATTGCTTCGATATCGAGCTCTGGCCCGTTCACCACGTCTTCCTGCCCGGCCACCGCATTAGAGTGACCATCACGAGCAGCGATTTCCCGTGGTTCGCACGAAGTCTGAACACCTTCGGACCGCTTAGGGACCAGGCCGAACCGAGAATCGCGACGAACACCGTTTATCACGGTTCTCCGCACGCGAGCCGGATCAAACTTCCCGTCCGTCAGGGCGAGCTGCCCACGGGAGCGGCTAGTTGACGGATTCAAGCCACTGGCTGGGGCTCGCGTTCGAACCACTTGCGGCCTGGCTGCAGACGTCTCCGGGGTTCGTGACCGAATCGGGAGACGGCTGGTGGTTCGTCGGCTGCGATTTCGTCGTGCCCGATCACAACTGTCTGGTTGTGACCGCGGGAGGAGCGGCCGGCGTTGCCGCGCTGGATGAAGGACTGTCGCTGTTGAGCGGCCGGCCCTGGCCGGCACTTGTTTGCGTCGACGACCAAGCCGCTCCGTCATTGGTGGATGCGGTGGCGGAACGCTCGCTTAACTCCGCGGGTGTTTTGCCGCACTACTGGATTGAGCTCGGAGATTTGATCGTCGCCGGGAGACCTGACAACGCGTACTACGAGCGCGTCACCGAACCACTGGGCTTTCGCGAGGTGATGGGCGTCTTTGCCGCTGCATTTGACCGGCCCATGTACGACGACTTGGATGGAGAATTCAGGCCGGCGTTGCTGGCCGATCCTCGGCTTACGTTTCATCTGAAGCGAGCTATCGAGGGTCCGGCCAGCGCATTAGTGACCTGGCGCGGCGATGAAATCGTTTACGTGACGGTCATGGGAACCCATCCGGCGTATCAGGGACGCGGACTGGGACGAGCATTGGTGGAAAAGGCTCTGCTCGCGGAGCGAGCCACGGGCGCCCGATTCGCGCACCTCGTCGCTTCAGACGCGGGGGCGCGACTCTATCGCGCCGTTGGTTTCAAACTGCTGGCAAACCACCCGCTGTGGTCTTTTCGGCCAGTCTTATGAAATCGAATCCCTGATGCCTATAGGGTGGGATCTTTAGTGGCGATGTCGACCAGCCAGCGTCTGATGAGTTGCTCTTGCTCTGGTGTCAGTCCAGCGAGTAGTTGAGCTTCGATCAACTGAGTGCGTTCCCGGCAGCGGGCAAGCAACGCTCGTCCCTCATCTGTCAGTTCCATTTTCTGAATTCGACCGTGGGCAGGATTCACGTCGCGCTTCAACCTACCGGCTCTCTCGAGATTGCCCACAATCAGGCTGATCGTTTGCGGTGTGAGCACGGCAAGTCGGGCGACTTCGGCGGAAGAGATGCCCGGGTAAGCATTGACCATCGTCATCACCAGGAACTGCGGCAGCGTGACACCGAAATCCTCGAGCGTCCGCTCGGTCGTCAGTCGCAGGGCGCCGCTCGCTTGTCGCAGCAAATACCCGAGGTGACCTTCTTCTCCTCGTTTGCCTTCCCCGGGGAGCGGTATTCGCGGTCCAGACTTGTCACTCATCTCCGTGTCCTGATAGTATATCAGTGCTCTGATATCAGAGCACTGATATTATCACATGATTCAGTCAATTGGAGGTCGATCGTGGTTGCTGCTCATCCTCGTGTCACCAATTCCTACTTCAAGAAGCTGGCGCCAAAGTTCTACTCGGCAATCGTCGCGCTTGGCGAAACTGCCGAAGAGGCCGGACTCGATGCCGGTTTGCTCGAACTAGTTTTCCTGCGCGCTTCGCAGATCAACGGCTGCGCCTATTGCGTTCAATATCACATCAAGAGCGCTCAGTCACTCGGCGTGTCCCAACCAAAGCTGAACCTTGTCGTGACCTGGCGTGAGGCCGGGATCTTCTCCGAGCGCGAGGAAGCTGCCCTCGCTTGGGCGGAAGCGCTTACGCTTGTTGCTGACACACGGGTGCCCGACGACGTGTACGAAGCGACCCGAAAGGTTTTTTCCGAATTCGAAATGGCGTGCTTGACCGCCGCGATCAGCACAATCAACGTATGGAATAGGCTCTGCGTCTCCTATCGATTCGCCCCCGAGATTTAGGTGAGCTCGCTTATTGGCCAGGAGTCGGGATGCGCGCAAGGGATCTAGCCGCGCTCCTGTTGCTAGCCGCGATCTGGGGCTCGTCCTATCTTTTTATCCGCATAGCGGTTTCGCCTCTGGGACCGATGCCTGTTTCGTTCTTGCGGGTCGGAATTGCGGCGATCGGCCTGATCGCTTTCGCGTTGTTGCGTTACCGGCATCGTGAAGTTCCTCGGCTGGATCGATGTTTCTTGATATTGGGATTGCTCAACGCGGCCGTTCCGTATGGGCTGATCGCCCTGGCGGAGCTTCATTTGACCGCATCGCTCGCCGGTATTCTGAACGCGACCACTCCGCTGTTCACCGCGCTTGTCGTCGCGGCCTGGAATAGGGAGCGGCTCGGTGAGAAAAAGCTCGCCGGACTCACGCTCGGATTTTGCGGAGTGGCCGTGCTCGTGGGCTGGAATCCCGCGCCGCTTGATGGTTGGCTCGCTGTATCGGTCATTGCGATGTTGCTCGCATCGCTCTCCTACGGTGTCGCGACGGTCTACGCGAAACGAGCGCTCCGGGGAGTGTCATCGTTGGCCGCTGCCGCCGGCCAGCAACTGGGCGCCGCCGTCATCCTCTTGCCGTTGGCGTTAGGAACGGTCGGTGTGGGATCAAGTGATACGTCGCCATCGCTCAAAGTCGTCTTCGCCGTGCTGGGACTGGGTCTGCTCTGTACGTCGGTTGCGTATTTGCTCTATTTCCACCTCATCGCGTCGGCCGGAGCGATAGCGGCGAGTAGTGCGGGCTTTCTCATCCCGGTCTTCGGCATTCTGTGGAGCGCCATTTTTCTGAACGAGGATGTGCACGCGAGCATGCTGATCGGACTGGCGATGATCCTCTCTAGCGTCGCTCTGGTCAACGGCTTGCAGCTGCCGCGCAGGATTGTCGAGACCGCTGGGCAGAGTACGGGTTAGCGGCGGGGCCGTAGCGCCTGCGCCAACCCATCTCCGATCAGTCCAAACGCTGCGCTGGTGACGATGACCGCGAGACCCGGGTAGGTCATAAGCCGCCAATCGCGGAGGAAGAAATCTCGCGCTTCCGCCACCATGAGCCCCCATTCGGCGTTCGGCGGTTGCACCCCGAGACCGAGGAATGAGAGGGACGCGGCGGTCAAGATGTTCAGGATGATGTCGGCCATCGAGTAAATCAGCGCGACCGCGATCACGTTCGGCAAAATGTGGCGAAACATGATCCGGAAATGGCTCAGCCCGATTACCCGCGCTGCCTCAACATACTCCAGATGCCGGACAACCATCGTCTCCCCACGCACAATCCGGGCATAGGTGACCCAGCCAATGATCCAGATCGCGTAAACGATATTCGTCACTCCGGTTCCGAGAATTGCGACGATTGCGATCACCAGGATCAGATACGGAATGGTGACCGTGAAATCCACCAACCGCATGATGATCGTGTCGAACCAGCCGCCAAAGTAGCCGCTGATTAAACCGAGGAATCCGCCGACCACCACCGTAACCGCGGTCGCGACGAACGCGACCACCAGGTCGACACGACCCCCATACGCGATTCGGATCAGCGTGTCCCGTCCGAAATTGTCGGTTCCCAGCGGGTGATCCCAACTCGGACCGGCAAATGTCGGCTCGGTGAAGTTAGGCTCGGTCGGGCTCGACGTAACCAGCAAAGGGTAAATGACGGCGAAGAAGGCGATCACCGCGAGAAATGCCAGTCCTGTGATCAGTGTCGCGTTCATCCATCGGCTCTTCCGCGTCCCGGCACGTTCGAGACTGCTGTCCGCGGCGGCGATCAACGAAGGCGATGCGCTTGCCGCGCGATTTGCGGCCGTCACTCGAAACTCACCCGGGGATCGAGGAGCACATAGATGACGTCGGTGATGAGCGTGGTGATCAAGACAATGATTCCGATAGCGAGTGTAACGCCCTGGATGACGGGGTAGTCACGGTTGAAGATGGACTGAACGACGAGCTGCCCGAGCCCGGGAATGGCGAAGATCGACTCGGTCAGGACCGAACCGCCCATCAAGAACGCAAAGTTGATGCCGAGAATTGTGATCGTCGAAAGGGCGGAATTGCGAAGCACGTGCCAGATGAAAACCTGGCGGCCCGCCAGACCTTTTGCGCGTGCGGTGCGGACGAAATCCGCCTCGAGTGTCTCGAGTATCGAATTGCGCAGGCTCCGGGTCATGAGCGACGCGATCCAGAGCGCGAGCGCGAGTGCGGGCAAAAACAGTGATTCGACGTGACCGAAGAACCCATTCCCCCACCCCGAAACGGGAAAAATACGAAATCGAACTGCCAGAAACTGAAGCAGCATCATGCCGATCCAATAGGTCGGCATACCAAGTGAAATAACGAGAAAGATTCGCACGACCTGGTCCGCGAGACGTCCCTTGCGGAAGGCCGCGAGGGTCGCAAGCGGAACCGAAATCAGCGTTGCAATCAGCATCGTGTACGTTGCGAGAAAGAGGGTGGGTTGAACGCGTTGAAGCAAGATGTCCCGCACCGGTTCTCGCCGTCTGATCGAATCCCCAAGATCCCCAGAGGATAGGTTTTTCATGAACGCAAAGTACTGGACATAATACGGCCGATCGAGCTTCAGAGACTTGTTCAAGCGCTCGACGCGTTCGGGTGTTGCGCGGTCGCCAAGCATGCTCGTCGCCGGATCGCCGGGCACAAGCCGAACCAGCACGAAGATGAAGAGTGTGATTAGGAATAACACCGGCACCATGTGAATGAGCCGGCGAACAAGATAAGCGGTCATTGCGTACTCATAAACTGGATTCAGGTCGCGTGATGAGTCAGGAGGACGCGATGAGCGCCCTCCTGAAAGCTCCGGTTTATGCTGTGACTAAACGTCGTCGCGCCAGGTTTCCCAGAGACGATAGTTCCCGGTCGGCAGAATGCGGAAGCTTTGAATCGCCTTCGACGTCACCGTGTTACCGGTGGGGTAGTAGAGATAGAGGAAGTGCGCATCCTCGGTCACCTGCGCCTGGATGTCGTGATACATCTGCAGCCGCTTCTCCACATCGAGCTCGGTTCGGGCGGCCTTGATCATTGCGTTGACTTCATCATTTCGATAGTTGGTCCAAACCGCGAACGCTCCACCATCGGTTTCGACGCCGAAGTTCGTCAGTTCATCCGGATCGATAACATCGGTGGTGTAATAGCCGCTGTTTAGGTCGAAATCAAACGCGCTTCGTCGATCGCGCTTGGCTGACGGCTCAAGCGTCGTGACGTTGAGCTTGACCCCGATCTTGTCCAGATCGGCGGCGACAAGCTGGGCGATTTGAGCGGTGACCGGATCTCCCGTGCTGATCATCACCTCGAGCTCGAACCCGCCGGCAACCGAGGTCTCCGCGAGCAGCGCCTGCGCTTTTGCAAGATCGTATGCGTAGCCGGGAACGGTTTCGTCGTGACCGTACATGAGCGGCAGAAAGGTGTTCGCGAGCTGACCCGCTCCGAACAGCACATTCTCGATGATGACATCCTTGTTGACGGCATAGTTCAGCGCCTGCCGCACCTTGACGTCAGTCAGTGGCTCTTTCTGGCAGTTGATCGCCCAGTAATCGAGCCGGGCAACAGCTTCGTCATGGAAGGTAACGTCTGGATTCGCCTTGAGCGCCTCGACCTGGCTATATGGGACCGAGGTTGCGATATCGAGATCGCCTCCTTGGAACTGCAGCATTCGGGCGTTCGCGTCCGTCAGCACCAGGAACGTGAGCTCGTCCAGGTATGGTTTGCCGGCGTCCCAGTAATTCGGGTTCTTTTTGAGCACGATCTGGACTTGCTTTTCCCAGGAATCGAAGATGAACGGGCCGGAACCGATCGGTTGTTGGAAGAGCGCTTCACCCTGCGCCTCGTGCAGCGCTTTCGGAATGATCGCGGCGCCGAAGAGTGCCAAACCGGCCTCGAGTGGAGCCCACGCGGTCGGCATCGTGATGGTCGCCGTCCGGTCGTCGGGTGCGGCGAAGGTCGATCCAGCAGGGAAGAGGAAGGCCCATTGCGAGTCGGGCGAGTTCACGGTCCGGTCGAGCGAATAGATGACGTCAGCCGATGTTACCGGGCTTCCGTCGTGGAACGTCGCTTGGCGGATTGTGAATGTATAAGTAAGCCCGTCGTCCGTGTGCGTCCAGGACTCGGCAAGACCCGGTTCGAGCGAGTTTCCGTCTAGGCCGACCCGGATCAGCGTGTCGTAGAACAACAACATGGTCCAAATCGACATGTTGTCCGTGGGAATGATAGGGTCGAAATTCTGGGCGTCGTCGTCGGCAAGGCTCATGCGAATCGAGCCGCCGGCTTTCGGAGCTGTGTCCTGCGCTGCCGCCGATCGAAGAAGTGCACTGGAGTTGGCGGCGAAACCGCCGAACGCGATTCCGGCGCCGCCGACGGCGCCCATCTTGAGAAGACGACGACGAGATGCGTGGAACTCCGCCCACTGTTTCGCTTCGATTTCCGTGTGAGAATCGGTATCACGTCTGTTTGAGCCCATAAAGCGCCTCCTTGTCCGATTGACTGCCGCCGGTTCTCGGATCTTGCCGATCTGCTACTCAAGAATAAGTCGGCCGCGCCCGGCGGTGCTCCGGCTTCCAGCGCAAACGCGATGGAGTTGATTGGTGCGTTCGGACCAGTTTTCGCACCACGATACCCGGACCTGAGAGCCGCCGGATCGTAGCAGAGCGCCAAAGTGGGAGCAACCCCGTTCAGTGAACATGCGATTTTGAATTCGAACTGGATCGCGATCACCTCGATGGCTTGGAAACGGGGCGGCAACGACGCCGCCCCGAATCCTGAAACTCGCGTGTAAAGATCATCCAACGTTAGTCGGCTGGCTGGGCGATTGGCTCCAGCTCGACCGGGGCCGGCCGGGTTGTGCCTTCGATGTTGAGATGTGGTACCCGCCGGTCGAGCCAGGCCGGGAACCACCAGTTCCAGTCGCCGAGCAACTCCATCGTGGCGGGCACGAGGATGAGCCGAACGACTGTCGCGTCGATCAAGATCGCAATCCCAAGCCCAAACCCGAACTGTTTTGAGATCGGATCTGCCAGGAGCACGAACGAGAAGAAAACGCAGACCATGATCGCCGCGGCCGCTGTAATCACACGGGCGGTGACGGTCAATCCCTCGGCCACGGCATCGCTGGTCGATCGTCCATGGACCCACGCCTCTCTAATCCGGCTTAGAAGGAAGACCTCGTAGTCCATCGAGAGACCAAACAGGATCGCGAATAGAAACATCGGCATAAAGGCCGCGATCGGCTGCGTCTCTTCGAGCCCGACCAATCCCTTGCCCCAGCCCCATTGGAAAACGGTCAGCGTCACACCGAACGAGGCCGCGATCGAAAGCAGATTCATGACCGCGGCCTTGACGGCGATCACCGGAGAGCGGAACACGGCCGTCAGCAGCAGGAAACTCAGACCGATCACAACAAGGAAGACTAGCGGCGTTCGTGTGAGCATCCGATCTGTCATGTCGATGAAGATCGCGGCGACCCCGCCGACATAAGCCCTTGCGCCGGTACCATTGAGGGCAGCGGGAATCGTGTCATCGCGGAGTGTTTTTACCAGGTCATGCGTTGCATCGTCGTTAGCGCCGGTCGCAGGGACCACGTTGATGACTGCAGTGTCGCCGGCGTCGTTGTAGATGGCGTCGGTAACTTGAACGACGCCGGGAACGTCGCCGACCGCTTTGCCAAGTCCGTCGACCGCGTTGTGGTCGAGCGGGCCGTCACTTTCGACCGCGATCAAGAAGCCGGCATTGAATCCAGGTCCGAATCCCTCCGTCAGAAGATCGTATGCCTGTCGTGTATGCATCGAGGTCGGACTGGCGCCGGCGTCCGGGAAGCCGAGATCAAGGTCGATCAGCGGGAGCGCCAGGAGAACGAGAAAGCCGGCGGAAACCAACGCATAGGTCAGCGGTGCTCGCTGAATCGCTTTGGCCAGCTTGTAGCCAACCGGCTTGCCCTGCTCTTTCGTTCCAGCCCGGCTGAGATGAACGGACCACCGATCGATTCGTGTGCCAATCAGTGAGAGCATGGCCGGCAGGATCGTAATCGCGACAATGATGGCCGCTGTGACCACGATCGCCGCCGCAATCCCCAACGCGCTCACGAATGGGATGCCGATTGTCATCAAACCGAGCATCGCGATTACCACGACACCGCCGGCGAAGATAACCGCTCGTCCCGCGGTATCGACCGCGCGAACCGTGGCTTCCTTTGTGTCGAGCCCGTCAGCCAGGCCCTCTCGGAACCTCGTGACCACAAACAGCGCGTAGTCGATGCCGACGCCGATCCCGATCATGGTTGCGAACGCCGGCGTGAAGGTCGAGATATCAATGTAGCGAGCGGCAATGAGAATGCCCATAAAGCCAGACGCGAGACCCACGATCGCCGTGAGCAGCGGGAGTCCCATCGCCACGACTGAACCGAACGCGACCAGGAGAATCAGCGCCGCGGCCGCGATCCCGATCAACTCCGATTTTCCAGGCGGCTCCTGCTCGGCCTGAGCAATGATCTGGCCACCCGGTTCAACGATCAGCCCTTCGCCGCTCGCCGCTTCGGTCGCTTCGATTAATTTTTCGATGTCGGCGATCTTGATATCGCTTGCCGGCGCATCGTAGTTGACCGTCGCATAGGCTGTCTTGCCGTCGGCGCTGATCTGTTCGACGCCCGCGGCGAATGGAGACGTCACATCGATGATGTGGGGCAGCGTCAACATCTCCGAGATCAGCGACTCGATTCTCGCCTTGTTGGCAGTATCTTCAATGGAACCGTCGCCTTCGACGTGGAAAACGACGGTTGCCGTGTCGCCTGATTGTTGCGGAAATCGATCTACCAGTAAGTCGAACGCTTGTTGTGATTCCACACCCGGAATCGTAAATGAGTCTGAAAATTCTCCGGCGGTTGCCATGGCGATCCCAACAAAGATCGCGATTGCGAGAAACATGCCGCCTAGCACCCGCTTGGAGTGATAGGCGACCCAGCGAGCCCAGGTGGCAAGCACACCGGTTGATGCGGCGTCGAGACTCTCCTGTGTGCGTTTGCGTGGAACGTTCAAATCTCCCTCCTTCATACGTTGCGTCGAATTTGGAGAGCGAGCAGCCTGGGGCCGATCGTCGGATCGACCCAAGAGATTCGCGCGGTGGGTAAAGCGCGAGAAATGTGGGCCTGTGCGGGTGAGCCGCGGGGTCCCTAGGAGGGAATCGCCGGCTCCTCGCGATCCCTCCTTCGGTCGTGAATTGAGGTTAGTCAGCCGTGCTCGGCGCGAGCCCGGCGGAAACAACGCCGTGGTCCGGCACGATATCGAACACCCGGTCATCAACAATGAAGTACGAGACAACTGCCGCCACGATCATGGCCGCGCCGCCGACGATCATCGCCTGGTCCATTCCTTTGAGGAATGCCACCGAACTTGCTGATTTGATCTGGCCCAAAATCTCCGCGGGCACGCCTGACGAGAATGGTGTCTTTTCGAGGACGTATCCCGCCTGGCTGGCACCGCTTGACACGAAATCCAAAGCATTTTGAACGGCTTGGTCCCCGGTGGCGCGAAGTGATTTGGTCGTGGAGTCGTCTCGAAGTGCGTCCTTGTAAGTGGTGTTAGCCATCGTTCCGAGCAACGCAATCCCGAACGCGGTGCCGATCTCACGGATGGCGCCGTTGATCGCTGAAGCGATTCCGCTCTTGTCACTTTCCACGCTGTTGAGCACGGCAGTCGTCATGGGCGCCCAGATAAAGCTCATGCCGAAACCCATCACCACGAACGCGGGCACGATATCCAGGTAGCTGGCGCCGGCTCCAGATCGCAAGAACAGGAAGATGCCGAACCCGGTGACGATCATCCCAAACGAGATCATGCGACGTGGGCCGATCCTGTTGATCGCGGATCCGGTTATCGGCGACAAGACCATCATCACGAGTACCATCGGAAGCAACGCCAAACCGGTCTTGACCGCCGAGAAGTTGTGAATGTTCTGCTGATAGAGCGTCATAAAGAAGGCCACGGCCGCCATCGCGAACGAGATCATGAAGGCGTCGATGTTGGCGCCGGTGAAAGAGCCCGACTTGAAGAACTTGAGCGGGACCATCGGCCGCTCGGTTCGCATTTCGACGATTACGAAGGTCACACCGATAATGACAGCCGCCGCGAACGCGGACAGGATCAACGAGTCGCCCCACCCTCGATCACCTGCCTGAATCAGGCCATACGTCAGCGAGGCAATCGCCGCGGTGATCAGAACAGTGCCCGGGATGTCGGTCGCGACAGTTCCGGATTCATCGCGGCTCTCCTTGACCACGGCAGAGGTAATGAGAAACGCGACGACTCCGATCGGCACATTGATCAAGAAGACCCACTGCCAGGATGCGTACTCAACCAGTACGCCTCCCACGACTGGGCCGAGCGCGATACCGGAAACCGAAATCGCTCCCCAAATTCCGACCGCTTTCCCACGCTCTTCCGGCGGGAATGCCGCCGAGATGAGCGATAGCGAGAGCGGCATGATCAAGGCGGCTCCGAGCCCCTGTAAAGCACGCATCGCGATCAGCATCTCGATGCTCTGCGAAAGTGCCGCTAGGATCGAGGTTGCGGTAAAGACAACCAGTCCGGTCATAAACCAGCGCTTGCGGCCCAATCGATCGCCCAGGCCGCCGGCCGTGATTTGTAGCGACGCGAATACGAGCGTGTAAGCGGAGACGATCCACTGCAACTGGGTTGTTGTGGCATCCAGATCACGGGAAATGGTCGGCATCGCGATATTGACGACAAGATTGTCGAGAATCGCCATAAAGAGACCAAAACAAGCCGCTCCAAGTGTGTACCACTTCGCATTCGTCTCGTTGACCTTCCCCGCCAACATGTTCAAACCGGGCATTTATCCCCTCTTTCCAAACGCGGACTCGCCAACATGAGATTGTCGATCAGTGAATGGCGAATTCGACAACGGTTCCTTCCGGCCATTTTGAACAGATCACCTCGAGCCAGTTACTCCCGCCATTTCTTCGACCAGCCAACTCAAACCGGCACTGGCCGCTTTCTCATTCGCTTGCATGAACTCCTTTATCGCGTACGCGGAATCTATGTCGGAATGCCGGCATTCACGTTCCGTGAGGAGCGCCACCGATTCCACAATGTCCGCTACCGAAACCTGCGCGAGCCGTGCTTCCATCGCCTCCTCCGCATCTCGGAAGCACGCCATTAACACGGCAGGAAACCCTTTGCCAAGAGGACACTCGGAATCCGGCGACTGCTCGGGCATCGCGAAGAGTGGCTCGATCTCGAGCGCGCGGTAGATATCACAGAGTGTGATCTCTGCTGCCGGCCGTGAGAGTCGCCATCCGCCGCCAGGACCCGAATGCGATGTCAGCAGTCCCGCATCTCGTAAAGGACCTAATAGGCGGCGAACAACGACGGGATTTTTGTGTGTGCCCTCGGCCAATTGCTCCGATGTAACCGTTCTGCCCTCCGATGTGCCATGTGCGACCTTAGCAAGCGCGACGGCGTAAATTGCTAAGGCAAATCTGGTATTTGGATGCATATCGACTCCCGCCTAACTGTAACAAACATAGTTACGAATTCCGTCGCGGTCAACCTGTCCAGGACCTAATCGTTCGGGTAGGATGCGGCAGCGACGCCGTTCGACTTCGAATCAGACTGCACAAACCAGAATGGAGTAAACCTGCAAAATGCCTGAAAACGATGCGGCATCAAGTGATGAAGTCACCGACGCGAGATTCGCCGAGGTGGTCGCCAGATTCGGAGCGCGGCTGTCCGACGAGCAACGCGCCCAGGTAAAACGCCGGATCGAGCGATCTGTGAGACTCTCCGCCGAACTGCGGACTCCTGATCTCACCAACGCCGACGAACCGGAGATCGTCTTCGCTCCGTTTCGAGGTGAATCATGACCGGCGATCGCCTCTCCTTTGTCACGGTTTCTGAGCTCGGCCACATGCTCCGTTCGGGCGCGGTTTCGCCCACCGAACTGGCCGAGCATTTCATTCGACGCCTCGACACCATCGGCCGCCACCTCAACGCCGTCGTCACCCTCACGCCTGAGATCGCACGTGAGCAAGCGCGTCAGGCCGAAGATGAGCTGAGCGCCGGTGTCGATCGCGGACCGCTCCACGGTATCCCGTACGGCGCCAAAGACTTGCTCGCGGTGCCCGGTTATCCGACCACCTGGGGTGCCGCTCCATTCGCCGATCAGCGCTTCGACCGCGAAGCGGCGGTGATCGAACGGCTGCGCGAAGCCGGTGCCGTTCTGGTGGCCAAGCTGGCGATGGTCGAGATCGCGGGCGGATTCGGCTACGAGCAACCAACCGCGGCCCTGACTGGGCCGGGCAGGAACGGCTGGGATGACAACGCCTGGGCGGGAGGCTCTTCGAGCGGCTCCGGCGCGGCGGTTGCCTCTGGATGCGTTCCATTCGCGATCGGAACCGAAACATGGGGCTCGATTCACTGTCCATCGGCGTTCAACGGCATCACCGGCCTCCGGCCGACCTATGGCCGGGTGAGCCGTAGAGGGGCAATGGCGCTCTCCTGGACCATGGACAAGATCGGTCCGATGGCCCGTTCGGTCGATGACTGCGCTGTCGTGTATTCCGCGATTGCAGGGCCCGATCAGGGCGATCCCACGACGCTTCAACACCGGGATGGAACTCCTGCAGGCGGTCGTCCAATGCGGTTTGCGGTCTGCCGCGGCGCATTCGAGAATGCTCAACCCGAGGTCATCGACAATGCCGAGAGCTCCATCTCCGTTCTCAAGGAGCTGGGGACCGTCGAAGAGATCGAGCTTCCGGACTTCCCGTGGGACGCGGCGGCGAGCACCATCGTCATTTCCGAGGCTGCTTCGGCGTTCGAGGAGTTTTTGATTGAAGGACGCGCCGAAGGTCTCACCGCGCCCGAAGATCGGGCCGGTCTCTATCACGGCCTGACGATTCCGGCGGTCGACTATCTGCGAGCGCTCCGCATCCGCCGGGTGGGCGGTCGAGCGATGGACAATCTGTTGTCCCGATTCGATGCGATAGTTGCCCCAACCTATCCGCACGTGGCGTCTCCAATTGGCCAGCTCTTTGCCACTTATTTCGACCGAGAGCAGCGGCACAATCTTGGTGGTGCCGGCAATTTTTGTGGACTTCCTTCGATCAGTGTGCCAAACGGCTTTGGCGAACGAGGATTGCCGACCGGCCTCGAGCTCCTCGGCCGGGCGTACGACGAGGGGCGAATCCTCGCCGCCGCCCATGCCTATCAAATACGAACAAACTGGCACCTGATGCATCCGTCTTAGCGTCCTGTTATTCAGATCGAGCCTGATCCCGGTGAGCCGGCGGAGCCTGAAAGTCATTTCCAAATCGCTCCGCCGGTTCTCCTCATTTCCGGCGATCAAAGCCTTGGGTCCCATTAGCGAGCGATTCTCACGGAGCCGGTTCCCACGGCCTCATTCAGGTCCATGACCTCGGCGTGCCCGCCGTGGATCCAGTTGCCGATTCCGATCACACCCGCGCCAAATGCGCGTCTTGCCGAACTGACGAATCCGGAACCGCGAATGTGACCGCGATTTGCCTCGGCGATCATCATGGACCGAACCAGCCGAGCCGACTGCTCTCGCTGAGCGATCTTGACAAGGTCATACAGTATCGATGGATGATTCAAAAACATGCTCGTGTTCTCCTGTGTCGAAGCGGGCTTACTGCCCGACGGTAGGGTCAGGTTTTGGTTTGATGAACGCTGGGCTCGAGTTGTACTGCTCACGAATTGCCATTCCTCCGCTGCGGCCCTCCGGCCCGCTGGTCTTTGACGTCATCGTGGCTGACTCGGTCCTAACCATTTGGTCTTCTCCTCTCGATGTGGAACAGGCAAGGCGCCTCGCCTACTCCGAATGTCTGCAATCGGTCGCTGGCCTGGCGATCCGACCTTCAAGAAATTGGCACTAAAAGAACCCGGGTCGGTAGCCGACTCGGGTGAACCATGCATTCTGTATTGCAGACGCTAGGGCGTCACCTCAACAGGGCACAATCCTCCCACGGGCCGCCAGGAGCAGCATTGGAAAGCGCGGCGCAATTGGCCGACACGCGAGTGAACAGGATCATGTTGCCGCTCCTTTCTGTCTGCTTGTGCCCCAAAGCACCGTCAAATCGATTCTGCGATTTCTGCCGGTCAGGACAATCCGTCCCGTGGCATCATCTCCGCTGTTACTAGAAGTATCATGCCACCCAGAGCCATGTCAATACCCTTTCCGCGATTCTGTTATCACCGATTCACCATCTCGACATAACGAAACAAAAATCGGTTCTTCCCCACTGGTCGAACGAACTGCCTTCGCAAGCGAAGAGCAATTGCTACCGATGAGCACCGATTCGGCCCGTCGAGGGCCGTCCCGTCGCCGATAGCGAATCATTTGTCTCCGCGTTCGTGGGGCGATTGGACCAACTACGCCAGGGTGCGGGAAGCTGGGCCGGCAATAGATACGCGATCGCGAATGCACCCAGTACAATCAACCAGCCCCCGACGGCGTCGAGGAAGTAATGGTTAGCCGTCGCCATTACAGTCAACGTCATGATCGATAAGTGTGTCGCCCCGATGATCGTACCGATGCGCCGGTACGGAATCGCGGCCGCGACCATGAACGCGCCAATCGTCGTCCAGCCAATGTGCATGCTGGGCATCGCGGCGTACTGATTGGCAGTGACCATACCGCCGCCGGAGAAATAGTTCGGCCCAAATACTTTGAGCGTATCGATGAATCCGTACTGCGGCATAAAGCGAGGGGGCGCCAACGGGTAGATCGCGTACCAGGGCAGAGCCAGGAGCATCGAGAGCAAGAAGACGCGGCGACAGAACCGGTATCGATCCGGCGCAAGAGCGATTGCAATGGCGCAGCAACCGTAGAACGCCCACATAAAGCCGGCGTAGTACCAGTTCAGGCTACGAATCAGCCATTCGTGGCCGATGATCCAGCCTTGGAGATCCGGCTCGAAAAAGATATGCAACCGCTTTTGAAGATCGACGATCTGAACGGCATGGTCATACCCCACGGTTTCGCCGCGTTGGATGAAGGTCTTGCGAACCATCTTGTAAAGCTGGAACAACACCATGAACACGGCAATGTTCGCGATGATCGTGGCGGCGACCTTAGCCACCTGCCGCCCTTTGTCCATGAGCTCCGGCGAGCTGTTGGACTGCCGCCCGATCGCTTGTGAGGTCGCCATCTCGAACCCTCCGGGTGCACTCTGGCGTGGTGAGCCTGTCCAGGCGAAACGGCTTGCCCGCCGGACATCGAACTATTTCGACCAAAGGCGTGGTCATCAGTCGAACGCAAGCTTCCTCCAAACTCGTTACTCGCGGGCATCGCCAGCCGTCACAATGCAAATCGCCTGCCAGCACAGGGGTTGGCCAGGACTGCCTTGCCCGTCAAGGATTGCGATGAATGCCACGCGGGTCGCGTTTCCCCGTGTACTATGATCGACGGTCTCGCGTCTCTTGCTTTGCGAACTGGTGGAGTCATGAGTTTCCTCCCAGACAGTGTCCGATGGTACGCGACTCTGCTGTTGCTGACCTGGGCGTTCGCACCGTTTGCGCGCCTGGTTGCCGGCCGGTTGCCGGACCGCGGCGCCTTTGTCGCCAAACCGATCGGCCTGCTGGCAGTGGTGTGGCCCACCTGGTTCTTGGCCGGGGTCAGCCCGTTCCCATACACCGCGACCGCACTCTGGTCTACGTTAGGGCTGGCCGCTTTGGTTGGGTGGGCGGTGCTGATCCGTTGTAGAGCAATCGATCGGTCGTGGATCCTTCACCTCGTCGCGGCGGAGATCATCGCGCTCGTCGCGTTCGTCGCCTACATCGGGATTCGCGGCTTCACGCCTCAGATCACGGGCACCGAGAAGCCGATGGACGTCGCGTTTCTCTCCTCGAGCGCTCGAGCAACGGATATGCCGCCCGCCGATCCGTGGATGGCCGGCGAGTCGATCAACTATTACTACCTTGGCTATCTCCTCAACGGATCGCTGGCGCGGTTGAGCGCGGTTCCGACCTGGGTCGGATTCAATCTTGCACTCGCCTCGACCTTCGCCATGACAATCGCCGCGGCGGTCGGACTGGGCTACGGAGCGGTTCGCGATCGCCTCGGACGTTCGCTCGGGATCGCCGCGGGCGGACTGACGGCATTTCTGATCGTTATCGCCGGCAACTTGCGAGCGCCGATCGAGCTCCTGCGCGACCCCGACGCCACTTGGAGCACCTTTTGGTGGCAGAACATTGGATGGGAATCGAGCCGCGTCATTGTCGATTCAGCACCGGGCTCGCCGGATCCGGTTCAGACGATAAACGAATTCCCGTCATTCAGCTTCATCCTGGGCGATCTGCACCCCCACGTGATGGCCCTGCCGTTCACGCTGGTCAGCCTCGTGATTGCGGTAAACCTCTTTCGGCGACGAGAAGACGGTGACTCCATTTGGTTGAGGTTCCTGCCGATCGCCGCCGCCGGCGCCGTGATTGGGGCACTCTATCCGCTCAATAGCTGGGACTATCCAACCTACCTGGCAGCGGCGGTCGTTGCGCTGCTTTTCGCGGTCGGCTGGACGAGGGAAACGCTCTATCGCGTATTGGTGCTCGGGACAGCTTCGATCATCGCGTGGGCCCCGTTCTGGGTCACCTTTGTTCCGTTTGCCGGCGCCAATAACCAGGACAACTCTGGACTTGAGAATCTCCCGCTCGTCGGCAGAATCACGAGCACGCTCGGCACGTACAGCGGCGATCGCACATCCGCCGGCGAATTTCTGACGATGTTCGGCCTGCCATGGGCGGTCGCTTTGGTGATTCTGTCAATCGAACTGGTCAGGGACGCCCGATCCGGGAGTCTTCACATCTCGAAGCCGGTTGCGGGCGCCGCACTCGTGCTTGCGTTGCTTGCGCTTGGGGTTCCGGCGCCGGTGCTCATCCTGGCCGGGGCTCCGCTGGCCGCCGCGGGCTGGTTGCTGATGAGTCGTGACCGATCGGCGGATCCCGAGTTGACGATCATCTCGACGCTCTTGGCGGCTGGATTTGGACTCATCCTCATTACTGAGTTTTTCTATGTGCAGGATGTCTTCAGCGGTCGCTTAAACACGCTTTTCAAGGTATACTACCAAGTTTGGACGCTGTTCGGCGTCGCCGTGGCCGTTTCTCTCATTCGACTCTGGAAACTCATAGCGAACGGACGAAATGTCCGGATACTCTTGGCCGCGTCCGGCATGGTCATCCTCTTCGTCGGGATCGCCTATCCGGTCATCTCGTTCAAGACATGGACCGAGTGGAGCGGACCACGGGAATGGCGCGGTCTGGATGGCGCCAAGTTCATTGACGGGATCGCTCCCGATGACATGGCGGCGATTGAATGGCTTTCGGTCAACGCACGTGAAGATGACGTCATCCTGGAAGCTCCCGGCTGCTCATACACGGTGAACTCAGGGGTGCCGACAGGTCGAATCGCGGCGTTCACCGGTGTGCCAGCGATCATCGGCTGGACCGGTCACGAGCATCAGTGGCGCGGAGGGCAACCTGAGCTCGAAGAAGAGATCTCGCTGCGAGTCCAGGCGGTCGAGACGATGTTCGAGGACCCAACGGCTCTTAGCGGTTTCAATCGCTACGATGTCACGCTGCTTTACGTCGGCGACTTCGAGCGGGAAGGAGCAAGCGGCTGCGAAGTCGCCGGACCCTTCGCGGCGGTCAATGAACCCGGGTATCCGGGCGATGGCTGGACCGAGGTCTTCGCGAGCGGCAATAGCCGCATTTATCGGCGGTCGTCGTAGTGTGCAACAACTTTGCCGCGTGCTCATGTGATCGACGCTTCACAGTCCGAAGTCGCGTGAAGCGCCGAAAGGTGTGACAAAGTGTGACTTCGTGTGCGAGCCGGCATTCATGTGCTGGATATGTTCGACGCTCTAAGTGAGTGGCCTTAAGTTCCTTGACAGGTGTCAAGGGTTGATTCGGCCAGCAAGCGAGCTAAGAGACGTTCCGGCGCGCAGCGTGTTCTTATTGCGGAGTCCTCCAGACTCGTGAAAAAGTTGAGTGCAGCGGCGAGTTTGCTGGCCAAGTCGGGAGAGGCTCGGTTTCGACACACGTCGGCCCGTAACCAATTCCAGACGCGCTCTTGCGCATTGTCGTTCGGGCTGTAGCGAGGCAGAAAGAGACGATGCACCTGGGGATGGTTCTCCAACCAGGCGACCGTCACCTTGGCGTGATGAATGCCCACGTTGTCCATGAGCACTGCCACCTCGCAGTCCGGGAAGCGGGTGCCGGCGGCATCCAGATGCTGGGTGAACGCGACCGCCGTTTTGTGCGCGGACTCGGTGATGACCAGTTCGCCATGCAACCCCAGCGAGCCGAAGAGTCCCGTCGTGCGATTCTGACCCGGAGTTGGAATCGGGCTGCGCACGGACGGCTGGCGAGCTGCCAGGAGGCACCGGCCCGGGGGCAACAACGCCAGATCCGCTTCGTCTGCGAACAACACCAGCAGGGGTCGTCCGGCTCGTGCTGCCGACTGCCGGGCCTCGGTGAGCGCCTCCGCCAGACGCTCCAGCGCCGTTGCTCGCTCCGGATCGCCCTTGGCGACCAGCTGTCCCCGTCGCCAACGCGCCCCCAGCCGACCCGGCACCCGGCGCATCGTGCGCACGCCGATGGCCATGCCCTGATTCAGCAATGCGCTCACCAACCGAGGAATGGTCCATCCGCCCGGTCCGCTCTTGCCTGCCAGATCGCTCTCCGCTAAACACGCTCGAACGGTGGTCTCTACCTCCGTTTCCGCTGTCCGTGGTCGCCCACTTCGGCTCCGGTCCCACAGTCCCGCAATGCCCTCCGCCCGAAATCGTGCACACCATTGCTGCACACTCGCTCGACTCACGCCCAATCGCTGACTTACCCGCGTTTGGTTTGCTCCATCCAACCACCACACCACGGCCCGCGCTCGGCGGCCGACCCGCCCCGGCGCCTGCTGTATGATCCGCCGGAGGCTCACCATGGTGTCGGGCTCGACCATTGGCGGGTACCCTCAGGGTGCGGCTCGCATCGGGTCTCCTTTCCGGCGCGGAGGGTGGCCGCTCCCCGCGCCGGAACTGTTCTACGATGGACCACCAATTGCGTGCCAAATTGTCAAAAGACTTTTGGCCACTCACTTAGGCGGCCGCGGCAACCCCATCACATTTCACGAGCATGCCGGACGGCTCGCCCGGGGCAAACGCGATGGCGTTGATCGTGACATACAAATTGCCGAAGGCGTCGACGACGGAGCCGAACGGCACGAAGAATCCTTCGACGATCGGTGTGAGGGATCCATCAGCTCCGACGATGGCGACGAATCCCGGCTGGGGTATCCCTGATTCTTCGTCGAACATCGTGGTGCCCTGGGTCAGGTAGACCGTTCCGTCTGGACCCGTCGTGAGGCCGAATATGAAGGTGCCCGGCTCGCCGATGCCCGTCACCGTGCCGTCTTCGCCAATTGTGACGATCGACGGGGCTTCCCACGCCTCGCTGAGAAGAGTCACGTACAGCTGACCTTCAGCGTCGAATGCGGGCTGCAGTGGTACTGGCTGACGAACCTCTTCGACGTTCACCGGCACCTCGGCGCCCATCAGTTCCTGCATGCTGGGAATGACGGCGACGACCTCAAAAGATCCATCTTCAGGATTGACCCTGTAGATCGTGTTGCCGCCGGCATCCGTGACGTAGAGCATGCCGTCAGGTCCGAGCGTCATCCCATAGAGATTCGGATTGATATCCTCCAACCCATCGGGGTTGTTCTCAACCTCGTAGGATCCGAGTTCCGCCACGAGCGTCACCTCGCCTGAGGCCTTGTCGATGCGCACGATTGAATTCTCGAATTCAAGTGGCTCGATCTCGACTCCGGTGAAAAATGCCGTTCCGGCCGCACCACCACCGATGGAGACCCAGAGGGCATCACCGGCGTCCACGATGCCAACTGGCCCAACGCCAGCGTACGAAGGGAGTCCACTGGCGAGGACGGACTGTGTGCCGTCCGGCGCGATCGTCGTCACCTGACCGGTGAAGCCTCGCGTCTCTGGTGGACTTTCTTCATCTTCGCCCGCGGCGGCTTCGGGGGAGGCGTCGTTTGAGACCCCGAGAATCTCGTCGCCGCCGTTACCGGCTTCTGTCACATAGATCGTGCCGTCCTCACCAATCGCGATGTAACGCGGTTCGTTCAATCCCTCGGCGACGACGCTGCACGTCTCGGGAAACATCGGTGGCATCTCCATCTCCACGCCGTCGTCAGCGGCTTCTGGAGAGGCGTCCTGCGCAATGGCGGCGCTGCCGGAAAGGGCGAAGACGACGCCAAGTACCAAGATTGCGAATGTTCTCAAACCCTTACCCAACTTCTGGCTCCTTCTGATCGACGCACTGTGCGAATCTGAACACGATTTACTGGAGCAACCGTTGGTCAATCTGCAGTACCTCGATAGGCGCCTCTCCTTCCACTTTAAGAACAGAGGAACTCACGAGCGCACCTGTTCCGTCCAAAAAGCGGCTTACTCGGTCACTTCAAATTCAACGACCATGCCGGCCTCGTAGTGATCTGGCACATGACACGCGAGTTGGTACATGCCGGGAGTATCGAAGGACATAGTGAGTGACTTCGACGTACCCGGCGCAATGTCTTCAATTTCGAGCTCTTTCCCACCCATTTCGAGGGGAATGTCATTGTCGCCAGCCCTCTCGACCACCATTTCGTGCACGAGCTCGCCCACGTTTGTGGCGACAAAGGTGTAGGTTTCGCCAACTTTCAGTGTTGGCATCGAGATCGTGACGGTGGACTCGTTCAGCGTCACATCAACCTGTGTGCCTTCGACCTGACCGTTCTCATCGCCGCCACCCTGATCACCGCCGAAGAGGTCATTTATGGACATCACCGGTACGTCCATTGGTTCGGTGGCGATCTTCGTTCCCGTTGCCTCGCCCGGACCAGCCTGTCCGGAACCGGCTCCCGCTGGATCGATCAATTCGAGCGTGTAGGGAGCGGTGAAACTCACTCCGTCGGAGCCCACCTCAATCGTGGCGCGTACGACCAGCATTCCGGAATAACCGCCCTCGCTGTCGCCCCCGAGGAAGTACACGGTCAGATCCGCGGTGGTGTCCGATGTCGCCTGCCAAACGCCGTACCCGGAGCTTCCGTCAGCATTGGTTTGCATGAAGGCGCCGTCTGACGAGAAGTTGAAGAGCGACGGTGCATTCGTTGGGTCGGCGCTATCGATGTCGGCTAGCCAGGTACCGACGAGTGCGTGACCCGCGGTCGTCGCATCCTGGGCGACGGCGCCCGAGCCGCCGCGACTCGATATGACCAGAGCCGAAAGCAGCATCAGAGCAACAGCTGCCATGTATCGGAATCGTCGCATGTGCGCGGTCTCCTTTGTGGGGTCCAATAGCGTGGAAGCGAATCAAGAAAGGACGGGTCGTATCGACCTTGCCTCATTTCGTGAGGGAGAACGGAACGATCGCGCGCATGATGCGCCGGTTATTTGTTCTATGCAACTGCTCCGCCCACCCCCATTTCCGCCTAACTGGAATACCTTAAGTCCTTTAACACATTTTGCAGCCTCGCAACTTTGACTTTCGCGGCGGGCGTCTCCCGCTTACCACGGAGTAAAAGTGTCAAAAGACTTCTGGCCACCTGCTTAGGATCAAGAGCACTCAATCCGTGTTCTCCATGACGGAGCTGGCCCAGCCTAAGTGGGGCGGAACAAATCACTCAACGGAAGCGCGAACCCCGGAATGACCGGCTCGGCGTTGAGCGTGTCTTCAACATTGAGAATTCGCGGCGGGAGATCGTGGTGATAAACGACGACCTGTTTCAAAGGTGGATAGACGCACCATACAAGTGTCGTGCCTGCTGAAAGATATCGTGCGACTTTGGTCTGGACTTGTCGAGGCCCTTCGGATTCGGAAATCACTTCGACCGCTAAGTCGGGAGCTCCATCGTAAAACCCAGTGCTTTCATCTGGTGGGACCCTGTCGGAGCACACAAAAGAGATGTCGGGGCACAAAATGGTGCGCCTGTCTAGATCGAGCACATACCCAAGTTCGGTTGTAAAGACCTCGCCGCCCCCCTGTTGTTCGACGTGATGTGCTAATGCGCCAATGAGACGAGTTGAATACCGGCTATGTGGGATCCGTGTGGGAGGCATGCTCCACAACTCTCCGTCAACAAGGTCGTGCCGTCCTGGAGTGTCGATTTCGGCGAATTCGGCTTCTGTCATCAGTTGTCTTGTCGCGACCATTGCATTTCCTCACCTAGGACAGTATGCAGGAACGACCAACCCCGTGATTGATACCTCAAGAGGCAAATGAATTCCAGATCATGAGGTCGAACTGGAAGCTGTCGTTTCAGCCGCTTCGAGCTTCGCCTCGACTTCTTCTGTAGGTTCAACTTCGACCGGTGGTTCGACGGGCTTCGGTTGCCAAACATGATCGACGGCGATCCTGTTCGCCAGGACTTCAGCAATGTGTCGTGTCTTGCGCTTGGTGAAATGCTCGATCTGCTGGCGGCACGAGACACCCGCGACGGCGACCGTGATTTCGGCCGGAGCTGCCTCGACCGCTGGGAAGAGCCGTTCTTCACCGATCTTCTTCGAAACCTCGTAATGCTCGGCTTCGTACCCGAATGATCCGGCCATCCCGCAGCATCCAGCGCCACTCTCACTCGCATTGCACCCGGCAGCTTTCAGAATCGACATCGAGGGAGCCATCCCGATCAGCGCCTTTTGGTGACAGTGGCCGTGGAAGAAAACATCGTCAGTGACGTCATCCGTCCATTTGATTCCGAGATCGCCATCGCGATCGAGCTTCGCCAGGAATTCATCGATCATGAACGTGTTGGCCGCGACCGCTTCCGCATCCTCGTCGCCCGGCAGAAGGTCTCGATACTCGTCCCGAAACGTGAGGATGCAGCTTGGTTCCGTGCCGACGATTGGCACCCCGGCGCGAGCATGGGGTGCGAGCACCGACACGTTTTTCCTCGCGACCTTGCGGGCATCGCCGACAAGCCCCTTCGACAGCATCGGACGACCGCAGCAAGCGCGTCGCTCTTCGATGATGACCTCGAACCCAGCTGCCTCGAGCAGCTTCACCGCCGCCATCCCGATTCGGGGATAGTTATACGTGGTGAAGGTGTCGTGGAAATAAACAACTTTGCCCCGGATCTGACGGCCGAGTTGAGCGTTTTTCTGATGCGTTCGCCAACGAGTGACGAACGTTCGCGATTTGAATGGCGACAGTCGCCGCTCAGGATGCACGCCCATCGCCCGCATCAGGGGGTTCGCCAGCGGGGTGCGCATCGTGAGATTTGCTAACGGCGCAAACGGCCGGGTAATCCTCGATATCGTATGAATATGACCGAAGACTCGAGCCCGGATCGGCGTGCCATTTGCCGCGTAGTAGTGAGCAAGGAACTCGACCTTGAGTTTCGCCATGTCGACACTGGATGGACACTCAGTCTTGCACGCCTTACATGAAAGGCAGAGATCCATGACGTCGTACGTCGATTTCGAGGTGAAATCTGAGCGATCGAAGGTCCTGCCCGCGAGCGCATTTCGCAGCGCATTGGCTCTGCCGCGCGTAGTATCTTGCTCGTCTTTGGTTGCCATATAAGATGGGCACATTGTGCCGGCCTGCAGTTTGCGGCAGACTGCGGCGCCGTTGCACATCTCGACCGCCCGCATGAACCCGCCCTCTTTGCTGAAATCGAGGTGCGTTTTTAACTCGATCGGTTGATAGCTCGATCCGTAGCGCAGATGCTTGGTCATCGACGGAGCATTGACCTTCTTACCGGGATTCATCAAACCACGGGGATCGAAGAGACCCTTGAACTGACGCATCGCCTGATACAGCTCTGGACCGAAGATTACTTCGTTGAGCTCAGACCGCTGCAATCCATCGCCGTGCTCGCCGGACATGACTCCGCCAAACCGATGAGCGAGCGCGGCCGCGGCGTGGGCCATCTCCTTCATGGCCTCGACGCCCTTGACGTCCTTCAAATTGACGAGCGGCCGGATATGCAGACAGCCGGCCGAGGCATGAGCGTAAAACGCCGCGGTCGTGTTGTATCCGGCGACCATTTCTTCGATTGCCGAAACATATTCGGCAAGGTGCTCGACCGGAACCGACACGTCCTCAATCACCGGGATCGGCTTGAAGTCTCCCCGAATTGAGTAAAGCAAACCTAGCCCCGCTTTCCGCACGGACCAGAGGTCGGCCTGCCGCTTGGCATCCATTACCCGTAGCGGTGGAACGGTCATCTTGATGCGCCTGGACTTGAGGAGTTTTTCGAGTCGCGTGCACTTCTGCTCGAGCTCTAGATCAGTCTCGCCGTAAAACTCGACGACCAGCACCCCGGCGGGATCTCCCTGGATCATCGAGATCTGGGACGCATACCCAGGTTGGGATCGCGTGAGATCGATCAGCATGCGATCCATCAACTCGACCGCGGACGGGCCCGTTTCCAGAATGACCGGCGTCGCGGCCATCGCCGCGCCCAGATCGTTGTACTGCAGCGAGACGACCGCGGTTTTGGTAGGTACGGGCACGAGTCCAAGTGTGACCTGCAGCGTTGTCGCGAGACTGCCTTCTGACGAAACGATCAACTTGGCTGGGTTGAAGAGCTCGTCAGATTTGGTGAACTCATCGAGTGAGTACCCGGTTGCCCGGCGCCAGTGCGGAGGAAAATCGCGAGCGATCAAATCGCGGTGCTGTTCTCGGAAGGCGAGCAGACTGCTGAGCAACCGTCCCCGTGGATCTTCGATCGCCGCGAGACCCGCGAGCTCGTCCGGTGTGCCTTTGGCTAAGTCGACGATTCCGCCATCCACCAAGGCGATCTTGGCGCTGACGACGTTATCCCCTGTCATTCCAAACAGAATCGAATGCGAGCCGGTGCTGTTGTTGCCCACGACGCCGCCTACCGTCGCGCGGTTTGACGAGGATGGGTCGGGACCAAACATCAGTCCGTTCGGCTTGAGCTGGCGATTCAGTACGTCGAGATTGATGCCCGGCTCGGCGGTGACCCGTTTGGCTTCGAGATCGATTTCCAGAATCCGATTCAAGTACTTTGAAAAGTCGATTACGAGCGCGGCGCCAACAGTCTGACCAGCGAGAGACGACCCGCCGCCCCGGGGCAGAATTGGCACACCGTGGCTCGCCGCAAGCTCGATCGAGGCATGAACGTCATCGATCGACTTTGGGATGACGACACCAATCGGTTCGATCTGATAATTCGAGGCGTCAGTCGAGTAGAGCATGCGGGCGGTGAGATCGAACCGGACCTCGCCGCTGATTCGGGCGCTTAGTTCGGCTTCGAGAACGCGTGCCGTTTCGACCGCGGCACGGTGCTCTCGAACCGCGGATCTCACCCCGTCGAGCGGACGGTTTGCGGCTGGTTCAGATGTCACCGAGTCCACCGAGACGGTCATGATGCATAGCTCCTTATGCGATCACACCGGAATGGTGACCGCCGTTCGAGTGACGTCGGGGGAGCGTGAACCGAGGTGAGGACTCGCCACGCGGAACGCCCCGAGTTTAGCACCGGAGATCGAAGAATCGCGCATTGGCTGGGCGGAATCCTATGAGTGGGCAGGAAATCGATTGAGTGATCGGATACTGATCTGAGCGCTTTAGTTTAGGGCAGCCGGCGAAACAGGCTCGAAACTGGAATCAGCAGTCCAGGAATTACGTCGCCAAGATCAAGCTTGTCGCCGGATTGGAGGCGCACGCTTGTCGAGTTCAGGAAGTTAACGTCGACTATCTTCAATCGAGGGTCGACGATTACGACCATTGTCGAACCCGCTGCAAAGTACCGGCGCACCTTCCCAGCCATTTCTTGTGCCGTATTCGAGGGCGAGAAAATTTCGACCGCAAGATCTGGCGCAAACGGAAAGAAACCTTGCCACTCATCGAGTGAGGGGAGGCGATCTGAGGAAACAAAAGAGACATCTGGAGCGAGAACGGTATCGGGAAACTGTGAGAGTTGAAAACCTGTATCGCCAGGGAATACTTCACCCATGCCTCGGTCATCGATAAACGCTTTGATGAGGAAGGCAAGTTCCGATCCGATCCAGGAATGATCCGGTTTTGCCGGAGACATGGTGATCAACTCCCCGTCAATCAACTCGTATTTCTTCCCGGAGTCCGCTAGGTGGGTTAGCTCTTCCGCGGTCACGATGTGGCGGACAACCATGATTGTTCCTGCCTTGATGTCTCGATGAAGAGATCGCACCGATGGTGCTGTCATTGGGAAACTTCTATCAGTTCTCTTCCCGGATAGAACGAATCTCGATCGCACTTGTCAAATCGCGTATCAGACCATGATCATCCCACTCGTCGGATGAGCTCGGGCGTAAGGAGAGATGCCGGTGTCGTCGGAAGGTCGCGCGACCTAAATGATGCTACCCATCGAAACCACATGCGGCAGCGATATCCGTCTCGCCTAGCTCAGCCTGCGAAAAATCGCCGGCAGGGGAATCTGAAGTCCTGGGAGCACTTCTCCCAGATCGAGAGTGTCACCATTGCTATGTCGTCGAGAAGGCCCTTCAAGGCTCTGAATGTCGACCGTCTTCAGGCGCGGGTTGACAATCACAACCAAGACTGCGCCTGCTGCAAAGTACCGGAGGGACTTTTCCGCCATCTCTTTCGCTGTATTCGATGGTGAAAGCACTTCGAGTGCAAGATCAGGTGCGATCGGCAGATATCCATGCCAATCTTGACTTGGCGGGAGACGCCTGTTGGAAACAAAGGAGACGTCAGGAGAGAGAACTGTGTCGGGAGACTGGGATAACCTGAAGCCAGCATCAGCCCCGAAGACTTCCCCAAGACTATGCTCAACCACAAAATTCCCAATCAATCGTGCGATTTCCTGTACGGTCCACGAATGATCCGTAAAAGCCGGCGACACTGCAATCAGTTCTCCGTCGATCAATTCATACCGTTGTCCAGAATCAGGCATCTGAACAAGCTCTTCTGCTGTGACCAACTGGCGTGTAACCATGACTTGATCCCACTTTGTTGACTGGAAGAATCGCCTCCTCCGGGCGCACGTATTCTCTCACCAAAGCCTACCAATTCGCTGAAAGAGCGGAATACCTGAACGAGGCACTTGCGAACTGTTGGAAGGGCATCGATGATCCCACTCGTCGGATGTATTCGGGTGTAAGGAGAGATGCCGATGTCTGTGGTGGTGGATGATCGGTTGACTCCGGTTGTCGATCTCGTTGGCCGGATCGTTCGAACCGAGCGCGTGCACGGCGCCGCGGTCGCCGTCGTATCTCGTGGTCAGCTCGTGCTGGAGCATTACGCTGGCATCGCGGCGCCGGGACTTCCCGCCGGCCCGGGAACCCTCTGGCCACTGGCCTCGATCTCCAAGCTCTACACCGCCGCGATGATTGTGCGCTTGATCGAGCGTGGTGAGTTGACGCTCTCGACCCGGGCTCAGACCGTCCTGCCACGCATGGACGACGGTGGCCGCGAGAA
Organism: uncultured Sphaerobacteraceae bacterium; assembly: GCA_964371945.1. Lineage (GTDB taxonomy): Bacteria > Chloroflexota > Chloroflexia > Thermomicrobiales > UBA6265 > CAYJPA01. The sequence continues at coordinate 41,059 of CAYJPA010000012.1, read as the reverse complement.
GATCACGCTTCGCCAGCTGCTCACACACACGTCTGGTTTAATCTACGAATCTCCCGACATGCCCAAATTGATGGCAAATCAGACGTGGCTCAACGAGATCGTCGACGAGGCGTATGAACGACCACTCGCGTTCGATCCAGGGACCGGTCAGCTCTATAGCGACCTTGGCTATGCTGTTGCGGGTCGTATGGCGGCGACTGCCATGCAGGACGATTTCGCGCGTCTGGTTAGTGCGCTTGTGCTTGAGCCAAGCGGCCTGAAAGAGACCTTTTTCCCAGTCCCACCGGCTGAGGACAACAGAATTGCCAGCGTTGCGGCCGCATTCGCCGAAGGCACGCCGGGAGCGATGTACAACTCTCGTTACTCACGAGAATTGGCTCATCCCGCGTTCGGAGCCTACGCGACGCTCGGAGATCTGCTTTCGTTTGGATTACTCTTCACGCCGTATGCCTCGAAACAGCTCTTCACCGGCGCGGGACTGCGAACAATGGTCTCAGACCAAACCGGCGGCGATTTGCCAGGCGAGCGCGTGACACTGGCGACGCACGTCATCCATCCATGGGGTCTCGGGGTAATGATCAAGGCACGTTCTGGAACGCCCGAGCTAGTTTCGCCCGAAAGCTTTGGTCATGCTGGAGCCACCGGCTGCATTCTTTGGATCGACCCGATTCTCGACGTGGTGATCGCGTTCGTTTCCAACCGGCATTACAACGCCGATCCCGATGGCCTTTTCGGTAGACTGGATCGGGTGGTCAATCTCACAATGTCGAGTCTGACGCAGCGTTAGAACCTCAGACTCAGTTGGCGATCCGGACCAGCTTGACGGGATTCCCGGGCTTTTATAAGATTCACTCGTTGTAAATCTGCAAACATTTGAACGTTCGCGGAAAGCATTCTCGATGTTGCAGGGTTTCAAAGCGGAATTGTTCAAGGCGTTGGGTCATCCAGTGCGAATTCGAATCCTTGAACTGCTGCGTTCGGGCGAACGCACGGTTTCCGATCTCCAGTCCCAATTGCAGATCGAGGCCTCGTCGGTCAGTCAACAACTGGCCGTACTGCGGTCGCGCCAGCTCGTCGTCGGCCGTAAAGAAGGCACGAGCGCGTACTACCGTGTCTCCGATCCACTCGTGCTCGATCTCCTCGACACCGCGCGATCGATCTTTGAGGGTCAGCTCGTCTCCCTACAGGCCATGGCAACCGAGGCCAGCAATCCCATTGACATGGACGAGACGCTCCCATGAACGGTTTCGATCTGCAGGCCTGGACGATGCTTCTTCCCACGATCGGCTATGCAATCGCGATCGCGGTGACGATCGGAATCGCGGCGACCGGCAAGCGAAACGCGATCGTACCGTCGACCTTGATCGCGGTTGCGGCGGCGAGCGGAATCCTCATCTCAGTCAACGCGCTGCTTGGTGGCGATACTGACACGCTGGCCGGCTGGGAGCTCCTGGACGGAATTCAGATCGGTTTTCGTCTCGATCCGCTCGCCGCTCTCTTCCTTCTGGTTATATCCCTGCCGGCAGTCGCCGCCGCGATCTACGGCATCGGGTACTTGGATGCTCCGCATGAATTGGCTCATGGGCACGCCGGTCTTTCCGCCAGAGCCGGGGTGGATGGCGCGCTAGCGGCGTTTCTCGGAGCTATGTCGCTGCTTGTGCTCGCCGACAGTGTGCTCGGATTTCTGATCGCGTGGGAATTGATGTCGCTCGTGTCGTTCCTGCTCGTGATTGGCGACGGCAGCAGCAACGCCCGTCGATCCGCGGCATATTCCTACGTCGTGATGACCCATATCGCGACCGGCTTCATCATTTTTGCGCTGCTTGGGCTGGCTCAGCACGCGAATAGCTTCGACTTCACTGCAATTGGCGACGGCGCGGCTTCACTTGGAGCGTGGCAGCGTGATGCGATCTTTCTCTGTGCGCTGGTCGGTTTCGGCACCAAGGCGGGATTGATTCCGGTCCATGTTTGGTTGCCTAAGGCGCACCCTGCCGCGCCGAGCCACGTTTCGGCGTTGATGTCCGGCGTGATGGTGAAAACGGCGATCTACGGACTGGTTCGGATCATTTTCGAGCTCGCGGCTACCGGCCCGCGTTGGTGGGGAATCGTGCTTGTTGTCGCGGGCGTGGTCTCCGCGTTGCTCGGCATCTTGTACGCACTTATGGAGCGTGACCTCAAGCGGGTTTTCGCTTACTCCACGGTAGAGCACCTGGGAATCATCACGCTTGGACTAGGCGCGGCCACCATGTTTTACAACGAGGGAAATCGCGATGCAGCATCCTTCGCGCTCTTCGCGGTCTTCATTCATCTGCTGAATCACGCGATGTTCAAGAGCTTGCTGTTTCTGGGAGCCGGCGCCGTCCAGACCGCAACTGGCACCCGGGATCTCGAACGGCTTGGCGGTTTGATCAAAGGGATGCCGCGAACGGCTGCCTTCGTGCTGATTGGAGCAGCTGCGATTTCGGCATTGCCGCCACTTAATGGATTTGCGGGCGAGTGGCTGTTGTTTCAAACGTTGCTGCAACTGGGCGAGCTCGACGGCACAGCGCGCATCGCCACTTTCGCGGGCGTAGGAGCCGCTGTCCTCGCGTTGACCGGAGCACTCGCTGTCGTCTGCTTCGTCCGGGCGTTCGGAATCGGTTTCCTGGCGCAACCCCGGACGGACGCCGCGCGTCTCGCCCACGAGGTTCCGATCAGTATGCAGGTCGGAATGGGCATGCTGGCCGTCTGCTGCTTCCTGTTCGGCGTGGGCGTAACGTACCTGCTGAGATTGATCGAACCGGCTGTTTCGGCGATGACGTCGTCAACAAACAGACCCCCGGTGCTATTTGCCCGTGGGATTTCCGCAAGTGCGAGCGAAAGCCGATATGCGCCGATGGTCATTGTCTTGATGCTTGGACTGGTGGGATTAATTCCGTGGATCGTGGCGAGACTGGGCAACGGACCAGCCCGAGAACGGGTCGCACCGCCCTGGGTCTGTGGCAACTCCATCGAACCGGGAATGCAGTACACGGCAACGGCGTTCGCGAAACCACTACGACTTATCTTCCAGTTCATGATCCGACCAGAACGCAAGATCACGATCGACCGCCCGGATTCCCCCTATGTCGTCAAGGGCGTTCGGTACGAGGAGACCGTTCATCCGGTTTACGACCGTTTTCTCTATAACAATCTTACCCGGGGACTCTTTGGCTTGTCTCGGAGAATTCGACCACTCCAGAGCGGCTCGATTCGGTCCTACCTCGGTTATGTGCTGATCACGCTCGTCGTCGTGATCCTTCTGGCGAGATAGCAATGGACTGGCTGCTCCTTCTTCTTCAAATCGTCCTCATGTTTGTGATGGCGCCACTGGCGAATGGCGCGATCAAGACAAGCAAAGCGCGCTGGCAGATGCGGCGGGGGCCGGGTTTGATCCAGCCGTATCGCGATCTGTTCAAGCTCTTCAGCCGGGAGAGCGTCAAATCTGACCAGGCATCGTGGGTCTTCACCTGGGCACCGGCGGTCTATGCCGCGGCGCTCATAACCGCGGCCCTACTGGTGCCGACGATTTCAGAGCGCTCGGCGCTGGCAGGTGCCGCCGACGCGATCGTCTTTATTGGACTTCTTGCCCTGGCCCGCTTCGCGCTGGCACTCGGCGCACTTGACACGGCCAGCAACTTCGGTGGAATGGGCGCGAGCCGCGAAGTCACTTTTGCCGCGTTGGTCGAGCCGGCAATCGTTCTGGTTGTCTTCGCCATTGCTCTGCCGATTGGCTCGACAAATCTCACCGCGATGACCGGTACGCCGGGCCGCGAGGTCGCCAAGGTGCTCGCATTCGGCGCGCTCATGATCGCCACGATTACCGAGACGAGCAGGGTGCCGATCGACAACCCGGATACCCACCTCGAACTGACGATGGCGCACGAGGGGATGATCCTCGAGTACAGCGGTCGTTCCCTCGGCGTGCTGCACTGGGCGACGCAGGTCAAGCAACTTGCTTTCCTGTCACTGATTTCGGCGTTCTTTTTTCCGTGGGGCATGGCGGAGGCCGGAGATCGATCCCTTTCATCGCTTGGAATTGGTCTGCTCGCATTCATAATCAAGATCGTGCTGCTCGGTCTCGTGCTAGGCATGATTGAAACAGCGGTAGCGAAGCTCCGCATTTTCCGGGCTCCGGATTTGATTGGGTTTGCAAGTGTCCTGGGCGTGCTTGCCGTTCTCGCTGCCTACGTCGTGGAGCGGTAGCGATGGAGGAGATCATCTCCTTCGAAACCGCTGGGAAGTTCATCGATCTCGCCGCGCTCGGGTTACTTGCGCTCGCGCTCTTTGGCACGATCGTTCGCCGGCTTGATTCGGCGATCGTGCTCTTGGCGCTGCAGGGCGTCATGCTCGGGGTCGCCGCGGCCGCCGCTGCACTCGCTGAATCGTCGTGGCGGGCGTGGGCTGCCTTGACCGTGGCGATTACCGTCAAAGCGATCGCGATTCCGGTCATGCTTCGATTTGTGTTGAATCGACTTGCCATCAAGCGCGACCTCGAAACGACCGTGTCGGTAAAGCTGGCATTTCCATTCGCGGTCGCTCTCGTTCCGCTGTCGTTCAGCGCGATCCAACCATTCACTCAAACACAGGGCCACGGGTTCGATGCGCCAAACGCTTTGCCGGCAGCGATGGCTCTATTGCTCCTCGGTCTCTTCACCATGGTGATCCGAAAGAAGGCGCTGTCTCAGGTAATCGGCCTCGTGACCATGGAGAACGGTCTTTATTTGGCCGCTGTTGCCGCCACACGCGGGTTGCCTTTTACCGTTGAGTTCGGGGTCGCACTAGACGTGCTCACTGGAGTCGGGGTGATGGGATTGGTCATGCACGAAATCAACCGTCAATTCGGCACGCTCAATACCGATCGGCTGAGGACGCTACGGGGATGAGAATCGATTCGATCTTCCGCAATCGCGCGCGAAAGGGTTCGCGCCATGACTGACCCGATCTGGCTTGTTGCCGTGATGGTCATTCCAGCCTTGACAGGCATTGCGTGTCTCACCGTTCCCAACTCGAGGTTGAGCGAACGCGCCAATGTAGCTGGGGCGGCGATCACGCTGATCTTCGCGGCGGGTGTCGTCGTTAGAATCGTTCGAGTCGGATCGTTTGAAGCTGTGAGCGGCATACTCTATGTCGATCAACTTTCGGCACTCATGATCGGCGCGATCGGAATCGTCGGGTTTGCCGGCGCTTTGACTTCCATTGGATATCTCCGGAACGAGCTGGCGCATGGCGCTGTGCCGCAAGGAGATCGCGGCATCCGCCTCTATTACGCCGGTCTTCACGCTTTCGTCCTTTCGATGCTGGCAACAGTCAGTGTCGATAATCTTGGACTGCTCTGGGTGGGAGTCGAGGCGACGACCTTGGCTTCCGCCCTGCTCGTGGGGTTTTCACGTTCGCGCGCGTCGCTGGAGGCGGCATGGAAGTACCTGATTCTCTGCACGGTCGGCATAACGTGCGCGCTCTTCGGCGTGCTCTTGACCTACTACGCCGCCAGGGTGGGGAGTGGATCCTCATCGCTCGATTGGAGCTTGCTCAGCCGTGGCGCAAGACAACTCGATCCCGACTTGATGCGGCTTGCGTTCGCATTCGTTCTTGTCGGGTTCGGCACGAAGGCGGGACTCGCGCCACTTCACACCTGGCTCGCGGATGCACATAGTCAGGCGCCTTCTCCCGTCAGCGGAATGCTTTCCGGTGTGCTCTTGAGCTGTGCACTCTATGGAATCCTCCGTTTCCACGCATTGACGACAGTTGCAACGAATTCCAGTTTCTCGAATCACCTGCTGCTCGGTTTCGGCTTGCTGTCTGTCGCGGTTGCAGTGCCTTTCATCCTCCTTGCCCGCGACCTAAAGCGATTGCTGGCCTATTCGAGCGTAGAGCACATGGGTCTGATGGCGATAGCATTCGGGATTGGTGGACCGCTCGGCATCTCCGCCGGCCTACTCCACCTTCTCAACCATGCCGCGACCAAGACGTTCCTGTTTTTCATTGCGGGCGACATTGTTCAGCGATATGGAACCCGGCGTATGCCCGCGATTCGCGGATTAATCAAAATCGTTCCCGTCACCGCGTGGCTCCTCATTTTCGGCGTGCTCGCCATCACCGGAGCTCCACCATTTGGCATATTCGTCAGTGAGATCGCGATCGTGGGCGCCGGATTCAACGGAAGTCGCTGGGAGATAGCGACGTCAGTTGCCGTGGTGCTTTTGATTGGAGTGGTCTTCGCGGCATTTCTACGCCATCTGATCGGAATGGTCTATGGCGCGCCGGGGCACGCTGTCGAAACTCGATCTGCCCAGGCAGGCTCTCGATGGGCATCCAACACCGCGCTTATTGCCCTCGTCCCGTTACTGGTCGTGATGTTTCTTTTCGGCGTTCACGTTCCTGAATCAGTGCGGGGTTTGTTCAGTGATATTGCGGGGATCATTGAGCCGGCATCGCGAGAGGTCGCAGTCAAGTGAGTTCAAGCATTGCCGGCAGCACAGAACCATTCAATCTCGAGGAGGCCACGGGCGGCGTTTCGATTCCGGGGTGGATCCCCGGCGAAATGAGGGTGGAGGTCGAGCGGGACTCCCTGGCCGGTGCGTGCTCCGCCGTCGCGGCGCTACCTTATTCGAGGCTGGCCACAATGGTCGGGCTCGATGAACGAGAAGCGACCGGCGCATTCCGACTCGTCTATACGTTCTCATTGCCACATGCAGCCTGGGCGACTGTCGAAACGACTATCCCGGCGGATGACCCGGTCTTCCCATCGATTTCGATTGCCGTTCCCGCCGCCAACTGGTACGAACGAGAAGTACAGGACATGTTTGGAGTTGTGCCGGCCGGCCATCCGGACCCGCGTCGGCTTATCCATCGCGACGACTGGCCGGAAGGACGATTTCCCCTCCGTAAGGATTTCAACGCGAGCGAAATGGTGGAGCGAATCCCACATGAGCCGACCGTCTTTCACCACCGTCACGGCGAGGGAATCGTCGAGATTCCGGTCGGTCCGATCCATGCGGGTGTGATTGAACCAGGACACTTCCGGTTCGCCGCGGTCGGGGAGCGGGTTCTTCACCTTGAGGTCCAACTCTTCTTCACGCATCGTGGCATCGAAAAGCTGGTTGAAGGCAAGAGCGCCGCTCACGTTCTGCAGATCGCCGAACGAACGTGCGGCGCCTGCGCGGCTTCTCATGCGGTGAGCTACTGCCAAGCGATCGAGTCGATTGCTGGAGTCGTCGCGCCGAACCGCGCCCGGGCTCTGAGAACGATCTGCCTGGAGCTGGAACGGCTTTACAACCATATCGGCGATCTGGGGAACATCTGTGCCGGCGTTAGTTTCGCGGTCGGGGCATCGATCGGCGCTCGAATCAAGGACGAGTTGCAGCGGCTGAACGAGCGTGTCAGCGGAAATCGGTTTCTCCGCGGAACCAGCACGATCGGCGGTGTGCGACGCGACCTAGATGCCGGCGTCGCCCGCGATATCGAAGGCACGATTGTTCGAGTGGCCAAGGAGTTTGGAGATTTCATCTCCCTGGTGCTCGGTAGCGATACCGTACTCGAGCGGCTTCGCGCGACTGGCATCCTGTCGCCCACAACCGCGCGAGCACTGGCATCGGTTGGAGTCGCGGCGCGCGCGAGCGGCGTCGATATCGACTCCCGGCGGGATCATCCGCATGCATACTATGCGGATGCCCCTCAACCCGTTGCGGTCCCCGCCAGACGCGAGGGCGACGCGGAAGCACGGGTACTGATCCGCATGGACGAGATCATCGTTTCGTTCGCGATGATTCGCGGGATCCTGGCAAACATGCCTGAAGGACCAATCGCCGTTCGGGTGCCAACGATCCCGGCGAATCGGGTTGGATTTGCGGTTACCGAATCGCCACGCGGTGAGAATCTGCACTGGGTCCGAACAGGAGCCGACGGCACAATCGACCGTCTCCGGATTCGTTCTGCCAGCTTCCCGAACTGGCCGGTCGTTGCGGCTTCGGTTCCGGGTAACATGGTTCCCGACTTCCCGGTCATCAACAAGAGCTTCGAACTCTGTTACGCCTGCCTGGATAGATGAGTCCAGATCTGAGGAGCTTTCCAAGGTGGTCAATGTCTTTCACCGGAGTTTGAAAACTGGGATCGTGACCCGCGGGTATCCCAGCGTGCCCGAGCCGGCGCCAACCGCCTACCGGGGGCAAGTGCAGCTCGACACGAGTAGCTGCACCGGCGAAGGCGAGTGCGCGAGAGTCTGCCCATCCAGCGCAATTGCCGTTGATGTAGCGCCCGGTGGCTGGACTTGGTCGTTGACCGACGCGCCCTGCGTCTTTTGCGGTCTCTGCGCCGAAGCCTGCGCGAGCGGCGCAATCCGGCTGACAAACGAATTCGAGCTGGCCGTCCTTGATTCCGATGACCTGTCTACGACCGTCCATTTCGTTCGTCCGATCGTTAGCCGGGAGCGGTCCGGATGATCACTTTGAACTTCGTTCCGGCGATCGAACTGGTGCCAAAGAGCGACGACTCGGACGCCATCGGCGAGAAGCTCGGCGCACGCATTCGAGGATTACTCAAACGTTCCCTGCAAGTGCGCCAGGTGGACTCTGGTTCGTGCAACGGCTGCGATTGGGAGATTCAGTCGCTGCTTGGACCCGCGTATGACATCCAGCGGCTGGGATTCGACATCGTTGCTTCGCCACGGCATGCCGACATGCTCCTCGTCACGGGCAGCGTGACCCGAAATCTCGAGCAGGCAGTGCGCATGGTCCACGAAGCGATGCCAGCACCGGGTTTAGTGGTTGCGGTTGGGGCGTGTGCTTGTGGCGGCGGCGTGTTGCAGGGAAGTTACTGCATCGCGGGCGGCGTCGGCAATGTGCTTCCAGTCGATGTCTGGATCCCAGGTTGCCCACCGCGACCGCAGGCGCTTCTGCATGGATTGATGCTCGCGATGGACCGGATGGAACAGAAACTCCACCGGGTCGAGATCTCGATCGAACGCTGAGGACCTCGAAAACGCCAACGTTAAGAGGAAGTCAGCAGATCCCGGGCCGTGCTTGTCATATCGGTCAGAAGTTGATTCGTGACCGAGAGAACCTCTCCAATCAGAATCCAGCCATCTGGTTGCAGTGAGTCGAAAACTGCCACCCCCGCGGCCTTTGCATCGGAGAGACGGGCCAAGGCATCCGTCGCGGTCAACGAATCCCACGATACGGCCGATGCGTCGTCGGCAATGGACAGAAAATACTCCAGGTAGATCGCGCTTGCCGTAAAGAGGTTCGCAAGTGGCACGCCGAGCTTCCCCGGCGAAATCCAAATCGGCACAATACCCGTGGCCCCGCCCGAATGAGCGCAATCTGCGATCGTGCGCGAGATGACCCTGGTCTGGACAGACGCATGCTCCATCGCGCTGTTCGCTCGCCTGTAACGCGCGAGGACTGGCTTCTGACCGCGACCTGGGAGGTTAAAGCGCATGCTCTCTTCGGCCCGGTCGAGCGCGGCCTGAACTTCATCGAGATCGCCGGCAACAGCCCGAGCCCGTTCAAGAATGATCAACGCCTGCTCCTGCTGCAATCCGGAGGCGAGCGCGGCAGCAAGAGAATCAATCACCTCGATCAACCCGCGACCCACGGCATGGACCGCGAGTCGAGCCGCGGGTACGTGGCTGGGAGGTGCGATCATCGAATTCGCGGCTAAACCAACGGCGGTACCGATGAGCGTGTCCAATGCGTGGTAACCAGCAACGCCGAGCACGTCTCCACTCGCACCGACGATCATCACCAGCATTGCGGTGACCGTCATTTGTTCGACGCCGGCCGGTTCCAGCCGGAACAGTCTCAGACCGGCAATCAGCGAAATGAGCACCGCCAGGCTGATGGCCCACCAGTGAAGTCCGATTACCCGGTTGGCGAGCATTGCTATGGCGATGCCCGCGCTTACGCCGAGCACACGCTGGGCCGAGCCGAGGACGGAACGAGCGAGCGTCAACTGGATCGTGAAGATCGCCGTGATCGGTGCGAGGACCGGGAGTGGGTCATCACGGACGAGCGTCGCCAGCCACCATGCAAGCCCAGCCGCGAGCGCGCTTTTGATCACGCGTTCGCCGAGTCCATACCGGCGAAGGCGGTCGAGCGCAATGCGTAGCGGGCCCTCGGTGCCGGTTGCCAGCGCGGATGCGGTTGTCACGTGATCGCGGATCTTTGCCACAAGCCTTGAACCGCCGTCGAATAGAGCGAGGCACCATACAAGATTCCAAACAACCGGCCGCAATCCTACTGGAGATGCACGGATGCCGACGCTCGACGTCCGACTACCGGATAGCAGACTAATGTCTAGATGCTACAATTATTGTGGTTACAGTCGAGACCACAATAATTTCCCCAGTGAGGAAACTCGAATGGCCGCCAATACGTCAGTCGGAATACGCGAGCTCAAATCAAATCCGGGGAAGTTCGTGCGTCTCGTGCGCGAATCGAATGAGCCAATTGATGTGACGATCAGGGGTGAGGTCGTGGCGAGATTGGTCCCCGTTCGACCGCGCCTGTCAGCCGAGGAATTGGAAGCCATCTGGCGACGACATCGCGAAATTGCAGGGGAGATTTCGGCCGTGTGGCCGAAGGGCGTCTCGGCTTTGGACGCGGTGAATGACGTGCGGCGCGACTTGTGATTGTTGTCGACGCGAGTGTTTGGGTCGGTTCAATTGTTGAGAGTGATGTGTACTATAGGACAAGTGATGCCTGGTTACACGACTGGTTTGTAAGCGGTCATCAAGTGTACGCGCCCGGGATTCTTCTCCCAGAAGTCGGAGGGTCAATTTCCCGCCGGACCATGGATCAAGAAATGGGCTATCTCGCGCTTGAGTCACTGCTGCTCAATCAATCGGTTCACATCGTCCAGATCGATGCGGAACTTGCCGAGTTGTCTGCCCGGTTCGCAATTCAGTGCTCCCTTCGCGGGGCAGACGCGGTCTATGTTGCCGTTTCTAGCAAACTTCAAATCCCCTTGCTAACCTGGGACCGTGAGCTCCTCAAGCGAGCAAGTGAAGTGATCGAGACGCTGCATCCTTCAATGCCGCCCAATGGTGTCACGTGAGATATGAGCTGTGTTCGAATATTATTGATAGATGATCAGGTCGGGGGAGGGATTCAGCGCGAGCACCTCCGCTTCGGTCATGAGTGGCTCGTCCTGGCGATACCAGAGTTTGAACCCGTAATACTCAATCAGTTCTCCGTCGGTTACCACATCATAAGTTGCGACTTTGTCCGCCGGCGCCCCCCAGCCGTCGACCTCCAGCACGAATTGCACGCCGTCGACCGGCACAACTAATTCCCGATTTGTGATCGAGTGGAGATTGAACTGGTGGACGATCAGCATCTTGGGCGGGAGATTGTGCTGCGCGCAGAAATCGGCCAGCGTCTCCTGAGCGTACCGGATCTCGGCCGCATCCATTTGACCGAGGACTTCGCCTGGAACCTCGCCCTCGTTCACGGAGAATTCCGGATCGAGTGCCAGGTGAACGTGGGGCTCAATCAGCCACTCGAGCACCGCGTCGACCTCCTGCTGGACGGTCCGGCGACCAAATTGCATATCCAGCAGAAGCAAGAGATCGTTGTCGCGAGTGAACTCGACATATTCCCTGATGTAGTCGCTTGAGGTGTAAGCGAGATAGCTTCCGTCGGCCATCGCGTCAGCTTGAGCGACCGAGGCGATCACCTCGAGCGCGAGCTTAATGGGTTTGGACGAATCGACCGCCTCGTACGCGGCCGCCTGTTCCAGCAAGAGTCCGAGCAGCGTTTCTTTATCGTGCTCGCCCAGGATTCCCATAAGCTCGTTGCCGGGAAAGCCGTAGTAGGAAAGCACGCGATACTCTGGCAGAATCGCGCGTTTCATCCGCTCGTCAAGTGGCACCTGAGTCCGGACATCAGTTCCGTCGCTCTTTGGAGCGGCCGTGGCCCGCAATGGGAGTTTGAGCAACGGCCCAGCCGCGGCGGCTTTCAGAAGATCTCGTCGTCGCATTTGCTGCTTCTCGCTTGGGTAGTGATTGCCGATGGGCGACGAAGCGCGTCCCGGCGGGTTCGATCGACTCGTTAACGATGAATGCTAGCCTGTCGTGCGGTATCTTGTGCTTAATCGAGCAGACAGCCTGGCAACTTGCCATGTGTTGGGACCCTACGAGCGGGTGAACGAATGGAACTTGCTTTAATCATCCTCCTGCTGTTCCTGCTGATTGGAGCAGTTGGCGCGGGTTTCTTCTACCTTAACGACTTGAAGACCTCGGTTCGTTTCGGCGGCTCGCGGCCACCGGTCAGTATTGACAAAATCAAAACCGAGCTCGACGCTCGCTATCAGGCGGACATTGAACGGCTGCGTGCTGAAGCGCGGAGTGCCGTAGGTGAGATCGAAGGCGAGCTCGGCCGGTTGCGTGAGGGCTTGCGGACCTCCACGCATGAGCACGACACCCAGCTTTCGCGCCTTCGTGAGCGCTACGCTGAGGTGGATGGACAAACCGCCCAGGCGGTCGAGCGGGTTCTGGTCGATTTGAGATCTCATCAAGAAATCGAGTTGTCTCGCCTTCGAGAAGCCGTCGGCGCGGCGATGGCCGCCATCGCGGTTCGCCAGTCCGGACCGGAATCCGATGTTGTAACCGGCAAGCGTGCGGAAGCGATCGCCTCGCTTTACCGGCGTCTCGCCAAACTGGAAACCTGCTATCTCTCAGTGACCAATCCGGTGCTCCTGCCGGGTGAGGCGTTCGATTTGCCGGCCAATCTGCCACCGGAGACTCTCAAGTGGGAGAACTGGAAGGAAGTCGGAGACGCCACCTTTGCCTTTGCCGAGGCGTTCAACCAGGACCGGATATACCTCGATGACGCGACCTGTCGCGATTTGGTCGGGTTCGTCAGTAGTCTGCGCGAGGTAATGACGACTGAGATTTATCCGAATCTGACTGCAAGACCCGGCACAGACGCCACCGAGACCCGCGACGCGCTGAGAGCAGCACTCGTCCAGCTCGGCCGCGAGATCCCGGAAGCTCGCGAGCGGTTGGAGCGAACGTTCCGAGAGAACGGAAACAGCTAGTTTGGCGACTTCAGCTCCCGAGGAATGACGGGAGCGGACGCTCCGCGGTTCGTGCGGACGGGCGGTTGCCGAACGGCGCTGTCGCGTCGCGCGATCGGTCGGGCACGTTGAAGAGTGCCTGGACGCACGATTGATCGAGCTTCACCCCGGCCTCCGAGAGCATGATTTCACGGGCCGCGTCCGCTGACATCGCTTTGCGGTAAACGCGGTCGGAAGTCATCGCGTCCCATACATCCGCGACCGCCACGATTCTGGCCTCGATCGGGATCTCGTGGGCTTTAATGCGGTCAGGATATCCAGTTCCGTCCAGCCGCTCGTGGTGCCACCGGATTGCCGGTGCGGCTGAATGTAGAGCCGGTGCCTGCATTGCCAATTGGTATCCGCGATCTGGGTGAACCCTCATGATTTCAAGCTCTTCAGCGGTGAGTCGCTCGGGCTTGTGGAGAATCGCCTCGGAGATGCCGATTTTTCCGATATCGTGCAGCAACGCGGCGTGGCTCGCCGCCCGTGCTACTGAATCCGGCAGCTTCAGATCCGCCACGATATCTACCGTGAGTTGACCGACCCTCCGCATATGGCCGCGCAGATACGGATCCCTCTTCCCGATTGCCGTGATCAGAGCGCTGATCGCTTCAGGAAACGACCGCTCGACTTTTGCGAAGGCGTCGCGCACGAAGAAACCATCAACGATTTGGGCGAGATTGCTTCCTCGGCGATAAGCGAGCCCCAAGGCGCCGGCAGGAATCAAAAAGCCGAACAGGATTGCGCCGTGGTAGAGCCGCCACGAAACGTGCCAGGTCTCGCCTAACGTCATGATTACTTGTGCCTCCGCCAGCAAGATCAACCCTGCCGTCAGTGCACCCGTAGCGGGGGTTCGGGTGAGATCGTACGTTTCCTAATACCGCCAGGCCGCAAGAAGATACGCATGAACGGTGAAGACCGCCATGCCGTAGCCCAAGTTGCGACCGAGTCGTTCAGCCGGGGTGAGCTCCGGTTCCGTCGCCGGCAGGGAATCAGGGCTCGGCTCGCTGGAATTGTATCCGTAACCACTGTCAATTGCCGGTGAATTGTTCCCAAATGTCACGGAAGCCGATTTCGGCCTAGGATCGGTTCCGGTGGGGATGAAATCCAGCAGATCAGGTTCTGCCAGATTGCGGCCGATGTAGATGGCGGTCAGGGCGACAACTCCGACCACTAATGAGCCATGGTTTTTGGAAATAAACGACGTGATCCGCCCTGGTGGTTGAAACGAGCTCAGGAGCAAGAACAGACTACCGATGAACAGGCTCAATCGCGCGCTTATCACAAGGTAGTGGTGGGACTCTTTGATGAGCAAGGTGGACCCGGGAGTGGTCAGGCCATGGACCGCAAAAACGCCGGAAATTGCGGGAAACCCCGCGGCGACCAGAAAGGTGCGCGACTCCCTCGACCGGACGGACGCGATTCCGACCGCGATCGCCAAACCCACTGCTACGAGTGCAGTCGCTGAAACGATTTGGAAGTGGCGAACGGGTACAGGAACAATACGATCAAGTCCCGGCGCAAACCGCGTTAGGGGCACAAAGAGCACGATCTGCGCGCCAGGCAAAAGCAAGCCCGAGGCTTGGAGCGAATGCTGAGCGCGAATCCTTCGCATCGACACCCTCAAATAACTGGAAAAACACGGGCGGCAATTCGGAATGCAGTCAGCTCGCTCGTCGGGGCGGTACGAGGTCGAGGATTCTCGATCGCAATCGACGCGGCCGATGCTACTCCGTCGATCCCTATCCTCACACTCCAACTTGTCTGGGTCCAGCAATCAACTCGGCACTTTCGTCTTGGATCGTTGTTGCGGTGCAGGATTGTGGAACTGAGCAATACTTCCTCAAATTGGACCAGTAGTTCGAAAATGACGTGCAGACTGCCTGAACCCGGCGTGATAGGATTGCGCGCGGTAACGGCGCCGCGAAAACTGCTTACGCGGCAGGTGGCGGCGTAAAGATATCTTGCCCGGTGTGTGTCCGGTCTAGAGCTCGTCATAAAGGGGAGTTGCCGCCTTAGGACGATCGTTTGGCGTTGAGCGCGGTGCAGGAGCTGGAGAGGCGATGATCGGATCGCGCGTCGCACAGAGAAGGAGCGCAGAACGGTGACACAGGCGACCGAGAACACGACCGAGAACTTATTGCCCAAACCGGAAGGGCTGGAGGGCGTCGTTGCCGCCTCAACGGCACTAAGTCACGTTTTTGGAGAAGAGGGCCGGCTCGTCTATCGCGGCTACGACATTCACGAGCTCGCCGGCAAGGCGTCGTTCGAGGAAGTCGCACATTTGCTTTGGGTGGGTCATTTACCAAGTCGTGCTGAACTGAAGTCACTTCAAGAACAGCTCGAGGCAAATCGCACACTGCCTGAATCCGTGATCGGAATCCTCGGCCAGTTGCCCAAGGAGACCGCGCCGATGGACGCCCTTCGCACCGGCTTGTCCGCGCTCGGTGCGGTCGATGCGGAGCATTTCGGCGGTCTCCCTGACCTGAACGAGGCGATTGCGATTGCCGCCCGGTTTCCAGGCATCTTGGCGGCTTTCTATCGATTGCGCGCGGGCCTGGAGCCAGTGACACCGAAGTCCGGTCACAATACCTCGCAAAGCTACCTCTACCAGCTCTTTGGCAACGAGCCGGA
Source organism: uncultured Sphaerobacteraceae bacterium (assembly GCA_964371945.1). Taxonomy (GTDB): domain Bacteria; phylum Chloroflexota; class Chloroflexia; order Thermomicrobiales; family UBA6265; genus CAYJPA01. The sequence continues at coordinate 25,348 of CAYJPA010000012.1, read as the reverse complement.
CGAACGCCATTGGAAGCCGCTTGAGACCTATCTCGTTCTGCTTGCCGATCACGGAATGAACGCGTCGACGTTTACCGCTCGCGTGATCGCGTCAACTCAGTCAGATCTTTGTTCCGCGCTCACCGGCGCGGTAGGCGCCCTCAAGGGCCCGCTTCACGGCGGCGCTCCATCACTTGTGTTGGATATGCTCAATGAGATCGGCACGGCCGATAACGTCGACAATTGGTTGACGACGGCGCTCGATCACGGCGATCGACTAATGGGATTCGGTCATCGCGTCTACAAAGCCGAAGATCCTCGCGCCGAGATTCTTCGCGAAATGGCGAGGACGGCAAGCGATCCCGCTTTCTTCGCACTCTCCAGGCGAACCGAAGAGCGAGCGCTCTTCATGCTCAACGAGCGCAAGCCCGGACGGCGGCTCTATACGAATGTGGAGTTTTACTCCGCGGCCGTCCTCGCGGCGGTTGGGTTGCCCGGTGACATGTTCACACCGACTTTTGCCGTTTCGCGATCGGTGGGCTGGAGCGCACATGTTCTCGAACAGGGCGCCAACAACCGGCTAATCCGCCCTCAGTCACAATTTGTCGGCCGGACGGACAGAACGTTCGCTCCGATCGACGATCGGTAGCCCACTATTCAGATCCCGCACACAAACACCTCGTCCCCGCCAGGGACGAGGCATTTTGCGCTCACCAATCGGGGTTCACAAGGCGACGTCGGAAGCCGGCGTGTCGCGCGGTTGAACCTTCACGCCTGCAATGCGACGGCTTGTCGTTTTGGCTCCAGCAGATCCTCGTGAAAAACGACTGGACTGCCCCCGCCGGATCGTTTGCCAGCGTACATGGCCACGTCCGCTCGGCGAAGAAGATCTTCGGGCTCGTCGAGCGGACCCTGGCGTTCTGCGACTCCCAGGCTAATCGAAATGCTCACGGTTTCTGAGCCGATTGTGAACGGCTCAGTGATCGACTGAGCCACACGCTCGGCGACTCTGTGCGCGTGGTTGGGCTCGATGGTGTCCAGCAGCACGACGAACTCGTCTCCACCCAGGCGAGCGACGGTGTCACCCGGTCGGACCGATTCCAGAATCCGAGCGGATGCTAATCTGAGCAGCTCATCGCCCGCATCATGCCCGAGCGTGTCATTGACAGCTTTGAAATCGTCAAGATCAATAAAGACGAGCGCAATCGTTGCCGTTGATCGGTTTGCCCTCGCCAGTCCCTGCGCCAATCGATCAAGCAACAGCCGGCGGTTCGGCAACCCCGTGAGTGAATCGTGCATCGCCGAATGCGCGATCTGCTGCATGAGCTCGTTCCGCACCGTCACGTCGCGCGATGTGAGCACGAAGCCGGCGATATCGGGATCGGCCGTCAGATTGCTCATCACGATATCGACCGTCTTCCAGGTCCCATCGACATGAACAAGCTTGAGCTCTCCCGTAACGACGCGACCGGGATTTCCGGCCGAATCGCCAAAGATTCTGGCAAATGTTGCGAGGTCATCTTGGTGAACCAGCGTTTCGAACTGGCGGTGCTCGATCGACATTGGCTCGTAGCCAAGGAGCGACAAGATGGACGGGCTTTGGTAGCGAACGATTCCATCCCCATCGAGAAGCGAGATCAAGTCGGTTCCATGTTGCACGAGCGATCGGAATCGACGTTCCTGTCGCTCCACGATCGAAAGATTTGAACGGCGTTGCCGTTCATTGATCACGATCAAGATTCCGATGAGCAGCACCGCGCCCGAGAGCAACGCAATGATGCTGAGCCGGGCTCGACGCTGTTGCGTTCGCGATTCATCGTGGTATGCGTCCCGAGCGATCGAGAGATTTGCCAGAAACTCCTCGCCATGCGGTTGCAGTACGCCCCGGAAAAAGGCCTGACCAGCGATGCCCGTGCCAGCATTCTTTTCGGCCAATTGGAAGGCAGCGGTCGCCGCCACGGTTACCTTCTGGAGCGATTCAGCAAGCGCCAGCTGCTCCGGACCGGGCGCAAGGATTCCAAGTTCGGTGACGTAGCTGGACGCCTCGATCTGAAGGTCCACGAATTGAGTGGCCAGTGACTTTGCTTGGGCAGGATCGATCTGATACTGGTCGGAAATGATACGGCCCTGCATTGCGAGGACGCGCAGTTGGGTCACGACGAGCTCGGCGCGCGATGCTTGGTTCTTGCGTCTGTTGATCTCTTCAATTCCAGCCGTGGACGAAATCCCAATCACAACGACAAGCAGCACGATCAGCCACGAGGGCAACGACCGGCTTTTCGTGCCTAGGTGCTCTACTCCTCGCGGCTTGAGGCCGGTGCCAATTCGGTCAGAAAGAGGGGTGATCCTATCCTCAGCACGTCCAACGCAAATCGTCCCGGTGGTGGGTATCGAAACTGGCAACCTGTGTCCTTACGTTGTCCGGGGTGCAGGCGTCCAACCGGGCGGGCGGTGCAACATGTGAAATGACTCATCTCACGAGCCCGCCAGTTCAAGATAGCGGATGGAGCTGGTTGATTGAATCGCCAGACCCGGACCTCGGTAACGTCCATCAAAGGTCTTTTTGTGGCTAATGGGGAGATGCGCGGATTTGAAAGGTGAACCTACGCCCTTCCCTGAGGTCCCGTCGCGATTCCTGCAACCTCTGGCTCGAATTGAGATTCGTATCGAGATATCGGGTCTGAAGCCATGGAGTGATCGTAGACGACTGGTGATCCGTGCCCTAACCGCTTGCTTGAGTACATGGCGACATCGGCGCGGCGAAGCAGATCGTCTGCTTCGTCGAGCGGTCCCTCGCGACCCGCGATGCCGAGACTGATCGAGAGCTTGACTTCGTCTCCAACGAGGTCGAATGGTCTCGTGATCGCGGTTGCGACCCGCTCGGCGACCTCAAAAGCCTGATCGAGGCGGGTTGACTCCAACAGCACCACGAATTCATCTCCTCCCAGACGGGCAAGCGTGTCGCCCGGCCTGATGGAAATGAGAATGCGTTTGGCGGCCATGCGAAGCAGATCATCACCCGCGTCGTGACCGTAGGTGTCGTTCACGGCTTTGAATTTGTCGAGATCGGTGAAAATGACGGCGAGCGATTCGGACGAACGATTGGCGCGAGCAAGCCCATTGGTCAGGCGATCGAGGAGCAGTCGTCGATTGGGGAGACCGGTGAGCAAGTCGTGTGTTGCCGCAAAGGCAATCTGGGCCGTTAACTCGTTGCGGATCGTTACGTCCCTCGATGTCAGAACATACCCGCCGATCGAGGCGTTCTCCGTGAGATTGCTGGTGACGATTTCGACCGTTCTCCAGGTAGCGTCGGCATGACGAAGCCGGATTTCTGCCGTAAAGACGCTTTGAGGGAACGAGGCGGTCTCGGACATCATTGTGTTGAAGATACGCTCGTCTTCGGGATGGACGAGCAGCGAGAACGGCAGGTGCTCAACCGCTGCAGGTTCCAGGCCAAGAAGTCCGCTGATCGATGGACTTTGGAATCTGACCACCCCGTTTTTGTCAATCAAAGAAATGAGGTCAGTTCCATGCTGGACCAGTGCACGGAAGCGAAGCTCCTGGCGTTCGAGGATTGCCGACTGATTTCGACGAAGACGCTCATTGAGCGCGAAGAGAATTCCGGCGAGAAGTGCGGCAGCGATCAAAACGACAAACGTCCCGACTCGGGCTCGTTGCTCTTGTAATCGGGCCTCGTCTCGGTAGACATCTTGAGCTCGCTGCAGTTCGCCAAAAAATCGGTTGGCGATCGGCAGCATTACCTCGTTGAGGTACGTGTCGTCGGGATTCGCCGGATCACTGGGTGGGGCAGAGAGAGAAGCGATCTGCAGCTCCTGGAGCGTCGTCGCCAGCATGGCCTGCTCTGGGCCCGGGGCGAGCTCGCCGAGCTCCAAGACCAGGTTGTACACGCCAACTTGAATCGCCTCGTACTCCGCGGTGAGCTGAACTCCCTGGTCCGGCATCCGCAGGTATCGTTCGTACACATTGAGCGCCTTGGCTGATTGCATCCCAAGTTGGGTAGCGACCAGCTGGGCCTCGCTTGCTCGCCGTTCCTGTTCGTCGATCTGGTTGATCCCAAACGCGGCCGCAAGACCGATCGCAAGCGCGACGAGCAGAACCGACCAAGGCGGCAGCGTGGTAGACAGTGAACGAAAAAACCGACGTTGACCGATCGTATGAGTGCGCCACCGGGTCGATGTGCTCATTGAGGCGAATCACCGGTTCGCGCCACTGGCGCATCGTCTCGCGATCCGGACAGGCCTTCGATCGTCACAAAAGTCTGGTCTGCCGGGTTGTCGAGCGCCAGATCCATCACTTGATGTCACCGTCGCTTGATTCACATGCTAGTGAGCGGGTCGAGCTATAGCTAGGACTAGTCTGGTACATCGGTAACAATGAATAGATTGACGTTTGCACGCGTTCCAGACGCTTTCGATCTGGCGTCTCTCTTGTTGATGCCACGGTCTGAATGAGTAATCAGCGAAATCCCCGCCTCAAGCAGAGGCGGGGATTTCGCTGGAATCGGACCGCTTTCGGTTCAATCGTTGAATGCTGGAACCAGGTATTTGCACATCAAATCGATCGTGCCGCGATCGGCTTCGAGGATATTTGCGATGAAGTATTGGAACCCCGCCGCCTGCAATTCACGATAGAACTCGATCGTCTCCGCGGGGGTGCCGGCAAAAAGCGCGTCTCCGCACCACTCGAGCGTCTGCTGCGGCAGGCTATTAAGCTTTCGCTCAAGCTCTTCCTGCGTCTCCGCCATGATGAGCGGCATGGTGAACTGACTCCGCATGACCGAATCGTACGGGCGCTCATACTCCTGGCAATACTCTTGAAGCTTCCCGAATTTGCGGGCGATATCCTCAGAGGTGACGGCGCTTCCAATCCACTCGTGGGCACCCATGTTCGAGGCGTCCGCAAACCGCGCGACCTGCCGGAGCGTCACCTTTTCGCCCCCGCCGGCAAGCAGGATTGGCACATGTGGCTCCTGAACCGGTCCGAGAAATTCGCCATTCGATCTGGCAGAGAAGTGTTTCCCTTCAAACCTAAACGTTGGATCGGACCAAAGTCCTCGTACGATCTGAATAGTTTCGACCATGGCTTCCTGGCGGTCCCGGACGGGCGGAAATGAGATCCCCATCTGCTCAAATTCCGGAACGTTGTCACCGATTCCGAGTCCAAGAATCAGACGTCCATCGGAGAGGCGATCTATGTCCGCCGCTTGGCGGGCGAGGAGGTAGGGACTCCGATAATAGATGCAATCGACCACTGTGCCGAGCCGAATGGTTTTGGTATGTGCCGCTAATGCCGCCAGCGCTGTCCAGCAATCCGCTCGGCTTTGGGGGTGATCGTAACTGAGGTAGGAATCGATGCCGCCAGCCTCCATTCGCTTGACGTCATCGATGAATTCCCACCAATCTACCGGTTGCGGGAATATGCTAACTCCGAACCTCACTTTTGATTTCGCCTCTTCGACCCACGGGTGTGTCACCCGGGGCGTAAGTTCGTCCGCGACCATGCCCATTCCTTCCCCTCGTTAAACTCGTCAGCAAATGCGCACGGATCATATGGCAGTTCCCGGCATGGCGAAAGGGAGATGCCGCTTTCGAAATGCTTTTGCAACGCCGCCGCGGTTGGCTGAAACCACTCCGCGCGGCCGCAACGACTACAGTTCAATTGCCTGGCGCATTGACCCGGTCGTGCTGTCATCGAGGTGCGGTCAACGTGACAGATTTCTTGCTCGACAATCCACTGCTCCTGCTCTTCTTGGTCGTCGCGATCGGATATCCGCTCGGTCGCATCAAAGTCCGGGGAACGAGCCTCGGCGTCGCGTCGGTGCTTTTCGCCGGCCTCATCGTCGGCGCACTCGACGATGAGCTCAAACTGCCGGCGGTAACCTATCAACTCGGGCTGGTGTTGTTCGTCTACACGGTTGGGCTGAGCAACGGCCGTGGGTTTTTCGCCGCGTTTCGCCGGAAGGGCATTCGAGACAGTCTGATCGTCGTCAGTGTCGTGTCGATCGCGACCTTCCTGAGCGTTGTCGCTCACGTCATTTTGAATCTCAAGCCCACGTTCACGGCCGGAATGTTTGCGGGCGCCCTGACCAATACGCCGGCGCTTGCCGCGGAGCTCGAATATCTCAAAGTTACGCTCTCTTCAGCGGCCGTCGAGCAAGGACTGACAGAGCCGGTCGTCGGTTACTCGATGGCATATCCCTTCGGGGTTCTGGGTGTGATACTTGCGATAGTGCTTGCGCAACGCATTTGGAGAATCAATTACGCATTCGAAGCTTCATTGGTTGAATCGTCGACCAATGCGCCGAAGCCGTTGAGAAATCAGACGGTTCTCGTCACTCGAGAAACTGCAGCTCAGGAATCCGTTCGCGACCTCGTTGAACGCCACGACTGGACTGTCGTATTTGGCCGCCATCAACACCAGGGAAAGATCAAACTCACAACCGGCGACACGCGATTCGAATCCGGTGATCTCGTTTCGGTTATCGGGAATCCAGAGGAATTGACCCATGTGATTCAGGTGCTCGGGGAAGCGTCCGCGCGGAGCCTGGAGCACGATCGCAGCGAACTTGATTTTCGGCGCATTTTTGTTTCGAGCCCCGCGGTGGCCGGCCATCGCCTGCGTGATCTAGCGCTCCGGCAACGGTTCGATGCGGTCGCAACCCGGATCAGGCGTGGCGATGTGGAGTTTCTTCCCCAAGCGGAGACGGTGCTCCTGTCCGGCGATCGCGTCCGGGTCGTCGCTCCACGCCAGTCGATGAACGCCGTCACCGCGTTTTTTGGCGATTCGTACCGGGCCGTCAGCGAGATCGATATCCCGACATTCAGCCTGGGACTAGCATTGGGATTGTTATTGGGCACGGTGCCGATCCCATTTCCAGGTGGGGTCGACATCAAGTTGGGACTGGCCGGCGGGCCGCTGATTGTAGCGCTCATCCTCGGCGCATTCGATCGTACCGGGCCGTTGAACTGGTCGCTCCCCTACAGCGCCAATCTCACGCTCAGGCAGTTTGGATTCGTCCTCTTCTTGGCGGGAATTGGAATCGGCGCAGGTTACACGTTCGTGTCGACGTTGCGGGAGGGAGACGGCACGCGGCTGTTGATCGCCGGAGCGGCGATCACCTTCACCACCGCAATGGCGACGCTCTGGATCGGTTACAAACTACTCAAGATTCCCATGGGACTAGTCATTGGAATGGTCGCCGGCGTTCACACCCAACCCGCGGCACTTGGGTTTGCGCTCGAGCAGAGCGGGGATGAACTTCCGAATGTGGGCTATGCCGCGGTCTTCCCTATGGCAACGATCACCAAGATTATCGCCGGTCAGATTCTCCTCGCGATTCTGCTCTAGATTCCATCGAAGCGAGAATCAGGGAACCGCGCTACGCTGTGACACGAGAGAGAACACCACGTTTCATCTCATCACCTGTGACTCTCCACGAACGCGCCGGCTCGGCCGGCGGAGAAACTTCCGCGTGGACGCAAATGGAATTGCAGATCGATGACGGCGGATTCCCCGGAACGGACTGATCGACGAGCTCCGATCGAAGAGCGGTCGGTTCTCAATCTCGCGGCAATCGGCGCGATCATGATATGGAGCGCAACCGCTCCGTTTTCGAAATTCGCCTTGCGGGAGTTTCCTGTACTCGTCTACACCGTCATCCGGCCGGTGATATCGATCGCGATTCTTGCCGTATTTCTGATCTATCGCTGGCAGCCAATTCGGGTCGATCGTTCGGACCTACCGCGGCTTGTGCTAACCGGCCTGATCGGGATCGGAGTCTCCCAACTCTGTTACACGGCCGCGCTCGATCGGACATCGGTTGCTCACACCGTGATCATCGCTTCCACCAGCCCACTGCTCGTGGCCGGATACCGCTTGGGCGTCAAACGAAAGCGATTGCCCAGAAGATCGCTGGGCGGACTCATTGGTGGATTCACCGGCGTGATTGTACTGATGCTTGGAGCCGGGCAGACGGCCGGAACGTCGCTAACCGGCGACCTCCTTGCGCTCATCTCCGCGATCAGCTGGATGGGCGCCACACTGTGGCCGGTCTCGTTGATCAAGAAGTATGGCTCAGTGCGCGCCAACATGTGGATGTTTGGAAGCTCTCTTCTCGCAACTGCTCCGGTTGGGGTTTGGTATCTGCCGCGGATTATTGATCGCACGCCTGGAGTACTGGCGTGGGGATCGCTGGTTTATGCGGCTCTGTTCGGAATGGTGGTCGGCAACTTTCTTTGGCAACGTGCGGTTCAACAGCTCGGAGGAGTCCGAACGCTTGTCTATCTCTACCTGCAACCGGTCGGCGCGATGGTGCTGGCCGCGCTCTTTCTCGGCGAACGATTGAGCTTGCTGCAAGCCGTAGGAGGGCTCCTGGCACTGGCAGGCGTCGCCCTCGTTCGCCGGGCGTAACGCCGATGTCAGTCTCACAGGATGCATAGAATCTGCACCACCAAACTACTTGTTGGCGGACATCGATCTTGCCCACTTCCGCGGAGTACGGAGTAATTGATTCAGCATCGACAACTCCGGCTTCTTGGCGCTCTAGGAAGAGTCATCGCATGGTTTTGCACGCCCGCTGTGGCCGGAGGCGCCACCAGATTCAGCCAAGACGCCGGCAACCCGCTCAAACGATCTCCACGTGTCGTGGCCTGCTTCCCGTTCGATTTCGGACATCAGCAGGTAGACTCGTTCTTCGCCCGGATAGAGCGCAACCAGCCGAATTGCGATAGTTCTCGCGCCTATAACGTCCCCCCGTTCGAGCCTCTGGAAAGCGCGGTCCCACATCAAACCGTCGTTGTCATTCATTGGCGGATCGAAACCCGTGATTAATGAAACGATGCCGGCAGGATCCCGATTTTCGAGTATGTAGAGATTCGCCAGGCTCTCGCGTACAGCGGGCGCGACGATCGAGCTGCGACATCGATCGGGCTCCGCAGTGTCGATCAACTGGAGAAGAAGTGCCTCCATCGCAATTGTGTCGCCACCCCCGGTAGCAATCTCCGGATGGAGAAGCATGACGAAATCGAACTCGTAGAGATCTCCTGCGCTCTTCATCGTTTCTGTGAGTGCCTCGCGTTGTTCGGGGAAATACCATTGATCGCTGACCGCCCACCATAGATCGGGATGACTCGCGGCGACTCCCAGCAACCCCGGGTCACGGGCATCGACACTGCACGACGAGTCTGTTGCGCGATCAATGTAATAGGGAACCACCTGCGAAAATGCGTTGCCAACGCCATCGACCACCACCAGACAGCTTTCCGGACCGGAGTGTTCGGCGTACCTCGAAACAACGCTATGCCAGTCTGGTTTGATTGGGCCCGTCGTGATCGCACCGGCCTCATAGTTCCGAATTCCGAGCACATTGAGCGCGATGAGTACGATCAAGAGCCCTGAACCAAAGGCATTCGCGAATCGCGGATGTTTGCGCCGGATCGGCGGTGGGATCAATACGGGACCGCCCACTGTTGCCAGCGCGAGGATCATGGGCAGTGAGGCAAGAACGTAGCGGTAGTTCACGATATGGTCGCTCTGAATCGTTTTCAACAACACACACGGAGCAAACACCCACGCGATGACGATAGCAACTCCATGCGTTCTCAACCGGAGTACTGCCAGGAGTCCACCCGTGACCATCCCCGCGGCGAGCATGCTGGTCAATCGGTCATCTGGGATGGGATTGGCGAGATTGAAGAGCAACCACCAGATGTCGAGCACTGACGCGAGCATCGATGTCGCCGGTGCGGCCTGGGCATCGTTCATTCCAGCAATCGAAACGAGATCCTTGATCAGCGGCAGCGTTCCGATTGCGATTCCAACAAACGACAAGATTCCATTTGCAAGTATCGATCGTCGTGCCGCGGGCTCCCGCTTCTGACGACACTCCAACAGCAAAATCAGCCAGACAACTCCAAGTGTTGGCATGACCGCGATCAATGCGAAATAACTCGACCACACATTGAGGACACCAAAAAGAACAAACCAGACCCAATTGCGGCGATGACCGCCGTCAACAGCCTTGAGCAAAAAGAGAAGCCCACAGAGACTGAACAGAACCATGAGCGCTGTTGGCCGCGCTTCCTGTGAATACGAAATGTGGAGCGGGGAGATAGCGAAGAGCAATGTACCAGCAATAGCGGAACGGATTCCAAGCAGTCGTTGGATGACAAGGAAGGCGACGGGCATCGCCACGACTCCCGAAATCGCAAATGGGAGCCGCATCGCGGTTTCGGACGTGGAGACGAACCTGACAACGTGAATGAGGAGCAAGTGCAGCGGCGGGTTGTTCGTGAAGAGCTGATCAACGACCGCATCGCTTGCACCGACACGTAGTCTCGCGCTCAGGATAGTGGAGACCGAATGACTCGCGACCGAGATTGAGATCAGCTCGTCGTACCAGAGGCTCTTGCGTCCCAACGTCGGCAATCGCACGAGCGCCGCGAGCATCGTCATCAGGGCAATGAATAGCCGCTCGTTTGCCACGGCGCGCACGATGACATTCACCCGAACGCGGAGGTCAGACAGTGTGAGTCTTCGGCGGCCGAGCCACAACTCCGATTGCACAACACCCCTCTTTGAGTTGCTCATGCGAACTGAGTAACCGCGCTTGTGTGCTCCCACTGCACTTGATCATCAGGCAGCGGTCACGGTGGCGGCATCGCAAAAAAGTCCCGGACGGCTGTTTCGCTTGAATTCACCGTCACCGCGGCTTCGAAGGTTGCGGTCGTTGAAGGTGGTTGTTTGCCTCCAGCGAAGTTCATACATATAGGCTATGGCCCCGCCATGGCGGAACTGCGAGCATCTCAACCCGATGACCTCAGCCCGATGACCTCAGCACTCGTCTAGAGTTCAGATTCTGATCGTCATCGCTTTGCTCCACTGCGCCATCACACGAGGACACTTCGATGAGGATTCCCACGACGGCGGAGATAATCGATCCCAATCTGGACCTCCAAACGAATCGCTCAACCTCGCTGTATCAGAGAGCTCAACCGTGGGTCACGTTGATCGCGACGATATGTGGCGTTGCCCTTGTGGGATCATCATTTGTCGGCGGCCGTGCGTTGGCCTCGAGCGGGCTCCTCTTGATTGCGATCGGATTGGCCGCGCGACTGCCGCTTCAGCGCTTCTTCTCGATCATTTTTGGGTTCTTTCTTTGGTCGCTTCTTTGGTTCGCCTTCTCGGTGCTCCGTGGGATCGGAGATGATCTCGGCTCGACGGCACAGGTAGATCTGGTAGCGAACGTTGAGCGTTGGCTCTTCGGGGGACAGTTGCCCTCTTCGCGTCTTCAGAATTGGTTTTACGACCCGATGCATCCCAATCCGTGGGACTGGGGATTGGGCGTTGTCTACGCTTCGTTTTTCGCAACGTCTTCGATCGTGGCGGTCATTGCCATTGTCAAAAACAGTGCGTTGTTTCGAGCTCACGTCCGAGCCCTCGCCTTGCTGTTACTGATGAGTTGCGGATTGTTCGCCTTGATCCCGACGAATCCGCCATGGCTCGCGGTGGACGAGCAGAGCGGTGAGTCAATCGATCGCGCGGGATTCAAGTTCCTGACGAGGTTCCAGGGCTTCTTTAAAACCAATACCGACGGCGAGGAGTCCGAGTTCGTCAAGGACTCCAACGAGCTTGCGGCGATGCCTTCGATTCACTTCGCAAGTACAGTCCTGCTTTTCTTTCTGGCGTGTCGATTCGGCCGCCGGCATTGGCAGCTCCTAACCCTGACCTACGCGTCGCTGATGGGGATCGCTCTGATCTATCTCGGTGAGCATTACTTTTTGGATATCGCCGCGGGCCTTGCCATAGCTGTGTCGGCATGGAAACTCGGGAACGGCACGCTCTTCACCAGAAGAACCCTGTTGCGCTTGCGGAACACGACCCCAGGCACTTACAGGAAGCTCGGTCGCGATGAAGAAGCCAAGGAATCGCACGAAGAGTCGCCGGCCGTCGAGGAGCTGGCGGCATAACAATTCAGTTCGCTCACTCGGATTCGAGATCGTACAGTGATGCCGCAAGCTCTCTGTTGAGTGCTGATGCTCCGTCCCCAGAGAATGGACCGGCCGCGCGATTGCCGAATGGGATGGTCACCAGCCGGCCCGCGGGAATCTGGGCCACGATCCGCTCCGCGGTCAGACGGATGACGGTATGCGATCCTTCGCCAACGATCAATAGCGTTGGCACAAGGAAGAGCCGGAGCTCGTTCTTGGGAACCACGTAGGCATCGATAGCTGGCAACATTCCGGAAAGGGCGCCGGCATGTCGCCGAATTGCCGCGAGCCGCGGTTTCGATGTCGACTCCCGCCACGCTTGACCCCATCTCGGCGAGAGATAGACATCGAGCGCTTTGTCCGTCAGGCCCTTGTATGCGGCGTCAGCGGCCGCTCGATCGGTTGTGCGGAGCTCGTTGCGAAGTCCAGACGCTTCCGCCGCCGAGGCGTCATTGTCGAGCACGCTGTAAAGCGACGGTTCAATCAGCGTCAATGAAGTCGTCCACGCGGGGTGCCTCCGCGCGATTTCGAAGGCGACTGCTCCGCCAAGCCCATGTCCGATCAGATGCGCGGAGGTAATCTCTTCGAGGTTCAGGATCGCGATGACATCCTGAGCCAGCTCTGACATCGTGTACCACTGATTTGCCAGGGTCGCGCTTGCGCCATGACCACGGGCATCGACCGCAATAACCCGGCTCCCAACTCCCAGAGCAGAGCGTTGCGCCGCGAACTCGTTGCGGTCGAATAGGAGGTCGTGCAAAAGCACCACGGCCGGTTGATCGCCAACGCCTTCTGGCGTCGTACCTGGATCGTACGCGACTCTCGAGTTGTTCCGAATGGCAAATCGTGTGCTTCCGGCGCGTGAACCGCTCATTTCCACACCATCACGGAGTGCTGATACCAATCATAAGTGCCCCGCTGAGCGAATAGGACGGGCTCCCTGCACGTTCAGATCAACGATTAATACCCCTGTATGTCGGCAAGTACGGACGTCCCGTCTTCTGATGCGGCCCTTGGGTGATTCTTGAACCCGCCAGCCTCACCTAGCATAGCAACCGTCAAACAAACCCGGCGGCGCGGTACGGGACAGCCAATCCGCGGGGAACGAGCGACGTGGATTTTTCGGCACTTTTTGGATCATCAGTCTGCAGGGAGGAAACACGCAATGAATCTTCTGTACGTCAACATCATGAACTGGCTCGCGAAGTTCGACACGAAGGAAGAGGGCCAGGGCATGGTTGAATACGCCCTGATCTTGGTTCTCGTGTCGGTTGTCGCCATCACTGTCCTTATGACCGTAGGCTCGAAGGTCTCGGCTGTCTTTACGTCAATCGCAGACAGCCTCACAATTACTTAGTCTCGGGAATCCACATTGCGGTTCAATTCCGCAATCGACTCGCCAATCAACTCCCAGGCCGGCAACGGCCTGGGAGTTTCCGTTTAGCCCGCGCGATTGGCCCTTACGGGTGATTATGCGGCGCCGGCCCGGCAGGCAGGATTGTGCATGCATTTGCGCTTCTGATCCTGGGGAGTCGAAATGTCAGACGAACAACAGCATTGCAGCGCAACGAGATCCGGAGCAAACCCGCGGACCCCGTCATGGTGGATCATCGCATGCGCGTTGATCGCCGGAATCACAATCGGGATCGTTGTTTCGAGCAACGGCCCGGTGACCGCGACCGATCTGAATGCGGACGCCACCGCCACCAGGACCGCGGAGCTGATTGAGCTCAACGATTTGAGAACGAAGGTTGCGCAACCCGTGGTCTGCACGCCTCCGCCCTCGCCGACGGCGACAAATACTCCCCTGCCAACGGCGGCCGCAACAGTAGTTCCACCAAGTCCTGCCGGACAAACGTTCATCTATCGGGGCAAGTTCTCGATCACCGTCATAAGCATCACCGACGCTGGGACTCCCGGCGGCCGGCAACCGGAAGGCCGGTTTCTCAGCGTGCATCTGGAAATCGAAAATTTGACCAACAGCGCCCAGCGGGAACCGTTCATTAATTGGCGGCTGGTGAGCTCGGCGGGCCGTGCTTATCAACCCAGCATTACTGCTAGCCAGGACGTGTTCGGTCGAGCGTGGTCGCTGTCAATTGGCCCAAGCTCAACGGAGCAGACTGGCATTGTGTTCGATGTGCCGCTTGACTCTGGTGATGTTTTCATTCTGGAGAGCGATGAAGACCCGACGTTTCGAGTCGAGCTCATGCTCGAATCGCGAGGTTAGGGGCTACGGCCGCGTTTACATGCGCTACCTGGACGGAACCTGCTTGAGGCTCTGATTGTTCGAGAACACATGGCGTCTCACGGGCCAGGTACCTCGCGTGATCACACGCACGGCCAGCCACCAAAGTCCGGAGGCGGACACTCCAACGCCGATCGCAAATGCAAACACGATCGGGAGGTAATAGCGATCGAAATCGATCTGCATACCCCCCAGGATCAATGCGCTTTGCGCACCGCTGAGAACGACCGCGAAAAAGCTTGGGCTAACGACACCCCGATTCCAAGTCAAAACGAGCAGCACGATCAATCCGACGAATGCAATCGGAAGGTCGAATCCACCACTGGATAAATCGCGTCCGAATGTCGCAAAGAGATCTCCAAAGAGCCTACTCGTTGCGCTGTACCGGTGCTCGAGCGTCTGCCACGTTCGGTCCAGCGCATCGAGTCGAGACGTCACTGCCGAATCAGGCCAAATCCTGGCCTGATTTTCCATTTCAGCTTTTCGGAATTCGAACAAATTTCGCGTTCGCGCGATCGGCGCCGGCCACAAATAGGGATACGTCAGCACAAAGGTCAACGCCGCGATCAGCGGCAATGAGATCAGTTTCCAGCCCAGGCTCGCTCTTTTCGGGGAGTCCATTCCAGGAGCTCGATCCAGTAGCCATCGAACGGGCGGAACCCGGCGCAAGAGCGGATCGGCCACGAAAACGAAACCCATCCCCGCGAGACCGATCGCGATGAAGATAGGACTGAGCTTGGTCGCTGCTCCGGCGCCAAGAAGCAAGCCGAGAACAACCGTCCGGCCCCATGCCGGCTTTCGCGCGAGTGCCATCCCGGAGAGCGTTGTGAGCGCGACGAGACAGGTAAACGCCGCGTCGGAAACCGCGATCGTCGACAGATAAACGCTCAACGGATGTACGGCGAAAAAGACGCCGGCGGTGATTCCGCCCGCAACATTCGAGATCTGAGTTACGATCAAGAACACGGCGAGCGCAGAAATCGCCCCCAGAAACGCGCTGGTCCGCCGAGCCGCGCGCAGATCGTCCAACGACGGCATGTTGCCCCGGCTCGTATTCCACCAGGTGACAGATTCGCTGCCATAGCGGAAGTCCCACGCTCCGTTTGTGTCCAGATCGCGACCTTGCATGAGCAGTCCGATACCGGTGATGTACGAGCCGCCGGGCGGTTGCCCACGGATCAGATACCGATCCTCCCAGACTGAACTGAATGGGTGCAGCAAATCCTTGGTGTAATGCGCGCGATTGAGCCAGCGTGACTCGTCGGGATGGAATTGAGACGCGGATAAATGCGAAAAGTTCTGTTGCAGTCCAATTGCCAGCACGAAAACGGCGCCGAGAACAACATGCAACCGTCGCGCTTTGATCCAATCGATCGTATCGCGAATATCACGGCGGGAAGGCGTGGGAGCGCCACTCACTCTTGGATCCCGGCTTTCTGCAGCTATCAACTATCCCTCATTACAGGTCGGACGCGGGCTCGGTCAGGCCGCGGCCGGCCGCGCCGTAACCTCTGCCAGTCGCAAGAAGAAGCCGGGAAATGTCTTCGCGGTGCAGCCCGGATCGAGGATTCGAACGGATGGCGTCAACAGAGCGGTGACTGCGAAACTCATCGCCATGCGATGGTCGTCGTAGGTGTGGACGTCCGCGGGCTGAACCGGACGAGGATGAATGGTCAAACCGTCCGCGCGCTCTTCGACATGCTGCCCCAGTCGACGCAGTTCCGTCGCCATCGCCGCAACCCGGTCGGTCTCTTTCCAGCGAGCATGCTCGACGCCTCGGATGGTCGTTGGGCAATTCGCATATGGAGCGATCGCGGCCAGCGTTTGGGCCGTATCTGAAATCGCATTGAGATCGAGATCGACGCCTCGGAGTTGGCCCCGCGGTGGACCGATCACCTCAACATACTCGTCGGCGATCGTGACGGCGGCTCCCATCGCCGAAAGAACGTCCACGAAGCGCAAGTCGCCCTGCGTCGATCCGGCTCCCAGGCCGTCCACACGCACGCGACCGCCGGTTACAGCGGCAGCGGCGAAGAAATAAGACGCATTGGACGCGTCCGGTTCAATCCGGTAACTCCGTCCTTTGTACTTCTGCCCTGGTTTGACCCGGAAGTGCCGCCAGTTCTCGGTATCGAGCTCCATCTCGACGCCAAACGCCCTCATCACGGCGGCTGTCATCGGCATATACGGCTTGGACACCAGATCGCCAACGACTTCGATCTCAACCCCTAGTCGCGCAAAGGGCGCCGCCAGGAGCAGGGCACTGAAAAATTGACTGCTCTGGTCGCCTGCCATCGAACAGCGCCCGCCGGGCAGGCCGCTCGCGTCGACAACCACCGGCGGGCATCCTGTGCCCTCTTCGCTGGTCACCGTCGCTCCAAGATCGCACAGCGCTTGAAGTAAGGGGCCGATCGGGCGCTTGCGCATACGCGGCACGCCGTCGATTCGAAAATGACCGTGGCCAAGCGGTAACGCGGCCGTCAGGAATCGCATCGCCGTACCAGCGTTACCTACAAACAGATCGGCCCCGGCGGCTGGAAACGTTCCGCTGCCGCCGCAAACATGAAAGCGCTCGCCATCTGGATCCGATTCAACCGTGATGCCAAGCTTGTTAAGTGCCGCTGCCATGTAAACGGTATCGTCGCTATGCAGCGCGCCGGTGAGCTCCGACTCGCCGTCAGCCAACGCCGCGACCAGCAACGCCCGATTGGTAATGCTCTTCGATCCCGGAATGCGAACAACCGCATCGATCGGTCGCGTCGCGACAGCGACCTCCATCACATCGACGTTGGTTTCTGCTGTCGCAGCTCTCAATACCGGGCACTTTCGCTAAACGACAAACTTGCCATCACGCATGAACGGTTGACCGTCCACATC
This sequence comes from uncultured Sphaerobacteraceae bacterium, assembly GCA_964371945.1. Lineage (GTDB taxonomy): Bacteria > Chloroflexota > Chloroflexia > Thermomicrobiales > UBA6265 > CAYJPA01. The sequence continues at coordinate 8,239 of CAYJPA010000012.1, read as the reverse complement.
CACCTGACCTCCCTGCCGGAGATCGCAAATCATGTCCCAGTGGATTGCAGATTGGTTGGTGCTTCCGGTCGCGGGATATCCTGCCCCCAAAGCCATGTGCACGGTGCCGCCGATTTTCTCGTCGAACAGGATATTTTTCGTGAAACGCTGGATATCGAAGTTCGTTCCGAATGCGAATTCGCCGAGGAATCGGGCGCCCTCGTCAGTCTCGAGCGTACGCAGTAGTAGTTCTTCGCCTTTGACCGCGCTTGCTTCGACGACCTTCCCGTTCTCGAAGGTCAATCGGACATCGGACACTTCGCGTCCCGAGTAGATCGCAGGAAAACTAAACTGCACATTGCCGTTAACTGACGACTCGACCGGACCGGTGAAAACTTCGCCGTCCGGGAAATTCTTGCGGCCGTCGGCATTGATCCAGATCCGGTCTTTGGCCGAGAGTCGCAGATCGGTTCCGGGTCCGGTGAGGTGAATCTCATCCTTGCGGGTCAGCCACTCGATCAACCGTTGCTGCTCCTCGGCAAGCTCGTGCCACGCGGCCACGGGATCCGGCTGCTTGAGCTTGCATGCGTTGAAGACGAATTCCGCGTAGTCGCTGCTGGACATCTCAGCGTCTTGCGCAAACGCATCCGTCGGAAAGAGCGTGATCGTCCAATCCACGGTGCCATCAGCGTCACGCTGCATGAACGTTTGGACAAGCTCTGTCCGCGCACGTTGCGCGACGGCTTGGCGGGCGGGGTCGACCGCTGAAAGCGCCTTGGTATTGGTATCCGCCAGCACATTGATGACCACGTCGGCTTCGGTCCGGATGAGCTGTTCGATTGGACTGATCCAGGTAAGCTGGGCATCTGAGCCGTGCTGAAGCAGCGGCGCGCTAAGTCCAGTGAAGAGCGGCACCATGATGGGATTCCCGCCGGCGGCGATCACTTCGCTGTAGATCGCCCGCAGAAGCGGCTCGCTTGCCACTCCGCCCGTAATGACTACCGACTGTCCGGGCTTGACCTCGACCGAAAAGTTGACGAGCGCTTTTGCCCATGTGGTCATTCGTGGATCTGGCAATTCGAACATCTCCTGTTTGGCTGACCTGCCGCCGGCGGTCCGCCGGTGGCGCTGAACGGTTATACCACCCGAAAAGTTGCAGCGGCGACCGATCCCTCGTGTCGAACGGTATGATGATGCCGGGTGCACGATCTTCGATCTGGCACGGGTCATGGAGTTGAGCCATGCGGAACAGGCGTTTTTGGACCCTACTCATTGTCATCCAGTTCCTCACGCTTAACTGGCAGGGGGCTTTCTTTCAGGCGACCTATTCGGCACCCACGTGCGTCCAGGAATTGGAACCGAACGACACGCCGGAGGCGGCAACGGCCTTCGATGGAGAGGGGTGCTTCGAGGGCACCACGCCAGAAGACGATCAGGATCTCTGGCTGTGGACGGTGCCCGGGGACGGTCTGCGCTCGCGCTGGACCTTCACATTCGATGGGATTGGCGGAACTGTCAGCGGACTGAAGGTATTCGCGGTCACGTCCGAAACTGGAGCCGTTCCGGTTGTTCCAGGAAGCCAGTTGTTTGAGGTCGCGTCGCAACCGGACACTTCCCAATCGGTCACGATCGCGGATATTTGGTTGCCCCCGGGAATCTATATTCTGGGCGTCTCTCGGAGCGGGATGGCTGACGGCAGCACGCCCCAGAACACCTCATATTCGTTTAGCGTCTTCGAGGGCGATTCTCTGCCTGACGACGGAGACATCGAACCGAACGACGACACCACGACGGCGACACCGCTTTTGCCAACCTTCGAAGTAAGTGGTGACGGATCCGAATCGAACGATTACTACAGTTGGGCCCTTGACGACGAGAGCTCGACCAAAGGATGGGCGCTTCATGCGCAGACATTCGCGGGGAGCTCGATGACGATTGATCTCCTTTTCGAAGACGGCCAGACCTTGGCCAGCTATTCCGCGGATCCGCGTGGAATCGTCGACGCCCACGATTTCAAACTGGAAGCAGGAAGGTATTTCATCGAAGTCCGGGCGCAAAGCGATCCGCCGCATCCATATCTCCTGAAGATGTCGGAGGCGGACGCCCCCGACAGCGATCTTGAGCCAAACGACGTGAGCATTGCCGCATCTCCGATCGACCCAGAACATCCCGTCGTCAGAGGCCGCCTGGACCATGAGGGAGACCACGACTACTACCAGTTGACTGTCGATGACACCCTTGCCAACACATTGTTCGACCTGAAGTTGATATGGAAATCAAGCCTTTCTCGAACGCTTTGCCTTCATGATGAAAACGATGCTGAGCTGCAGTGCCGGTCCGCGGCCGAAGGCGTTTCGCTTTCGAACGTCCTGCTGCCCGCGGGCGTTTACTTCTTGGAAATCAGCGGCGACGCCGGCCTGGACGATTTCTATCTTTTGCGCCTCGACGCAACGGCGTCGCCATCAGGCGAATTTGAAACGGAGCCGAACGACGCGGTTTCGTACGCAACCACGATGTCCCTCGAGAAGAGTATGAAAGGCCGTCTGGACGGAAGCGAGGACGACTTCCTGCGCGTATTGATCTCCGGTGATCCTCAATTGTGGGAGCTTGACGTTAACGGTTCAGGAATCGACAAGGTCTCTGTCGTCGCTGCTTCTGGAACCGAGTTGATGCTGGCGGAAGTTGAGAATGACCGAACCTCCGCGACACTGTCCGATTTGTACCTCGTTCCGGGCGAGCACTGGTTCCGGATCGCGGGATCCGACGGGACCTACTCAATAAGCCTCAAGCCACTTGGACCTCCCGATCCGAATGCGGAACGAGAGCCCAATAATGACGCCGTATTTGCTGAAGCGCTCGCGATTGGGAAATCCCGGCTCGGCCGGATCGTCGAAAGCACGGATAGCGACGTCTACCGGTTCTCCCTTGCGGCGCAAGAGCACATCGCAATCACCCTTCAACCGCCTGCGGACGGCGCTCTTGTCTGGCGTCTGGAAAGCAGCGGTACTGTCATCGCAACTGTCCGATCGCCGGTCATTGGCGAGGTGATCACGTACGACGCGGAGCTGCTCCCAGGGGGCTACGAGATCTGGGTGACGGCCTCCACTCCGAGCAGCGGAAACTACGACCTGAAGATCGATCGTCTCGATCCTTTCGTCCTTTCGGACGATCAAGAGCCGAATGACAACGCCGCGCAAGCCCGCCCAATACCCGCGTCTCTCACGGTCAGTGGAACAGCCGGAAATTTTGGAGACGACGACTGGTACAGCCTCCCGGTCGCCGAGACATTGACGAGCCTGACTATTGTGACCGAGGGCGTCTACAGCATTGGACTCTCCGACGGCCTTAACGACTTTCCATTGACACCGGATGTTGACGGCACGACCTACACCTCTGATCGGCTCCCTGCCGGGATTCCGCTGCTGTTGCGGGTGACCACCCTCGGCGGTCCCTACACCATTTCCGTGGAGTATGCAGACGGACCCCAACGTGATCCCAGAGAGGCAAAGCTCTCGCTATCGATGCAGCTCGATGCGGAAACAGACAGAGTCGCAGCGTACTGGCCGGCCGGCCAACGGGTGAGCGCGACACTGACATTGACCAACGGTGGTCTGCTTAGTCAAAACATTCACCTGGATGCTGTCACAAGTCACTATGCCTGGTCGATCGAAATCGACCAACCCGACGTGAAAATCGGCCGCGCCTCGTCGATTGAAGTCCCGCTCACCATTCTCGCGCTGCCCGACGCCTGGGCAGATGTGCCGGTCCGGATAACCGTCCGCGCGACCAACGCGGCCGGTGGAATCGTCACTGGATTCCTCGAGATCACGCCGGATCGCGATGTCGCGCCCGTCAATCCCGAACAAGCCTGGTCTGTCCCCGATGAGCTGCTGGGTGGTCTGGACGTCGCGTCGCTCGGACTAGGTGCCACGGTCGTGCCAACGGTCGACCAGATTCGAGAGGAAGCGCTCCATGACGGCGTGACTCCTGCTGGCGGCGGTTTTTTCACCAGCGGCGTCACCCTGCCGATCGAATTGACAGTGGATCTTGCCGGAGAAGAATCGGTCCCCGTTTCCGGCATCATCTTGAATCCGCAGGCGGCGGACTCTGTGCTCTCGGACACTGTTCGCGGTTTCAATTTGCTCCTGTCCGAGGATGGAGTCGAATATCAAGTTGCGCTGTCGGGAGAGATCAGCCCGCTTCCGATCGATCAGCCGTTCGTGCTGCCGGCGCCGGTCTTAGCGCGCTTCGCCAAACTTGAAATCACCTCGACCCACGCCGCCACTCCCTACGGCCTCGCTCTCGGCGAGTGGAAAGTCATCGCCACACCCGGATTCGTTCCAACGGACGCATCCCTAAACCTGGGCGCACTCGCGCTCGGCGGTCACACGGTCTGGATGGAACCGCAGTCGTACGACATCGCGTTCCCGGAACAATTGCTGACCGCGGATGGAATTCGCCAGGTGATCAGCGCCGCTCCTAGCTCCGAACCCCAATGGGTCGTCGGTTTCCTGCACGACCGCGCCGCGCAGCTGGTGGAACTGCAATGGATCGATCCGCCTGGCAGCGACCCCGAAACACGATTCAACACTGTGGTGATCGAAATCAGCCAAACCAGCCCGCTCGGTCCATGGGAAAGGGTTGGATCGTGGGAGCTTGAGCGTTCGGACGACGGCAGCGTTTCGCCGTTCGAGTTCGATGAACCTACCTGGGCGAGATTCGTCCGGTTTACCGGAGACGGAGCCGGAGACGAAACCCGCGATCTCGAATATCCCGACGAAATCCAACTGATCGAACGATCGACCGACGACGACTATCGTTCAATCATTGCAGAGTGGGGTCAAAACAGTCAGTCTGGACCGTTCGAGCGCCTAAATCCACCCGATTTCACTGCAATCGATGAAGGTCCAGACGACAACGATGCACCCGAAACGGCCACACCACTCGTTCCCGGCGAGGATGTCAAAGGACGGGTCCATATCGGAGAAGACGAGGACTGGTACGCGATCACCGCTCCCGAGGGTAACAACACGCTCAAATTGACGGTGACCGGGAATGCCTGGGTGGGCGTGAAACTTACGCTCGTTGACGACGCTGGCTTAGAGGTTCCAATGTCGTTTGATCCGGTGAAAAGCGAAACGGCGACCGCGATTTACTCCGCGACGGTGATCCAGGGCCAAACCTACAACCTTCTGGTCGAGCAACCGCCGCATTCGGTCGCGATTTCGTTCGATACCAGCACAAGTCTTTCCAACTACGCTCCCTATGTGAATCAGGCTCTGCGCTCGTTTGCAACCGCAATTGTGCCCGGTCAGGAATTCGTCAACATTGTGCCGTTTGAAAGCGATCCTTTACTCGATCATTGGTCCGATCTGCCCTACGAAATCCAATCCGCGATCAACAGCTATGTCGACCAGACCTTGTCCAGCTCGGCGGAGACAGCGCTGATCGACTCTTCCAAGCTGCTCGCCAATCAAGAAGGAGCGCGAGCAATTCTGGTCGTGACTGACGCTGAAACCTCCAGTTTTCAGCGAAGCGCGGAGTTGTGGAACACGCTGGGAACCGTCCGTCCGATCATCTTCAGCGTTCACATCGGCGGGAATACGGCGCCGATGCAGTCGCAGCACTTCATGGAGGATTGGTCTGCGGCCGGAGGCGGCTTCTATCAATACACTCGCAGTCATGGCGAAATGGATCGAGCGTTCGACCGCCTCGCGACCTGGCTTCGCCGGCCAGTTGACTACGGCCTCTCGTACGAGGCAACGACCGAGGACGTGAAGACCGCGACGCCGGAACCGACTTCCACACCCCAGCCGACATCGACGCCTGAGGCGACCCAGACGCCCGAGCCAACAGAGACCCCAGAAGCCGAACCGACCAAAGTGAGGCAGGGCGGTTTGCAGGTGGTCGCCGCAAACGACGACGGCAACCAGTCGGGAGCAACCGCGGGCTCGTCAGTCGCAATCGAGATCATCCTCGACACATCAGGCAGCATGCTCGCCGATCTTGGAACCGGCCAGACACGGATCGATGTAGCCAAGGAAGTCCTCATCGATCTGGTGACTTCGACCATTCCAGATGGCGCGCCGGTTGCGCTTCGCGTATTCGGAAGTGAGCCTGGCTCATGCGAAACAACGCTTGCCTCACCTTTGCAGCCACTTGATGGGGATGCGCTTGCCGGGCAGATCCAGGATCTTGTCGTGGTAAATCTCGTCAAAACGCTGCTGGGATTCGCGCTCGAGCAAGTCGCAAACGACTTGGCGGACGTGGATGGGCCGAAGGTCGTCATTTTGGTCACCGACGGCGAAGAAACCTGCGAGGGCGATCCAGCGGCGGCCATCCAATCGCTGATCGACCAGGGTATCGACGTTCAGGTCAACATCGTCGGATTCGCGTTGGACGATGAAGCGCTCAAGGATACCTTCAGAGAATGGGCGAGACTGGGAAACGGCAATTACTACGACGCTACGAACGCCGATGAGCTTGAGAAGGCGATCGCAAAGGCGGCGAGCGCTCCGTACAGGGTCTACGATGCTGATGGCAATGTGGTGGCCAGCGGGACCGTTGGCGGAAGCTCGGTGCGACTCGACCCGGGCACCTACACCGTCGTCGTGCTCACCGATCCTGAGATTCGAATCGAAGAAGTCGAAGTCGAATCCGGCAAGAAAACGAAAGTGACAGCCGGGGATGATTGAATGAGCCCTTCACAGTCCACGCCGACTTCAGTGTCCCCCGCTGAGGCGATCGCGCGATTCTTGGGGATCGTGGGACGCCTCAAAACCACGCCGAGACAAGGCTGGCTCGACCGCGGAATTGCATCCAAATCCGTGGAGTCCGTGGCCGATCATACCTTTCGGGTCGCGATGCTGGCGTGGGTGGCATCCTACGCGGTACCAACGCTCGATCGAAACCGGGTGTTGATCCTGGCAATGCTTCACGATCTTGCCGAAGCGGTGACTGGTGACCTGACGCCGTACGCCCCGGAGCAGGTCGATGTTGCCGGCCGGGGCGAACGCACCGCGTTTCTCAATCAACGACACCTGCCCGCTCCCGATCGCACTGCCGTGAAACGAGCAGCCGAAAACGCCGCGATCTCCGAGATGATCTCGGGGCTACCCGAAGCGATCAAGACGGAGATCGCGGCGTTGTGGCAGGAGTTGGACGAGAAATCGACACCCGAAGCCAGATTCGTGAAGCAAGCCGACGAACTGGAGACCTACCTCCAGTCGCTCGAATACAAGGCCGAGCATCCCGAACTACCGGTCGATTCGTTTGCCGCCGAGGTTTCGGACGTGATCGACCTGCCCTCGCTCATCGAGCTCCGTGAAGCAATCCGATTTACCGGCGAGCGGAATCCGGAGCCAAATTAGGCCGGAAACTCAAATGTCAGTAATTGAATGTCGCCGGTGGTCAGCGTTGCTTTGACCTCGTAGACCAGCGCCTCGGCCGGTCCTACTGCAAGCTCCAAATCGTCACCTGCTCCGCCGGGAACAGAGCTGTCCACGACTCGCAGCGTAAACGGATGCTCTTCTCCGGAAGCGAGCGTCACCGTGCCTTCGAGCGCTCTTGCGTTTTCGCCGTCGCCATCGATCGGACCGTACGAGGCAATCGCACTGCTTTCGAATCCGAAGCCCGAGCTATCCATCCATTGGAAACGACCAAAGATGAGCGGATCACCTTGATCGACGACCGTAAAGCGCGACGCAAAGAGCGAAAACTGGGCAGAATCTTCGCCGAGCGCAACCGAACCGCCACCCGCAACCCCTCCGCCGCTCTGAATTGTCGGTGCGGCAATCGCCGATTTGAAACCAAGCGCTGTGACCGCAACGGCTCCGGCTCCTCCGACGAGCGCGGTTCTTCTATTGATCAGGTTACGACGCGGTGAATCCATCGATTGTGCTCCCTCGTTGAAATCAGCAAACCGGCGATAGCTCTCTACCTGCGATCATCCCGTGTAACCGGTAACTTGTAATCAGGAATTCTGCCGATATGTGCTGGCGATTCCGCCTAAGCAAGCTTGCCTACCGGCCAGTAGAGGGGTTCCGTTACTCTAGGATTTCTCGCGCATCCATCTTGACATGCAGTACCCTGCGAATCGTGATTGCATGTTCGGTGACCCGGTAGTAGATGACGTGCTGTACAATGACCAGTGCGCGGAGAACTGGCGATCGATGACCTCGGACGTCGCCAAGTTCCGGATATTGTTGATGAAACGTGCATTCTTATTCGGTGTATCAGGGAGCGCGTCTCGCCGTACGAC
>CAYJPA010000011.1:0-86231 GCA_964371945.1 uncultured Sphaerobacteraceae bacterium | reverse complement strand
TCGAGCGGGCGCGATCCGCTCTGCCAAATCTGGTGGAGGTAGGTGAGCCACACCCCGACTATGAGTAGCGCGGTCGCCTGGTGCGTCACACCGATGGCCGTCTTGACGTGGGTGAGCAGTGTGGTAACGCCCAGGCAGTACTGCAGCACGATCAAGCCCGAGAACGCCGCGCTCCAACGGTGGAACCGAACAAGCCCATGGTCGCGCCGGATCTTGATGAAGAACGCAATCGCGCCGGCAAGGAGGAGCGTCGCGAGCACGCGATGGACCCACTGCACGGTGATCAGGTTTTCGAACAGGTTGATCAGCACGGGTTCATGCGACCAGCCCCTTGGCGGGAGGAGGCTTCCGTTCATCAACGGAAATGTGTTGAGAATGAATCCCGCGTTCAAGCCGGCGACAAGCGCGCCCCAAAAGATCTGGATGACAAGCAGCGCCCCAAGCCCGATGAGCGCGCGCAGCAGGAATTCGCGGGATTCCGGGGCGATCGGCTGCCAGGGGCGAGCGAGGAGATCGTTGGCGAACCAGACGCAGCACCCGAAGATCGTCATCGCCAGCAACAGGTGCGCCGCCAACCGGTAGTGGCTCACATCCGGCCGGTCCACCAGGCCGCTACGCACCATGTACCAGCCCATCAGACCTTGTAGGCCGCCGAGCGCAAAGAGCAAGAGCACGCGCCTGATGAGCGAGCCTGTGAAGTACCCGCGGATCCAGAACCAGATCAAGGGAATCAGGAAGACCATGCCGATGAGGCGGCCGATCATCCGGTGCAGGTACTCCCAGAAGTAGATTTGTTTGAACTCCGAGAGGGCCATGTTTGGCCGGATCTTCACGTACTCCGGATACTGCTGGTAGCGGGCGAAGGCCTTTTGCCAGTCCTCGTCGTTCAGGGGAGGGACCGATCCGACGATCGGCGCCCAGTCGACGATCGAAAGCCCGGACTCGGTCAGGCGGGTGATCCCGCCGACGACGAGAGTGCTCGCGGTCAGGGCGGCGCCGATCCACAACCAGATGCGGAGATGCCGGCGCCGCGCACCTGGTATCACCTTGACCCACGAGGGTGCGCCGGAACCTTCGGGCAGCGCCCCTTCGATCGCCGGCTGCCGGACGTGCCCTTTAGTTGCCATCTTGAGACGTGCTCCATTCCACCCGCCTGGAGCGGATTGACCGGCACAGACCGCTGCCGTACAGCCTAGCGCGATAGCAGAGCAAGAACACCCCTTTCCGGTGGAAAGACAGTAGGAGAAAGTGGAAAGAGCTCCGAAATTCGAGCTCCGAGGAACGAGGTTCGCGAGCCGGGACGGAAGTGGGCGTCAGGCGCGGGATCGGGTTCGCACTTCAATTAGCGACCCCCGGGCCGGCGCCGATTCCTGGCCGAAGGATGCGGATCGCTCTTCGCGCCGGTTGAGACCCACCGGGACGGAACAGTGGCGCCTCCCGATCGCCGGCCGGGGACTCGAGCCCGCCCGGCAGGAGGACCACGAGAACGGCGTGCGCAAGGCGGTCTACCTCGATCCCGCCGGCAACGAAATCGGGATCGGCAGCCTCTCGCCCGACGAATAAATCCCCCCACCTTCCGTTCATTTCGCGATCGCCATCGGATGGATCCCAATTCGGCGACCACCGGGCGGGAACACGATCCGTTCCCTGCCGTGATGCCGTTGGTAGTCACCCGATTCCCTAAGTCAGAGTGTCTTCACGAGCCAGCGACACGGGATTTCCCCGCCTCAATGCCGCGGGTTTCGTCAATGAGCGTTCGTGCGCGTCGTGGGCCGCTACCCCCGCGGTTCGCAAGACACTCCTCAGCATTGGCCATCAGGCCCAGCTTGATCAGAGCCCGGAAACTCTCCGGCGCCCCGCCGAAGCCGCTAAACGGCATGGACCACCCTGGGGCACCGTCGCGAAGTTTCCGCAAGCATGCTCTCTCCACTCGCCTGCAACCGCCTCACCAACTTTTCCTTGCCGTTCGGCGTTGAGCGCTGCCGTCTCGTCGGTGGCTTGTCCACCGGTTCGCGCAACACGCGCGCAATGTTCGTCGGGCTGCGCCACAGCTCGACCTTAGTCTGGCGGATGCACCGCCCTCGTTTGGACTTGACCCGAAGGTACTTCGCTCCATCTGCCGTAACATCCTTTCCCCCATCCCTCGAATGGGCCGACGATGGCAGCGGCCACGCGTACCACTCTAATCCCGCTAACACCGCACTGGCCGTATCACCTTAGTTCCGGAGGTTACATACTGCGCCGGCGCATCCTCGCCCGGACCTGAGCGCGGCTTGCTCGACGTCCTGCCGGCCGAGCCTATCCGTCGATTACCAGTCCTGCGGGAGAGTCAGCTTGCCGTGGCGAACGGTGGGTATTACACAACATCCGCGGGTACGTCACGCCTCTCCAATGCGGCCCCGGAACGCTCCCAGGATCACGGTCTCCGCGCAAATCAGTTCACATGTACAGACCACAGCACGTATCGATTCTCACAATCGCACAATCGCTCAATCGCACAATGCGCTGGCGTGGGTGACACCGTGGAAGGCTCTGGGAAGCGGATTGCCTTAACGACTCGCGAGCGTGCCGGTGGCACAAGCAACGGAGCAGAAACGTCTCGCAAACGACTGTGCAATCAAGTCCCGAGGCAGCGAGTTACTAACCGGGTTGCGGACAGACGTCGCCGGCCGTGCCAGCCGCGATGATCGGTAACAGCGCACGCACTGCAGACAAGACAGGCAAAACGTCGAGGGTTGACGTCCGATCGATCTGCGATAAGGTAAGGAACCTCAACCACTTAACATGACTCGCTCGCGCGGATCGACGACTCCCTACCGCATACTCGAGCGGGCCGAAGCACGGTCAGGAGAAGATATGCGTAATTGGTTTCGCTCCCTGACGCACCTTCGCGTCGCCGTCCTCATCGTCGCGTTCCCGCTCCTCGCTCAGGTGGCTCAGGCCAGAGCCCTAGACAATCCTCCCACGTTGCGACCCGAAGAGCCACTCACGCTCCTTGCCCGCGACGTGACCCTCCACGACGAACCGATCGCGAATTACATGCTCGGGGGTCCTTCGATCAGCGGCGACGGATCCGTCGCGATTTACGCGATCGACCGAAACGACGGTCCTGACGGGAAACGCATCGCCCATGTTTATCGGGTCGTGCTTCCTGGCAGCGAACCGGTGGAGATCACCACGGTCGGCAAGGATCCGCAGATTGATGTCAGTCGAGACGGCAACACGGTACTCCTCCGGACGCTTCCGACCTCGAGCAGTGCCCTCCATGTCGCAGACCTCTCGGAGACCAGGACGATCTTCGAAGAGGACCACGGAATCGAACTGACCGACGCGGTGATCAGCAGCGAGGGGAACGCTGTCTATTTCACGATTCGGACTCGAACGCGGGCTATTGGGATCGCTGAGCCAATCGAGCCCGGTCTTTGGGCGATCGACTTGACGGGCAGCGCGCTTCGCCCGGTGATCATGATCGACGAAATCCGTGACCTCATCGGTGCAGAGGCCGACGACACGGTCTATCCCGGCGAGATGTTGACGATGGACATCTCAGCAGTGGCCGATCGACTGGTCTTCGCCGTCCGCAACATGTCGACGTCGGAGCACTTCGTCCTCGCGGCACGAGGAGATGGCTCGGAGACTCGCTTACTCCACGGTCCCTCGGCCAGCGTCGCGCGAGCGACTATCTCCGGCAGCGGCTCCATGGTTTTTGTTGCGGACGTTGCGGTTGGTGATGAGAGCCATACCGCTCGATTCCACATTATGCAATTCGACGGTGGAAGCAAACACGAGATTGCTCCGGTGCTGGTGGGCGGCGCTCCGGTCGCCGAAAAGGGGCTAATGCTGAGCGAAGATGGCTCGATGCTGATGGCTGGAAACGCGGGAGCGATCATCTCTACCGCTGACGGAGTCGCACGATCACTCCTCACTGACTGCCCTGACTTGCATCAGATCCCAGGGACTCTCGAATCTGCAACCATGAGCTCGACTGGCCATCGTGTCGTCTACCTTTCTCCTATCGTGGATAGCAATCGATTGGTGGTCGTCGACGTCCAAACGGATGCCGCCGTGCTCAATCAGCTTTCACAACACGTAGCCGTGAATCCGCCACGGATCGCCGCGGGAGAACAAGACGCTGCCACCGTCACGGTTGCCGAAGACGACAAGTCAGCGATGGTGTGTGTGACCCAACGCCGAGGGTTCGATCTCCTTGCCGATTCGATCGGGCTCAATGACGAAGGAGAAGAGGCGGACGTCGCGGCGGGAGACGGCGTTCATACCACGGGAGGTTTGGGAGTCCCCGAACTCATCGACTCCGGCGAGGTGACGCTACGTATCGCGATTGAAACGGTCGACCTGGACGGCAGGCGCTCGACGGCCGTGTTCGAGATCTTCAATGCACTGACGATTCGGTCACCTTGAGGCGGCTCGCCCGGAAAGGTCAAGCGAGGCGGGGCACACGATCTCTCGGGCAGATCGTTTCATGACCCGCTGTCGGCAAAGTTGATGTGCCATTCCTACTCGAGCTGGTGCTATCGCGCCTCGACCGTCTCGCTCGCGCCGCGCTCCAACATGTGAATGTTTTCGTATCAACATCACCGGGCATGAAACGTCTTGGCGCCGTTTTGGACTACACTTCGTCCGCCTCAGACAGCCACATGTCCGGTGCGGTTCTCGAGTCGAGTTCGCCGATGCACCGGCAGCGGGCCCTGCGTCCCCGGTCTGAACCATCTTCGACCTGGCCGGGGTTTTCTGCTGCCTTGGGATGCGCGCGTGTACGATTCGTCAGCGGTCGGGAGATCTCGCTCCAGCCTAGTGGGCGTGGGCGCCGCTGGCGCGCGCGGACCCACCTCGGGAGAGCAGAGATTATGGAGCGACTGGAGTTCGACCGGATTGCACGCCGGATCGCGAACGGGATCGACCGCCGTCAGCTGCTACGCGGTGTGCTGGGCGGCAGCATAGCCGCGGCCGGGCTGTCGCGCGGCGTCCATGCTCAATCGGAAGAACAGAACTTCGATCCAGGGTGGTACGACGCCTACGGCGACGGCGGCCTCTATTACTACGATGGAGAGCAGTACACCGGCGAAGCGGATTGCGGAAGCTCGGGCGGAGCCGGCGGAGAGGAGATCCCGGCCGGATGGTACCCGGCCGAGGACGGCTGCTCCTACTATTGGGACGGCACGCGGTACACCGGCGAATCGGACTGCGGAAGCTCGGGCGGAGCCGGCGGAGAGGAGATCCCGGCCGGATGGTACCCGGCCGAGGACGGCTGCTCCTACTACTGGGACGGCACGCGGTACACCGGCGAACAGGAGTGTGGTGACGCTGTGCCCGCGTCCGGGGAGGACGACCAGTCCGCGGAGCTCACGCCAAGGGCGGACGCGGATTCAATGAGCGCGTTCGAAGCCTCGCTCGAGCAGGGAGATGTTGCGACCGATGAATCTATCTGCCGTCCCTTGTATGCCTGCCAGCGACTCCAAAACACCTGTGAAGAACATCTCAACGAGGGCGGCGATCTCGACGGCTGCACATTCATGAAGCTTGAACAAGTCTTAGGAACACCCGGCCTTCTGGACCTGAGGGAAAAGCAACTTGCATTCAGCCGCTGGCGAGGGTCCACGTTGTTCAGGATCGACCTCTCGAATGCAAATCTGCACGGTGCCGATTTATCGGACGCCAAAATCATGGTCAGTGACCTGACAGGAGCCAATTTGTCTGATAGCGTCTTTGAGTCCACGGCTGTGCAGAAAATGATGCGTGAAGACCCCTCCATTGATCGAGCCGAACGGGTCAGGGCCATCAGCTCTGGGTAACACGCTCAAATCCAAAGTACGACCTTAAGCGGGTCCAATCTGAAGAACGCCTTCATGGATAGAGTATTTCTTTCCGATTTGAAGATGGGGAGTGTCAACCTCTCTGATGCCCATCTTCGCAGCTGTGTCCTGAAGGTGGTCGATTTGACGGGCGCCAGCCTCACAAATGTCGATCTCACGAGCAGTGATCTAAACAAGGTCAACCTATCGAACGCAGACCTCACCAACGCAGACTTCTCCGGCGTTGTGTGGATCGACACAACCTGCCCGGACGGAACGAACAGCGACGATCACAACAACACCTGCTGCGGTCACCTGAACGGGAAGCAGGTGAAGGCTGGCTGTCCGTAGCCGTGCGCGAAGAGAGTCGAGAGGCGCTGGTTCGGCTCGGCATCCTGAGCCAACCGGCGTTGTTTCAGCTTCGGCTTTTCGGATCGATGTCGTGGCGCAGTTCCCTCGTTTCCGCCTCGCCGCTCCAGCCGTTCGATTGCTCCAGCTCTGAGACGGGATCGCCGTCGTGGCACTGCTGGCCGGGTTGGAGCACAGCGCGCGACCAACCGTGCTGCTAATGGCTGATGAAGCATTTGGCGCACAACGTGAACAGTTATACACACTCACATAATTGGACACGCTAAGCGAACAATGGTAGTGTTCCTCCGTCCTCAGACAGTCACATGTCCGGTGCGGATCACGTGTCGAGTTCGCTGATGCACCGGCAGCGGGCTTCGCGTCCCCGGTCTGAACGGTCAGCGATCTGGCCGGGGTCTCCTGCTGCCGTGGGATGCATGTGCGTTCCGCCTGTCAGTCTATCCGGAGATCTCGCTCCAGCCGTAGCGGGCGGAGCGCCTTCGTGGTGTGCCGTGCCAAAAAGGAGGAACTCGTGGGAGCGTACATGGTTCAGGTGTCCTACACCCCAGCAGCCTGGGCGGCGCAGCTGAAAAACCCACAGAATCGGATCGAGGCGATCCGCCCGATGGTTGAGCGCAACGGCGCGAAGATCACCAGTGCTTGGTATGCGTTCGGCGACGCCGACCTGATCTTCATTGTCGAAGGTGGCGACAACGTCACCGCGGCCGCGACGGTCATCACCGCCGCGGCAGGCGGCGCTGTGTCCTCGGTCAGAACGACCGTGCTGATGAGCATTGAGGATGGTCTGGCGGCCATCAAGCAGGCGGGCGAGATCTCAGGCGCCTACAAGCCGCCCGCGTAACGCCGGTCGACTTGCTCTTTCGCGTACACCAACATGACCACGGCCCGGCTTCGGTCGGGCCGTTTGCTCGCTCCCGCATCGCGGACGCGAGATCGCGGGCAAGTTGATCGAACCAAGAGTGATTTAGAATGGCACCCTTCCCCAACGATGGGAAAACTTCATTTTAGTAATGAGTCTATCTCGAACATGCCGGTAATTGCGGATTGTGGCTAAGGCGACTTGCTGCCGTGGCCTCGGACGTATCCAATCGACCTGGACGGGTCATCGAGGGACGCACAGAGCTGTCTCGTTCGTTGCGGGCGGCGAGTGTGCTGCGAGAACGCATGGACCCGGGGAGAACCCCTGCCGGAGTGCTGCGAAGCGGAAGAAACGCGCGCCACCCTCAGGGGCGGTGGCCGGACGGCGGTACAATGCCGTCTCAGGGTTCGCAATTTCCCTCTGTCATGGGAGGCGATGACATGTCGCGATCCGTTTTGGTTCTCATCATCGCTTTTGTTTTTGCCCCGGCCCTCATTCCAAGGGCGGCATTTGCCAACCCGAGCACGCCACGCCAACCGGCCATGTCGCAAATGCTGGCCTGGCCCTGGATTCCATCTTTTCCAACCGCCGTGCCCTCGCCGGAGGCCACTCCCATCCCGGTGGATGACGAGACGCTTGAGCGTTTGATCATTCTCGGGTTCGCCCCCGGCGAAGAGCCACAAGTCGTGCCCGTCATCGCGCTTGCTCCGCCGCTGCAGATGCAGCCTGGACAAACAGTGGCTCCCGCGCTGGGAACCGTGGAGTGCTGTTACGTGTTTTTCCCTGTGCCCGTGAGTGCGAGGTGGTCGATCTCACCATCCGATGGTGCGCGCGTCGATGCGACAAATGGTCTCCTGGCAATCGACCCCGAAACTCCGAGCGGACGAGTGTTCGTCCTCCGCGCGGACGTCGAGCACGGGAGACGGATAGTCGAGGTCGAAATCCACGTCTTCACGCCCGAGGCCAATCCGCTCATCGGCTACCGGCAGGAGTTAGCGGAACTGAGTTGCGCAACCGGCTTGGAGGTTGCGCCCGAGGTTCCGATCGCGGAGCTGATCTTCAACGCGGATGGCACATTCTGGGTGACATGGTTCCCATTCGAGATCTACAAGGATTACTGGGGAACGTACACCTTCGATCTCGAACGAGGAACAATCGACCTCGTGGTCGAAGGCGGGAACTACGTCCCGCCCGACGTCGACGGGCAGGGTAACTTCTTCTTCGATTCGTCCGGCCGGCTCATCCTCGACGGAATCTGGTTTGGCAGCACACCGGAAGGAACAGGCGGCGCTCGGTGCGGCCATATATTCGGCTGACAGTCGAGACTGTTGATCGCATCCACCCACCCGAGTGACGTTGGCGATTCGACGAATTGCTCTATTCCGAGCGGATCCCTTGCTACAGCGTAATGGATAATGGGATCATCAAATCGGGATGTGCGAAGGAGTGGGAATGATTTTCGAGCTGCGGCAATACCGGATGCTCCCCGGCAAACGGGACGAGTGGATCGCCTATATGGATCAGGTCGTCATTCCCAGCCAAACCGCGGCAGGCGCGGTCATTCTCGGCAGTTTCGCCGGCCTGGATGAAGATGAGCTCTACGTCTGGATTCGCCGCTTCAATAATGAAGAACATCGCGCGGCCTTCATCAGGTCCTATTACGAAACCGAAGAGTGGGTGAACGTCATGCGACCACGGGTACGCGAGCTGATCGATCCTTCCCGCACCGTCGTCACGCTCCTCGAAGCCACTCCGTCATCGCTGATCCAATAGCTTCTACTCCACGGATGTGACCGGTCGACGCTGGGAGTGGCGGTTGAGCGACCCACCGGTTTCCGATTATTCATTCCGGGCGCCAGAGATCGCTACCTTATGGCGCTACATCGCCAGCACGATCGACCGGTTTGTCGCACTCGCCAGGGAGCTCGACCCTGAAGCGCTCTGGTGGCGGCCGCCAGTCCCCGGCACGAACAGCATTGGTGCTCTGCTGCGTCACACGATGGGCAACGCCGCGGAGAACCTTGTCGAGGTGCTCCGCGGCCTGCCCGTCTCCCGCGATCGTGATTCGGAATTCGTGAATCACGATCGGTCGGCTGTCGAGCTCGCGGCCGGCTGGTTCGTGCTCCGGAAGCGATTGATCGCGTCTCCAACCGAATTGCCCCCAGAAACAGTACGCCAGATCCGTCATCACCCCAGACGGGGATCGGTGTCAGGACTGGACGTGCTTATCATCGTGGCCCGGCATGCGGCCGAGCACTTTGGACAAGCGGAACTAACCCGCGATTGGCGAAAAGCAACAACCGCTGCTTCCGGATCGGGCCCTTGAAAGGCCGACACAGACTGAAGCCGAGGATGCATAGAGCATCGGGCCGAAATCCATCGTGGTCCCAACAATCGTTCAGCAGTTCATTTCGTGAGCCCTTAGGAAGCGAGCAGATGATGATAACTGTTGCTGAGTTTGACGTTCAGCTCGCTTGAAGTCAGAAGAGGATCGACTTCACCTAATACGAAACCGACGAGTGGATGAACGTCATGTGGCCGCGGGTACGCGAGCTAATCGATCCTTCGCGCACCGTCGCCACGCTCCTTGGAGCCACGCCATCGTCCGAGCTCCAATAGTCAGCTTCCAGCGCAGATCACGCCCAAAGTCGCAGTGAATGTCTCCGTTTATTGTCCCGGTGGAACTGCACCGCTGAGCGTGCCGGGCAACGGCCATGGCGCATAATGACTACATGGTGATATCGACAGAACATACGCTCTCAAGGACACCGCTCCTTCAGACCAAGCTTTTCACCCCAGAATGGCGTCACGGTCTGGTCTCTCGTCCGAGACTGATTGAGCGTCTGAATCAGGGGACCAAGCGCAAACTGACGCTCGTCTCCGCGCCCGCCGGGTTCGGCAAAACCACGCTGTTGGCGGAATGGCTCGCGACGACCGCGGATCGATCGCAGTCCGTGGGATGGGTTTCGCTCGATTCGCGCGACAACGACCCCACCCTCTTCTGGTCCTACGTCATCCTGGCCCTGAAGGGTGTTCGACCGGGGCTGGGCGAGCGCGCGTCCGTATTACTTCACGCTCGCGAGACACAACCGATTGAGTCGGTATTGACGGCACTGATCAATGAAATCAGTGCAACTGAAGAAGAGATTACGCTCGTCCTAGACGACTTCCACGTGATCGATGCCCCACAGATCCATGGCGCCGTCGCCCATCTACTCGATTACCTGCCGCCCAGGATGCACCTGATCGTCGCCAGCCGGTCCGATCCGCCGTTTCCCCTCGCCCGCCTGCGAGGACGCGGAGAATCGACCGAGATCAGAGCTGCCGACCTGCGCTTCACCGTACGCGAGGCGACAACGTTCTTCAGCGAGGTGATGGGGCTACTGCTCTCGGAACGAGACGTGTCGGCCCTCGAATCGCGGACCGAAGGCTGGATCGCGGGCCTCCAGCTCGCCGCGCTTTCGATGCAAGGGCGCGCGGACGTTTCCGAGTTCATCAACGCGTTTGCCGGCGACGACCGCTATATCGTCGACTACCTGGTTGAAGAAGTGTTGCATCGACAGCCAGAACATCTCCGGAACTTCCTACTGGAAACCTCCCTCCTGGACCGGCTGAGCGGGCCGTTGTGCAATGCCGTCACCGGCCGGGACGATTGCAGAAGCTTGCTCGAAGCCCTAGATCGAACCAATCTCTTCATAGTTCCCCTGGATGACAAGCGCCATTGGTATCGCTATCACCACCTTTTCGCGGACGTTCTTCGCGTGCGTTTCTCGGATGAGCAGCCCGGAAGTTCCTCGATTCTCCATCGTCGCGCGGCGGTCTGGTTTGAGGCGAACGGCATGCTCGCTGAAGCAATTGAGCATGCAGGCGCCGCGCATGAACACGACATGGTCGCCCGGCTCCTGGCCGCTAACGCGGACGAGCTCATTCGCGTTGGCCAATTCGCGTCGATTGCCCGCTGGTGCGAAGCACTGCCCCCTGAGATGGTGCGACAAAGACCGCGGTTGGCGCTCATTCACGCCTCGGCCGCGATGGTGACGGAGCCCAACCTGGAAACCGGCCGGAGGCTCGCGGCATGGGCGGAAGAAGCGATCAACAAGATCGAGGCAAATGGGGAGTTCGATCCGTCCCGCGATACCGATGGAACCATCGTCGGATTCGAAGGGCTGAGCGCGCTGAAAGGTGAGCTGCTTGCTCAGAAGTTGATATCGGGCCGGAATCTCGGACCCGACGAAATGGCATTGTGCGCCCGGCAAGCGTTGGAACTGCTTCCACCCCGCAAGCACGAAACTCGCGTCATCATCTATCAGATTCTCGCCGGCACCGAGACGGCCAAGAGCAACTGGGAATCGGCGCGCGCGTATTACGAACAAGGGTTGGACGAGGCGCGCATGTCCGGGGATCCATCCGCTGTAGTCTGTGTGCTCACCTGCCTCGGCGAGCTCCATGTAGAGAAGGGCAAGCTGGAAGACGGTCGCCGCTCATACGAAAAGGCAATCGAGTCAGGATCGCAAGCATCGATCACCTCCACCGGGGAGTTGTGCCGGGCGCGCGGTCTATTGGCGGAGGTCTTGCTGGAGCAAGGGGATCTGGCGGGAGCGACAAACCAGATTTCCCTGGCGCTCGATCTTAGCCATCTGGCCCCGCTGAGAAGCCCCCTCCTCCAGGTGAGATCGACCGCGGCACAGACCTCTCTGGCGGCAGGCGATCGCGTCCGGGCGATGGAGCATCTGCAATGGGCGCGAGCGTTTGCCAGTGGTTCCCGAAAACAACGATTTGCGTCGTTCGTCTCCTCGATCGAGCTCAAGATCGCCTGCGCGTTGGGCGACCTCGAGACCGCCGCCACCGTCGTTCAAGAGCGTGGCCTTTCTCCGGAACTAAAGATTACTGACGGAAACGCGGAAGAGATGCTTTCATACGGGCTCTATCTCATCGCCTGTGCTGACCAAACAGGCGCCGCGCGAGTGCTCGGAGCGGTGCTCCGCATCTCGCGCGACGGCGGTCGTGACCGGCTCGAGATTCAAGCGCTCGCGCTCCTCGCCCTGGCAACTGAGCTCCTGGGTGAACACGCGTTCGCGTTGGAGTTGCTCGGACGGGCGACGATGCTGGGAGAACCCGGTCGATTCAGGCGAACATTCACGAACGAGGGTCCGGTATTGGCGAAGTTGCTGGCCGCGCTCGCCACGTCCGTCCGCGGTGGGCAGGGTCCTAAGGCATCCGGCTCGCCGGCGTATCTGGCGGACCTCATGCTTGGTGCGCAGAGCGAACCGCAAGCCGATGACGTACGGTCGGAGCCAGGAAACCTCATCGAACCGCTGACGGAGCGTGAGCTCGAAATCGTGCGGCTCATCGTGGCTGGGAAGAGAAACCAGGAGATCGCCGACGCCCTCTTCATCAGTGTGGCCACGGTCAAACGTCACATCGCGAACGCCTACGCCAAGATGGGCGTCCTCCACCGCGGCGAGGCCATCGCCCGCTTTTCCACCCTGAACCTGCGGTAACCCGGGGTCATAAAGCCTGCATTCTTGACCGGAGTATCGGGTGGCGGTCGCTTGGAACGACGCCCACGCACTCAGCCCTATAAGGGCTGGGTGCACTCAGGTCGTGGCGCAGCCCGGTCACTTTAGTGCCGGGAGTTGCACGTCAGCTGATCGTTCGATCAAGGACGCACAATGCATCAATGCCGGGCGTTTTCAACATATGAGAGGCTGCGCGATCTGATGCCATTTAATTATCCTAAGAAATGATAATGGCAGGATATGACATCTACGAGCACACGAATCAACCGCGATTTTCTCAATACTGTGATTAATTGTGCGTTTGTGTGACATCGGCGGGCACCGTTCACCACCCCTCACCCCGTCATCGTCAAACTCCAAGCGGCTAACGGCTAGCAGCTCAAAACTGTGATTAATTGTGCGTTTGTGTGGCATCCGACCCGCCTTGCCCCTCACCATCCCGTCGCTTGGAGCTTGCAGCTTGCAGCTTGGAGCTTGGAGCTTGAAGCTCGAAGCTCCAAGCGAGTAATTCCCAAAGGCGTGCCATCCGCCGCCCGTTCAAGAACTACACCCCCTGTTTGCATCCCCATCTGCACCGTTTGGCTGATCTCTCTCGCAATCCCCGTCCCTAGAGTGATCCCAGGACGATGGCCCGAGCGAGATGCGGAGGAGAGCAATGGACGACACCTATCGAGTTTGTGTGCAAGGGCACCTCGACGACCGCTGGTCGGATTGGTTTGGAGGCCTCGCCGTCCAACGCCAGCCGAACGGCACAACCTTGCTCGTTGGACCGGTCGGCGACCAGGCCGGGCTCCACGGCGCGATCGAACGAATCCGCGATCTCGGTTTGACGCTGATCTCTGTCAATCGAGACATCGATCTGGATGGCCTTGCGCAGGGAGACGCTCCCGTACCGAGCGATGCGCCTGAACGGGAAGGGCAACCGTCGAGATCGTGAACGTTGGAACGGCAATCGGCGCAACGAACCCTCGCGATCGAACGAATTAAAAGGAGATGTACCTTGAAACTGAAGATATCAACTGCCGGACTCGCACGATCCAGTGCCCAACACCCATGGCGAACCGTCGGCATCTGGCTGACGATCCTTGTCGCGTCCATTGCGGTCACCGTCACGATGCTCGGTGGAGCGTTGAGTGTCGAAACGAGCCTGACGAACAACCCGGAGTCGGCGCAAGCCGAAAACCTGCTCCTCGAGCGACTTGACGGCTCCGATACGTTGAGCGAAGTCGTCATTGTCCGCTCGAGCACGCTGACGGTCGACGATCCGGCCTTCCGGAGCTACGTCGAGAATCTCTACGGAACGCTATCGGCCCTCGGCGTGGAGGTGATCGCCGGCGGAACGCATTACTACTTGACGGGCGATGAATCGCTCGTTTCCGCGGACCGCATGACCACACTCCTTCCGCTCGCGGTGCCGGAAGATGGCCGCGAACACGTCGATCAAATCCATCAAATTGTGGACGCTGCACGCGTCGATGGAAGCTTCACGCTTCTGGTCACGGGCGCAGCGACCCTCGACGTGGAAATCTCGGAGATCGCCGAGAAGGACCTGGTAACCGGCGAAGGGATCGGGATTTCCGCCGCGCTCGTGATTCTTGCGCTGGTGCTCGGCGCGGTTGCCGCCGCGATTCTCCCCATCTTGCTTGCGATCGTCGCGATCGCCGTCGCATTGGGCGCAACGGCATTAGTTGGACAGGCGATCGATCTCCCCTTCTTCGTGACCAACATGATCACGATGATGGGTCTGGCCGTCGGGATCGACTACTCGCTCTTCATCGTCTCCCGCTACCGTGAGGAGCGGGCGAAGGGGAAATCGAAATTCGCCGCGATCGAAATCGCCGGCGCCACCGCGGGTCGCACGGTGCTGATCAGCGGTATGACTGTAGTGCTAACGCTCGTCGGCCTGTTGATGACACCCGATTCGTCGAACCAGGCAATCGGCGTCGGTGGGATTCTGGTGGTCCTCGGCGCGATGATCGCTTCCATGACGCTCCTGCCGGCAATGCTCGGCTTGCTGGGCGACAAGATCGACGCGATTCGGATTCCATTCGTCAATCGCAGAGGAACAGCGCAACCAGGCGAATCGCGCAGCGGCTTCTGGAATTGGACGACTCGGGTCGTTATGGGGCGGCCCGTGATCAGCTTCCTGGTTGCCGCCTCGTTGCTCCTCATCGCCGCGAGCTCATACGTCGATATCGACCAGGGTGAGGTCGGCATGGCCGCGCTTCCCGACAGCATGATGTCCAAGGAAGCGTTCCTCGTGCTCGAACAGGAGTTTGGGTACGGGCAGGATCTGCCGGCCGAAATCGTCATCGACGGCCCAACGGATGACGAGTCGGTCATGGCCGCCGTCGCGTCGGTCCAGGCATCCATCGCCTCCGACCCCGCGTTCGTGACCACATCGACGGATGTGCATCCGGAAAACGATCTCATCATCATTCGCGCCTGGATCGCCGGCGATCCAGTGGGCAAACCGGCGATGAACGCGATCGAGCGCTTGCGAGCCAACTACGTTCGGACCGCGTTCAACGACGTACCGGCCACGGCCTGGGTCGGCGGCAGAACGGCCGAGCTCGTGGACCAAGCCGAGGTGACGGAAACCTACACTCCGATCGTCTTCAGCTTCGTCCTCGGTCTCAGCTTCATCCTCCTGACGGTGTCGTTCCGCTCAATCGTGATCGCGATCAAAGCGATTCTCATGAATCTCCTCTCCGTGGGAGCGACCTACGGATTGCTGGTTCTGGTCTTTCAGAAGGGGGTCGGAACCGGCCTCTTAGGCTTCCAGCAGGTGGACGTGATCCAGACCGGGCTTCCGCTCTTCCTGTTCGTGGTCCTCTTCGGGCTCTCCATGGACTACCACGTCTTCCTCCTGAGCCGGATCCGGGAGCGGTTCATGGAAACGGGAAACAACGCCGAGGCCGTGGAGTATGGCCTTCGCTCAACGGGTCGCCTGATCACCGGCGCCGCCCTGATCATGGTCGCGGTCTTCGGCGGTTTCGCCATGGGTGAGTTGGTGGCGATGCAACAGTTCGGTTTCGGACTGGCAGTCGCCGTGTTCCTGGACGCTACGATCGTCCGCACCATTCTGGTCCCAGCCAGCATGCGACTGCTTGGTAACTGGAACTGGTATCTGCCGACCTCCTTGCACTGGCTCCCCGAGTTTCGGGTTGAGCTTCCCGCGCCGGCCCAAGCGGCCGACTAAGCCCCAAGCGCGCCTCAAGATCGAGCATTGACCGAGAGCCGCGGTGGATTGCCTAATCCGCCGCGGCTCTTTCGACGAGTCGACAAGACGACGAGTCCGGCACAATAGTGAAACGAGCGCTTGATAATGCGCGTTCTTGCTCATGTCGGTCGGATCGGATCAATTCGGGAGAAGCATGATTTCAGCAATGGGGCGAAAAACGAAATCACGCATTGAATACCTCGCGACGATTCTCCTGGGCGTCGCACTCGTTTCGCTCGTCGCCTACTTCTCCGGCGTCGGCACTCAGGGTGCGCAGACAATCTCCATCGAATCGCCAAACGTTCCCGACGTCGAACCAGCGTCATCCAATCAAGCTGAAACGACGCTTGACGACGACTCCCCTCCGATTGAATCGTCGGAAAACGACGATAGCGCACCCCAAAAAACGCCCGAAGCCGATCCTGACGCCTCGGATGGTTCCGCTTCGGCTGCTTCCTATTTTGCATTTGAGCTCGATTCCGAGAACGAGCTCGTGCAATACGCAGCAAACAGTGAGGTCGCGATCGCCAGCCTGGTCAAGATCGCCACCGCGCTCGTTGTCATGGAATACGCGGATCTGGACGACGAGGTGACGATCGAGGCCTCGGATCTGGTCGATCCGATGGTCGACTCCAACATGTTCCTGATCGAAGGCGACACCCTAACCGTCGAGCAGCTCCTGCAGGGTTTATTGATCCCGTCCGGCAGCGACGCCGCGAACGCGCTCGCCCGCTCCGCCGGCGCCGAAATCAGCGGAGAATCGGACGCCGAAGCGGCAATCGCTGCATTCGTCGGTGCGATGAATGCCTACGCGGGGGATCTCGGTCTGGAGCACACCCACTTCACTAATCCCACTGGCGGCGACGATCCAGACAGCTACTCGACCGCCCGCGAGATTGCTTTGCTCGGCGCGGAACTGATGAAAAACGACACCCTCGCGGCGATCGTGGCCCAGCCCGATTACTCGTTCGTGTCGGTCGGCTATGAGCAACACTACTCCGGGTTGACCACCAACCAGCTCCTCGGCGAAAACGGCGTGATCGGGATCAAAACCGGCTCGACCGATGCCGCGGGCGGTTGTGTCGTCTTCGCCCGTGAAAGCCCAGGCGGCGAGATTCAGGTGATCGCGATCCTCGGCGCCGATCTCGCCTACGAGGAGCACATCATCGTGCTCGATACCCGCTGGCAAGAAGCCCGCGCGCTCTTCCGCATCATCGACGCTGATGTCGACTGACCAAGTGGATCAGGAAGCGAAGGCAACCGCATGAGATCCACATCCCATAACCACAAACGCGAGCAACCTAACCGTCGACGGCGGCGAAATCGTCGACGCAGCCCCCGTTGTTTCAAAAAGGGCTCAGCGTGTTGAAAATTGGGTGAGCGTAGTTTGTGGTGAGGCGTGCCCGTCCGGCGGCAGACAATCTTTTTCAGCAAGCAGCCTCGTATGCGAGACTTCAGCGACCGGCGAATGCTCGCGAAGACCAAGGACGCCGGCGCGCTCAGGGTGGGCGGTATACTGCGCGGACAGCGGAATCCCTTTCACATTTGAAGGAGTGCCAGATGAACTCCTTGCAAGCGCGATGGACTGTTCTTGGGCGCGGGCTGGCGCTGCTGGCGGCCTACGCGATCGTTGTCGGAGCGCTGAGTGTCATCATCAACGTGAGCGATGCGCTGGGAGGTGAGGTGCCGGCAACCGGCCGAGCCATTCTGGGTCTGTGGGGTTTGGGTGCGGGTCTCCTGCTGTGGACGGGGCGTCGTGTTGGGATCGGCGGCTGGCCGGCGATCATGGCGTGGACGGTGATCCAAATTCCCGTCGTGGCCTGGGACACAGACGGCAGTCTGACGACGCAGCTCTTCGACGTTCCACTCTCCGCGTCCAGTCGAACGACGGTCAATGGCGAAGTGACGTCATACAGCGAGTATGGGATCAACCTGGTTGGCGTGGTGCTCACGGTCTGGGCAGTCAGAACGCGCGGCCGGTGGGACCGGCACGTCGCTGCCGTCGACCGTCCGGCAGCGTCCACCGCGAGCTATGAGATTACGCTTCACCCGCCTGGTCGGGCGCCACGCATTCTTGGCACAGTCGATGATCTCGAGATGGCCCAGCGCGCGGCAGCCAGCCAGGTGGCGGGCCTGCGGCGCGGCGGCGAACAGGGTGAGGTGGTCGTTATCGAACGACCCAGCGGCCGGGAGATGGCTCGCGAGATCCTCTCGTGACGGTTGTTCTCATCAAAGCGGCCATACCGTGTGAACCCGTGGGTGCCGCGACCCGATGTCCAGGTATTCAGCAACTTCCGCTTCTTTCATAACACCCTACACCGTTCGCGAACGAACGCTCCATTTGAGCGATCGTACGAAGCTGCAAGATTCCGGCCTCGGACGGCAGGTACGGCTCCATGCTGGGCTCCCAGGGCGCGGAACGATCCGGTTTCGACGCCGCCTACGTTACCCGATCGAGGCCCGCTGTCAAGCCGCGCCCCTCCGAGATCCCCGCTCGGATCGGGACGACCCACGTGTGCGAGACGGCGAACTCTTCGTCGAACACGGGCAATGATGCATCCGCGTCGCGAAAACGACCCAGCCTGTTGAAAAAGTCGAAAGGCAGCCTGAAGAGCGTCAGAAGACTCGTGCCCAAGCTCGGTTT
Organism: uncultured Sphaerobacteraceae bacterium; assembly: GCA_964371945.1. GTDB lineage: Bacteria > Chloroflexota > Chloroflexia > Thermomicrobiales > UBA6265 > CAYJPA01. Next base: position 67,807 of record CAYJPA010000011.1, on the reverse strand, counting down.
ACGCCTTCGTGCCGCATCTGAGGGCAACTTGGGATGGATTTGACGACCGTAAGGACGGTGTCGACGGCTCTTTCAACAGACAGGACCGTGTGTGCGACAGACACGATGGTCCCACCATTCATTCGGCCAGCGTCGCTCACACGTTCACGTTTGATCGAGTTCAGCGAGGATCGGAGCGAGTGCCGCAACACCCGCGGCGGTATTCGGCTCCACCCATAACTGAAGATGGTCGAAACCGGCTTGCGCGTAGGTGAGTAGGCCGGCGGCGATTTCGGCCGGTTCGCCGGCGAGCGCGCCGAATCCAGGGCGGCCGGGAGATCCCGGCAGATCGACGAAGACGTGTGCGGATCGAGAAAGCGTCGCTGGATCGCGACCGACACCGGCGCACACAGCGTCGATCCGAGGCCGCCAAGCGGCAAGATCTTCCTTTGAGTAGGGCTCGAACCCGGGGTTGATGCCGTCGACATCGCGATTCCAAGTGTCCGCATGAGACGCGGCCAACCGCATCATCCGATCGCCAGCGGTGGCGCCGATAAGGATCGGGAGCCCTCTCGGACGGGGGCCGCGCGGGCGCAATTCGCAGTCATGCGCGAAGTGGAACTGGCCGTGGAAATCGACGTGGCCTTGATGGATCAGGCCACCGATGATCGTCAGCGCCTCCTCGAAGCGGCTGACGCGTCGGTCGAACGGAAAGCCGAATGCTCGGAACTCCGGCTCGCACCAGCCGGCGCCAAGCCCGAGGGTGAGGCGGCCGCCGCTGATCTCGTCGACGGTTTCGGCCATTTTTGCTAGGAGCGCCGGATTGCGAAAAGCAGTGCAAGTGACGAGCGAGCCGATCTTGATCCGGGAGGTCGTCGCGGCCAGTGCGGCAAGAAGGGACCAGCATTCCCACGCCCCAGAGGGTTCCCAACCGGGCAATGGCATCTCGATCGTCAAGTGATCGGGCACCCAGAAGGAATCGAATCCGATCGCCTCGGCTGTCTGGGCCATGCTCAGAATGTCGGTCCAACCTGGAACGAGATCCGCTTTCCGGTCCTCGATTGGCATGAGTAGGATCCCGAGCTTCAGCGGGCGTGCAATTCTTGCCCCTCCAGTTGGTCGTCAGCGACGAGCCGTGCCATCGAACGGAAGAAACATCATGCCAGCTACAACGAATACTTGTCACCACGATAGCGTGGTCGATACCAAAGTCAATATCGTACCGGCAAGATTCCTCCGTCCGCCGTCTCACGAACCCTCCAGCCTGTTGAAAAGGCCTGCCCAGGTGGCACCGGTCTGCTGGGATCAGATCACTACTTGGAATGTCCCTTCTGTGAAGCAGATATGCTGCTATGACCCATCCAAAGCCGATCACAACCCGATCCTGTCTCGCCAATTTCACTGCCCGAAAGGTGCAGGCGCTCCCGGGCGGACTTGCGGAGGAGGCGCCGGACAGCCTCGATGGGCTACAAGTTAAGCAATTTCCGGCTCTGTCAAGGCGGAATTCGACGGTCGATCAACGACACTGACGACGGTGCTGAAACGGACAATGGCACGATCTGGCTATGGCAGCGGCGTTCGAACCGAGATTGACGAGAATTCGGTTGACCTTGACTCGTTCGCTGTCTGCCATCGGATCAATTGCGACCGCAGAATCGATCTTGACAGCCATGCAAAAGCCTTAGCTTGTGACCAATCCCGCACGCCCCATACAAGAGCAAACTCAACCCTCGCCGATCCGGCACTTCGGTTGCCAACGAAACAAGCGAAGATGTTGGAGTCGATCTGCTCGGTGATCAGATTGAGCCTGTTGAAAGGAGAATCCCAACTTGACTGGTCGCGCGCTTTCCATCGGACTCGATGTCGGTGCCACCAAGATCGCTGGAGGAGTCGTCCGCCTCGAAACAGGCGAAGTTTTGGCGAAGCGGATCATCGCCACGCGCCCGGAGCGCGGCGGCGAAGCGATGCTGGCAGACGCCGTCGCACTCTGTCACGAGCATCGAAACATCTCCACGGACTTTGGGAGTGCAATTCGGAGCATCGGGGCGCGGTCGGGTGAAAGTCGTGGGGGCGCGGGCGGACCCGGCGGGAATCGAGCGCTCCCTGGCGGCCCTGGATGCCCGCCACGACGCAACCCAACGCCAGGTGATGCTCGTCATGGACAACGGATCCTGTCACACCAGCAAGCTGACACAACAGGCCCTCGAGGATCGCGCAGCGTGGCTGGAGGTGATCCTGCTCTCCCGCGACAGCCCGCACCTCAACCCGAAGGAGCGCGAGTGGCGTCTCCTCAAACGCGACCATCGCGGCCAGCTCGCGCCAACGTTGCGGCAGTTCGTCGATGGGTTGGTCGAGGGAGTCCGTGGACTGGGCGGTGAGCGGTGCGACGTGGTCGATGACGTGCCGGACTGGTGGCTCGCCGGGCATCGCGGAGAACCCACGGGACGCTCAGCCGGACGTCCCGCCGACGCAAAGGACTCCGTGCCGCGCATGCGGCGCCAAACGAAGGCGAACTTACCGGCACCTACTTAGGCGATTCCGAGCTCGGACAGTTTGGCGCGGAGGTTTTTCAGGCCCTGGATGGAGTCGGCGAGTGGGTCATTCGGGGTGTCCTGCTCGGCGATGTACCACTTGGTGCCGCTGCGATGGGCGGCCGGAAGCACCTCGTCCCAGGGAACCTGGCCCTCGCCGAAGACCGCGTCCGCTCCGCTGCCGTCCTTGTTCAGGTCTTTGACGTGCAGCTGCGGCATGCGGCCGGCGTACTTCTCGATCAAGGGAACCGCGTCGAAGCCGATGAATTTGGCCCAGTAGACGTCGAGCTGGAGATCGAGATCGGTCAGTTCGGCGAGCATGTCGTAGATCGTGACGCCGTCGATCTTGTTGAACTCGAAATCGTGGTTGTGATAGCCGAGCCGAATTCCGGCCGCTTTACACGCCTTCTGCCAGCCGCTGAAGGTCTTCGCGAGCGCTTTCACGTCATCAGCTGTGGTCGGCCGCATTTCGGGCGCGAGCCAGGGGATTGTCGCGTACTCGAGACCGAGTGTCAGCAGATCGTTGATGGCGCCGCTGAGGTCCTCGTCCCAGAGCTTGTAGCCCACGTGGGAGCCGGCGGCGGTGATTCCGAGGGCGTCGAGCTCGGCTTTCATGTCTTTGGCGGAGATGCCGCCGTATCCGGCGAATTCGACCGCGGTGCATCCACCCTCGGCCAGCTTTTTGAGCGTGCCGATGAAATCATCCTTGGTAAGCGAACGAACGGTGTAGAGCTCGAGTGCGACAGACATTTGGACTCCTGGCTACAAGCTTCAAGCCACAAGCTACAAGCACAAAGCACGATCGATTGGATGAACCCTCAAAACCGCCACCCAGCTTGTAGCTTGAAGCTTGGGGCTTGAGGCTGAGAGCTAGAAGCTCGTCGCTAGCTCGATGGCTTTGCCTTCCATGCACGATTGTTGCGATGCGAGCATGATCTCGAGCACGTGACACGCGTGCTCTCCGGTGAGAATCGGTTGCTCCTCTCCTTTAATGCACGCGACGAAGTGTTTGGGTCCGGCGGCGATCATGTTCGCGTAACCGCCGCTCGCCTCCGGCGAGACAACGCCGTCGATCCATCCCTCAACGCCCAGCATCGTGTCGTCTCGCTGGTAGATGTCGATCGGTCCATCGCCGTTGTACCAGACATCCGCGCTGATGGAGATTGAGCCCAGGTCGCCGTGCAGTTCGAACACCGGCGTTTTGCTGCGTGGAATCGCGAAGCTAGCCAGAATCTGGGCGAACGAGTTGTTGCCGAAGTCGAGATGCATGAGCATGTGATCGTTGGCCTTGACGTCGATCGTCTGCCCGGCCAACCGGGGAATGAGCACTTTGCGTTTGGGGATCGTGATTCCCCCGAAGGCCTGCACGCGCTTCGCGGGTCCAAACAACCCTGTAATCGCGTGGAGCGAATAGACGCCGAGATCGATATTGGGTCCGACATCGGGGGCGTAGAAAACAGCCGGATCGCCGGTGTATGCGCGCCAACCCGCCGGCCCCATGGTACCGATTTGGGATGTCGCAAGCGTCGGCCGGCCGATGCGGCCGGCGGCGATAATCTCGTGCATCCAGCGAAAACGGTTGGTCGCGATGACCGCGGGAGCGCAGAGCAGCAGGCGATCGCGCTCTTTCGCGTGCGCGATCAGCGATTGTGCGCCGGCGACCGAGGAGGATACCGGCTTTTCGGTGAACACGTGTAACCCCGCGTCCAGAGCAGGGATTGAGGTCTGCCGGTGCAATGGAGCCGGCGTTAGGTTGAAAACGCCGATGAGCCCAGGATGAGCCAGGAATTTGTCGAGCTCGGTATAGGCAACCGCGCCCGGAAAATTCGCCGCGGCGTTTGCCGCGCGCTCGGCGATGGGATCAAAGCAGGCAACGGTCGGGGCGGTCCCCATGAGCGACTCTAGTGCCGGGATATAGGTTCGGAAGGCGACGTCGCCGCAACCGATGATGCCAAGTTGAATCACAACAGATTTCTCCTGGTGCCGCTGAGCGCGCGCGATGAGCCGGCGCTGGTGAAACCGCCGGCGACGTTTGGACTAGGCGATGACATTCCCTCCAGGGCCATGAAGATGACAGCGAACCCAATGGTGTGGGGCAATGAGCTCCGCGCCCGGCATGACCTGCCGGCAAACATCCATGACGTGCGGGCATCTTGCCGCGAAGGGGCAGCCTGGCGGCGGGTCGATCAAGCGCGGCGGTTCCCAGCGGCCATCGCTGGCTTCCTTCTTGAGGGTGGACTCAGGATTCGGCACAGCGGCAAGCAGGCGCGAGGTGTAGGGATGCGCGGGCTTCTTGATCAGCTCTTCGCTGGGCGCCGCTTCGACGATCCGCCCCCCATACATCACCATCGTCCGATCGCCGATGTAGCGGGCGCTCGCGATGTCGTGCGTGATGTACAGATAGGCGATCCCGCGTTCATGCTTGAGCCGTTCCATCAAGTTCATCACGCCGATCCGGATCGAAACATCGAGCATGGAAATCGGCTCGTCAGCGAGCAGCACTTCCGGTTCGACCGCCAGCGCGCGCGCAAACGAGACGCGCTGTCGTTGGCCGCCCGATAGCTCATGCGGGTACTTGGCCGCGTATTCGGCCGCGGGATTCAGTCCAACCGTGGCAAGGAGCTCCTCGATCTTTGCGGTGGTTTCACGCCCACCGCGAGTTTTGCCGTGAACCCTGAGCGGCCGTTCGAGGTGATGACCAATTGTCTGGACCGGATTCAGCGAGCCAAATGGGTCCTGAAAGATCATCTGGACGTCGGAGCGATAGCTCAATGAAGCGCCATGCGGTTCCGATTTGATGACATCCGTGCCTTTGAAGTGCACCTCGCCGGCTGTTGGCGGTATCAACCTGGCCACAATCCGGGCGATTGTGCTCTTGCCGCTTCCGGACTCCCCGACGAGCGCGACCACTTCGCCGCGTTCGACCGTGAACGAGACATCCTGGAGCGCGTGGAGCTGAAGCTTGCGAAAAAAACCGCCAACGTTGAATTGCTTGGAAAGTCCACGAACCTCCAGAAGCGGGGCCAGCGCGGTCCCAACACTAGGCATGAACCGCTCCTCTCATCGTCAGGGCGCGGCCGCTCTCGACTCCGGCGTTGTAAAGATGGCAGGCGACAAAATGACCCGGCTTCACCTCTTGCAGTTTCGGAACGATTCGCGTGTGGTCGGGTTGGACATATGCGCAGCGCGGATGAAAGCGGCAACCCGACGGCGGTCGGAGCATATCCGGCGGAGAGCCCGGAATTCCGGTCAGCGGCCGTTTTTCGCCGGAGATCGATGGGAATGAGGACATCAAACCCTGGGTATACGGGTGAAGGGGATCGTCGAACAGGTCTCTGGCCGGGGCCAGCTCCACGATCTCGCCGGCATACATGATTGCGATCCTGGTTGAGAATTCGACCATCAATGAGAGGTCGTGAGTGATAAAGAGGATCGAGAACCCAAGCCGCTCCTTAAGCTCAACGATCTGATTCATGATCTCTTGCTGCACGACGACGTCGAGCGCGGTTGTCGGTTCGTCCATGATCATCAGTGGCGGGTTAAGCGCGAGCGCGGTCGCAATCACCGCGCGTTGCCGCATGCCGCCGGAGAGCTCATGCGGGAACGACCGGATGCGGCTGGAATCGATCCCAACGATCGTCAGCAGCTCGGCCGCACGTTCCATTGCCTCTTTGCGATGGACTCGCTCGTGGGCCAGGATCGTGTCCGAAATCTGGTCACCGATCGACAGAACGGGATTGAGGGCATTCATCGCGCTCTGGAAGACCATCGAGACGTCTCGCCAGCGGAATTGCTCTAGTTCGTGGTCATTCATTTCGAAGACTTCTTGACCGCGAAATCGCACATTTCCGCTTGAGATGACAGCAGGTGGGTTAAGCACGCGGAGGATCGCATGGGCGGCGGTCGATTTGCCGCTGCCGGATTCACCGGCAAGTCCAAAGACCTCGCCCGGATGGATCTTGAACGAGACATCGTCGACCGCGACGACCGGGCCGCTCGCGGTCAGGTACTCGACTCGCAGTCCGTCAACTGAAAGGAGCTCTTCTTTCGTGGCATGCAGGGCGCTGAACCCTTGCCTGTTAGTTTGCACGTTTGAGGATCGGAGTGGCGCGGACGCCTGAAAGGCTGACTGAGTGGCCCTTGACTGCATTGTCGATCTCCCGCTGCGCGCGCAGACGTGGGTTCGTGACTTCGTCGATTCCGTAATTGACCAGCGCACAGGCGAAGGCGACAACGGCGATACAGGCGCCTGCCGGCACGAAGGTCCACCAGGCTCCGGTCAAAAGACCGGCGTTGTTCCCCGCCCAGTAGAGATTGGTGCCCCAGGTTACCGCGCTCGGATCGCCGAGACCGAGGAACTCGAGACCTGCCTGTGCGCCGATCGCGAAGAGGGCGGATCCAAACATGCTTGCGGCCACGATCGAGGTCATGTTCGGCAAGATTTCGCGGAAGATGATCCGCGGGCTGCCTTCGCCGCTCACCTTCGCGGCGGAAACGAAGTCTTTTTCACGAAGCGAAAGCGTTTGCGATCGCATGATCCGGGCGGGCCACGCCCAGCCGGTCACCGTCAAGACAAAGAGGAAGTAAGCGAGATTGCCGCTGCCAAGGAAGGCGGAGAGTGTGACGAGCAAAGGGAGGGCGGGGATGATCAGGAAAACGTTCATCACAAGCGAAAGGACATCGTCGACTCGGCCCCGGAAATAGCCCGCGGTCATGCCAGCGATGACGCCGATGAGCGTCGTGAACCCTCCGACCAGCAATCCGATCTGTAACGGCAGGCGCGCGCCCCAGATCGTTTGATCGAAGACATCTTGGCCCTGGCCCGTGGTGCCCAGCCAGTGGTCGCGAGACGGAGCCAGGTGCGGCCGCGCGACGAAGTCGGTCGGGTCGCCGGGTGCGATGACCGGCGCAAATAAGGCCGTCGCGCAGAAGATGAGCATGATTATCAGTCCGATGGTCGCCTTGCGACTCCGGAAGATGGAACGCATGCCCGCGGGCATCACAAACCGGCGCGACCACGGACGAGCTCCCGTCGCCGGTTCGATCCCAGGGGCTGCCGTTTGCACCACCGGGGTCATGCCTGCTTGTTCGTTGATGTTTGTTTGCATCCTGGTTCCACTCCTCCGTTTACGAACCCCGGACTCGCGGATCGAGACGAACGTAGAGAAGATCGACGATCAGATTCGCGGCCAAGACCGCGAAGGTGATCATCAAGAAAATGCCCTGCATCAGCGGGTAGTCGAGATTGCGTACGGAGGTGAGCAGCTGGTAGCCAAGTCCCGGATACGCGAAGACGACTTCGGTGACCAGCGCGCCACTGATCACGAACCCGAGCGCCATGCCGAATGCAGTGACGTTGGGTAGCAGCGCATTTCGCGCCGCGTACAGGAACATGATCCGGCGCTGGGAGAGTCCCTTCGCTTGCGCCATCGTGATGTAATCCTCCGCCAGCACGGAGATCATCGTGTTGCGCATGCCCAAAAGCCAGCCGCCGACGGAAACGATAACGACCGTTCCGGCGGGTAGGATGAGGTGAACAATCACGCTCCAAACGAAGTCCAACGAATATTCCGGCGACATGCCGTCGGTGTAGGCGTGCCGGAGCGGGAAGTAGTCACCCTTGAAGGCAAGAAAATAGAGTGCAATCGTGGCCAGCCAAAAATAAGGAAACGATCCAACGAAGATCAAGAGCGGCGGCATGACAGAATCGATGAATCCGCTACGTCTCCAGGCGCCGACGATTCCCAGGGTGCAACCGATGACGAAGGCCAGGATCGTCGAAACACCGCCCAGGAGGAGGGTCCAGGCGAATCCCTTGCCAATGACCTCGGTTACCGGAGCTGGGAAGGACGAGATGGAGAGGCCGAAGTCGCCCTGCAAGAGATGGGTCAAATAGGTCCAATATTGCGAAATGAGCGATGCATCCGAAAGGCCGTATGCCTTTCGCATGGACGCCATTTGTTCCGGCCGGACTTGGCCTTGAAAGCGGGCAAAGATCGCCGACGCGGGATCTCCCGGCATCATGCGGGGTAGGAAAAAATTGAGCGTAATCGATGCCCAGGCCGCGACTAAGTAGAACCCGAGCCGCCGTGCGAGGTACCCCATTGATTGACCTCCGAGTGCCCTCAGCCCGATACCAACTCTCCCGCATCGCGGGAGAGTTGGTCAAGTATCGCGCCCTCAGTGCTTTCCATAAAGGAGAGGCAGGTCGCGGGTCCCTGCCTCGCTCCCGCGAAGCGGGAGCGAGGAACGAGATCGAGATGGCGGTGATTAGGCCTTTGGCTTGATCGTCGTGAGCAGGATCAGCCGGCCCGTGTTCTCGTACGAGGACGGGATGACGTATGGATTCTCCGCGCTCGGGAAATCGGTGAAGCGCGTGGTGTTGAATTCCGCCCACTGTGGTCCGGGGAAGAGCGGAATCGCGGGGGCATTGTCGACATAAATCTGCGTCATCTGGCTGGCAATGGTTTTCTGCTCCGCGGGATCGGAGGTGGCGGCAAATTGCTCGATGAGCGCGTCAGCTTCTGGGCTGACAAAGCGATGCCAGTTTTCCGAGCCTGCCTCGCCGACTGCTTTCGCCGTCAATTTCGACATTACGCCGCGGTAGAAGTTGAGCGGTGTTGCGCCCTGGCTGCTCCAACCGATTGAGAGATCGAAGTCGCCGGTCGACACGCGCTCGTACCAGGCCGAGAAGTCGTAGGTCTGCACGGTGGCTTTGATGCCAATCTCTTCGAAGTTCTTCGCCATGATCTGGCAGGAAGAGACCCAGTCCGACCAACCGGAGACGACGTTGATGTCGTACTCCATCTTGGTGCCGTCTGGGAGGACGCGGGTATCGCCGTCTTTGACCAGGCCGGCGGCGTCGAGCAGCGCATTGGCCGCGTCGACATCCATGTTCACCCAGGTTGCGGCGGCAACCATGGCTTCGTCCTTCCAGCTGTTGAAGGCGTCGCTCATGCCGGTGCCGTCGGCAGGGTGGGTGTAGTCGTACATCGCGATCTGAACGATCTGCGACCGGTCGATCGCCATGCTGATTGCCTTGCGGACGTTCGGATCGTCGAATGGCGCTCGGGTGGTGTTCGCGTAGAGGTGGACGGTGGCGCCGGTTGGTGGGAACCAATAATGGAAGTTCTCAGGATCTTTGGCGACAAAGGTCTTCTCGACATCGGCAATGAAGTTTGAGGCGATGTCGACTTCACCGCTTAGCAGGGCGAGAGCGGCCGAGTCATTGTTTGGATAGGCCGGGAAGCGGAACCCATCAACGTATGGTTTACCTTCCTGCCAGTAGCTTGGGTTCTTAAGCACTTCGTAGTACTGATCCTCGAATTTGCCGATTTGATTGAATGGACCGCTGCCGACCGGGTTTTCGTTGGTCGCGGTCACCGGATCGGTGATCGCTGACCAGATGTGCTTCGGAACGATCATCTGCTCGGCAACGTCGTACAGGCCGGGCGTGAAGACCGTGGAGAAGGTGAAGACGACCGTGGTGTCGTCCGGTGCCTCGATGCTGGCCAGGAAGGGCAGCACGCCGCGGACGCCTTCGGTGCCGGCGAGACCTTCATTCGCGATCAGATAATTGAAGGTGAACGCAACATCGCCGGCGGTGAGAGCTTCGCCGTCCGACCATTTGACGCCCTCGCGAATTTTGAATGTCAGTTCCGTGTTCTCGGCATTGAAGGACCACTCGGTCGCCAACCACGGGGTGAGCTCGCTCTTGATTTCGTTTAGGACCGCCATCGGCTCGTAGATACCGGACTGAGTCGGCCAGCGGGAGGAGTTTTGATCAAGGAGCGGATTGAAGTTCCGTAACCATGTCGGCTGCTGCTCGGTCGAAACGGTGACAAGGGTGCCCGCGGTGTCTTGCGCGGCGGCCGGCTGCACTCGGGTGATCGCGGCACCGGCTGCAGTACCCGATAGACCCATCGCCGCCGCGGTCTGGATCAATTTCCGTCGATCGATTTTGCGTTCACGCACAAGCTGCCGAAGAAGATCGAGTTCCTGCGTCTTGTTGTCCGACATCTGTTCTCCATCCTTCGCCGGCTACGTCGCCGGCAATGTAGACGACCACAGGCGGGCGTCCACGCCGCGGACTGAACACGTTTCGCATTCGAATCTGGCGCCAATGCTGGATTCGAATTCGTACGTCCAAAAGCACCTGTGCGACCGGCCGAACGGGCCGAGCGGGGACCGCGCCCGCACTGTCACGAAAAGCAGTCGCACCGATCGCGATTACGAGACCACTTCACCTCCTGACATCGAATCGACCGCGGTCAACATGGGCACGGGATCGCCCCCGCAGCCACAGGAGCGACGGAGAGCGAGATGGGTAGGCAGGTACCGTTGGATCGGAGGTCCACCGGGGCGATCGAGCAATTCCAGCAAAATTCTGATTGCCTCTCGGCCCTCCTCGACGGTCGGCTGGACCACCGTGGAGAGGATCGAGCGGGAGACGAGTGTCTCTTCAAGACCGTCGAATCCCATCACGGCGACATCGTCCGGGACACAAAGCCCAGAGTCACGGAGCGCCTGGAGCGCCCCCGAGGCCATGGCGTCGCTGGCGACGAAAACGGCATCCGGGCGACTGATCGTGCGTGTGAGCAGTTCGTTCATTGCCCGGTAACCACCGCGCCGGGTGAAGTCGCTGTGGATGGTCAATTCGGGATCGGGCAAGCGGCCGGACTCTTGCAATGCGTTGACGTAGCCGGCGTAGCGATCGATCGAGGCGATCATATTGCGAGGACCGGCGATCATTGCGATCCGATCATGTCCGTGCTGCAACAGATGCGCGACCGCCTCGCTGGCGGCGGTGCGGTTGTCGACATCGACGAAGCTCACTTCGTGGCGCGGGTGGCGGCCGACGAGCACAAATGGAAAACCGTCGTGCTGGAGACGAGTAATGATGGGATCTTCTACCACGCTCGAGGCGATCACGAGACCATCGACATGGCGCCCGCGAACGATCCGCTGGTAGACGCGATCGGAGGCGATGCCTTCCTCGGCGGTCTCCATCAACATCGTCAGGTTGTAGTCAGTCTCATTGCAGGCTTCGACCGTGCCCTGGATCAAGATGGGAAAAAAGGGATCGCGGAAGATCTGGCTGACGCCATGCGGAATGAGCAGACCGATGATGCGGGTGCGTGACGACGCGAGGGAGCGGGCGGCGGCGTTGGGGTGGTAGTTATGCTCCTTGATGATTTGCTGAACCCGAGCACGAACGGTCTCGCTGACGCGGCTGTCGCCGTTGACGACACGGGAGACGGTAGATCGGGAGACACCTGCCAGCCGGGCAACTTCTTCGAGGTTCATGCGGCCTTTCGTCGGGATGCGGACCTCGGTGTCGAACATCGTCAAGAACAGACTTGTGGGAGCGCTCCCATGGAGATGAGCACAGCATACACTTGTTTAACAGGCTGTCAAGGGGAGGCCGAATTTAGGTAGTGGGTCAGTTTGAATCGAGCAATTGTGCGATTTCGGTGATCGTCCATACATGATCCGCCACGCCTGCTTTGACTGCTGGGGACGTTTTCAATGTTTGGTGCACCCGGCAGAAATTGTAATGCATGAAATGGAGCGAAACCGCGGCCGCGAGGTTCTCGACCTTCTTGGAGAACCCATTGGTCAACCGGGTAAATCGCCGCATGCTCATGCGCATTGTCAGGTTCTGTCGCTCGACGTAACTGGTAGAAATGTCTTTCCACACTGGCTCACCCTGAACGATGATCTTGTCTGTACTGATGACGGCTGACGCGCTGTACCGCTTCTCGTCGGTCGGGTCATCGCCGTAAAGCTTGATCAGTTGCGCGTAATCAACGTCAATCCCAAACGCGTCCTCGACCGCTGTCAGATACAGCTTGAGACCGTCTGTGGTGAGCTGTACGCGGTTCGCGAGCCGTGAGGCCAAATCCTGCACGAACTCAGTAGCGTTCTCCAGGTCGCGCTGACCAACGCGCCAGGACGGTACCAATTTGGTCTCGGCATCAATCGCAGTCCACGTCCACACATCGCCGTACCCGAACTCGCCCTGGAATTGCATGGGAGGTTACGCAACGCTTCATCTTGGTAGGCAGAGTAGACCGCGCCAAGGTCAACAAGCAGTTTGACGACCGTGTTCTTGGCGACGCCGGTCATACGACAGGTAGCGCGGATCGAGTTTCCCTCCACCAGCGCCGCGATCACCTGTGCTCGTTTTTCAGTGCTCAGTCTGTTCATATGACCATTATGCTTGAGCGATCAAGCAATATCAAACATTTCACCGCGCTCTTTACGGCATACCGTAGACGTGGCACAATGACCGCGACCTAGTGCCCCTAGCTGGTCTCGAACCAGCGGCCTGATCCTTGGGGGGGGACCTGCTCTATCCACTGAGCTACAGGAGCGCTCAGGTCAGCCCACTTCACAGCTGACCACGAGTTGAATGAATACCAATTTTGGTATATCATGGTTTGGGGCTTGTGGCAATACCAATTTTGTGATAGCCTATGCATCGGAATTGGAAGTTCAAGGATTTCGTGCTCGACAACGGGGAGAACGTTGTCCTAACTTGGCTTAATTCGCTTTCCAAGCGCACGAAACAGAAGATCAACACCAGAATCGAAAGTTCAGAGTTGGAACCGCTGCTTAAACTACCGGACTTCAAGGTCTTGCAAAAGAAGGAGTGCTTGGGGCTTATCGAAATGCGTGTCACTTATGAGCGAAACGAGTATCGTCCCCTCTGTTGTTACGGGGAAGGAAACGAGGTGGTGATCCTGATGGGGGCGATCGAGAAAGAAAACAAACTTGTACCCGCATCGGCGTGCGCGACCGCGCTCAAACGAAAGGCCAGACTCGGCGAGCGAGGGAGAACTCGTGACCATGACTTCAGCTAAACGAAAGCAGATCATTTCCAGCCTCTGCGACAAAGAAACTCGTGACATCTTCTTCGAGGAACAGATCGACTCCGGCCTCCCTTACAAGATTCGCGCACTCAGAAGGGCGCGGGGTTGGTCTCAGAAGGAATTCGCCGAACGGGTAGGCATGACCCAGGAGGGAGTTAGTCGTCTTGAAAACCCGAATTACGGAAAGTTTACCCTCGGAACACTCAAGCGCTTGGCGTCGACCTTTGACGTAGCGCTCCAAGTCAGGTTTCTGCCGTATAGCGAGCTCGTGGATTGGATCATTGAACTCAATCCCGAAGATCTAAACGTGCCCGACTTTGACCACGATCCTGGTCTCGTTTCGGAGAAACTGACCACGATGCCGCATGTGTCGGTGCAGTCCCAGAACACGTCAGACTTCATTCCGACCAGGTACGCCCATTTGCAGATCGTTCTAACACAACGGGTGATTGCAGTGGACCTCACAGTCTCGCGAGGTCCTGGCTCATATGAATCCGCGTCAACCGCCAAGGTAGGGATGGCATAATGACAGAAAACGACGGTGGTCAAGTGAAGACGGGGGAAATGTCTCGTTCGCAGAGGATCGAGCTAATCACCGCCGAAGGTGTGCCCACGTTCTATGCGAACAACGTCTCTTTCCGTACTTCGTTCTGGGACTTCACGATGGATTTCGGCCTCCTCATGGAGGCCACCGAGGAGCGCATGCTCATCCGGAATGTTGCGACAGTTATTCTCTCCCCGCAACATACCGCCCTGTTCGCGCAGGTACTGAACGACAGCATCAAGAGGTACGAAGCCCAACACGGCCCGATTCCAAGGCTTCCGCAAGACTCAACGTCAGAGGATTCACAAACCGAACCGTAGGCGCTAGCGACGGAGTCGTGGCATACTGGCGACATGCCTAAACGCTCAAGCAACAAAGCGCCGTACGACCTCAACCAACTCGCGGCGTTCATCGTGGGCGAAACCACGAACGAGGAACCGCGTCCTGATCCAGACGAGGGCAAGAACCCCGCCGCTGTTGCGCTCGGTCGATTAGGCGGCGCAAAGGGTGGCAAGGCGCGCGCGGACGCGCTGACGCCGGAGCGGCGAAAAGAGATCGCGCAGCAGGCCGCGGCCACACGGTGGAAGAAACCAGCGGAATCACAATCTGAGGAGTGAGGCGGTGACTCAGCAGCTCGCGATCTTCCCAACGATGAGCAACGCAAAAGCGCACATCGAATGCGCGGACAATCTCGCCTATATGCGCGACATTCCCTCGGAGAGCATGAAGCTCATCGTCACCTCGCCGCCATACAACATCGGGAAGTCTTACGAGAAGAGAAAAACACTCGAAACCTATCTCGCCTCACAGGCTCAGGTGATTTCCGAGTGTGTTCGGCTCCTACATCCACAAGGATCGATTTGTTGGCAAGTCGGCAATCACATCGCACCGGACGGCGAGGTTGTTCCACTCGACATCGTTCTCTATCACACGTTCAAAGACCACGGACTCATGCTTCGCAATCGGATCGTCTGGCACTTCGAGCATGGTCTACACGCGTCGAAGCGATTCTCAGGGCGCTATGAGACGATCTTGTGGTTTACCAAGACGCGAGACTACACGTTCAATCTCGACCCCGTACGCGTCCCCTCGAAGTACCCCAACAAACGGCACTTCAAGGGACCGCGGATCGGTGAGCTTTCCGGCAATCCGCTTGGCAAGAATCCGAGCGATGTATGGGTCATCCCGAACGTCAAGAACAACCACATCGAAAAGACGATTCACCCCTGCCAGTTTCCCGTCGAATTGATCGAACGGCTTGTGCTCTCGCTGACCAATGAGGGCGATAGCGTCTTCGATCCGTACGTTGGCGTCGGAACCTCGGTGATTGCTGCGCTTATGCACGAGCGAAACGGCCACGGTTGCGACATCGAACAGGAATATATCGATGTCGCCTGGGAACGCGTGCGAGCGCTGAGAGCGGGAATCCTGCGGACCCGGCCGATGGGCAAACCCGTCTACGATCCAAAGCTACGCAACGGCGGTCACTAGCATGCGGATCGTCGAACAGTATTCCCACCTCAATGGTTGGGAGCATATTCAGGTTCACAGGCCGCAGGTTTGGACCGACATCGTAGAGGTCATTGGCCTTATTGATGCCGAGGAAGTTAGGACGAAGGTATACGAGGAACGACGCAAAGTTGGTTGCATGTTCTTCTCACCGGAGCACCTCAATATCCGATTCAAGGAGGAATTCTCACAACGAGGCTGGCATGAATCCAGGACATCGTATTGGGTGACGACTGATGAGCGATTGATCCGCAAGACTGTTCCGCTTCCCGCGGGCGAGCAAAAGCGCGAAATCGAAGAAGCTGGCTTTACGCCCATTTCAACATTCAACCAAACGGACTTTGTGAAGGATCGAATTGCTGTCGAGGTTCAATTCGGCAAATACAGTTTTGTGGCATTCGATCTGTTTGTGAAACACATGGCGTTCTACGTTGGCGACAAGATCGACGTTGGAGTCGAGGTATTGGCGATGAAGGAAATGACCAATGAGATGTCGTCTGGAATCGCATATTACGAACGCGAGTTGTACAACGTCATCCGCCAGGGACGCGGCGTGCCGGCCGTCCCTCTCGTCCTCATCGGAATCGCGCCATAATCCTCCCCGAATGTGTGACAGCAAAACACGGGAGCGCTCCCACTTCGCGGTTGGGGAAACCGCGCCGACTCCTGATCAAACATCGCCTCGCGTGAAGCCAACCAGTAAAATCTATGCAATTCTTGGCGTTTTGACGTAGCAAGCGCTACCCAATTTGAAACTGACCCACTACCAAGATTTTGTCGTTTGAGCACAAGCGGGACAGCAGGATAGATCCGATGAGGAGCCATTCAATTGGAACAGTGAATGCGATCAGCCCTATCCTTCCAAAATGCAGTTCGAGTGGGACGAATCCAAGCGCAAGAGCAACCTGGAAAAGCACAACCTTGATTTTGCTTTGGTATCGTCGCTGTTCGATGGGCGACCAGTTGTCACAGTTGAGAGTTTTCGCACTGAAGAAGAGCGTTTTGCTACGACCGGGGAAATTGATCGGCGAATGTACACCGTCATCTGGACCTGGCGTGGTAGTAACATCAGGCTCATTTCTGCGAGGAGGGCACGAGATGCTGAAAAGCGAGACTATCGTTCGCTACACAGCCGAAGAGATTGATGAGATTCGACGCGGAGGCGGAGACCTCACTGACTATGCACGGCTCGACGCACTCTCAGACGAGGAAATTGAAGCCTCGATCGATCGCGAGGAAGAGGGCGAGTTCGATCGAAGCACACTTCGAGCAGGAATCCCACAGCCAAAGCAAAAAATCACAGTACGTCTGGATTCGGACGTGATCGAATGGTTCAGATCACAAGGATCCGGATACCAAGTACAGATGAATGACGTCCTCAAGAATTATATGGAAGCCCAGAAATTACATCCATCAGCCACGACCCCGCGTCGTTGACATATGGACCGAAACTAACGATTTTGGGTTGGGCACAATCTTCGGGGACTAAACTTACCGGGACACGATTGCCGTTCGGCATGGACGCTGTCCAATTCCACGAAACGACGACAAGCAAGCTCCAACTCCTTTGGCAATTGATATGCTCTTTCGAAGGTTTTCACAACGGGAGGTGTAGTAAACATGAGAACCTTGAGGGTGGAGCCAACAAGCGAGCTGAATGAACTTCTGGATGCCGTGGATTCCGCGCCGGTGACGCTGCTGCGCTCCGGTGTTCGATACCGCCTAGCTCGTGAGGATGAAGCTCTCTTCGTCAACTACGATCCAGTGCGCGAGCGAGCCGCGCTTCAAGCAGCAGCGGGAAGCCTTAAAGGGTTTAATGTCAAGGAATTTCTCGAGCAGATAAGAGAAGAACGCGATCAAGACAGCATCGGCCGTCCACGCCTGTAATCGTCTTATTGCTCGTTCCTCGCGGGCTCGGCCGGCAAGAAAGATCGAGAGCGTTCGATCTCCTTACGGCAGCCACTGCTATCGAGCATGACCTGACGCTGTTCACACGAAACAGCCGAGACAATTCGGATGTCAGGCGCTCACACCTTCTCGCAGCTCCTCCTTCGGCCGGATAGCCGGCTCGCAGTCTAATCTCCTCGCGACGACTCATCTGACAAATGGAACCGCGACCGCGTTGTAGAAAGGCGTGCACGCGAGGTAGATCTCGCTCGGACATAGGAGTTAAGCGTGGTTGATAAGGATCGAGGTGTCTCAATGCGCACTATTACATCGCCTGAATTCAATGCGGAGATCAGGACGTGGTTGCCGGTCGAGGAGATCGAAGCGGGCGCTATGGAACAGCTGCAGAATGCGGCGAAGCATCCTGAGGTTGGACCGGCGATCGCGGTGATGCCCGATTGCCATGTCGGGTTTGGCATTACGATCGGCTGCGTGTTTCCGACGATCGATTCGGTGCTGCCGAACGCGGTCGGGGTCGATATCGGTTGCGGCATGTGCGCAGTTGATACCGGCATACATTACGACCGCGAGCGAATGGACCGGACCTTCTGGCGGCAGTGGGCAGGACAGATCGCCCGCGATATCCCCACCGGGTTTAGCTGGCACAAGCGGCCGCAAGAGCTCGGTGCGCTCGACCGGCCGTTGCGCGCCGGGGAGCTGCAGCAGCTTGTGAAAGGCAAAGCCGCGGTTCAGCTCGGCACGCTCGGCGGCGGGAACCACTTCTTGGAAGCGCAATCCGACGAGGAGGGGCGCATCTGGTTGATGGTGCATTCGGGTAGTCGTCACACGGGTCTGCGCATCGCCGGTCACTACCACAAGCTGGCGATCGAGACCAGCCGGAAGCGAGCGTTGGCAGCTGGCGACGACCTCGCGTCATTGCCGCTCGATGACGAAACCGGTCAGGACTATCTGGAGGATATGACCTGGGCGACGGACTTTGCGCTCGAGAGCCGCAAACGGATGATCGCGCGGATGCATGAGGCGTTGCTGAAGCAGTTGACTGCCGATGATTTTTCGGGCATTGACGCGACCGCGGGGCTGTTCATCAACATCCACCACAACTTTGCCACTATCGAAGAGCACGGTGGACTCCTCCTGATGGTGCATCGCAAGGGAGCGACGAGCGCGTATGAAGGTCAGCTCGGCATCATTCCGGGTTCTATGGGCTCGGCCAGCTACATCGTTCGCGGAATCGGGAATGAAGCAAGCTTGAAGTCCTGCTCGCACGGCGCGGGTCGGCGGATGGGCCGCAAGGCAGCGCAAACGGCGATCACCCACGCGGAATTCGCGGCGTCGCTCGCGGGAACGTATTCAAGGCCGTCGATGAGCTACGTTGACGAAGCGCCCGGCGCGTACAAAGACATCGAGGCAGTGATCGGCCGGCAAGCTGATCTGGTTGAGGTTGCGCACACGTTGCATCCGATCATGACCTTCAAAGGCGACAGCAAGGCAAGGGAGGATTGACCTGGAGATATCGCGCGTTCCAGGCAACGACGGCAAAACCAGATAGAATTCGGCGCGTCCTGGACAACACCACGCAAACGGCACAGTGCTTATATCGGAAGGGGCAAATGGCCCCGTGAACCGGCTGGATTGAGATGGACGTACGACCGGCGAGATCGCGGATCGGACGTGTGGCCGGCATCGTCATGATACCCAACGACCGACCAGAAGCATTGGGTGGATACTCGAGCAAAGTGCTGGTGAAAACGCTGACCGAAGCGGCCGAGGGGAGGTGGGGCATGGCAACCGATGTACGGATCGTCCACAGTCATGACGTGGTCCGCTCAATGGCCGACGGCAAACTTGACCTTGGCACCAGCAGAAGCCTCCTTGCGAAGGTCGCCGCGGCAGGTGAAGAGCTGGACGACTTCGACGTTATCTTTGACGCGCGCCGGGCAGAGAGCGCGATGACGGTTGGGGAACTGTGGGATCTGGCGTACCACCTAGCGGATCTGGATGTAATGCGCGGGCGCAAGATTGCGGTACTGCCGCCGGAGCAGGATTTCGATCGCGCCAATTTTTTCGCGCGTTTCAGTCGGACGCGCGGGATGCGAGTGCGCTCGTTTGCCTCGTTCGAAGAGGCCGTCAACTGGCTGGAGTCGGACCGGACTACCCAACTGCAGTAATTCCACAAGCCAACACTATCGGCCGGTAGTGAACTGCCGTTGGGTCCGAGGTCGTTCGTCGCAACCAGCCCGATCATCGCGACATCATGACGATGTTCGCGTGAGGTATGGGCTCTTCGGTGCAGTCGCCGGCTTCGCTGACGGCGGAGGCGAGGGCTCCCCATTCTTCACGTACTCCAGTACTGATGAGGACCTTGTCCGCGATAGGTGAGCGATGAGGCGACGGTCAAGAGCCCGCGGTGGCGGATAGGCGTTACTGCCGTTCAGGCAACCCTTGGTTCCGGTCGAGCACGTTGGGCGCACCTCCGCTAAGATTAGGGAACTCTGCCACACGCTTCGCAATCGGTTCGTCAATGGGCAATCTGTGCCTTAGTGTGTCGGAGCGCAGATTCGCGGGAGAACCCTTGATGGCGGATGACCAAACCGCCGAACGAACTCCGCTCCGCCTTGTGTCGATCTCATCTGAGATGACCGCTAAGGCTTCGCGGGCCACGCACCTGCCACGGCCACGCACCCGATTGATCGGTCGCGAGCACGAAATCGAGACGATCGTGGCGTTGCTGCGACGGGATAACGTCGCACTCGTGATCTTGACCGGCCCCGGTGGGGTGGGGAAGACGCGTCTGGCGTTGGCCGTCGCGGACGAAGTGACGGGTGATTTCCCTGACGGCTTGGTTTTCGTGGCGCTCGAAGGAGTGCACGATCCGGTCCTGGTGTTACCGACCATCGCGCGAGCCTTCGACATCACCGACGGCAGTGACGATCAACTGCTCGACCATCTCGTTTCTCGCCTTCGGCAAATGCGTCTGTTGCTGATTTTGGACAGTGTGGAACAGGTGGCGGACGCAGCGCCGCTGATCAGCGAGCTGCTCAACGCCTGCTCGGGCCTACGCGTCTTGGCCACGAGCCGTTTGGTGTTGCGACTGACCGGCGAGTACGATGTGCCGATTTTGCCGCTCACGCTGCCGGTTGCGCCAGAGAGAGCGTCGATAGCAGAGATCGCGGCCGCGCCGGCGGTGCGTTTGTTTGTTGAGCGCGCTCAGGCAGCAGATCCGCGTTTGACCCTTTCAACAGAGAACGCGGCAACGATCGTTGAAATCTGCCGGCGCCTCGATGGGCTGCCGTTGGCGATCGAGCTAGCAGCGGCCCGGGTTCCTGCCCTGCCACCCGAGGCGTTGCTTGCACGGCTGGAGCTTGCCCTTCCGCTGCTTGCCGGCGGTCGGCGAGATGCTCCAGAGCGGCAGCGAACGATGCGAGAGACCGTTGCCTGGAGCCACGATTTGCTGACGCTCGGAGAGCAGGTTCTCTTCCGCCGGTTGAGCGTCTTCAAGGGCGGATTCACGTTAGAAGCAGCCGAGGCGGTGCTTGAGAGTGTTGAACGAACGACAGGAGCGCGCGACGAGGTCGCGGAGGGAAACAACACTCCCGGGCGAAACTTGGTCCAGCATCGTGTCGTTCCGTTGATGGTCATTGACGGCGTCTTCTCGTTGGTCGAAAAGAGCCTGCTACGGCAAGGCGGGGACCAGGTGACGACGGGGTACCGCTACAGGATGCTGGAGACGGTGCGGGAGTTTGGCCTCGAGATGCTTGCGGCCAGCGGCGAAGAAAAGGCGGTCCGGGCTGCCCATGCTGAGTGGGCGCTCGAGCTGGCGTTGTCCGGTCGCGAGTCCCTCTTTGGTCCGTCGGCAAATGCCTTTTTCACGCGTTTCGATGCCGAGTACGAGAATTTTAGGGCGACATTGCTTTGGGCGGAATCGGCAAACTCGAGCCAGTTCGCTCTTCGTCTGGTTCATGCGCTTGCCTATTTCTGGGTTGCTTGCGGCCACCTACGCGAAGGGTGGCAATTAACCCAACGGGTCCTCAGTTGGACAGATGCCGCGTCAACGGTTGCTCGTGCCGGAGCGCTCTATACCGCAGGTTGGCTGGCACGCCACCGGTGCGACGTGGGCGCGGCGTACGAGTTTCAGGTCGAGGCGCTGAACGTCGCGCAGTCTTGCCGGGATGCGGAAACAGCGGGTCTTGCCTTTTTGGAACTTGGGGCAATCGACTTAGTGCGCGGAGATCACCCGAAGACGGCGATGCACCTACAGGAGGCGCTAATGCAGTTTCGGACTCTTGCAGGCGCAAGTCCGACGGCGCCACATCTCGAGAGCGTCGCCTTGACCTGGATGGGTCAGGCCGCCGCCGCTCGCGGTGACGGCGAAGCGGCGTCCACTTATTTGGAGGTAGCCCTCGAGCGACAGCGTGCGCTCGGCTTCACATGGGTTCAGGCTTCAACGCTTCGTATCCTTGGCGATCTTGCTTGCGATCGCGGCGACATTGTGAATGCTCTAGCCGCATATCGGGAGAGCGCGCAGTTCGCGAAAGCGCATCTCGACCTCTTCCTTCTTGCCGATGCGATGACCGGGATCGCCGACGTTGCCGCGGCTGGGGGGCATGCTGACCAGGCCGCGCGACTCTATGGCGCGGCAGCCGCGCTACACGAGCGGCTCGGAACAGATCTTCAACGGTGGCAACAGCCTCGACCAAGCCGGGGAGTTGCATTGGCTCGTTCGGCCCTCTCGAAGCAGAGTTTTGCCCTCGCGTGGGAGCAAGGTGAGGCCCTTTCGACGGAGGAGGCGGTCGCTGAGGCGCTCAGTGTTCCGGAACCAGTTGTCTCACCCGAGGAGCCGGAGCTAATCGAGCCAGTGATGGCTCTGGGATTGACGGCGCGTGAGCGCGAGGTACTGAGCTTGGTTGCTCAAGGGCTAAGCGACCGGGAGATCGCCGCAGCACTCTTTGTCAGCCCGCGCACGGTCAACGGACATGTTTCCAAGATCCTCTCAAGGCTGCAATTGGAGTCGCGCTCCGCCGCTGCCGCGTTTGCCGTGCGCCACGGACTGGCCTGATCAAAGACCGATCGCCGACGGCTCGCCCGTTCAGGAGTCGCCGACACCGAGTCCATCTTCTCTTCATTATTGTGGTCGAGCGAGTTGCGCAAGCACAGCTCCGATCGCTGAACGCGTGGGCAATCTTGCCTGCACCACCTTGCCCACCCTCCACGTGCGGGTAACCCTACCCGCATCAGTTCCGAGAAAGATCCGATTGCAAACAGGTGACCTCCACGGTGTGCGCGCTCGATTGCAGGAGCACTCTGTAATCGAAGAGCAACTGGCTCGGTCGACACAACAAAGGAGGAAGAACCGTGTACAGCATTGCCAAGGCCATCACCGGCAAGTGGTGGTTACTCGCACTGGAAGGAGTTTTTGCCATCGTTTTCGGCGTGATTGCCTGGGTCTGGCCCGATCTCACGGTCGGCACCCTGGTCATTCTGTTCGGGGCATTCGCATTCGTCAGCGGAGTGTCGAGTCTGATCGCCATTCCGTCGGCGAAGCGAAAAGGCGACAGCCCGTGGGGATTCCTCTTCCAGGGTGTGCTTAGCATCGGGGCAGGAGTCGCGGTGGCACTCTGGCCGGATATCTCCGCGCTCACGCTGCTCTACGTGATTGGGGCGTATGCCGTTGCGACCGGCGTCTTTGAAATCGCCACGGCGATCGAACTGCGCAAGTTGATCGACAACGAGTGGCTGCTCGCGCTCGCCGGTATTGGTTCGATTGCCTTCGGGACACTCGTCATGGTCTTCCCCGGCGCCGGCGCGGTGGCGTTGGTCTGGACGATCGGGATCTACGCGGTTGCCTTCGGCATCCTCCTGATCACGCTCGGCTTCAAGCTCCATGGGTGGGGCCGGCACCTGCCTACGCAAACTGCCTAGGCGCACGAACGAGCGAGTACGGACAAATGACAGGTCATCGATTGACGGGACTCGCGGTGCACAACAGGAAATCGGGGTCGGCGGCGGCCGTCGCCGCCGGCCGGGTAAACCCGGCGACGTGCCGGCAAGAGAAAGGAAAGTCCAGTGAGAAACATCGTAGTCGTGACGTTCAGCGAGCCGAGCAAAGCCTATCAGGCGCTCAGTGTCGTCAAGCAGCTGGATATTGTGGGACTCCCAGCGCTTTACTCTGCGGTCGTGGTTGAGCGCCCGAAGCCGGGAAAGGCGGTAGTGCGCGATTACACCGACCGAATGCCACCGTTTGACATGCCGCTTGGGGTCGTGGGCCGCATGGTCGATGGCCTGAACGGGATGGACGAGACGGTGGAGATTGCCGAACGAATCACAGTCGGAACAACCGGATTGATGGCGGAAATCGGCGAACAGGCCACCGAAGCGTTCGATGAGGCAATGAATCAGCTCGGTGGGAAGGTCTACCGGCAATCTCACGACGAGGTGATAGCGGCGTTCTCTGCCGCAGAGCATGCACGCCGGGAGGCCGAGAAAGCGGAGGAGCGGGCCGAACGAGAACAGCGCCGGTTGGAGGGCGAGCGGAAGCGAGCCGAGCGGCACAACCTGCGCATCGATCGCACAAAGGCGCGATTGGGCGAGCTTGAGCGCTGGCTCGAAGAACAGCGGGAACCGGTCGCGACTCAGTAACCCGACAGGCCAGGGTGATGGCGCGAGGGACGGGGAAAGGCTAGATACGATGGAAACGCCGCTCAACTTCCGATGGTGGGCGCACCCCGTCCTCGCCCGCATCGCCACCACCATGAAGGTTGCGGCCCTGGCTCTCCGGGGCTGCGGCCGTGGACTTTCACAGGCGTTCGCGGTCGTATCGCGTCATCTGCGAGGTCGCCACTGGAACGCATGGAGCCAGCCAAGACGATTGTCGATTAGCTCAGGCAGTAGCAGTGCAATTCGTGGTGCCGACGAGCGTGGTTTCTCCACCAGAACGTGGTTGACGATTGATCCCGGTGCGACCGAGGAGGCTCACATGGCCGTGACAACCATTGCGATCGGCACACAGGTGCTGGCGCAAGAGGGTGTGGTGCTCGGAGATACCAGCGGTTTCGTCGTCAATCGGCGCTCGCTGCAATTCAACGCAATCGCCTTCGATCGAGGACCGCTTTCTGCAGCACGGCTTGCAAACGCCAGAATGGTAGATCGGTGGTCGGCTGCCGGGATTGTGCTCTCGATTGGAGTGGAGGACGCCAGACGATTGCCGATGCTATTCAGAAGGGATGTCGTGCCGGAGCAAGGCGACTCGGTCGACATGGACGGTCCCGCATTCAAGCCGCCGGTGCGGGCCAATGATGGCCTGAAGCTGCACATCGACGCCCTCTTTGCCATGCCGGCAGCCGAGAAGACCACGGTCGACACATGCCAAGGCGTTCCGGATGGCGACGTCATTTGGAGCCCGCACACCCAGATCATCACCGCGGATGGATTCACCGTCGGACAGGTGCATGGGCTCGTGCTTGGAGCGAACCGCCATATCGACGCCATCGACATGACGGTCGGTCGCCTCATCAAGCATTGCGTACGCATGCCGTCCAGTGTGATTGCCGAGTTTACGGACGACCGCGTCACGCTGACCATGGGACTCGAAGAAGCAACTGAGTCCCTGGACGAAGAGAGCGTGCGGGCTGAATAGCAATCGTGGTTGGGACGTCTCGCAGAATTCGATGCCAGCGTTAGTTCACCGTCCAGTCAGCAGTTCGCCGCACACAGAGGTTGCATTAATGAACGCTTCAGATCTTGGCTCCTGGTTGCTGGTATGGGTGGTGACATTTGTGCTCAATGTCATTCCAGCCTTTATGCCCCCAACCTGGTCGGCTCTGGCCTATTTTCACTTCCGCGAAGATCTCTCGATCGTCCCCCTGGCCGCGGTCGGGGCAACCGCAGCGGCGGGCGGGAGAGCCGTTCTGGCGCTTGCAAGCCGCGCCCTTGGACCGCGCATGGTGCCGACGGCCTGGCGCAAGAACATCGAAACCCTTGTTGCAACGCTTCGGGCGCGCAAAGCCGTAGGCTTGCCGACCCTCGCGCTATTTTCGCTCAGCCCGATTCCAAGCAATCACCTCTTTATTGCCGCCGGCCTCGCCAATGCGCCGCTGCTACCGATCCTGGCCGCCTTCCTGGTGGGGCGGTTCATCAACTACATCATCTGGATTGGTGCGGCCAACTCCGCCGCGAATTCGCTGGGCGACGTGCTGAGCTCGGGAGGCACAAATTGGACCGCAATCCTCTCTCAGGTCGGGGGATTTGTCGTCCTAGTCGTGGTCATGCGCCTTGACTGGGCCCGCATCCTGGCTCGCTGGGTGCCTGTTGAAGACGCGGGACTGGATACCTCTGGAGCGCCCGCTCTGGCGCGCGAAACGTCGGTGAACAGCTGATCCTTGCGACGAGCAACCAGCCTGAAGCTCAAAATCGACAACGTTCACATCCAGCGAACTTGTTGTGAAGCTCGCCAAGGTTCAAAGAGGAGAACATGCGACCTCGCAGAGTCGGTTCGTCACAGAATCTCGGAGCCTGGCGCGGCACGGCCGGCCGACAGAAAGGGATTGGCCTCATCTGCCCGGAAGTTCGCATCATGTGATCGAGGCGGGGCGCAGATCACCAAACCGGATAGACTTCAGGACAACCGAGACAGCACAGCAGCGTGTCGAATTGGAGGATTCAATGACTTCGCGGATCGCCTGGGTTGAAGAAGGCGAAGCGACCGGCGAGATTGCCGAGCTTTACGCGCAGCAGCGAGCGCGAAGCGGACGCGTGGCTGATATCGTCAAGACGTTCAGCGGCCGTCCGGAAGCGCTGGACGCGATGTTCGGGCTCAGCGCCGTTCATTTTGGACCCGACACCGCCCTCACCCGCGCGCAACGGGAAATGATCGCCACGCACGTTTCGAAGCTCTTAGGGTGCCGTTACTGAACGGTAAGTCACGCATTCTTCCTGCGGTCGCAGGGAGCCGATTATCATCAGGCCGCGAGTGCGCTCGCCCGCGGTGATGTCGATGGCGCGGCATTGTCCTTGGGAGATCGCGCACTGCTGGCATTTGCCGAAAAGCTGACTCGCGAGCCAGCATCGATCACGGACGCGGACACCGATGTTCTCCGAAGCCATGATTTCGACGACGCTCAATTGTGGGAGGCCGCGTTCACGACCTCGATTTTTAATCTCTTCCCGCGGATGGCTGAGGCATTTGGCATCGAGCCGCCGGTGGCATGGGTGAAGGCCCTCGGCCCCGATGATTGATTTCCCCTTATCCCGTTCGCGGTCAATGATACGACCGCTCTTCATATTCTGAGCGGGCAACGACGTCTCGCCCGGCCGCTGGAGAGTCTGGCGGTGCCTACTGCTGCCAATCACGGAAGACGACCTCGCTGCCGGGATTGGCTTAGTATCGCGGCCGTCGTTCTGAAATGTCTTGGCGAAATTCCGGCCCATTTGTCGGCAACGACGGATGCGCGCCTTCCGAGCGACCGCTTCACTGATATGTGCGAAACTCAGGCTGCGGCCTGCGGCCGCGCTTCTCAAGACGACAGGCATACACGGTCTTTTCTGCCCCGATTGACGGCTATCGCGGATCGGAATCCAAGTCGCGATCATCAAGCGGCATGGGAAGTAGAGCGTTTTCGGGCCGTTCGAGATTGCAGGCATTCGTCAATTTGGATCCGACCGTGGTGTCAGCCGCACCGACCCCGACCCCAGCGTTCCGATCACGGCGTTTTGCTCGCCAGCTCTAGACTGGTTATCTCCACGAAGTCCCGGCGTCGGGAGTGTGTCATGCGGGCTGGGACATCGACTCGAACGTCAGGCGCGTGCCACGAGTTGGACTTGGCGGTGTCGTCTGCCCGGCAACTTCGCCGCTGAATGTCCCGGTCATCACGTTGCCGGTTTCGTCCACCTCGACATTCCACCAAATTGTTCCTGTCACGGGATTGGACGATGGGGCTTGTTCATCCCAATCGGGAAACACGACGATGACCTCGGCGCTTCGCTCATCAGTGGGACGCCAGATGCCGAGGCCAACGCCGAAGCCATAGGGATTCGCGTCCGTGTACGTGCCATCGGCGTGAAAGATGGCGTGACCAGCAGGCGCGTTGAAAACCCAGAACCCGACAACCGGATGGTTGGTAGCCGAAGTCGGGGTGGCGTCCTCTTGAGCAAGTGTGAGCAGAGGAACCGACAGCAGCAGTGAAATCACGAGCAATCCGGCGAGCCTTCCGATCTTCATGGCCAGTTCCTTCCATTGCGATCGATCACGGCTAGATTGCCATGAGGCGAGTATAGGGTCTGAATTCGGGGCAGCACGTCCGAAATCGGAGAACTTCTCCGCGTCGTCTGCTTCCTGATTCGTTCATCGCGGGCAAAGGCGATATCCCCTACAGACGGTTTCGCTGGGATCGTCGATCGCGCCGTTGTGACTGGATCATGACGTCGCCCACTCGCGGTTCTGCTCAATCGTCGCGTGCAATCGTTTCTGACTGAATCGAGGCGGGGGGCCAGACTCGTTCCGTCGTCACTCGTGAGATTTCCCCGCTTCCATTATGTGACGAGGTTTGGTCTCGACGTTTCTTTTCATTCTTAGGACGAGGATATGCGGTCGCCGGGGTTTCGCTAACTTGACTTCCCTCTCGCTTGCCCTAAAGTGATGCGATCTGAAATGACGTAATTCGAAACGATCGAATGGAGTCGACGATGGGCCGACGCTCGATTTGTCACGTCGTGCTTGCTCTCGCTGTGGCGCTGTTCGTCATTACTCCGATGATCCGGACTGCGCAAGCGGCGAGCATTGTCGATCTCGGCACGCTCGGTGGTTCGTCGAGCACGGCGCTTGCGATCAATGACGTGGGACAGATCACCGGTAGTGCAGACACCGCAGATCAGACGCACGCCGTGATCTGGGACAACGGGAAGGTAACCGATCTTGGCGTATTTCCCAACGGTTATTGGTCGGTCGGGATTGAGATCAATGCCAGCGGACAGGTGGCTGGGAATGCAGCCACACCTGAAGGCGACATTCACGCGTTCTTCTGGGACGGGACGACGATGCTCGATCTTGGCACGTTCGGCGGCCGTTCCAGCGGAGTCCGCGGGCTGAACGATGCGGGTCAGGTGATCGGCGATGCGACGCTTGCGGATGGATACAGTCACGCGTTCATCTGGGATGATGGCGTGATGACCGATCTCGGCACTTTTGGCGGGAGATTCAGCACCGCGTTCGGAATCAACGAGGCTGGTCAGGTCGTCGGGAGCGCCGATACGGCAGATTCGACCCAACACGCCTTTCGCTGGGAGAACGGAACGTTGACTGATCTTGGCACGCTGGGCGGTCCTTCGAGCGAAGCACAGGCAATCAACGAATCGGGTCAGATCGTGGGCCGGGCGCAGATCGCGGATGGGTCGGACCACGCCGTGCGTTGGGCCGATGGTGAAATGACCGACCTCGGCATCCTCAGCGGAACATACAGCATTGCCACCGATATCAACGATCCCGGCCAGATCGTAGGCATCGCCAATCTAGCCGACAGCTCGTACAACGCCTTCTTCTGGCAGGAGGGCGTGATGACGGAGATCGGTCAGAGCGGATACCGGTACTCTGCGCCCATGGCGATCACCGAGGTGGGAGGCGTCGCCGGCTCGATTCAGGATTCGACAAGCTTCCTGTACTACTCGTTTGTTTGGTCGGCGGGAACGTTGACTCTGCTCGATACCCTTGGTGGAACCTCTGCCGCGGTCGAGGACATGAATGCGTCGGGTCAGGTGGTCGGGTCGTCGTGGACGGCAGGCGATCAAGCCAGTCACGCCGCACTTTGGAATCCCTGACCTAACGAACGATCCGCGGGGTGATTCTCAGCAAGAGGTCATTGATCCGAGACGACGACCTCATTCATCTTCATCTTCACCTGCGATTCGCTCGCGGTACGTGATCCATGCCGTGTAGAGAACGACATCGGCCGACATGGGGGTGACGATGACCTCCATGCGAGAGACGGCGCCGTTGTCTGCCTCGATCGAGGCGAGCATCACATTCGCACGGTCGGTCAACTCAATCAGTGAGCTGTTGGATGCCATCCATACCCGCGTGCGTTCGACTGTTTCTGAACTGTCCATCTGACACTCCTGTCATCCTTGCATTGGCTGAACGACCCCGCGTGCCCGCGCCGGCATGATCGTTCCCACCACCGGCTCTTTGACGACCGTGCCGGGATCGACAATCCGGCCATCAAGCATCCGCACGATGCGATCCGCGCGAGCTGCCACCGTCTGGTCGTGCGTTACGAGCAGCACCGTCAGGCTGCGTTGCGCCCGAATTTCCTCGAGCAGATCGAGTATTCGCTGGCCGGCGACCGAGTCGAGACTGCCTGTCGGCTCATCCGCGAGGAGAATCCGTGGGTCGTTGGCCAGTGCCCGGGCGATAGCGACGCGCTGGCGTTCACCACCCGAGAGCTCGGTTGGGAGCTGCCGTTCTTTGCCCACCAGACCGACGAGCGCCAACAATCGGCTGGCCCGCTCACGCCGCTCCTTCTTTGAATACTCGGCTTCGAACATGGGGACCTGAACGTTCTCGGCGGCCGTCAACGAGGGCAAAAGATTGTGGAGCTGGAAGACCATCCCGATGTCGCGAGCCCGGTAGTGGTTGAGCTCGTGGGTTGTTGCGAGGTCATGCCCGGCGACGCGAATGGTCCCCTCATCGGGGTGGTCGAGCGCCGCGATCAGATGGAGCAGCGTCGATTTCCCGCACCCGGATGGTCCGACCAGCGCCACGAATTCGCCGCGTTCGATCCGGAGATTGACCCCGGTGAGCGCGGGAATCCGGCCCTGTTCAAAGGCCTTGGTGAGTCCCTGGATATCAATGATTGTTTCACGGAGGAGGGTGGCTTCATTCATGTCGAAGCGCCTCCATCGGCGTCAGCCGGACCGCCCGAAACGCGGGATAGGCCGCGCCCGCCAGGGCGACTACGACAGCCACGAGCAACGCGCGCACGAAAACCTCAATGCTGTACCGCGGTTGAAGGACGCCTTGAATTGCTTCCACGAGCAATATCGCTCGCGTCGCGAGCACACCTAGCAACGTGCCGACCACACCGGCGATGACGCATAGAATGAGCGATTCGCTGAAGATCATCCGCAGGATTCTGGAACCGCGCCAACCGACCGCGCGAAGAATTCCGATCTCTCGCGTTCGTTCGAAGACGGACATCACCATCGTGTTGGTGACGCCGATCGCGCCGATGCCAACCGCCAGCAACGAGATCGCGAGATTGGCGGCATCGATCATTTCCATTCCTTGATCGACTTCGCTGTAATCGGCCTCGTCAACAATGGTGGCGAGCTGGGGAAACCTCTCGTCGATTGACGCCGCAACGGTGTTCGGGTCGGTCCCCTCCGCCACTTTGATATAGACGACGGTCAGGACGCCGAGCCGACCGGCAAGATCCTGGACGGTCGCAAGCGGCGCGTAGGCGCCGCTGTCCTGCCAGACGTTGCCGGTTTGGTACGTGCCGACGACGCGGAAGTCCTTGCCCGCGACGGAGACTGTATCGCCAATAGAAGCGTTCAGATCGGTAGCCGCCCGCACGCCAAGCATGATCTCGTCGGTTGCCCCAGCAGAGAGTCGACTGCCTGCTCGCACATTGAGCGGCGCCAATGCCAGCTGGTCAGGGCTGATCCCGACGGTCACGAAGAACGGGTTGTCGCCGACGCGTTTGATGTAAATCACCACTCCGGTCGCTCGTTCGACGCCGGGCACAGCGGAGAGGGCAGCCCATTCGTCTTCGGTCACGGTGCTGAAGGTCAGGTCCGAGGCGCCCTTTTGTCCGACCATGAAGTCGGCATCTCCCGCCTGGATGATTTCGCCGGCAGTCGACTTCAAGCCGTCGGCAATGACGGTCAGGGCGACGACGGTCGTGATCCCGATGCTGATGCCAAGCACGGTGAGAACGGTCCTCGTGCGCTGGCGCAGCAGGTTCTTGAAGATGAGGGTGATGAAAGACATCTCGCCGTTTCAGCTTCACTACGCGGTCAGACGACCCGATCGTGATTGAAGCGTATGCAATGGAGCATCCAATCCTCATCACAGGTAATCAGAGGTTGTGGCAACGCCGTGGCAAATTGTTGCGGCGTTGTCGCGGCCCACTTCCTCCTGATATCTCCCTGTCAGTGCGGCCCGTTCACGATGCATGCGTGACGTCAGCGGCAAAGCTGCTGGCTGCATGATCTGAGCATTTCCAGTGGAAGGATCACGCCATGAGCACCACGACCGAAGCACCCATTGCCCGCGCAACCGGGCAAGCTACTCCCTACGTTCGCTGGTTCGAGGAGCTGATGAAGACCGACACGGTGGTTGCCGGCGGCAAGGGAGCGAATCTCGGGGAGATGACCAGGGCTGGACTTCCGGTGCCCCCGGGATTCGTCGTGACCGCCGCCGCTTACCACGACTTTCTCGATGGTGCCAAGCTGCGGGAGCTGATCGATACTCGAATCGAGGTGCTCGACGTCGACGACCACGAGCAGCTCGAAGGCGTTGCCAAGGAGATCCAGGCCGCGATCCGTGGCGCTCAGATGCCGACCGGCGTGCGTTCCTCGATCATCGCCGCCTACCACGAGCTCGCCTCGCGATCATCCTCACCGGATGTCTCGGTCGCGGTGCGCTCGTCGGCGACCATGGAAGACACTGAAGCGGCCTCCTTCGCGGGAATGAACCGTAGTTTCCTCAACGTTCACGGCGAGGAGGATGTGGTCGCCAAGGTGCGCGAGGTCTGGGCGTCACTGTATAGCCCGCGCGTCATTTTCTACCGCAAGCGGATGAACCTGCCAGGAGAACCTGAGATCGCGGCGATCGTGCAGCAGATGATCGATTCCGAGACATCGGGCGTGGCCTTTTCGATCGATCCCTCCACCGGCGATCCGGACACGATCGTGATCGAAGGCGCGTTCGGACTCGGCGAAGTCGTCGTCGCGGGACAGGTCGAACCTGACCATTACGAGGTCAACAAGCGCGATTTGCGGTTGAAATCCGCCAGGATCGGGTACAAGCGCTTCATGCTCACGCGTGACTCGGCAGGCAACAATCTGCGCGTCGACTTGTCGCCGGATAAGATGGACGACCGCGTTCTGACGGATGAGCAGGTCCGGACGGTTGCCCAACTGGTCGTCCGCGACGAGGAGCACTACGGAACTCCGCAGGATACTGAATGGGCGTTCGCCGGGGGCAAGCTCTATATCGTGCAGTCGAGGCCGGTGACGACAGGCAAAGGCGGCGCGATTCCCGGCGCTCAGGCGGTGGTGAAGCCGGGTAAGAAGGCGCTGCTGCGGGGTCTCGGCGCAAGCCCAGGCACCGTGGTTGGGGTTGTGAGAGTCATTCGAACAATCGAGGAGGCAAACACGCTTGTGCGGGGCGAGATTCTTGTCGCCGCGATGACATCGCCGGATTGGGTACCGTACATGCGGCTGGCGGGAGCGATCGTCACCGACCACGGAGGGATGACGTCTCATGCGGCGATCGTCTCGCGTGAGCTCGGTCTTCCGTGTGTCGTCGGCACCCGCCAGGCGACGGACGTCCTTATCGACGGAAGGACGGTGACGGTCGACGGAGCCGCAGGTGTTGTTTACGAAGGGGCCGCCGAGATGGCGATGCCGGCGCCCACGGCGGCATTGCCCGGCGGCACGCCGTCCGCGACCCGCATCGTGACCGCGACCAAGTTGATGGTGAATCTAGGTGAGCCGGAACGGGCGATCGAGGTCGCGGCGCGACCGGTTGATGGAGTGGGGTTGTTGCGCGCGGAGTTCATGCTTCTCAGCGCACTCCAGGGGAGGCATCCGCGCTTGCTGCTGGCAGAAAAGAAGGGCGACGAATTCGTCGACCGCATGGCCGAGCAGCTTCAAATCTTTGCCGATGCCTTTTGCCCGCGGCCGGTTGTTTACCGCTCGACCGATTTCCGCACCAACGAATTCCGCGGCCTGCAGGGCGGGGCCGAGTTCGAGCCGGAAGAAGAAAACCCGATGATCGGCTTGCGTGGCGCGTATCGCTATGTCCACGACCCTGAGCTCTTTAAGTTGGAACTGAAGGTGCTCAAGCGCGTTCGCGAAACGCGACCGAATCTTCAACTCATGATCCCGTTCGTGCGCACGAAGCGCGAGCTCCAGGCGTGCGTCGGGATCGTCGCGGAGTCAGGGCTGCTGGACGAACGCGATTTCGAGCTCTGGATCATGGCGGAAGTTCCGTCGGTCGTGCACTGGCTTGATGCGTATGCCGCGCTGGGCGTCAATGGCGTTTCGATCGGCTCGAATGATCTCACCCAGCTTGTGCTCGGAGTCGACCGCGACAGCGATGCGCTTGCGCCGCTCTTCGACGAGCGCGATCACGCCGTCACCGAAACGATTCGGTTGATCGTCGAGAACTGTCGCCGTCTCGGTCTCCACTCCTCGATTTGCGGGCAGGCGCCGTCCGTTCACCCGGACTATGCCGAGACGCTAGTTCGGTTTGGGATCGATTCGATCTCCGTCAATCCGGACGCGATCGATCAGACGCGCTACAACATCGCGGTTGCGGAACAGCGCCTCCTCTTGGAGGCCGGACGTCCCAGCGTCTTCTAGGTTTGCGAACTAGCTTCGAAGGAAACGGTGAGGTCGTCGAACCTCACCGTTTCTCGTGTCAACGAATCTTCTTCCGGTTGCGCAATTGCAACATTTGCCCGGTCTCCGATGCACGTCCCTGACTGTTCCCGGCTGATGCTGTGAGTCACATGGATCCGGTGGTTGGTGACTCCGCCGGGTGACAAAGATTCGTCAACAAGCCACTGACGAATCGGCTGGCAGGATGCTCGATAGAGATCCACGTGGCTGGTCACCTGACGCCGGCACACTGGAATGTGGGCGCACCGCTTTTCGAGATGCTGCCGGGTCCATGGTGGCTGGCACTCAAATAAGGTATGCGGTTGTAAGGCCAGATCCCTCAGCGTCGGTAATCTGGAATTCATATCCTGCCGGCCGACCAGGTCATCACTGTGGCTCTCAACAATCTGTCCGGCACCAGCTCGGTCGACTGGACCGTGGTGATGGGCGGGGCGGTGATTGCGGCATTGCCGACGATGATCATTTACGTGCTGATGGGGCGGTTCTTCATCAAAGGACTGCTCGCCGGTTCGATCAAGCGATAGGACTGGAGACTCTTACGACGGCCAGCCTTCCGGAGCATCAGTGCGGCCGATTACCTCGACATACGATCATCGTCATGAGATTGTCTCGTTGGCTAAGCGCAAGTGGTGGGCGGTTTCGCGCGCGAGCCGCGCCTGCTGGATGTTGGTGATCGGTTCGCAAACCCATCCCCAGTGAAGCGACACCCAGTCGCCGGGAGCCACTGCCTCGGCAAAACCGCGGCCTTCGATCTGCCTCGTCACCGGCACGATCTCCGGCGGACCGAGAATGAGTTTGCCATCCAGGAGCAGTAGTGGTTGCCGCTCGACCACGAGCATCGAACCGTCGACGCTTTGAACCTTGCCCCAGCTCACGCGGCACTGGTCCATCGTTTCCAGGGAGTGCTCCAATTCACCGATCCGGCTATGCACATCGAAGACATGGAAGTTGTGGTGCGGTCTGGCGCCTGCTGGAGGCTTGCCGAGGATCAGGTCGAGGTCTTTGCCGGGGAGATGCCTGGCGAGACGCTCGCGGAGATCGTCGTAGAGCTGGCGCGCCTCGACTCGATCGAGGAGATCGTTGCCAAGCCAGTAGGCCTCTACCACCCGGTCGTCGAACGGGTCCAGGATGTCGTTCTCGCGGGCGATGAGCTTGAGGTACGGCAGCGCGCCGGTGAACTGATGGAGCAACGGAGGGACGCCGCTGTCCACAAAGCCTTCGGTTCCGTAGTCGAACAGCGTGCGGTTGTCGTCGCCTCCGCAATAGCGAAGGTGATTAGGCATGAAGCCGTACCGGATGAAGCGGAGGGTGCCCGCGAACGATGCGGATGGCAGGCTCAAGCTGGTCATTCGCCCGGCTCCGAACTGCCGGCCGCGGATTCCCGATCTTCAGGCGCGCTGAGCGCCTCGATCTCCGCGAAGGTGGCTAGAATCGCGGCCGCGTCATTAGGGTCCAGCCGGGTCAACGCCAAACCGGCGTGCGCAAGAACGTAGTCGCCTGCAACAACATTATCGACGCCGAGCAGAGAGATCGCTCGCTCGCCGCTCCCGGAGGCGATCCAGGCTCGCTCACCTTCAACTCTCGTCACACGCACCGGCGCGGCCTGACACATGGTCGCCCGCTCCTTTCAAGCCTCGACGTTCGTTTTCATCAGCCGAGCTTCTTCATCCATCATACCGCCCAGATCCTCGACCACTCTCTTTGCCAGATCGTCGATCGCGGCTTCAACGGAATCGGAGAGGATTTCTCCCCACCCAAAATGCTCCCCGAGTATGCCGTAAACGATAAGCCGTCGTGGCAACCGCGAGAGCGCCTGACCCAATGCAATGGCTTCTCCAATTCCAAATAGATGGGTCGAGTAGCGATCGAAGACCGGAGGGATCGGATCGACTCCGACTTCGAAGCGAACGATGCTCCCCGGCGTTCCTTCGGCCGAGACGGCATCGACCACGACGACCAAATCCGAATCCTCCCAGGCGTGAATCAGATCGGTCGCCTCGCCGTCGAGCTCGACGACGTCCACGCCTGTCGGGGACAACTCCCGCACCCGCCGGGCGGCATGAAGTCCCGCGGCGTCATCGGATCGGTACTGGTTGCCGATCCCGATGACTCGTGCGTGGGCAGCGCTATTTACGGTCGACATCGAGATCAAGGAAGTGGGCCGCGCACGAGATGCATGGGTCATACGAACGAATCAATTGCTCGCATTGCCACTGAAGATCCTCTTGCGAAAGCGCGAGGCGGTCTTGCACGAATCCGAGGAGATCGGCTTCGATCGCCATCTGGTTCTGCGAGGTCGGCGGGATGATGGTCGCGCTCAAGATCAGACCTGCATCGTCGATTTCGTACCGATGGTAGAGGATGCCGCGCGGCGCCTCGGTGCAGGCGTGTCCGACCCCGGCGCGAGGCGGAACATCGACCGCGGGTCGTTCCGGCTCCCCGTACGCGGAGATCAGACGGAGTGCTTCTTCACAGGCGAAGACCAGCTCGACGCCGCGGACGAGGATGCTCTTGAAGGGATTGCGACAGGTCTGGTCTAGTCCGATCTCGGCGGCCACTTCTTTGGCAAGCGGGGTGAGGAGCGCGAAGTTGAGCGCAAAGCGAGCCAGAGGGCCCACAAGGTAGGAGCCGCGGGCTCGCAGCCGCGCATGGAGCGCATTCGAATGGGCAACGTGCTCCTCGACGAAGTGATCGGCATACTCCGGAACCGAAATGTCCAGGCCCCGGTTCGAAACAAGACGCCCTTCATTGAACGGATATTCATCTGGATGGTGAAGCGCGACGAGCTCGTAGTCCGGCTCGAACTCCGGGAACGAAAAGGTGGACGCCAATCTGACTGTAGCGACGGCCGCTTCGCGGGCCCACTTCAGCCGCTCGGCAACCGGTTCGAGCTCACGTTTGGTGGGCGCGCGAAAAAAACCGCCGACCTTGACGTTGATCGGGTGAATCGCGCGGCCGCCGATCACCACCATCAATTCGTTGCCGATCTTCTTAAGCTCCAAACCCTGCTCGACGATTTCTCTGTGGTCTTGAGCCATTTCGATCGCGCTTTGATAGCCGAGAAAGTCGGGCGCGTGGAGCAGGTAGACGTGCAAGGCGTGACTTTGAATCCACTCGCCGCAGTACAGGAGCCTTCGCAGATCTCGCAATGGACCGTCCACGGTTACGCCGCGGGCGTCTTCCATGGCATGAACCGCGCTCATCTGATAGGCAACAGGGCAAATTCCACAGATGCGGGCGGTGATATCCGGCGCTTCGGTGAAGTGACGCCCGCGCAAGAGCGCCTCGAAAAAGCGCGGTGGCTCGAAGATGCGCAGCTTCACGTCAGTCACGCGGTCGTCACGGATGGTGATCCGTAAACCGCCTTCTCCTTCGACGCGGGTGAGGTTATCGACCCGGATCGTTCGCCGCTGGTGCGTCATGGCTCATGCTCTCTTCGCGAAATGCGTTCGCGCCGGCATTGAAGGTGCGATACAACCGGACGATGTTGGCCTCGGAGGTTCCGTGACCAATGAGCCATGTGCTTAGCCCGGCGGTATTCGGAGTCTCCATCGGACCGTAGCACCCGTAGCAGCCCCGGGCGTAAGCCGGGCAGATCGCCCCGCAGCCGGCATGGGTGACCGGACCGAGACATGGAATCCCCTTGGTCACCATGATGCACGGCGTGCCGCGCCGTTTACATTCGATACAGACGCTGTGCGTTGGGATATTCGGCCGTCGCCCGTGGAGATAAGCCGAGAGCAATTCGATCAATTGGTATTTGTTTATCGGGCAGCCTTGCAGCTCGAAATCGACCGGCACATGGGCTGATATCGGGGTCGAGGTGGAGAGCGTTTCGATGTAGCTCGGATTGGCGTAGACGATTTTCAGAAATCCTTCGACGCCGGCGAAGTTGCGCAGCGCCTGTATCCCGCCGGCATTTGCGCAAGCGCCGATGGTCACCAGAAACTTCGAGATCGATCGTATTTTCTTGATCCGCTCGACGTCCGTGGGCGTTGTGATCGACCCCTCGACAAGAGACAGGTCGTACGGTCCGCGGACCGTTGCTCGCGAGGCCTCGAGAAAATGGGCGATCTCCACTTTGCCCGCGATCGCCAGCAGCTCATCCTCGCAGTCGAGGAGGGTGAGCTGGCAGCCGTCGCACGAGGCGAATTTCCAGACGGCGAGTTTGGGACGGCGTGTCGTCGCCATGTCAGTACTCACGAATCGTCATGAAGGGCTGAATTCGATCGTAGCGAAAGACCGGACCGTCAGCGCAAATGAACGCGGGTCCGAGCTGGCAGTGCCCGCAGAGCCGGACAGCGCATTTCAGGCTTCGTTCGAGCGAGACGAACATTCGGTCGCGCGGGATCGCTTGCCGCTCGAGCTCGCGCAGGGTGAAGCGCATCATCACCTCGGGGCCGCACATGAGCGCGACGGTCCGCGGCGGATCGAGGCGCTCTTTGGCGAGGAGCGTCGTCACGACCCCGACATGACCCGTCCAGCTTTCGTCACCGCGGTCGACTGTGACCTCGAGATCGAGGAGCTTCTTCCAGCGCTCAAGCTCTTGTGTGTAGAGCATGTTGTCCGGCGACCGGGTGCCGTAAAGGAGCAGAATGCGGCCATATCGCGGCCGCTCGGCAAGGAGTTGATAGACCACCGGGCGGAGGGGGGCAAGTCCCAGCCCACCGGCGACGATGACGACATCCTGTCCATCCAGCAATGAAACCGGCCATCCGGCTCCGAAGGGACCGCGCACTCCGACCACATCACCACGTTTCACCGCGCGGATGGCGTTGCTGACCGCTCCAACGCCTCGGACAGTGTGGACCAACGGCAGTGGTCTGGT
Organism: uncultured Sphaerobacteraceae bacterium; assembly: GCA_964371945.1. GTDB lineage: Bacteria > Chloroflexota > Chloroflexia > Thermomicrobiales > UBA6265 > CAYJPA01. The sequence goes on along the minus strand of CAYJPA010000011.1, from coordinate 29,017 downwards.
TGGGTCACCACTGATCGAGATCGCCACCTCGCCGGCTCCGAATCGATAAAGCATCGAGAACTGACCGGCGGCAAATGTGAAGGTTTCCGTGGAGGATTGGGGTAACAGCTCGATCGTGACGGTGTCTGCCGTTTCACGCCGGACCCGCTGGACGACGAATGGGCGCGGGATCATCGATGACCGCGTTTGAGGGATGGCGTCAGCGTGGAGCATATTCGGTGATACCCATGAGCTGGAGTCGTGAGGCTTGAAGACGCTCGATGATCGTTTGCGCGGCGCGTTTCATGATGTCGTATCCAAGCGCGGGGTCGTCGTCGCATTGCTGGCGAAGACAGGCGCCGTTGAACTCGAGCGTCGATGTCGGGGTGAGCACGCGCGCATCGAAGTGCCAGCGATACGGTGGAAAGAGCCAGGACCAGCCAAGGATGTCGCCTGGGCCAAGTGTCTGGATGGTGATCGAGCCACTGCCGGCAACGTGCGTTTCCAGTGAGACCGAACCTTCGCGAATGAGATAGAAGGTAGCCGCGTAATCGCCCTCGCGGAGGATGAGCTCGCCTGGGTTGAAGTCCCGTTCGCCGGCACAGCCGGAGACCGTCCGCAGATGAGCCGGTTCCATGTACTCGAAGAACGATTGCCGCATCAGGAGCTGCTCGATGTCCATGCCTATCCCTCCGACGGCGAGGTTGTTCCCGCGATATCGGTCTCACGAATAGCGCGAACTTCCTCGGTGATATCGATTGCCACTGGACACCATGTGATGCAACGTCCGCAACCGACGCAGCCGGAAGAGCCGAACTGATCGATCCAGCTGCCGAGTTTGTGGGTAAGCCATTGGCGGTAGCGGGCAGATGACGATGGGCGCACGCTGCCGCCGTGAATGTATGAGTGATCGAGCGAGAAGCAGGAATCCCAGTGCCGTACCCGATCCGAAACATCTCCGGTCAAGTCACTGGTGTCCTCGACGGTCGAGCAGAAGCACGTGGGGCAGACCATTGTGCAGTTGGCGCAGCTCAAGCAGCGCGACGCCACGCCGGCCCAACGAGGATGCTCGGCGTTGCGGTAGAGCAGCTCCTTGATGCCGGATGTATCCATCTGGCGGCCCATTTTGCCGGCTGCCAGTTCAGAAACGCGATCGCCTGCCACTTGTTCTTCGACCGTTCCAGCGCGGTGTGGGATCTCTTGCAGAACCTCCGCGCCCCGATCGGTGCCGGTCTCGACGACGAAGTAGGGCCGTCCTTGTTCAATCACTTCGGTCAGCGACAGGTCGAAACCGGTGGTTGCGCGCGGGCCGGTCTCCATCGAAACGCAGAAACATGTTCCCGCCGGATGACCGCAATTGACCGCGACCAAGAACGCGCGCTCGCGGCGGGCGGCATAGACCGGGTCGACGGTATTCCCACCGAGAAAGACCCGATCCTGAATGGCAATGGCATGGAGCTCGCAGGAGCGAACGCCGATGAATGCGAAGGGCTGCGATTGCTCGGCTTCGGGGTCGATGGAGAATCCGCCGTCGAGCGTCCGTCTGGCTCGCCATAAAAGAAGCTCGGGGGGAAAGAGGAATTGCTTCCAGGAATGCGGGCCGACCGCATAGCCAAAAAGCGCATCGTCGTCGCGCCGGAGGAGCCGGTATGTTCCGCCATCCTGGCGATCGGTCCACCCGATGGGTAGATCCTCGACCGTGCGAATCTGGTCGTAGACGATCGCGCCATCGCGGACAGTCGGACCCAGAACGCGGTAATTCCTTCGCTCGAGAGCGGTAAAGAGGAGCCCGATCTGTGCCGAATCGACGATCACGGGAGCGCCGCCAACTGTCGAGGCCAGCTGTTGCTTCGGGTCCGGTTCTTCATTGATCGTCAGCACGGCGATGTACTCCAGCGACCACCCGACTATAGCGCAACCGAAACCGCTTTGTTCTCCTAGTCACGCGTTTGTGACCGATGATTGTGGCGAAATTGGAACAACAATCCGGCGTGCTTGACGACAACGAAACGCGAAGAGGTCTATAGGAACGGTGACGCTGACCGGCATCGCGGCCGTGTTTGATTTCCCGCCGCCGCGCTTCCCTCACTTTGTTTGCTAGGAGGAACGCCATGCTCACGCTAATCAGGTCCGATACGGATATTCAACGGGATGTACTCGAGGAGTTCGAGTGGGATCCGCAGATTGAACCAACAGAAGTCGGAGTCGAAGTCGACGAGGGGGTCGTCACCCTGACCGGAATCGTCGAGACATACCCGAAAAAACTTGCCGCGGAGCGAGCGGCTCAGCGCGTCGAAGGCGTCCGCGCGGTTGCCGATGACCTCAGCGTCAAGCGGGCCGGTGCACACACCGACACCGATATCGCGAAGGCTGCTGCTGACTCGCTCGAGTCAAACACGCTGATCCCCGCCGGCGCGATCGACATCACCGTCAAGAACGGCAAAATCGCGCTGACCGGGACGGTGAACTGGGAATACCAGCGCACTGCCGCGGCGGGCAGTGTCCGGTATCTCGCGGGAGTGCGAGAGGTCATCAACCAAATCACGATCAAACAGCCGAAGGTGTCGGCGTTCGAGATCAAGTCCGGGATCGAGCGCGCGCTTGTTCGCGCGGCCGAGATCGATGCCGGGCGGATCCAGGTACATAGCGAGGACGGCCACGTCCGGTTGGCGGGGACCGTGCGCTCGTGGGCCGAGAAACAGTCCGCAACCGAGGCCGCCTGGAAGGCCAAAGGCGTCATGCGGGTGACGAATGACATCGAGGTCCGGCCGCTGTGATCGAGAGCCAACCGGCGCGACATCGTATCGTCGCGTTTGGGGCTGAACCGGCGGCCGGTACTGATTCAGATGAACGCCAGCGAGCGGGTTCGAGCGTTGAAAAGGAGCAATGAGATGAGCGAAAAGACGATGGCGCCGGCGAAAACCGAAGAGACGAGACCACGCCGGTGGGACCCATATGATCTCTTTACGCAGGCGCAGAATGAGCTTGAGCAGTTCTGGGGCGGACGATGGCCGTCATTCCGGCCACTTCGCAGGATGGCCGAGCTGCCCAGCACATGGTCTCCGCGAGTCGATGTCTTCCAACAAAACGGCAACCTCGTTGTGAAAGCTGAGCTGCCGGGGATGAAGAAAGAGGATATCGACATTTCGGTCGAAAACGGCGATCTGGTCGTCCGTGGCGAGCGAAAAAGCGAAGAGAAGGTCGAAGAGAAAGACTACTACCGCATGGAGCGGTCGTACGGCAGCTTCTACCGCAGGTTGCCGCTTCCCGAAGGGGTGACCGAAGAGAAGATCGAAGCGACGTATGCGGACGGCGTGCTCGAGGTGAAGGTGCCGAAACAGGAGGCCAAAGAGCTCGAGCCCAAGAAGATCGCCATCAGCTAACGTATTCGCACCAATGGTGGTGGGCTTCCAGGAGCCCACCGCTCCTCATGCGATTGATTCAGCGTCAAGGCGCCAGCCTTGGCGCTGAGTCTTGCGTTGTGCCAGTTCTCGATATCGATTCTTCTTCACGACTCTTAACGCCGCCGGGAATCGTTCGCCGTTGACGTTGTTGCAACGGAGAGAACCCGTTCCGTCATGCTACTTGGGCGGCGTCATCGGTAGCTTGAACTAAGCAAAGGGCGAACGTCAGTGGGTCATGCCGGACCGTGCTGGACGTCAACTGAGAACGCTCCGAAAGGAGGCGACCGATGCCCTGGGAGCCAATTGTCAAGTCATGTGAGAACTGGAAGATTTCACCCAATCTGGTCGACTACGAGCAGGTCTACTCGGCGTTCGCATGGAATGCGGTGCGCGATGAGCTCGACGGACTGCCCGGCGGGAAGGGACTCAATATCGCGCACGAAGCGGTCGACCGGCACGCGGTCGGTTCGCGGCGCGATCACCTCGCGCTTCGCTGGCTGGGCAAGCGAGGCGAGATGCGGGAATTCACCTACGACGACCTTCGCCGGCAATCAAATCGAATTGCCAATGTTCTCCAGACACTGAACGTTGGCAAAGGCGATCGGGTTTTCACGCTCGCCGGCCGTATTCCCGAGCTTTACCTGACCGCCCTGGGAACCCTCAAGAATAGGAGCGTCTTCTGCCCGCTCTTCTCGGCGTTTGGTCCCGAGCCGATTCGTCAACGCCTCGCGCGTGGCGACGCGAAGGTGCTGGTGACCACCGATCTGCTCTATAAACAGAAAGTAGCAAGCATTCGCGATCAGCTGCCTGGACTCGAGCGTGTTGTGATCGTGCGAACCGGCGGAGAGGACGCGGACATCCCAGGCACGCTGGATTACGCGCCGCTGATGGTGGAGGCCGGCGATGAGTACACCATCGGACCGACCGATCCGGAAGTTCCCGCGCTCCTCCATTTCACGAGCGGCACCACCGGAATGCCGAAAGGAGCGATCCACGTCCATCAAGCGGTTTTGGCTCACTACGCGACCGGAGAGTACGCCCTCGATCTTCATCCGGATGACGTCTTCTGGTGCACCGCCGATCCGGGCTGGGTGACCGGCACCTCCTACGGCATCATCGCGCCCCTCACGCATGGCGTGACGAGCATCGTCGACGAGGCCGAATTCGAAGCGGAGCGTTGGTATCGCAATGTGCAGGATCAAGGCGTCACAGTTTGGTACACCGCGCCGACCGCGATCCGCATGATGATGAAGATTGGAGCCGAGGTCGCCCACAAATACGACCTCAGCTCCTTGCGCTTCGTTGCCAGCGTTGGCGAGCCGCTTAACCCGGAAGCCGTCGTTTGGGGTCAAGAAGCGTTCGGGATGCCGATTCATGACAACTGGTGGCAGACCGAAACCGGCGGGATCATGATTTCGAACTACGCCGCGATGGACATCCGGCCCGGTTCGATGGGACGGCCGCTTCCAGGGATTACCGCGGCGATCGTTCGCCACGAGGAAGGGAAGCCGGTCGAGGAGATCAAGGAACCAGGCGTGCAGGGTGAATTAGCCCTGAAACCGGGCTGGCCGTCGATGTTCCGCGGGTATCTGCACGAAGACGAGCGCTACAAGAAGTGCTTCGCGGGCGGCTGGTATCTCACGGGCGACCTCGCCCGTCGCGACCGCGACGGGTATTACTGGTTCGTGGGACGGGCCGACGATGTGATCAAGTCCGCGGGTCATCTGATAGGGCCGTTCGAGGTCGAGAGCGCGTTGATGGAGCACCCGGCGGTCGCCGAAGCGGGCGTGATCGGCAAACCGGATCCGACCATCGGAGAGATCGTCAAAGCATTCGTATCGCTCAAACCGCCATATGTGCCGAGCGAAGACCTGCGCATGGAGCTCCTTGGGTTTGGACGGAAGCGACTGGGCGCGGCGGTTTCGCCCAAGGAGATCGACTTCCTCGACATCGTGCCCAAGACTCGAAGCGGGAAGATCATGCGACGCCTGCTGAAGGCACGCGAGCTTGGTCTCCCCGAGGGTGACATTTCGACGATGGAGCGAGGCTGAAGATGACTCTGTCATCGATGACCACCAAATTGAGGGCTCGAGCGCATTGGTCTTCTGTGCTCAATGCCGATCCTGTTCATTGGCTGCTCGAGCATGACTCCCCGGCCGTCAGGCATCAGGCGCTGAGCGACCTATTCGACTTGCCGGCAGACGATCCTGACGTTCGCGCCGCGAGCATGGCGGCCATGCGGTCCGATCCGATCGCGGCGATTTTGGCCGCACAGCATCCTGACGGGTACTGGGTCAAACCCGGTCCAGGCTACAGTCCAAAGTACCGCGGAACCGTCTGGCAGATCATCTTCCTCGATCAGCTTGGCGCTGACGGAACCGACGATCGCGTGCGGACTGGTTGCGACTATGTGCTCTCGCATGCCCAGGCTACAACAGGTGGATTCGGCGCCTCGGGGTGCCTTGGCGAATCTGCTCCGCCACCTTCACATGTCATTCACTGTCTCAACGGCAACCTCCTGCGCGCGCTGATTCATTTCGGCTGGCTGGATGATCCGCGAATCCAGCGTGTTATCGACTGGCAGGCCCGGTCCATCACCGGTGAAGACTTCGACCGCTACTTGCGTTCCGGGACGAGTGGACCTGGGTTCTGCTGCGCCGCAAATGAGGGGCTTCCGTGCGCGTGGGGCGCGATCAAGGCGCTCAAGGGACTTGCGGCGATCCCGCCGGAGATGCGCGAGCCGTACGTGCAACGCGCGATCGATCAGGGGGTCGAATTCCTGTTGAGCCGCGATCCAGTGATTGCAGACTATCCGGCGGGGTGGGGCAATACGAAACCGAACGGCTCCTGGTTCAGGCTCGGCTTCCCGTCTGGCTATGTCGCGGACGTGCTCCAGAACCTCGAGATCCTCTGCGAACTGGATCACGGCAGCGACCCGCGACTGAAACCAGCGCTCTCATGGCTCCTTGGAAAGCAAGACGGTCAGAGTCGCTGGAAGAACCAGTACGCGTACAACGGCAAAACCTGGGTCGACTTCGAGAAGCAGGGGCAGCCGAGCAAATGGGTCACCTTGCGAGCCTGCCGCGTGCTGAAAGCAGTCCAGACCGCCGGCGGAACAATCGACTAGGAACATTCGCGACGGAGAACGAGCAATGGCGACCGCAACCAAGTCAAAACGGAAACCGAAAACGGCGCCAATCGGCATTGATCGAGAACACGGCCTTCACCTTCTCACGGAGATGCTTCGAATCCGGCGATTCGAAGAAAAGTGCGCCGAGATGTACACCCAGGCGAAGATTCGCGGGTTTCTTCACCTCTACATCGGCGAAGAGGCAATCGCCACGGGAGTCATGCAAGCGCTGACGGCCGACGACGGGATTGTTGCCACCTATCGCGAGCACGGCCAGGCATTGGCGCGCGGCATGTCGATGAACGCGGTGATGGCCGAAATGTTCGGAAAAGTGGAGGGATGCAGCCGGGGGCGCGGCGGCTCAATGCATCTGTTTGACAAGGCGACGAACTTCTTCGGCGGCAATGCCATTGTCGGCGGTGGGCTGCCGGTTTCAGTGGGGCTTGCACTGGCCGACAAGATGCGCGGACGTCCCAACGTGACCGCCTGCTTTTTCGGAGAGGGCGCCGTCGCCGAGGGTGAATTTCACGAGAGCATGAACCTCGCCGATCTCTGGCAGCTCCCCTTGCTCTTCTGCTGTGAGAACAATCTGTACGCGATGGGAACGGCGTTGGCGCGGTCCCAGTCTCAGGTCGATCTAGCGACTAAGGCAAGAAGCTACGGGGTTCCGGCGGAGACCATTGATGGGATGGATGTACTGGCTGTCGAAGAAGCGGTGCGTAAGGCCGTGGCAGGGATTCGAGCCGGTAACGGCCCCGTCTTTCTCGAATTTCGGACGTATCGATTCCGGGCGCACTCGATGTACGACCCGGAGCTCTACCGGGAGAAGACCGAGGTCGAGGAGTGGAAAAAGCGCTGTCCAATCGCCACTTTTGAGGCGAAGCTCAAGGACGCCGGTCTGCTCACAGATCAGGATCTGGACCGCATCGAGGCTCAAATCGCCGCCGAGGTTCAGGCATCTGTCGATTTCGCCGGCGCCGGCACATGGGAGCCGGTGGAGGATCTCACCCGCTTCGTCTATTCGGGGAACGGGATGCCCAAGGCGTTCGCCGGCAGCCTTCAGAACGGGGGCGTGTCATGACCGCAACGATCGAGGCACCCGCGGCGGTGCATCTGACCTACCGTGAGGCGGCAAAGAGCGCGATTCGCGAGGCGCTGCTGCGAGACGATCGCGTTTTTCTGATGGGCGAAGATGTCGGGATGTACGGCGGCTGCTATGCCGTCAGCAAGGGTTTATTGGCCGAATTCGGGCCAGAGCGTATCCGCGACACGCCGCTGTCTGAATCGGCCTTCGTCGGAGCCGGAATCGGCGCCGCCCTCGCCGGCATGCGGCCGATCGTCGAGATCATGACCTGCAACTTCAGCTTGCTCGCACTCGATCAGATCATGAACAACGCGGCGACCATCCTTCATATGTCCGGCGGTCAGTTCAACGTGCCGTTGGTCATCAGGATGGCGACCGGCGGTGGACGTCAGCTTGCGGCTCAGCATTCGCACAGTTTGGAAGGCTGGTACGCCCACATTCCCGGCATCAAGGTGCTCGCGCCGGCAACGGTCGAGGATTTTCGCGGCATGCTCTGGCCCGCGTTGGAAGACCCTGACCCGGTTCTGATTTTCGAGAATGCGTTTCTCTATCCGATGGAGGGCGATTTGCCGGCCGACGACGAACCGGTCGACATCGCGCACGCGGCGATCCGTAGAGCAGGAAAGGATGTCAGCCTCCTCACCTACGGTGGCGGACTTCACAAATCGCTGGCGGCGGCCGAGGTGCTGGCTGCCGAGGGCATCGAGGCAGAGGTGGTCGATCTCCGCGTTCTCCGGCCGCTCGACACTGAGGCAATCCTCGAATCGGTTGGCCGCACGCATCACGTCGTCATCGTCGACGAAGGCTGGCGAAGCGGCGGGATCTCGGCCGAAATCAGCGCCCGGATCATGGAAGGCGCGTTCTACGAGCTCGATGCACCAGTCGGACGCGTCTGCGGCGCTGAAGTCCCGATTCCGTACGCGGCCCATTTGGAACAGGCGGCGCTACCGCGGCCGGCAACGATCGCGCAAGCGGTGCGAGAGGCGGTGGGGAATCATGGCTGAGTTTCGCATGCCATCGCTTGGAGCCGACATGGAGTCGGGCACCCTTGTGCAATGGCTGGTCAAACCTGGCGATCACGTCAACCGTGGCGACATCGTGGCGGTGGTCGAAACGCAGAAGGGCGCCATCGATGTCGAGATCTACGACAGCGGCGACATTTCCCAACTGGTCATCCCGGAAGGGATGGAGGCACCGGTCGGCGCTGTGCTGGCTTTGCTCAACGGGGGTGGCATAAACGTGCCTCAAACGGCGGTGCCTACCGTCATCGCTGCACCCGCGGAGGAGCGGCCGGCCCCGGCACCTGTCCTAGTACCACCTGCTGAGGCCGCGCCGGCCGAGGGTGCACATGGCCGAATCCATGCCTCTCCGCTAGCCCGGCGTCGTGCCCAGGAGCTCGGCGTCGATTTGACCGCCGTTCATGGAACGCGCCCCGGTGGAGCGATCAGCGTTGCCGATGTCGAGCACGCCGCGGCGGCTCCGCTGAAAGTAGTCGAGGCCGTTACTCCGGTTCTCACACCTGAGGCCGTGCCGGCGACGGTTGCCCGTCAGGTCGCAATGCGGGCCGCAATCGCCGCGGCAATGAGCCGTTCCAATCGCGAGATACCGCACTATTACCTTGGCACGGATATCGACATGAGGCGAGCACTCGATTGGCTGGAGACCGCGAATGCGAAGCGCCCGGTGACCGACCGGCTCCTTTATCCGGTGCTCCTTCTGAAGGCCGTGGCGCTGGCGATGCGCGATGTTCCGGAGGTCAATGGGTTCTACACGGCGGACGGATTCCAACCAAGCGATGCTGTCCATATCGGAGTCGCGATCTCGCTGCGACAGGGTGGACTCGTTGCTCCTGCCATTCATCACACCGATCTGCTCAATCTGGATGAGCTCATGGCGAAGTTGCGCGACCTGATTATGCGCGCTCGCACCGGCAAGCTGCGCAGCTCCGAGATCAGCGATCCCACGATTACCGTCACCAATCTCGGCGAACAGGGCGTGCCGTCCGTCTACGGCGTCATCTATCCGCCGCAGGTCGCGCTCGTCGGTTTTGGCAAGATCGTCGAGCGGCCGTGGGCGATCGACGGACTACTCGGAGTCCGGCCGGTTATGACCGCATCACTCGCGGCCGATCACCGCGTGAGCGACGGTCACCGCGGCGGGCTCTTCCTCGCGGCGATCGATCGTCTTCTCCAGGAGCCAGAGAAACTATGAATACTGAAGAGATCAGAGCAGCGGTTCTGAAGGTGCTCAGCCGCATCGCGCCCGAGGCCGATCTGGATGCGCTCGCGGACGACGTCGAGATTCGCGAGCAGCTCGACATCGACTCGTTCGACTTCCTCAATTTCGTGATCGGTCTCCACGCGGCACTTGGTGTCGATATTCCGGAGCCCGATTACCCGAAGCTCGCGACGCTCGGCGGCGCGATTGCCTATCTCACGCCATGGGTGACGAACGCGGCTCCCACCGGTTGACCGAGCCGCGTGTGCGCGGGCGGGATTGATCAGATCCGGGTGCGCTCGTCGAGAACAGCGCCGGCGCGTTCCATTTCTTCGAGGGCGGGGTCGGGTCCGGCCGCGGGCTGAACGATTCCCCGGGTGCCGGGCACGATGACCCGCACGTCGAAACCGCGCTGGAGCCCGTCGAGAACGCTGGCGCTGACGCAGTAGTCGCGCGCCAGGCCGCCAACCCAAACGCGTCGCACCCCAGCACGCTGCAGCAATTCTTTCAGCCCAGTCTCTTCAAACATGGAGTAGCCGACGTCGTCTGGCTCCACGCCTTTGCTCACGACAACTACTTCAGGCGGAAGCCGCAAAGCCGGGTGAAATGCCGCGCCGTCGGTGCCCTGGACGCAGTGCGGGGGCCACGGTCCGCCATGCTCCCTGAAACTCTGATGCGAAGCCGGATGCCAATCGCGCGAGGCATAGATGGGAACGCCCGCTTCTACCGCGGCATCGATCCATGTGTTGAGAACGGGCACGACGAGATCGCCTTCCGGAACGGGCAGGGCTCCGCCCGGGCAGAAATCGTTCTGGACATCCACGATCAAGAGCGCATCACCGGCTTCAAGCAGTTTCTTTTGCACCATTGCTCACACCATGCCTCTGCCCGATTGTTCCTTAATCGGAGCATGCGCGCGTTGCCGTCAAACCGGGCGGGCTTCTGACCGGCGTTTTGTTTTTGCGGTTGGCTTCTTCCGGCCGTCCAGCGCCAGTCCGTTACCACCGGCCGCGACGCGCGCCTGCTCGAAGAAACGCGCAAGCCGCTTGACCACAAGTTGATGGACCGAACCGTCCGGGTATGAACCGTCCGCGCGACGTTGTCCAGCTTCGACTCCCGTGAGGAGCGAAATCCCTTCGTCGACATGATGAACCGGCCAAATATGAAAACGACCTTCCCGCACAGCCTGGACGATGTCTTCGACAAGCATCAGTTGGTTGACATTCGTCGCCGGGATGATGACCCCCTGATCGCCAGTCAGACCGCGAACTTTGCAGACTTCGAAGAAGCCTTCGATCTTGCGCGTCACCCCGCCGACGGCCTGGATTTCGCCATGCTGATTGACGGATCCAGTAACCGCGATCCCTTGCTTTAGCGGCAGCTCGGAAAGGGCCGACAGAAGCGCATAGAGCTCGGTCGACGAGGCCGAATCGCCTTCCACCTCGTTGTACGACTGCTCGAATGTGATTGTCGCGCTCATCGCGAGCGGTTGGTCGTACCCGTACTGACCCTGAAGATACCCGGACAAGATAAGCACGCCCTTGGAGTGAATGGGTCCCGAAAGCTCGATCTCGCGCTCAATGCTCTGGATGGTGCCACGACCAACCGCGACCCGGGCCGAGATGCGGGACGGCTGGCCGAACATGTAGTCGCCGAGACTGACGATTGAAAGCCCGTTGACCTGAGCGATCCGTTCGCCCTCGGTCTCAATTGCGATCGTGCGGTCGGCGATGAGATCGTGGAATCGCTCCTCAACGAGGTTTGAGCGGTAGACCCGTTTCGCGATCGCTTTTTCGACATCGGATGCCATAACCGGATCGTGACCGGATTTTGTCGCCCAGTGGCTCGCCTCGACCACGAGATTGGCGATGTCCAGGAAGTAGGTCGTGAGTCTACGCTGATCGTCGCGCGAACGCGCACCGTATTCGACCACAAGTGCAACGGCCGCGGGGTCGAAGTGGACCAAACCATGCTCACGTACCTGCCGGCTAATGAATGCCGCGTAGTCGTTGATGTGCTGATCGGACCAGATCATATCGGGCGCGAAGTCGGCGCGGACGCCGAAGAGCTCAGCGAAGTCCTCGTCAAACCGGTAGAGCAGCTGATAGTGAGCCGGAGACCCGATCAAAATAACCTTTGTGTCGAGCGGGATCGGTTCGGGCCGCAGTCGAGCGGTCGGGAGCATCGAGAGTTGCTCGGCGATGCTCTCGATCGCGATTGCCTGACTGAAGAGTGCTCGTTTGAGCGTTTCCCAGGCGAGCGCGTTCGAGAGAATATCGACCACGCGGAGGGCGAGGAATCCGCCGTTGGCGCGGTGCAGGGCGCCCGGCTTGATTTCTCGAAAATCCGTGACCATTGCGCCAAAGACGGCCCGATAGTCAACGCGGCCGACCAGGTTGGCAAAGGTCGGATTGCGCTCGAAGATCACGGGCGCGCCGCGAGTCTGGCTGTTGTCGACCAACACGTTCACCTGGTACCTGCCGAGGTGCTCGTTGCGCTGAAGCGTTTGCATATCCGGTGTGCCGGACGCGGTGGAGGAAGACGGCGCCGGCGGCTGGAAGTCATGAAGGTGGTCGGGGATATCCGCCTGAAGCTGCTCGAGGAATGCAAGCGCGATCTTGTTCGTCGAATAAGCCTCGCGCAGCGTCTCGAAGAAATGGCCAGTGGCGAAGGCAACCACGTCGAGCTCGAGCTGCTTGAGGCGCTCGGCGGTTGCTTTGTCGATTTGCCGGAATTGCCGGAGCGCGGTGGCCACTTCTGCCTGGACCTCGGCGCCGCGCTGTTCGATCGAAAGGCGCTTTTCTTCCGGAAGCTTGGCGAATTCCTCACCGACGATCGGCTTGCCGTCGATGAGGGCGAAACTGATGATGCCGGTTGGGGTCATCTCCAGTGAGAACTCCCGCGCGGCCGCAAAGCGTTGGAGCGCGGCGAGCGCGACCGAGCGCAGGACCGACACTTCTTCGATGATGGCGTCGCGGCGACGCTGAACTTCCTCGCTTTCGAGTGCCCGCGGAATCTCCTTTTGGAGCGACTGGAGCAACGCGTGTACGGCGTCGGCAAACGCCCGGCCCTGGCCCGCTGGAAACGAGATGGCGACCGGCCGGTCGGGGTCGATGAAGTTGTGGACATAAACCCAGTCGGGAGGCGTCGGCCGGCCGGCCGCAACGGTCGCGATCGCTTCGCGGACCGTCGATTCCCTGCCGGAACCGTGCGTGCCCGCAACGAAGAGGTTGAACCCTCGCGTTCGTGTCTCAAGCCCGAATTCGATCGCGTCCAGCGCGCGCGGCTGGCCGATGGTTGTGGTCAACGGCGCAACGTCCGCGGTCGTGGCAAAGGACAAATTCTCTGGTTGGACCCGGCGGCAAAGCTGATCTGGAGTGAGCTCGATTACTACGCTGCTGGAAGACATGGTGGCAACCTCGGATCCGAAGCGGGCGCGTCTCGCCGCTGTTCCCCTGGGCAGAATCTTATCCTTGCTGATCTGCCCCGCCGGGAGCAACCTATTCCGACAACGGATTATCGCAAAGTCGATGCGCTCGTCAGTGATCGCCACGCGAGAATAAGCGAAGAGAGGGAGGTTGTGAGGACACTCGCCCGGGTATTTCGGATATGAGGATGCGGCAACATGTGGGACGGTGCTAGTCATCGCGGCATAGAAGCGCCCATGAAATGGTGCTGGATCAGAACAGTCTAGTGGGCAAAGGCGATGGCTGACACGCGATCGTCACGCCGGGGCTTGTGTCGTCGATGCCGATGCCACGCGGGGTCTTGTAGGCTCGGCATGTCGACGGATCACCGTCATTTGGCGACAGGATTGCCGTGAGTGAGCGGATAAGGTTCAAGCCCATGCGCGATCAACAAGTTCGTCGCCCATGCCGCCGGGGGATCGTTACCGTGGCGCTCGTCGGAACGCTCGTCATCTTGGCCATAGCCGGTGCACGGCGGCGCGGGCATGAAGCGACCGGCATGACGGAACCGCGGCCAGACGCTGTCGAGGAGTCGTCATGGGAATCCTTCCCGGCCAGCGACGCTCCGGGGTGGATTCGCGATCACGTTTAGCTAGAAGAAAGGTTATGGACGCGAAAATCGCAGCGCTCGAAGGAGTGGTGCCGGTTGTCTTCAGCACGCGTGAGCAGGCGGAGGCGGCGCTGGCCGAACTCCGGGCGCTGGGTTTTGCAGACGACGAGATGGGGGTGATCGTGCCCGACCCGGCTCACCACCACCTGATGGACGATAGCGCGCACGAGGCCCTGAAGGGGTTGACTCACGGCATCCTCATCGGGACGCCGCTGGGGGCGCTCGCCGGGATTGCAATCGTCGCGCTGGCCGCACCGGGAGTCGGCGTGATTGGCATTGGAGGGGTGCTGTTGTTCGGCGGGCACGTCGGAGCACTCTGGGGGGCGATCACGGGGGCGTATCTGGGGCTGACTGCCGAAGTGCATCACCTCGAGGACACCGAGCACAAGTACGAGATCCCGCTCAAGCCGGAGGAGATCCTTGTTGTGGTGATGACCGACCCAGAGCGGGCCGACGCGGTCTGCCAGATCATGTTGCGGCACGAGGCGCGCTGCGTACGCGAAGCGGTGGCGCGCGCGGGCGCGTCGGCCTGAACGACGGAAGTGTCGGCGTGGCAGGAACTCCGCGATGACGCGATTGCTGCTCGGCATGGTTTTCGGGCTGATCGGGGCCTCGGGTGTCGTCCTGGGCGCCGTTCTCGTTCTGCGGGTGAAGCGGTCCTGGCCGGAGGTCGTGCCTGCGCTGCTCGCCTTCGCGGCCGGTACATTGCTGGCGGCCGCGTTTCTCGGCCTCTTTCCGGAGGCGACGGAGGAGATCTCCGCGCGATCGGCGATGGCTCTGGCGTTGGTGGGGGTCCTTCTTTTCTTCCTCCTCGAGAAGACGCTGCTTTGGCGGCACTGCCATGACCCTGTCTGTCCGGTTCACACCACGACGGGGTACTTGATCCTTGTCGGCGACGGCTTCCACAATTTCAGCGACGGGCTGATCATAGGTGCCGCCTTCATCGCCGATCCCCGGCTTGGAGTGATGACTGGTATCGCCGTGCTGGCGCACGAGGTGCCGCAAGAGGTTGGGGATTTCGCGCTACTGCTGGAGGGAGGGCTCTCGCCAGCCAGGGCATTGGCCTACAACCTACTCTCGGCGGCGACGATCTTCCCGGGTGTCATGGCCGGAAACCTGCTCGCGGATCGAATCGATCCCGCGGCCGGAGTGGCGCTGGCGCTGGCCGCGGGCGGGTTCCTCTATGTCGCGCTGGCCGACCTCGTTCCGGTTCTCCACGCGCGTGCTAAGCGGACGGAGATTCGGGACCAGCTCTTGCTCCTGCTTTCGGGGGTTGCTCTGATTTGGGTGGTCGGTCGGCTGGCAGCATAAGGCGGTTCAACCACGAATTGACCAATTCCAATCAACCCGCGTGGACTGCCAAGACGGCGATGAAGCCAGCCCGCGGGACTGCGCCTTCGCGCACTATCGGGGTGGCGGAGGGGTCGGAGTCCGGCGGCCAAAGAAGTGCGGATCGCCAGCGGATAGATCGCAATCCGGCCGTGTCGAGCAGTGTGAGCATCTGGGTCTGACGTAGGAAGCGAGCATTCCGGTAGAATGAGTCGTCGCGTGTCGCCAGCAATTGATAGTGTTTGCCCCATCGACTCTCGGCTGGTACAAATCCGAGCACGATGCCGCCACCGGGCCGCACGACCCGCGCCGCCTCGCGCAAGACCGCCGATTGATCTTCAACAAAGCACAGAGTCAATAGGATAAACGCGGCGCCAAAGCTACCTGTACGGAACGGTAGAGCTTCACCGCGCGCCGCGACGACGGCGATGCGACGATGCCGCGCCAGTCGGAGCGCGCCGAGGGCAGGATCTACACCCACCTCGATATGTAGCGCGGCCGCGAAGCGGCCCGTTCCGACGCCGATCTCAAGCCAAGGCCGCGGCAGTGTATCTGCCAACGGCCGCAGCGCCCGCAGCTCTTCGGCGAACAGTCCAGCGCCCCGAACCGTGTCATACCAGGCGTCGTAGCGCTCTGCCTGCCGATCGAAAATGCTCCCTGTCCCATCGCCGCGAGCTGGCAGGTCCATCGAAGTCACGCCGGGCCGACGGGGCAGGCATTGGACACGGTCGTGACGAGCACGACGTCGCCAGAAGTTGCCGCAGCAGCAAAGGCCGCCCGCAGCGCGGCGAAGACCTGCTCCTCTGTTCCCGATAGGAGGCTCGCCATTGCACCGGGTTCAACAGTTGCACCGGTCGAGCGGGCGGCGGCGAGCGCCTTTGCCAGGACCGGCGTCAGGCGGGCCTCGCGAAGCGGATAGAGCGCGAACTGAGCGGCTATAGCCATGCGACTCCTCCTGTCGTATCTAGTCGTCCGAGGATCGGTGCAGATTCCGGTGTCCGGACGACAGGGCGCGTCGTCGGGATGAGGTCAGCTGTCGAGCGCGTCGACAGCGACCGTATCGACCGTCGCGTGGGCCGCCTGCACAGCGTCGGCGTCGGCAGAACTAAGGTCGATACTGACGGCGCATGCGCATCCCACCCGCTGATGCGCAACCGCCGCGCGGATACGCTCTACCAGACCCGTCTCGACCGAAACCCCACCGGCCTCAAGTGCGCCGGCGATCGCGGCCCATTCGGGCACAAGAAAGGTCATTACATAGCGCATCGGACCGCCCCTTTCCTTCCGGCGAGGGTCCCGTCCTCGCGGATCGCCGCGTTCGTGTCCAGCCTAGTCTGAACGTGTCACAAACGATACAACTTTCATGGATGGGGCGTAGCAAAAACATGGCACGGGAGCGCGAGCCGGAAGTCATCACGGTCGAGTACACGATCTGCTGACAGCATGGTTTTAACTCCGCAACGCCGGGCAGAGATGCGGTCCTGTAACAACGGTTCGGTTCACTCGGTCACAAATGGGATGTCGCTCGGCGTAGGCTCGTAGGTGAGACGTGGCAGACCGGCGCTGCCGTTATCGCGGACCAATTGCCGGGCTGTTTCGGCTCGAGTCAAGAAGGGAGCGAACGGTCATGGCAATCGCAATTAAGACCGATGAGGTCATCCACGATAACGTGATCGAAGAGTTGAATTGGGATCCGGAAGTTTCGGCAAGGGATGTCGGCATCGAGGTCGACGACGGGGTCGTGACGCTGACAGGAACCGTGGGTTCTATGACGAAGAAGCTGGCGGCTGAGCGAGCGGTCTTTCGCATTAACGGCGTCCGCGCGGTTGCCAACGACATCTCCGTGCGGGCGCTAGGCACGAGCGACGACACCGACATTGCGAACGCCGCCGCGACCGCGATCGAGTCCAATGTGCTGGTGCCGAAGGACAAGCTTGAGATCACCGTCAAGAACGGAAAAGTCACGCTAACCGGCGAAGTGGATTGGGAATATGAGCGAGCCGCGGCGCTCGCGGCGGTGCGGCTGCTGAGCGGCGTTCGAGATGTAATCAATCACATCCGGCTCAAACCCGCGCCCGTTTCTCGAGAGGTCGTGAGATCGGGGATCGAGCAGGCGCTCGTCCGGAGCGCGGAAATTGACGCAGACCGAATTCAGGTCGTTGCCGAAGGGGCTCATGTCTTGCTGACCGGGACCGTCCATTCCTGGCTCGAAAAGCAGCTTGCGGGCGAGGCGGCCTGGCGAGCTCCCGGCGTCAGCGCCGTGACGAACCAGATCGTGGTCGAATATTGAGATTTCAACCGTGCGCGGGGAGAGTGCGGGGCACAGCCCCACGCGGAGGTGCAATGAAATGGTCACGACTACCAAGCTTCGCCCGATGAATCAGTTGCCGAGCGCATTGCGGGAAGCTCAGGCTCTACCGAACGATCGCGGAATCCTCTCTGTCTACCTCGACACCTCGGCTGTACGGGCGCGGCAATCGGGACACATCATCGCGTTCCGGGATTTGTGCCAACGGCAGCGGGCCGTGATGGAGAGCGTTGATCCTGACAGCCGATCGAATTTCGAGCAAGCTGCCGCGCAGATCGACGATTTTCTCGCTCAACTCTCACCCGTCGACGCGCCGGGAATCGGATTGTTCACGACACCCGCTTCCGAAGAGGTTCTGGCCATACCGCTCCCGCATCTCACGATCGATCGCCTGTCCTGGGAGGAGGGGCCCGCGCTGATGCCGATCGAAGAAGCGATCGACGACTTTGAGCGGATCACGCTGCTCTTCTTCGATAAAGAGCTAAGCAAGTTCTTCACCATCTTCCTCGGTGAGATTGTCGACAGGAGCCAGTTCCGCGACGATGTCCCTGGCAAACAAGCGACCGGCGATTGGTTTGGACTCTCTCAAAAGCGCTATCTCCGTCATCACGAAGATCACGTGATGCGCCATGCAAAGCGCACGATTCGGACCTTAAGCGATCAATTGCGAGCTCGACCATTCGACCGGCTCTTTGTCGCCGGTCCAGACGAGGCGATCTCCACGCTTATGCACTTGCTTCCCAGACCGCTGCAATTGCGATTCGCGGGAAGGCTCCCACTCGAATCGTTCGCGACGGACGCGGAGGTTCTCGCGGCGGCACTCGAAGCCGCCGAAACAGTCGAGCGCGAGGAAGAGTACGCCGCGGTGCAAGACCTCATCGATTCGGCGACGGAGAAACAAGTAGAACTGGGTGTTGATGCCACATTCGCGGCGCTCAGCGAAGGTCGCGTTCACATGCTCTTCATCTCCAGCGACTTCCACGACGGCGGTTCTTGGTGCGAGCTCTGCGCCAAGCTGTCGGCGCCGGTGAGCACCTGCGCGATGTGCGGAAGCACGACCGAACCGGTCAATGATGCCGGGGAGCGAGCGCGCGCAATGGCTGCTGAGCAGGGAGCCAGATTGGAGATTGTTTCCGGGGCAGCGTCGGATCTGCTCAAGGAATACGGCGGCATCGGAGCGAGGACGCGATGCTGAGTCTGAATTAGCTGACCAGGTTGAGGAGATCGGTACGCCTCCGATATCCGCGAGCGTTCGAAGGAGGTCCGTTGCGCGGGACGCTTGGCTTCGTTCGCCCGTCACTGAGCATTTATCTCTTTGTCGTGGTGCTGGCCGCGATCTATCTGGCATGCGCCGAGATCGGCAAGCGGCGAATCTACGCGCGCGCCGAACTGACCGGGCCTTGTACGAGGGCACCCGCGAGATCGTTTCCGCTCAGTGCCGGTACGGGCGGTTTCGAAGCGTTAGTTGCTCGCTTTGGTTTGAGGCTTTTCCACCGCCGGCACGAGCACAACCGCCAAACGGCGTTGGTTGATCAGTTGATTGGCGACACTGCCGAGCAGCAGGCGGCGAATGCCGCCGTGTCCGTGGCTGGTCATGACGATGAGATCATTTTCCCCGGCGGCGTTGGCAATCGCTTTCGCCACCTGCCCTTCGAGCACTTGATGACTCGCGGTGACGCCCATGTCCCGGAGCAACGACTCGGATTCAACCAGCGACTTCAATGCCTCCCCACGGCCTTGAGCGATCACCTCTTCGTAGACCCGCGGGCTGAACGCCGCGCCGTAGGCAGTCGCCACGGAGAGCTCTTTCGGCAAATCACTGACCCGCACGAGCAGGACGGGCACGTTGAGCTGGGCGGCAATGCGACCCGCGAACGGAAGCGCCTGCGCGGCCAGCTCGGAGCCGTCAAGCGGCACGATGAGGCGCTCGATGGGACGAGCGGCCAAATCGGCCGCTTTGGAATCTTTCGGTTGGATAAGCATGACCGGGATAAGCGAGGAGCGGGCGACTCGGTCGGCAACGCTCCCGATGATCCAGCGATCGAGCCCGCCACGGCCATGAGTCGCCAGTACGATGAGGTCCGACTGGCTCCGCTGGGCCGCGGCCAGAATCTCGCCGGCATAGTCGCCCGTGGCGATCTCAATACTCACAGTTGGACTGGCCCCGAGCCGTTCCCGCCGCACGCGCTCGAGCTCTTTGTGGGCTGCAAGCTGGGATGCTTCTTCGACTTCGGTGTCGGAAACCAACTGATCGCCGAGCATCCCGTAGATTGCCTCGCCGCGAGGGACGACCTGCAGCAGTTGGATTTTGGCATCGGGTCCGCCAATTGCGCGCGCGTACGGCAGCGCTTGCTCTGCGAACGGGGAGCCGTCAAGGGGAACCAAGAGGCGGCGAATGGGATTCGGATTCGAGGGTTGCATAGCGAAGTCCTCCTTGGGCTGCTTAATCGATGTGAAAACGTCGTTGCCCACACTGAGCGTAGACGGCGGTTTATGCGGGAAGTCTCAAACGAGGGCGCCCGATGTTGCAGATTCGCATCATCCGGATGGTTCACATCCGATTTCCGGCGCGCAAGAGCTCCCCGAAGAATCATTCTCTCAAGATAGTCTCCACTGTACCCGCGAGGCAGTTTTGTCATGTCCTCTTGCTAAAGCAGATTGCCTCTTCTATGCTGAATAAGAACGAACGTTCGGATTGCGAATGGAGTTTGGCGTGGGTGAGTGGATCGAAGCCGGGCCGGCGGGTAATCGCGCATACCTGGCAGTGCCGGAAAGCGGGACTGGGGCCTGTGTGTTGGTTCTGCACGCCTGGTGGGGACTGACCTCCGTTTTCACCGACGTGTGCGACCGGCTTGCAACGGAAGGCTTCGTGGCGCTGGCTCCGGATCTCTATGCCAATGGAGCGACTACCGATTCCGTCGCGGAGGCTGAAGAATTGGTCGCCGCGCACGATCGCGCACCGGGCGAGGCGAAGGCGGTCGTGCTGGCGGCGGCGGATCATCTCCGCGGATTACCCGCTGTGACGAGCGCACAGATCGGTGTCATCGGCTTCTCCCTGGGCGCCTATTGGGCGTTGCATCTGTCGCAGGTGCGGCCGGACGACGTCAGCTCGGTGGTGACCGTCTACGGAACGGACGATGGCGAATACAGCACGGCGCGGGCTGCTTATCTTGGTCACTTCGCGGAGAACGACGAATTCGAGCCGCTCGAGTCGGTGCGGGCACTGGAGTCCAGAATCCGCGATGCGGGTCGAGAGGCAACGTTCCACGTTTATCCGGGCACCGGCCACTGGTTCGTCGAACCCAGCCGGCCGGATGTGTACAACGCCGCCGCCGCGGAATTGGTTTGGGAGCGCACGCTGGCATTTCTGAAGGCTCGACTCGAGTAAGCACGCCGTATAACGATTCCCTGTCCGGTTTCCGCTCGAAATGGAGGATTGCGGTTGAGTTTGCCAGATCGCTTGTTGGGACATGACGATTGGGCCACGACACAACTTCTGGAACTGATCCAAGGCCTGACCGATGCGCAGCTTGATCAGGAGCTCGATATCGGGCACCGTACGCCGCGAAGGACGTTCGATCACATGATCCTCAATGTCGATTTCTGGACCGCGTCGATGAACGAGCGGCCGATCGAGTACACGCGAGACGCCAGTTCCGTTGCCGTGATGATCGACGATCACAGGCGCTCGCACGATGTCCTCGCGGACTTCGCTCGCGGAAAGCGCGATGAGCAGCGACTGGAGGATACCTTTGGCGATCACTTCGGCGAGCGGATGACGTTCGGAGGGGCGATTCTTCACGTCATCCTGCACAACGCTGAGCACCGCACCGAGGCACTGCATATCCTCGGGCGCCTTGGCGTGCCCGGCCTGCCCGAAGTCGATCATGGCCTGTGGGATTTCAAGCGGCGGGGATACTAGCCGTTCAAGACTTGCGACAGGGTGACTGAGGGCGAGCGTCCTGTTGCCATTGTGGCGTTGCTCAATAGTCGCGCGATTTATACAAACTGTTCCGGGATGAGAACCGCGGCGCCCTGGAGACGTCCCGACCGGAGGTCGGCCAGCGCCTCGTTGGCAGCGGTCAAGCGATAGCGTGTCACTTCGGAGCGGACGGGAACGAGTGGGGCAAGGGCGAGGAATTCCACTCCATCGCGGCGGGTGAGGTTCGCGACCGATCGAATTGAGCGTTCGCCCCACAGAATGTGGTATGGAAACGAGGGAATGTCGCTCATGTGAATGCCGGCGCAGACGACCGTTCCGCCCTTCGCGACGGCTCGCAATGCTGCCGGCACGAGCTCGCCGGTGGGAGCAAAGATGATGGCCGCGTCCAGATCGGCCGGCCGCTCATCCGTTCCGCCTGCCCAAACGGCGCCTAAGGAACGCGCGAATTGCTGGCTGGCGTGGTCATTTGGTCGAGTGAACGCGTAGACCTCACGATTCTCGTACCGGGCGACTTGAATCAACACGTGGGCGGCGGCGCCGAAACCGTAGAATCCGAGACGCTTGGCGGTTCCGGTCATCCGGTACGCGCGGAAACCGATCAGTCCGGCACAAAGCAGCGGCGCCGCTTGATCGTCGTCGTAACCGTCGGGAAACGGAAAGCAGAAGCGGGCGTCAGCAACCGTTAGTTCGGCGTACCCGCCGTCGAGGTGGTAGCCCGTAAATTTCGCCCGATCGCACAGGTTCTCGCGTCCGCTGATGCAGTACAGGCAGACACCACAGGTCCAGCCGAGCCAAGGAACGCCGACACGGTCGCCGGCAAAAATGCCTTCGACGCCATCGCCGAGTCGATCCACGATACCGACGATCTGGTGACCGGGCACGAGCGGACGTTTCGAGCCTGGGAGCTCTCCGTCGACGATGTGGAGGTCCGTTCGGCAGACGGCGCACGCATGAACGCGTAGACGAATCTGGCCCGGTCCTGGTACAGGATCGGGCAATTCTTGCCACGTGAGGGGCGTTCCAATGCGTTCGAGCACCATTGCGCGCATGTTTGAATCACCGCTGGGAACGTCGATGTCAGCACAATCCGCGAGATCGGTCAGGCTATTTGCAGCACGATCCTGCCGTAGACATCGCCCGCCTTCAAGCGCGCGAAGACGTCATTGATCGCATCGAGCGGTTGCAGTTCGATCGTCGCCTTGACCTTGCCGTCGGCGGCAAATTGCATCGCTTCCTGCAGGTCTTTTCGCGTTCCAACGATCGAGCCCCGGATGGTCAACCGCTTTAAAACTACATCGAAAATGGGGGTCGGGAAATTGCCTGGAGGGAGTCCAACGAGTGAGCACGTGCCCCCGGGACGAAGCATTCCGAGTGCCTGGCCGAACGCCGCCGGAGAAACGGTGGTGACCACGACGCCATGCGCTCCGCCGATCTGCTTCTGGATCTCGACAACTGGATCGTCCCGGCGGGCGTTGATCGCGAGCTCGGCGCCAAGCGCGCGTGCGAGACACAACTTGTCGTCAGCGATGTCGACTGCCACCACATGCATGCCCATCGCCCGCGCATATTGCACCGCCACATGGCCGAGCCCGCCAAGACCCGAGATAGCGATCCATTCGCCTGGCTTCGCCTCGGTCTCTTTGAGCGCTTTGTAGGTGGTGACGCCGGCGCAGAGTATCGGCGCCGCATCGACCAGGGTAATCGAGTCGGGAAGCCGCGCCGCGAACGCGGCCGGCGCAAGCGAGTATTCGGCGAAGCCGCCGTCGACGGAGTACCCGGTGTTCTGTTGTTTGGGGCAAAGCGTTTCCCAACCGGTCAGGCAGTAGTCGCACACGCCGCACGCGCTGTGCAGCCACGGAACGCCAACACGATCGCCCTCTTTGAGCGACGTCACGCCTTTCCCAACCGCGGCGACAGTTCCGGCCCCTTCATGTCCGGGAATAAACGGAAGCTTCGGTTTCACCGGCCAATCGCCAACCGCGGCATGCAGATCCGTGTGACAGACGCCGCTGGCCGCGATCTTGATCAGCACTTGACCCTCGCGAGGCGTAGGCGCCTCGCGATCGTCGATCACCAGAGGTTGCCCAAATGCGCGGACGATCGCCGCTTTCATTTTCATAACCGTGTCCTTCTCAGCCGGTAGGATGCATTGCCTTGCTCCGTGAAGACCTTCACCGGTCTGGCCTCGCTCCAGCATCACGCCACCGTCGCGACAAGCGTGCTGTGGCAAAAGCGGCGGTTGCCTCAAACGTGCAACATTTCGATTCACATTTCAGCCGGGGAGAGATCAGCGCAAGCAACAATGATTGGTCGCGGACGCCGCTCAACTACTCCAGCTGAAAAGGTCATCGAACAACGAAATTGAAACGAAGCTGTCACTACTCCGGCGTAGCCGCGAACGCCGCTGTGGCGTTGACTCCTGTAGAGCTAGAGATGCACCTTGAGGTGCACATGCCGGCGCATGCCGCGGCCATTCATGCGCTTAGAGGAGCGCCAAAATGGAAACCACCACAGCATTCAAACTCGTCGTCCCACTCGACGGCTCCGAAGTGGCGGAGCAAGCTCTTCCATTCGCGATTTCACTGGCCGGGGCTAGCGGCGAGATTTGCCTGATTCGTGTCGCATCGCCGCCGGATCCCTTTTACGACGATGTGCTGCGTCGCTATTTACCGGTAACGGATCAGGATCATGAGCGACGAGAATCCGATGCCCTGCAAGCGCTGGTCGAAACTACATCCAATTACGAAACGGCAGGCTCCAACGTCTCCTTTGCCGTCAGGACGGGAGATCCGGCCGAGGAGTTGCTCAAAGCCGCCGATTCTTTTGAAGCAGACATGATCGTCATGGCGAGTCATGGGCGTGGCGCGCTCGATCGCTGGCGCTTCGGTAGCGTGGCCGATCGCGTCGCTCGAACCTCGAGAATACCGGTGATGATCGTACGCGCGAATCTCGATTCCGCGGTCACAGCGACTCCTCGATTGAAGCGACTGGTGCTGGCGCACGATGGCTCGGAGCTGGCAGACCGGGCTGTACCGTTCACGGTGACGCTCAGCCAGCGACTGGGTCTTCCGGTTCGGGTGGTTCGCGCGATCGATCCGGCTCGGATCGCCGGCGGCGCGGCGTACGATCTTCCGTTCAACGACGCCGTCGTCGAGCAGATGGAAACGAACGTCCGATCCGAAGCCGAACGCTCGATCTCCTCTGTGCTGCAGCAGTTGCAGGCAGGAGGGGTTGAGGCGACCGGCGAAGTGATTGTTGGTCCGGCCGGGCCAGCACTCCTCGGCTTCGCCAAGCCCGGGGATTTGTTGATCGTGACAAGTCACAACCGCTGTGGAGTACGTCGCTGGCTGCTAGGAAGTGTCGCCGAAAAGCTGGTTCGTCTGGCTGAGGTTCCGGTCCTCCTGGTGCCGGCAGAATGCAATCCAGTGGATCCATCGGAAATCGATCGCGCGTAAGCGGCATCTCAACGAAGGAGGCCATCATGAAACCGAACACTGTCGCGCGCGCTCTCACGTTGATCGGGATGCTCACCTTCCTGCTTCTTCCCCCCGGGTTTTCGCGATCGAGCGTCAGCGCCGTGGAACAAGGAACCGTCACGGTCACGAAGACCTGGGCGCCAGGGCAAGAACCGAACGAGGTCGTGGAGATCTGCTTCACCGTCAGTGCTGACGAGCTCGGGAGCGACATGCTCGGCGAATCGTGCACGACCGATGAAACGTATACGGTGGTCTTTGGCCCAACCGGGCCCGATCTCCAAACCGGGGTGACGTACTGGGTGAGTGAAAAGGTCGAGCTCCCCTGGGAGGTGACCGGAGACAATCCGGTTTCCGTTGTCATTCCAGACACCACCGGCGAGGCTTTCGTTACCTTCGAAAACCAGCGGGTCGACGGCGCGTTCATCGCGGTCCACGAATTCGTGTGCCTTCCAGGTTTTGAAGGCGACACCATCGGTGAGTACTACGAGGCATGCCATGCGAATCCACGCCCCGATGTCGAATTGAGCGCAAGTGGTCCGGGAGATCGATTCTCAGAAGCGACCACGAACCAAAGCGGAATTGCCGTGTTTGCCGGTTACACGGCAGCAGGCGAGATCACGGTTGCCGAGAGCGTACCAACGGGCGATTTCGTCGATTATGTTGTCGGATGCAAGCGGCAAGATACGCTGGTAGACATCCCGATCGAGTACCGTGGGAATGGCCGTGCCGCGTTCGCAATCGACCTCGAAGCCGCTGTTGTCGATGGTGATGTTGGCGTCGTTTGCGAGTGGTACAACCTCGTGGCAGGCGAGGAGCCTACGGTAACAGTGACCTCGACATCGACGCCGGTTTCGTTGACGTTCACGATCGAACCGACCGAGGGATCGGACGGTCGGCCGGTCAGGTATGAGGGCGACGGCTATTCCCCCGGTGGAGACGTGGTCGTCCTCATGACCGGGGACGGCCTGATCGTTGACGAAACGACTGCTGACGATGACGGCCGCATCTCGGGCCAATTCCAGGTGCCTGACAGAGATCAATTGACGGGTGAGTCGACGGACAGGATACCCGTGTTCGCAATTGACCAGGAGACTGGCCGAGAATCGCCGAGGGTGACGTTCACCTATCTGGAGTCACCAACCGTGACACCGAAGCCGACAAGGACGCCGTCGATTACCCCATCGCCGGCGAAAACCCCGACCCCGACCGCGACTCCGACCCGGGTAGCCATTGCGGGACGCCCGATTGAGATTCGAGCCGACACGTGTGAGGAAGCAGGGGGCGTTTCACTTGTCAGTCTCAACGACCTCACCCTTCCGACGAGCCCGTCCATCGGGTCCGATTTTGCGACGGTGGTTGAAGCATCGTACTTGGTGATCAATCTTTCGTTCCAGGAACTTATCGCTGGCGAGCACTCCATTACCGTGCACGCAAGCCACGCGCAAATGCAGCCGTTCGTTGCCTGCGGCGAAATCGGCGGACCGCCACGAAACGATGGATCCATCGTGGTCGGACTGCGCGAGTTGAATGGTTCCGGATTGACTGGAATCGCCTATCTTCGGCCCGATCCAACCAACGCAAATCGAACCCAGATTTCGGTCTTCCTGGCCGCGGGACTGGCCGAAGAGGACCCGACACTCGACGTACCGCCGGGTGATGGAACGTTGATCTTCAGCGTGATCTCCAATGGTCCGGTTTCGCCGGAATTCCAGTCGAGCCTGGAGATCACGATCAGGGCCGACGGGGAGTTCGAGGTCGTTTTCACGCCGGCGGGAGCATCTCCGGCCCTTGCGGAGGAGGATCGAACGGCGGATGCCGAGACTCGGACCGGGGAGTTGAGCGGCGACGAATTGCAGTCGCTGTTGCTCGACCTGAATGCCCTCGGCTACTTCCAGTTGACCCAGATCGACGAGGTCAATCCTGACCTGATCACCGTAGGCGGGAAGACGAGCCGACTCTCCGTGTCGTTGATCGACGGAACGTGGGAAATCGACGGCAATGGCATCAGCGCTGACGAAACGGCTGTTCTTGCCGAAGCGCAGCAGCTTGTGAGTAATGCGGTTGGCTTCGAACGGGATCAACTCGAGTGAAACTCGGGAGACCAGCGCACGGTAACGTTGCCAAGAATTGCGAGTCGAAGCGGTGCGAAGGACGCCTGACATGCGCGTCACGCGATGTGAAAGGCGATCCGTTCCGCGTGCTGCCCTGACCTCGGGTCAGCGGCTTTGGCGGACTCGCAGCAACCCGCGGTTGATGCAATGTTGAGACAGATCGATCCAATCTTGCGATGCAGGCGAATTGCCAGGTGAACGAGTATATGGAGGAACCGTTTTACCTCTCGCCACAATTGCCCGGAGGCCCGTGACACAGCCATGCACGTCGGCGCCGGCCGATTGGTAGCGATTCACCCCTTCCCTTCCCCATAACGGCCGCTCGCCAGCCCCGAGCGGTCGGCCTCATTTCCAAAAAGAAACGCGACATGTGGGCTTTTCGACCGCGCAAGACGTTGGGCATGCCGGCGCCCGTCGTCCGCGGCCGATGTGACGAGACTGTAACGAGATCGATCGCAACGGCGATGCCCAGTGAACGATTGAAGGGCTAGGGTGTGTCCGGCGGAGGCACGCCGAAGGCATCGGGGCACGCCCTGAAGCCGGCGCCACGCATCAGGATTTTGCGGTTTTGGAGGTGTGCAGATGAACACCCTGGTCGTCTTTGACTCAATGTTTGGAAACACCGAGCGGATTGCGCGCGCGATCGGCGCCGAGCTTCAAAATGCCGGCCGCACCGAGATTCGCTCGATTGAAGATGACCCCGCGCTCCTGCCGGATACCGAGCTCCTTGTCGTCGGCGGGCCGACGAGGGCGCACGGGATGGGCCATGAGCTGAAGAGCTTTCTCGAATCGCCGCCCGCGGTCGCGGTGGAGACACTGTCAGTCGCGGCATTTTGACACCCGGCTGGACTGGCCGGTGCTGTTGAGCGGATCGGCCGCGCGAGGAATCGCCAGCCAGTTGGGCAAGAAGGGCGCGCAACTGGTGGTCGAGCCGGAGAGCTTCTTCGTTGGTGGCAAGGAGGGGCCGCTTCTGGAAGGAGAGATCGTCCGGGCGACGGCATGGGCCAGACAGTTGGCAAGCGACATGTCTCAAGTTGCCTGAGCGAAATTGAAAACAAGGTGATATTATCGAGGTCAACTAGCGTTGGTTCGACTGGACTGATTTCTCTTCGCGCCAACCCGCGATCGCACGAGCCGACAGGTAGGGAAGGAACAGATCATGCAACCCGGCAGCTATCCAGTGACTTTTTCGGTCGACTATCCCGATCGACCGCTCGATCGGGTCAGTTCGGCCCTTCGGATCTTCTTCGCCATCCCGATCGTTATCCTGATCGGCACGGTAGGCGGGACGTCGTGGCAGTGGTCGTCGGACAACGGCTCGACGAGTGCCGCGGGCGCGGGCGGATTGCTTGTCCTGGGGCCGGCACTCATGATCATCTTCCGGCAGAAGTACCCGCGGTGGTGGTTCGATTGGAATCTGGAGATCCAGCGGTTTTCGAACCGGGTCTGCGTGTATCTTGCGTTGATGGACGACCGGTATCCCTCCACCGACGAGGAACAGTCGGTTCATCTGAACTATTCCTATCCGAATGTCACGCAGGATCTCAACCGGTGGATGCCGCTGGTGAAGTGGTTCCTTGCGATTCCCCATTACGTGGTGCTCTTTTTCATCGATCTGGCGGCGATCGGGATCGTGATCTTGGCCTGGTTTGCGATTCTCTTCACGGGGACCTATCCGAAGTCCTTCTTCGAGTTCGTTGAGGGCGTTCTGCGGTGGAATAACCGGGTGGTGGGGTATGCATTCCTGATGATCACCGACGAGTATCCCCCGTTCAAGCTGGCAGTCTGATCTGGTCTTCGCGCGGTGGGGTCGCGCGGATTTCTCGAAGTGCGCCGTATCGCCGCAGCGAGCGGAGCGGAAATGGAGTGCCGGTGATCGCGCACGTAGGGAAGGGTCACAGAGGCCATCTGTACCAACTAATTGAGGGTAAGTGGGTTTCTGGGTCATTTGCCGGCGTA
>CAYJPA010000010.1:21480-86290 GCA_964371945.1 uncultured Sphaerobacteraceae bacterium | reverse complement strand
GGATCGTCGCACACCGTTGACAACCTGACAACTAATTATGAACTGGACCACTAAGTCGATGATGATCGAGCGGAGAGCCAGGCGCGGATTTCCGGCTCATGGTCCACGTGCAGATGTTCCAGCATGCCCTCAATCACTGCACTAATGGGATATCCCTCGAGCCACGGATAACGGGTTTCGAGCTCCGCATTAGGGATCGCCTCGATCGTCGCCAGGATTTTCTCGAACTGATATCGCGTTTCCGCAAGAATATCGGCGAGGGAGCGATCCTGATCGCGGGCAGTGAACCATTGATTGATCTCCCGGGTGCCGTCGTCGGTCTCTTCACTCATCCCGTTTGGCCAAGGCATCTCAGGCGCATTCTTGTCGCCGGCGGCTGCCTCGAGTCTCGCGATCGTCAAGGTTCGCCAGGCGTTGAGGTGTGTAGCGACTTCTTTGAACGTCCACTCCCCGGTCGCACCCGGCCGGTCCATTCCCAGATCACTCGCTTCAACAACGAGCTGTTCCCAGACATCCCGCGCTCGCTCGACACGTGCGATCCAGTCCGCGTTGCTTGTTCTGGATTCGCTCATCCCCTGGTCCTCCCGTTATCAATGCATATACGTGGACACCGGCCCATCTGAATGAGCTCGGAACAACACAGGCTGGTGCGGCAAGTTTATTGCCATCGTCGACTTGGGAGCCAATGGTGTAAACCGACTCATTTTCGCGTGCCTCATGATTCGACTCCCCAGTTCTGGTGTCGTACTGGAGAACTACTAATCGACCATTTCCCGGAAGCGGCACCAGGCCACGGTGTTCGCGCGCCAATGCGCTTGTGCTGAAGAGGAGATAGTCATGACCAGCAAGCCGATTGCGCCATGCTTTGGGCTCAACAACAATGCCGTGGAGGCCGTTGATTACTATATCTCCGTATTCAAGAATTCAAAACTGCTTCACGTCGATCGGTACAGCGATGTTGGCCCCGATCCCGAGGCTCCAGTCGTCTTCATCGAGTTTCGGATCAATGGGCAACCGTTCCAGGCAATCAACGTCGGACCCGAGCTCCCGTTCGCCGGGGCGACCTCGCTGTGCATCGAGCGCGCGGACCAGGAGGAGGTTGATTACTACTGGAACACGCTGACGGCCGAGGGCGAACCGAGCGAATGCGGCCGGCTGAAAGATACGTACGGGGTGTCGTGGCAGATTGTTCCGAGCAAACTCAGTGATCTCCTCCTCGATTCCGATCGGGAGCGGGCAGGTCGAGTAATGCGACGGGCGCTGAAGATGTCTAGACTCAATTTCGCGGAGTTGCTGGCGGGTTACGACGAGTCGCCTGAACTACGCTAGAGCAAAGCCGCCTGTCTGGGGATCTCAGAATCTTCTGACATGGGCAAGCCAAGCAGTCTCATCAGCCGTTTGGCGTTGCGCGGACTCTGGCCATCGCCTCCGTCGGTATTGAAGAAAATGTGAACCTCGTCTGCTTCGGTCGAGGCGCGTTCGATCTTGGGGATCCATTCGCTGAGCTCTTCGTCGGTGTATTCCCACTCGAACCGGCCCTCGCCGCTCCGATCGAAGGAGTACCACGTCCTCGCGTTCCGCCCGTGAAACCTGACGATCGCCAGCTTTGGATTTGTCACTCCGTAAACAGGCGGAATGCTGCCCGTCCCGACTAGTGGCTCGTCGGCCATCGAGAAGCCGAGTCCCGCGTCCGCCAGAAGTCGCAGAGTATCCTCCATGCGTTCGTCGTCCAGCCAATCGCGGCGGCGAAATTCGACAGCCAGCGGGAAGTTCGGGAATAGCTCCGGCAGCCTCTTGATGTACTTATGGTGTTGCTCGAGGTCGCGATAGGAGGGCGGAAACTGGAAGGTCAGCGCACCGAGTTTGTCCGCCTCCACGAGAGGTTTGAGCGATTCGGCGAATCGCTTCGAGGTATCGGCGTCGGGGCTTCTCCGCCAGGTTCGGACGGCGTGCTCGTGAGCTCCCTCGGCGGTTTGACGTCGAACAAGAGCTCAGGCGGAGATCGCTCGACCCAACCTTCAACCACCGATCGCCGGGGTACATGGTAGTAGCTGGTGTTGACTTCGACGATCGGAAAGTGGCGGGCATAGAACGCGAGTCGCTCGCTCGACTGGGTGCCGGGTGGATAAAACGCATCGTGGCCGCTCCACGATGAGGCGCCGATAAGCAGTCGACCGGTGACCGCTGCGGATGGCTCCGGCTGGATGCGACTCATTGGCCCGTGCTGGGAAAACCCTGTTCCTGCCAGCGTCGGTAGCTCCAGAGCGCAATCGACCGCCGGATCTCCCGGACTCCACGCTTGTCCAGATTGGCCAGCATCAACAACGCGGCATCAGTTTCGGACTCGAGGTCGTCGATCGTGTCATAGCCATGACGTTGGAGCAGGTGCTTCACGCGCGGAGACAGATCGAGCTCATCGATCGACGGAAGCATCTGTGTCCGGGCGAGCTTGATTCCGGCCGCGACGAGACTCCAGACCAGCACCGGCACTCCAAAGACCAACCCAGTAATGGCAAGCCAAGTGACCGAAAGCATGGCGGCGGTCATCGCGGCATCGCTGATGAACCAAGGAACGACAAGCGCGATCAGACTGCCCAGGACTAAGGCGAAGGAGCGCCTGATCGGGTTCACGGCGAATGGGTCAGCCAGAGACCCGGTGCCGGGGTTGTTCCGGTACCCACGCCACATTGCCATGAGCTGCTGCATGTCGGAATCGCCGGTACGTCGCTTCACCCGCGGACCCTCGTGCTGCCTCGGTCGTCCTCGTTCAATTCAAAACGTGTAACCGAGCCTAGAACTGGAATCTAACAGGCCGACATCACTCCCGCAACCTCCAGTCGCACTCGATTTCGATCGAGCAGTGCGGACAATGTTGACGGACCACTTGACCTCATGCTATAAATCTACAGAGTGTACGTACACGTACCGATGGCGACTTCACTGGATCGTCTTGCGCCCCGCGCCACTTCCCCGTGCGATTGAAACGTCTGGCCGCTCCCCGCCGGAAAGACGAGGAGAACCAAAGATGTCCGCCACTGGAAGCTCCGCGAAATCGATGCCGCCTCATCGCTGGGGCTCATCGCAAGCCTTGCGGTCCATCGCGGCCCTGATGATTGTGGTTGCCGCCGTTGGTTCAGCCGTTGGTCATCCATCGAACGTCGAGGCGCTTACGCTTGGAAGTGGGAACTACTCGGTCATGGCATCGGTCTTTGGCACCGACCTGGACGGACTGATCGGCAAAGAAACCTCAAACGGTCGCAAGATTCGACCATTCGACCGGCTCGTGGCGCTGCCCGCCTGCACCGAATCATCCTGCCCGTGGCTCTCGATCTTTGCCGACCCAGACGGTAAATGGGGGCCTCAAACCGCCTGCGCTGAGGCTGATGGTCTTTGTTGGGTGCAGATCACAAGCGTGGATACCGGAAAATGTGCTGTCGCTCCCGTCCTCGATCGGGGTCCGCTCTTCACCAAGGACAACTGGTGGGACGCCCGCCAAAACCGCCGGTACGATCTTGAGCACGGTCTGCCCGCGGCCGAAGCCGCCCGCGATGGAGCAGATCTCGGTTTCGGCAAAGGCAAGAGCGACGCCGGCTATGACGTCGCCAATGACTATCCATATGCTGCCGCGGTCGATATCGGCGCCGGTACGTGGGTGGATCTCGGACTCGATCCCGATCAGGGCATAGGCGAGGTGAAGATCAGACTTCTCTGGCAAGCCGGCGCTAGTCATTTGAACGCCTGCGGCGCCAATTATGGCAATGGACAGACGATCGACTCGGTGAACCTTCGCGCCGGACCAAGCACAGACGATGACATCCAAACCGTTCTCCCCACGAACTACCGGCTTTCGATCACAGGAGCGACTCAAAACGGTTTTTATCTTGTGGATGTCGACGGCAGACGCGGCTGGGTCTTCAACGAATGGGCCAGGCCGGACGGTGGCAAGGCGAAATCAAAAGTTGGATTCATCACTGACGAGGTCAATTTCCGTGCCGGACCGAGCACCTCCGATCAGATTTATCGAGAGGTGCCGGAAGGCAGCATCGTGGTGATTTCCGGTAAAGAGGAGAACGGCTTCCTCCCGGTCAAATACCTCAAGAAGGCCGGCTGGATCTCATCTGACTACATCGATCTCGGCGATGCAGGCAATGGTGGTGGTGGTGGTTCCGGTGACGGCGAGACCGCGATCACAACCGATGATGTGAATTTCCGAGCCGGCTCGAGTCTCAGCGTCGGCATCATCTCAGTATTGGCTCCCGGCAGCGAGGTCAAAATCACCGGTGACGAAGTGAACGGATTCATGCCTGTAACTTACGGCGGCTATGACGGTTGGGTTTACAGCGCCTACTTGCTGATTGAGAGCGGTGGTGACGACACGATGAAGGTCACCGAAAACCTCAATCTCCGCGACGGACCAAGCACCTCCGACAAGATCCTAGAGGTCATGCCCGCGGGCGCGACCGTCACGATCACCGGCGAAGCCGAGAACGGATTCCTTCAAGTTAGCTACAAGGGAACAGACGGTTGGGCCTTCGCTCAGTACCTTGAATAAGTAAAATGAAATCCGCGGCGACGAGAATGCTTTCTCGAAAAGAGCACGGGCCTCAAGGTCCCGTGCTCTAGTCGCGGGTTTCAGGCAATCGATTAGCTGCACTCAATCATGGGCTTGCAGACGCCGTCGCACCAGATCTTGCCCGGAGCGCAGCAGTGTCCGTTCGAACACGACTGTTTCAAACCGCAGACGTTTCCACAGGAGCCGCAGTTCTTTCTGTCGGATCGCGTGTCGGTGCACGTGCCGTTGCACCGCTTGATCGGTCCCGCCGCGCCGCGGATAAGACACGTTTGACTGGTCGGGATGCACTGTGATCCGCACTGCTTGTAGCCGCTCGCGCACCGACATACGCCACCATTGCATATGGCATTCGCACAACATTCGACGTCGAAGTTGCAGTAGTTCATCGGCCCTGGGGGCGTGCAGACCGCCGCCGCGGAAATCGCCTTGGCCGCGAAGATGCCGGCGACACCCGCGACCAGTCCGCGCAGGACCGTCCGCCGCGACATTCCGTTCGCCAGTTGTCGAGCCGCATCATCGAATCGTGTGCCGTCCATCGTCAGCTCCTTTTCCCTCACCGAAGTCGAAAGCTCCGTTGGCGGTGAGCATAGGGTTGGAGCAGCGGCCACTCATCGGCAGGAATGCTTAATCGAATGTGGCGGAAGCGCAACGCTAGAAGGACGCCTCGATCGCCGTCCCTCGTCGCTTTTCGTTGAATGCAACCTTAGCGATCTATTCCCACTCAATGGTCGCGGGCGGTTTCGAGGAGATGTCGTAGACGACCCGGTTGATGCCGCGGACTTCGTTCACGATCCGGTTGCTCATCTTCGCAAGCAGATCGTACGGCAGCCGAGCCCAGTCGGCGGTCATCGCATCCTCGCTTGTAATCGCGCGAATTGCGGCGACCTGTGCATAGGTCCGGTAATCGCCCATCACGCCGACCGAGTGAATCGGGAGCAGCACGGCGAAGAATTGCCAGATATCGAGCGCGAGTCCCGCGCCTTCGATCTCTTCGCGAACGATCGCGTCGGCGCGCCGCACTAAGTCGAGTGCATCCCGGGTCACTGGACCGAGAATTCGAACCGCGAGTCCCGGCCCTGGAAACGGTTGCCTGTCGACCATCTCGTCCGGTAGGCCAAGCGACCGACCGACCGCACGTACTTCGTCTTTGAAGAGAAACTTCAACGGTTCGACCAGACCCTTGAAGGTCATGTCGTCCGGCAAGCCGCCGACATTGTGGTGGGTTTTGATTTTGGAGGCGGCCTTCGTGTCCTTGGTCGTGCTTTCGATCACGTCCGGGTAAAGCGTGCCCTGGGCGAGGAATTCGAACGGGCCGGCTCGCTCCGCTTCCGCCTCGAAGACCCGAACAAAGACCTCACCGATAATTTTCCGCTTTTGCTCGGGATCCTCGACGCCAGCAAGCCGGTCGAGAAATCGCTCGCTCGCGTCCGCATAGACGAGATGCATGCCGAAGTGGCGGGCAAAGACCTCGCGCACAAGCTCGGCCTCGCCAAGTCGCAACAGACCGTTGTTGACAAAGACCGGGGTGAGCTGATCGCCGATTGCGCGGTGAATCAGCGCCGCCGCGACCGATGAATCGACACCGCCGCTGAGTCCGAGGAGAACGCGACCGCCACCGACCTGATCCCGTATTTTCGTAACAGCGCTTTCTATAAACGATTCCGGTGACCAATTGCGCTCGCAGCCACAGACGTAGATCAGAAAATTCTCGATGATCGACTTGCCGAGCGGCGTATGTGCGACTTCCGGATGAAACTGGATGCCGATCATCCGATCCTTCGCAAAGGCGGCAAGCGGCGCGTTCGTCGTGCTCGCGATCACCTCGAATCCCGGCGGGGCCACATCGACGTGATCGCCATGACTCATCCAGACATTCAGTTCGGCCGGAAGACTGAAGAAGAGTGGGCAGGTCGAATCGGGCGAGACATCGATCATGGCCGGTCCATATTCGCGTCGCGATGCCGGCGCCACGGTTCCGCCAAGTGCATGCGCCATCAGATGCATGCCGTAGCAGATTCCGAGGACTGGGAGTCCTTGGGTCAACACCCATTCTGGAAGCCGCGGTGCACCCTCTTCATAGACACTGGCCGGTCCGCCGGAGAGGATCACACCTTTGGGATTGAGGTGATCGATCTCGGTCCACGGTGTGTCGTGAGGCTTCAGCTCACAGTAAACGCCGCATTCCCGCACCCGTCGGGTAATCAACTGACTGTACTGCGAGCCAAAATCGAGCACGATCACGGTGTCGACATTGGCCGGTTCAACGTCGACGACAGTTGCGCGGGTTTGCAGTTCGGTCACTGGGGAAACTCCTCCTTGGAGGAATGCGGCGACAGGCCGTATGAATCACAGCCGTTCAGGGAATTCTACGCTGTTAATCGATCAAAAATGGCAGCCCGCTAGGACTTGATCGCCGCTTCTGTCCCAACGTCAATCGGCAGCTCGCGTTGAGCCGGAAACTGAGGCTCTTGCATGCGCGAGGCAGCCGCCATGCGCCAGCGCCAAAGCAACAACACGCTGACGACCGATCCGACTGAATCGGAAATCAAATCATAGATCGTGTCAAGTGCGCCGGCATGACGACCGGTGCTGAACAAGCGATCACCAAAGTACTCGTAGAATTCCCATGCTGCGCCAAGACTGACAGAGACGCAGACCGCGAAAGCGAAGATGCGATAGGCAGGCATTGTCCCGCCCCTGCGCTTTTGAAGCGCAAGCAACACATCCGCGGCGGCGGCGGCCAACATCACTCCACCCAAAACATGGGTGAATTTGTCATAGCTTACGTATTTATCGTACATGTGTCCCGCGGTACCAAAAGAGTCGGCCCAGGTGTTGAGAATCACCACGCAATGGGTGAACCAGGAGAGTCCGCCCTCCGGTGAAAATTCGTCATCCAACCAGACGAGGATCACGATCGTGGCGGCAAGCTGCCCGACCATGTACCCCCAATAATCCGTGAAGTGTCCATCGACCGCCTGCCTGATCAGGAGATAGATCAGCAGCGAACCAAGTGATACGAGCGAGACACGCGTTTTGAGCGATGCCGACCATTGATTTGCCGGTCGGCGTTGGGAGCTGGTGGCGAGGAGTCGTTTTCTTGCCAAGCTGCCCTCCTCTCGCCGATTTTTCGCCCCGTTGATCAGGATGGCAGCGGGAATGAGCGTATAGCAAGCGCCGACAAGCCCATCCACCCAATAGTGGTTTCCAGTTGCGACGACGGTACTCAACATGATGAATGCGGGAACGGTAGCCCAAAACCATCGAGCCGCTCCACGAGTGGCCCGAGCGAGCGCAAACCCGGCCAAGGAGACCCATCCGACATGGAGGCTCGGCAGTGCCGCGAATTGATTGACGAACCCGTGAGTGCGTCCGACCAGCTCGTGAGTGCTTAACAATCCGCTCTCCGGCACCAACCGCGGCGGCGCGACCGGAATCAAGACAATGGTCACAAGAGCCAGCAATGCCGAGACGCCGAGGATCGTACGATACATGCGATATGTATCCAGGTCTGCCACGTAGAGATACATCAACGCGCCCATAACCATCGATAGGAAAGCGAACGAATAGATCCAGTTGAGCGCGTGGACCGCTTCGTCACTGCGCACAACGAACCGCTGCACGGAATCCTCGAAGTAGAGACCGGCGCGTCGCTCCAGGTCGATGATTCGAATGGCATTTTCGCGAGCTACCTGCTCATCGCCGACGGAATTGAAGCGGCCCCATTCGTACAGAAAGAAACCGCCGGCCAGAAGCGCAACTTCGCGAGCGGCACGCCATCCAGCAGGCGCTGTGCCGGCTCGAACACCACGAACCAGGGCAATGAGTCCAGCGACTGCAATCACGATCGGCAGATAAAGGTGATGATCGTAGAGGTAACTTGCGAAGGCAGCAGACGCACCTAGAAGCGAGGTTGACCAGCCAGAGGCGACCCGCAGGGTCACAACGATCACTAGGAGGATCAGGCCGACCTGCAACCATTCAATGGTCGCAACCGGAAAGTGCGCTTCGCGTCCAAAAACTGTCATTCCCCTGCCCTTCGTTTGAAGAACCGGAAAATCACCCGAACTACTTAGGTCGATCGCACGAACACACAACTATCCACCCGCGTGTGGTTGAATGGTACGGGTGACGCTCGTTCGCCAACACGGTGGTTCATTTCAAACACCTTAGCACTTCTGGGCATCATTGGGCTATAGATTGATCTCTATTCGTTGCAGATTCATCCAGCTTTTCGAGCTGTTCACCATCTGTGGAGCTCGCGTCGTCACCCAGGTAGACGTAGGAGCGATCAAAGCTCCATTCAGCGATCGATTCAATCTCGATGTCGACATGGGGACGCAGTGGGTCGATCCGCTTGGTGAGATGGAGATCGACCACCGTCCGGTCATCCAAACCAAGAGCAGTACAGACCGCGTCCAAGGTGATCTTGAGTCCGCCGTCGAGATCGCGACGGTGTGGTGTTTCAAAGTAGAACGTCAGGTAGACTCCGAGCAGTGACGCTTGCAGAATCTGTTCCATCTCGGCCGTGATGTCGCCGTCGAGCCGTACCCGATCGATGACCTTCCTAACATCACGGTTGAACGCCCGTGCAGTTGCCGTGAGCACGCGTCGTTTCCCGATAGTCGCGTACTGCCGATTTATGCCCGGCGAGAGTGGTATCGAGAGGCGCAGTTTCACCGGTGTGTTGTCTGATTTCTTCTTCGTCTTGATACCCAGGCCTCTGTTTCTCGTGCTTCTCGTAGCAGTACGATACACACATGGTAACCACTGCTCGTACACGCGAGGTCGCCCAATTCCTGGCGAACACCCGTGACTGGGCGGCCCATCGAGCCGACATTGAGGCCCTTGCGCTCGTCGGCTCATGGTCTCACGGGAATGCCCGCATGGACTCGGACATCGATTTGGTCATCCTGTGCGCCGATCCAGCTGCCTATCTGGACGATCTCTATTGGATCGAGGAGTTCGAGGCTTTGGTGTTTTTGGTCACTCGCCGTTGGGGACCGTTGACGGAGCTGCGCTTTCGTCGTCCGACCGGTCTCGAAATCGAATTCGGATTCGCCCCGGTGTCATGGGCTTCGTTGAACCCGATCGACGACGGCACGCGCGGCGTCGTTCAGGACGGCATGACACCGCTCCATGACCCCACGCAGCTCCTGGGCCACTTGATCCGGGCAGTGAATCGATAGTTGCATTCTTTCATCAGCGGTCCGCGAACAGAAAAGGGCAAACACACAGATCTGCCCATACCAGTGCCGCATTACCTGATTTACGTAATTATCTTGGAACTCGGTTTCACTTGGAGTGGTTCTCCTTCTCGCGCTTTTGCAACAACCCAAAAGCTTCGAGAATCGGAAGATATGGCGGCTCTCTGCTAAATGTTGAACTGCGCCTCGAAGTCCGGGTCTGTTAATGCGGGGCGATCAAGCGAGAAGGAAGAGATCGGGTACTCCGTTTCGCCGCTCGTGGCAAGTTGACTACAGATTTTGCCGATCAAACTAGCGAATTTTGCGCCGTGAGCCGCGCCTTGAGCGACGATCACGCCCGGATGGCCCGGCACGCGGCCAATGATGAAATTGCGGTCTGGCGGCATGGTGTAGAGGCAGGTGCGGGTAAAGAGCACTGGTCCGAGTGAACCGGGGATTGTGCGCTCGAGAAACCCGATTAATTTGTCGAATGGTCGCGCATTCGGGCTCCACGTCCTGGTAGATGTCGTGACGACATCGCCACCGATATCCAGTCCGGCCTTTGTCGCGACTTCTCCATAAACTGGAAAACCGTAAAAAGATTCGCTACCGTGCGAAATCCAGATTGGAAAGCGGTCAGGCGTGAATTCGCGAAGGTTCGGGGTCGCAAAATAGGTCACCTGCTCCTCGGTGATCGTGAGTGGAATCCGCCTGCCAGTCTCGCTCAAAACGTCATTCGTCCAGGCATCAGCGGCCACGATCACCGT
This sequence comes from uncultured Sphaerobacteraceae bacterium, assembly GCA_964371945.1. Lineage (GTDB taxonomy): Bacteria > Chloroflexota > Chloroflexia > Thermomicrobiales > UBA6265 > CAYJPA01. The sequence continues at coordinate 75,764 of CAYJPA010000010.1, read as the reverse complement.
CCGGGCTCGGAACTCACCTGCATTGGTGATGATGCGATAACCGTCGCCTTCGGGGACAAGTCGCTGGACTGGAGTATTGTCGAGCACGGTAGCCCCGCGTGCCCGGGCGAGTCCGATTTGCGCGTGGATTCCCTTTCGCGGATCGACCAATCCGCTCTCCGCCTGGAACAGCACCCTGCAGTCAGCATCGAGTGTGAATTGCGGGAACGCGCGCATAGTTTCGGCCCCCGTCCAATCCTTGAACGCAATGCCCGCGTGCGCCATCGCGTCAGCGTACTCGTCGACGATCCCGGGGTCGGCAAGGGGTGCAATATCGACCCCGCCGCACTTGACCACGAGTTGCAAGCCACTCTCTGCTTCGATCTCCCCCCATGCCGTGTAGGTGTGCGGCGTGAGCACGGTATATTCCGGGGCGTGATACGAGAGCCGGATGATGCGGGAGTGATCACCGGATGCGCCCTTGTCATGGCCGAGTGGGAAACGCTCGAATGCGATCACGGACTCTCCGGCTGCTCGCGACAACCAGTACGTCGCCGACGCCCCGATGACGCCGCAGCCGATAACCGCGAAATCGAACTCTGTTCTCATCGTTTCGTCCCTCGGTGGCACGGCATTGAGCACGCTGCCGCGCCCGATAGCATCCGGTGAACGGGATGCCTGTAGGCACAAGGATCGCACATCGCTTCCGGGGCGCATCGTCCGCACGCTAGAATGCACCACGCACCAGAAACGAGCCGGGCGATGGCGGGGAGCAAAGACGACGGTGATCGAAACGGGCGAACTTTTCGATCCATCCGCCTGGCCCATGGCCGATCTGTCGGAACCGCGGCTCGATCGCGGGCCGATTGGGCTTGCGGTTCTGCTGTCAGGTTCCGGCCGGACGCTTGCGAACCTCTTGCAAGTGATCGCGAACGGCGGACTGAATTGCTCAGTGCGACTTGTGATCAGCTCCAAACCTGATGCTCGCGGACTTGAAATCGCAGCCAATGCCGGCGTTCCTGCCTATGTGCTCAAACGCGCGGTGTTCGATTCGGATCTTGCCTACAGTAACGCGGTTTATGCACTGGCTCGCCTTCATGATGTGGAGCTGATCCTGCTCGCGGGCTTTCTCCGCAAATTGGTCGTCCCGCCTTTCCTCGATGGACGCATCCTCAATATCCACCCGGCGTTGCTGCCGGAATCCGAGGCGGCGGGAAAAGGGTTCTACGGCGAGCGCGTTCATGCTGCCGTGCTTGCCAGCGGCGCTTCCCTTTCGGGTGCAACCGTGCACGTAGTCGACAATGGATATGACACCGGACCGGTGGTGATGCGCGCCACCGTTCCAATTCTCCCCAGCGATACGCCGGAGACGCTTGCCGCACGCGTCTTTGACGCCGAGTGCGTCCTCTATCCGGCCGCGATCCGGCGTCACATCGCAGCTCATCCGGAGCTTTTTGGAGGCTAAACCAGTGACCTACAAACAACCCGTGGCCGCATCGCGCGCGGTCGTCACCACCAATCACCCGATGGCAAGCGCAACGGCAATCGAAGTTCTGGCGGCGGGCGGGAATGCGATCGATGCAGCAGTCGCGGCGCTCTTCTCGCTTTCGGTGGTCGAGCCAATGATGGTCAGCCCGCACGGCGCGGGCTTCTTCGTCGTGCGCGACGGACTCACGGGCGAAGTCGCGACGATCGATAACTACGCCACTGTTCCACTGAAAGCGCAGGCCGGCATGTTCCGCGCGATTCCCAGCAGCCTCGAGAACGACACCGAAGGCGCCGAAAATGATATCGGGTATCGGGCAGTCGCTGTGCCAGGCAATCTTGCCGGGTGGTGTCACACGCTCGATCGGTTTGGCACTATGCCATTGAGCGAGCTTGTCGAACCGGCAGTTCGCCAGGCAAGAAGAGGCTTAACGGCGAGTTCGTATCTTATCCAGAATATCGAGCTCGAGCGTGTAGCGCTCTCACGATTCCCCGCGTCGGCGTCGGTCTTTCTCCCGGACGGCAAGGTTCCACAACCTGGACAACGCATCGTTCGCTCTGACTATGCTGAGACGCTCGAACGAATTGGTCGTTATGGCGCCGCAGAGCTCATGGATGGCGAAACAGCTCAAGCAGTCGCGACCGATATGGAGAGGAATGGCGGACTGATTTCGATCGAGGATGGACGAGCCTACCGGGTCCACGAGCGGACACCCATTCGCGGCAGCTATCGGGGCTATGAAATCGTCGCGATGGGGCCGGTCTCGTCGGGCGGACTCCACATCGTGCAAATGCTGCGAATCCTGGAGGGATTCGATCTCAGAGAAGCCGGATTCGGCACCGTGGAGAGCGTGCATCTCATAGCCGAAGCGCTCAAGATCGCGTTCGCGGATCGATTCGCGTTTGTCGCGGACCCTGCCGAAGTCGACGTTCCGGTCGACTGGCTGACATCGAACGAGTACGCGTCGACCCGTCGTTCGGAGATCGCGGCGAACGGGAACCAGGCCGGCGACTACGGCACGAGTGTTGCTCCCGTTGGCTCGGCGGATACGACTCACCTGAATGTGATCGACGCCAATGGAACGATGGTCTCCGCGACTCAAACGCTCAATTGGGGCTTCGGCTCTCGGGTCACGACACCCGGCACCGGCATGCTGCTCAACAACTGCATGAAACTCATGGATCCGGTTCCCGGCCGCACAAACTCGATCGCTCCCGGCAAACGCATTCTCAGCTCGATGTCGCCGACGCTGCTGCTTAAGGATGGCAAGCCTTGGCTCGCGATCGGTTCGCCCGGCGGCGCTCGCATCTTCGGTTCGGTGATGCAGGCGATCATCAACCTGATCGATCACGGCATGTCGCCGCAAGAGGCGGTCGAGGCGCCGCGATGCTGGACGATGGGACCGGTGCTCGAACTGGAGGACACCTTTGACGGCCTGACGGCGCTGGTTACTGGTTTGGAGGGACGCGGGCACAAAATCGAAGTCTTATCCAAGATCGCGGGCGGTATGAGCGCCATCCAGGTCGATCCCAATACGGGAATGCTGACAGGGGCGGCTTGTTGGAGAGCGGATGGCGCGCCCGCCGGACTTTCCGGCGGGGATTCTCGCCTGGTCGACATCGCAATGACACGGTAACTCGTCAATTCTTACCAGCACTGAAGCACTCTTCGGCTAGATCGGCTTTCGCATTCATCGCCCGCTGCCTCGCACGGCACTGAAGTGACCGTGCTAATCCAACGAAGTCCTTCCAGGACTGAGCCCGACTCCCGGCAACGGACAAGGTTTCTGATCGCCACGTAAATGGGTCGCATGCAGCTGGAGATGGCAGGCACACGGGTCTGCCGCTATTCAGTACCTATATTACGTAATTACAGTATTTTATTCGGGAAGTTCGTGAACCGTCATTTTCAGGGTAATAGCGGTCAATCGGGAACACACGTCTTTCACCGTCTTGTCCAGCTTGAACTGGTGACGACCGGCAATTGCAGGGCGCGTTCGCGCTCGAGATCCAAGTTGCCGATGTGTAAAGACAGTGGTGATTGCACCCATTTGTAGATCGACTGCAGGAAGAGCCGGACGAATTTTTCGACATGGGCATCAAGCTGCTCGCCGGGGACCCCGGGAAACATAACCCCGAGAGCTGCCCGTACCTCCTCGGGGATCAGCTTCTCGCCGGCGAAGAGGTAGAAACAAGCGTCCAGGATTGGGAAGGGCATCAGTTCCGCTTCACCGGACTGATTTGCGGCGAGCTCTGGTCCGGCGGGTTTTGCAAGCACCGCCTTTATCCCCGGGTACTTGTGTTTTTCATATAGGTAGTCGAGAAGCGCCATAACCACTGTCTTCGGCACATTAGCAAGCACGGCCAGCGCACCCATCAGATCACCGCCGACCGTGGTGTATCCGACCGCCTTTTCCGACATGTTTCCTGTCTGCAGAAAGAGTCCACCGGAGGAATTTGACCAGTTCCACATCCGCTGCGCTCGAATCCGCGCCTGGATGTTCTGCTTAGTCAATTCGGTGACGTCCTGCCCATCGTCGAGAAAATCCCGAACCGCGGCGAGCTCGCGCTCGAACGCGTCGTCGATCGAGATGATCTCCAACGGCACTCCGAGATCGGCGCAGATCGTCTCCGCTCCAAGTCGAGTCTCGTCGGATGAGAAGCGCGACGGTTGATAGAACGCCCGCAAGAGCTCGCCGGGATTCTCAGGGTTTCTCTTGGCGGCGTATCGATACGCGATCAGCAGCGTCAATAGCGAGTCGCGACCTCCCGAAAGGGAGACGCCAATGAGTTTGAAAGCGCCTGTTTTTTCGTAATAGTCTCCAATTCCCATCGAAAGAGCGTCAAGGATATCTTCGAACAACTCCTCTCGTGCGGATCTTGGTTGCTCTGGTCCCGGCAAGAAGAAGCTCCGATGCTCCGGCACCGGATAAGCCAATTGAAACCGCTGAACGGAGGAATCAAAGCTATCAACCGGAATCTCGATCGTCGATGGAAGAAGCTCACTTGTCGCTACAAAAGCCTCACGGTCGACCCGCCAGGTGGTGTTCTCGGAGCGAAGACGCAGTGTGCGGTCCAAATCCACTACGGCTGAACCGTATCCCTGCTTGAATCTTGGGGATTCGAAAACACTCTTGCCGTTTTGATTAACGAAACCACCTCCATCGAAAACGAGTCCGTCATTCACCCCGGCCATGTTCACGTATGCGATGGTGCATTGGTGATCCGCCGCTCGGGTGGCAATCAACTCTCGACGAGTTTGGGGGATGCCCACGCGATAAACCGACGCCGAAAGGTTGCATACGAGCTCGGCGCCGGCATAGGTGCGGCGTTTCATCGGGCCGTCCGGGCTCCAAAGATCTTCGCAGACCTCGAACGCCACGGTGCCGAAGTCGTACCGGAAAATGAAGTCTCCGAACGGGACGCCACGGTGCTCGTCGTCGATACGGGGACTGCCACGAGAGACCGTTCTTCCCTCGTAATAGATGCTGTAGGTCGGCAGCTTCTCTTTCGGGATGAGCCCGTCAATCTGACCGCCAGAAACGACCGCCGCGCAGTTATAGCGAAGTCCATGTTGAGCGATCGCAATTCCGAGCGCGTACACAACCGGCAATTCAGCAGTGGTGGCCGCGAAGCGCTCCAGTTCACGCCATTGATGGTCGACAAATCCCTGCCATTGGATCAAATCCTCGGGCGGGTATCCTCCAATGACCTGCTCTGGGAAGAGCCCGACCGTTACGTTGCCGGCGGCCATGGCCCGCGCTTGCTCGATGCAACGATCGACATTCGCCGCAAATGCGCCGACCGTCGAATTGATGCTACCGAGTCCGATTTTGATGAGTCGCACCGCGAGGCTCCCGATCACAAGACATGTACGTCAAGTTCCTCAAGACCCGCTAAGAGTAGCTGCAATCCTGGATACGGCGCGAGTTAATGGACGCTATTACCGGCAGATAAGCACCGGCACCGGCGACAATCGAACCAACTTCTCCGCCACGCTCCCCAGCATCCAGCGGGTGATCCCGCCGCGGCCATGGCTCGTGATTGCGATCACATCGCCCGGTTCGAGCACGCGGATCAGTGTTTCGGCCGGCGCACCGTCGAGAACTGCGGTCGATACACGCAGACCTTTTTCGGTCAGCGATACCACTTGTTCGGTCAGATAGTTTCTGAACGCGGCACGGATTTCGTCAGATGCCGCAGCGTATCTCGCGGCGGCGTAGGTCCCTGTTCGTTCAGCTGCTGCCAAGCCCCTCAGATCGAGCGCTCGAACCAAATAGATCGCTGCATCGAGCTCGACCGCAAGTTCTGACGCGACTGGAATCGCTTGCTCCGCGAGCTCCGAACCGTCTAGCGCAATCACAAACCGCAACAACGGCACGGTCGCTACAGGCCGCTCGCCACCTCGCACGAGGAAGACGGGTGCGGTGGTGTGGCGCACCACACGGTCGGCGACGCTTCCAAAAATCGCTCGCCGGCCAGCGCCCCGGCCGTGGGTCGTCATAACGATCAAATCACCTTCGCCGGCGATCGAAACGATTTCGTTGGCTGGATCGCCGACGGTAACCACGCACTCGACCGACCGTCCTTGTTCACGGAAGGTAATGGCCATACGATCGAGATACGTCTCCGCGTTTGTCCGCGCCTGATCTCGTTGCTCATCACCGATTGAAGGATCGAGCCGGCTCGGCAGGTCCCCATAATCCGGCAGACAGATGAAGAGCAGCACCTGCTCGCTGGGGATGGCCGTCGCAAAGGCAATTGCGGCCTCAGCGGCGTCCGAACCATCCAATGGAACAATCAGGCGACGTTTCATTTTGATGCGTGCTCCCTAGGCGTCGAATGCCTTGTTCCGGTCTTTGGCTGGAACCAGAACTACCGGCACCGGGCCCTCGCGAACGAGCTTTTCGGCAACGCTTCCGAGCAACCAACGTTTGACACCGGTGCGACCGTGACTTGACATGACAATCAGATCGTTGTCTTGAGCTCGATCGGTGATCGCATCGAATGCGGTTCCGCTCACGATCTCAAATGTTACGGTCAGGCCATAGCTCTTGAGCTGCTTCTTGGCCTCTTCGAGCGACGTTTTGGCGTCGGTTTCCGCTTCGGCCAGGAGATCGCTGTACAACTCTGCTGGATATGCCGGTTCCATCGGTGTCGCGATCGGCAGCAGAATCGATGGATTGATCGCGTGAACCAGGTGAACGCCCGCTTTGAGTCGTGTCGCCAATTCGGCGGCGACCGGAAATGCTTCGCCGGCGAGATCAGATCCATCGTAAGGGACCACAATCCGAAAGATCGATGGCTTCTTGATTTCGATATCCGCGTCTTGCGGCCGCACGATCATGACCGGAATGGTCGAAGAGCGAGTCAGTTTGTCTGCCACGCTGCCGAATGCCAGCCGGGCGACCGCGCCGCGTCCATGGCTCGCCACCACGATCAAACTGCTGCCGAATCTCTCAGCAGCAGCTAGTATCTCGGTTGCGGGATCACCAATCACAACTTCGAGTCGCGGTTCGACCGCGAGGAGATCGCTCCAAAGAGCGACAGACTCCTTCAGTTCGTCTTTGCCGACGCCCAGCTCGACATCTTCGACCTCATCCGGCTGCACCGCGACTCGTCCAAGAAGGTCGCGTAGAGGCTCTCCTTCAGCGGATACGTGCAGCAAAATAATCTCTGCATCGGTCCCGGCGATCGTCGCTGCATACGGAATTGCCTGCTCTGCCAGTCCCGATCCGTCGAGCGGAACCAGAATGCTTTTGATTGACGTGGTATCGGTCATCGTCCGTGGCCTCCTGGATGAAAGGAGCGGCGTTCATTCGTCGCCCAGTTCTTATGCCGGGCAGCATACGCGAGAGCGCCCGCCACCGCGAGTGGACGTTTGTGCATGCCCGCTGTTCGCTCACGGTCGAACAAGGCCAGACACCGCGGCGTGCGCCTCCATCACCAAAAGTGGCCCGGCCCATTATCTCATTAGTGGACATGGCACAAGGCCACCACACCGCGATACGCTGAGCTTGGTTGATCATGACCGCTATTTGATGCGACTGGAGTGATGCTGTGAGTAATCCGACCACCGATTCGATTATGTACCAAACGATGCACCGCCAGCCTGCCGATCTGGCGCGCATTCTTGACGAAGGCAGGGGAGCGGCGAAAGATGCCGCCGCGCTGCTAGTCAAGGCCCGGCGGATTTTCGTGGTCGGTATCGGCACGAGCTACCACGCGTCACTGGTAGGCGGTTGGTTGCTGCGGGCGGCCGGCGCCGACGCTCGGGCGGTGCTGTCGTTCGATCTTGCCAACTACCCCGAGAATTTCCCATTGCGTGGCGACGATGCCGTGATCGTCATGGCGCATACCGGCGTCAAGCGTTATTCCGGCGAGGCGATGGAGCGCGCGGCGGCCGCGGGCGCCACGGTGATCTCGGTCGGCAGTCTGACCGCGGAGCATCCCGGATCGCAACTGATCTTGCGAACGGTGGAGCGCGAAAAATCGGCTGCCTACACATCCTCGCACCTCGGCGCGATGGCTGTGCTGGCTCAGGTCGCGGTCGAGCTTGGTCAGTTGAACGGGGCGACGGGAGTTGCGAGCTTTCGCGATGCCCTGGGTGCACTGTCCGGTCAGATTGCGGATGTTCTCGCACGTGAAGCCGAAATCGAGCCGGTTGCAAGGGAAGCGATCAAACGCCGGGTCTACGCGGCGGGAGCCGGGCCGAACGAAGCGACCGCCCTGGAGCTCGTAATCAAAGCCCGTGAAGCGGCCTACGGGCAGGTCGACGGCCTTGCGGTCGAGCAGTTCCTGCACGGTCCGATGGTCGCCTTCAACGCGGACGATCTTGCCGTTATGATCAATGTCCCTGGCAAGGACTCCGAGCGGATAGGTCAGATCGCTTCGGTCGCGGCAGCGATGGGCGGGGGGGTTTGGCTGGTCGGCGAAGGCGTGACCGGGGCGCCGAATGCGACCGTGTTCGCCCTACCCCCGGTCCCCGAGATGATCTCGCCGCTGCTTGCAGTCGTGCCGATGCAAATTCTCGCCTACCAGATGGCGGCATTGAAAGGCACGCATCCGGACACGTTCCGACGCGACGATCCGATCTATAAGGACGCATTCGGTTTGCTCAAACTATAGTGGCTACACTTGGCCGCGAGCGATGGAAGGTGATGGATGCGATTGACCGTGCTTGGCGGAGCGGCCGCGAGTCCAAACACCGGGATGGGGTGCTCCGGGTATCTGATCGAATGCGAAAATACCCGGATTCTCCTCGACCCAGGCCCAGGCACGCTCCAGGAGCTGCGCGGGCACGCCGATTTCCGCTCGCTGAGCGCGGTGATCGTGTCGCACCTTCATCTCGATCACATGCTCGATCTGCTTGCGCTACGACACGCGCTTGCCTATAACCCGATCCGCCGGCTCACCCCAATGCCGGTCTGGCTTCCACCCCAAGGCGCGGAATTCCTCGCACGGGCTTGCGCGCCGTTCGACGAATGCGATGATCCCGGAACGTTCAACGCAACGATCGAGGTCGCCGAATACGACCCAACAAGCGTTCTGCACGTCCACGACTGCTCTGTCGAATTTCAACCGACCGTTCACTATTTGCCCGCCTGGGCGATGCGGTTCAGAGCCACCGACGGGGTCGACCTGGGATTCACCGCGGACGGCGGACCCAGGTCGAATCTGGCCGGGTTCTTCGAGGATGTCGATGTCCTCCTGGCGGAGGCGACCCTACTCTCCGCCGGAAACCGTTCGATCGAAACAAGAGGCTCGTTGACCGCCGAAGAGGCGGGACGGCTTGCCCGCGACTGCAATGCTGAGACGCTTGTCCTCACCCACTATTGGGAGGAGCATGGGGCGGAGACAATCCGAGCTGCCGCCGCCGGGGAGTTCAGTGGCCGGATCGAGCTTGCCCGCCCCGGACTTGTCATCGAGACTGTCTGACATTCGGTCTGAGCGTGTCAGGCGGCAGTGACTGCGGCCAATTGCGGCAGATGAAAACGCCCGATGTGCCCGCCAAAACTCACCATCAAAAATGCACCGAGGGTCATTTCGCCAAAGCGGGTATCCGCTCTGAGCTCCAGATCGCGTTCACCGGGCGAGGCGACGAACGCCTTGCACCCTTGAGACCCCTCCTCGATAGAACGCTGAAATAAGTTTAGCGGCGCGTTTTCCCACTCCGGAATCCAGTATGCGTCATCGAACAGAATCGGGACCGAACCGTTTCCGCCTAGCACAAATCCTGAATGAATCGGCACACGCTGATAGGCCCCAGCGAGATGAGACAGCAGTTGCCGGATCGTCCAGCCGCCCTCATCGGGAACGTCGGACAGTGGATCGGACAACACGTTCAGTAGTACGGAGAGTTGTTCATAACTCTGATCCATTGCCCCCTGAATCGCCGTGAGACGCCGGGTTCTCGATCCGAACGCTCAAGTCTGTTCCTTTCCGAAAATGGATTGTTCGCGGCACAGAGAAAACGGTCCGATGCCTTCTCAGGAATCGACAAAAGCCTGCCGCATATTCGTGACCAACAGGTAACATATCGTCGCGGATTGTCAAGGCGTCAGCAGATTGTTGTTCTCGGATCAACCCCACATGTTGGTGAGGTGGCGGATTAACCCGGTTTGATGGCGATGTGGATCGCGACGGTTCCTGCGCCAACTCGCTCGATCATCACGCGGCCAAATCCAGAATTGTGCATCAATTCTGCAAGTTCGATCGCCGTGGGAAAGGCGGCGACCGATGACGGCAAGTAACGGTATGCCTCGGCATCGCCACTCAGCCAACCACCAACCAACGGAACTACTCTGGTGAAATATGCATTGAATAGAGAATCTATTACGGGTTTTCGGTATGGTGTTAGCTCCATGCAGACAAGGCGTCCGCCCGGTCGGATCACTCTCGCCATTTCACGAAGCGCACCCTCATAGCCGGACATGTTGCGAAGTCCGAACGACACGGTGCAGGCGTCGAATATCGCGTCGGGAAAGGGAAGTGACATGGCATCGCCGACCATGAATGAGAGATTCGTTTGTCCTCGCCGCTTTGCTTCCGCCGCGGCGATCATCTCCGGCGCGAAGTCAAGGCCGATGACTTTCGCGAATCCACCGGCCGCCAGCGCGACCGCGAGATCACCGGTTCCGGTGGCCACATCCAACGCTCGTTCGCGGCCAGCTTCGCACGCATACCGAACGGCCTTGCGGCGCCAACGCTCGTCCTGACCGCCGGTCATGATCCGATTCATCAGGTCGTAGCGGCCGGCAATGCGCCCGAACATGCGCTGAATTTCACGTTTGCTCTTGATCGCACCCAGTGCCGGCTCTTGCAGTGTCACAGCAGAATCGAACCGGAGAAGAGAAGCGCGAAGACCAGACTCAGGCGTGCGGTTCCGGCGAGCACGGGGTTGAGCGCACGGCCCTTTTCCGTTTGAACCTGCTTCAACAACGGGTGCGCCAACAGCAAGCTTAGCAATGTGAGCAACCACCAGGTCGCAAGTTCCCCGGCGAGCCAGAGAGCGATCGGCGTTGCGTAGGCAATGGCAATCAGCAGGAAGTATTCGCCGATCGTTCCGGTTCGACCCAAACGCACAGCAAGCGTTCGTTTGTTGGCCGCTCGATCGGTTTCTAGGTCGCGAAGATTGTTGACCACAATGATCGCGGTTATCAGGCATCCAGGCGGAATCGCCGCCACGACGGCAAACCAACTGAGCTCCTGGGTCTGAACGTAGGCGGTGCCCGCCACGCCAACCAGGCCAAAGAACACGAAAACGAAAAGATCGCCCAATCCGTGGTATCCGAGCGGTCGTGGGCCAGCCGTGTATGCGACGGCCGAGATGATCGCAAGAACGCCGAGCACGAGAATTGGCCATCCGCCGCGCAAAACGAGCTCGAGGCCGGCAAACATCGCCAGAGAGACCACAATGCCGGTCGCGGCAAGCATCGCTCGAACAGTGGCGAGACCGCTTTGCGTCACCCGGGTCGGACCGGTCCTCGCCACATCCGCGCCGCGTTTAAAGTCGAACACATCGTTTGCGAGATTGGCCGCGATCTGAAGCAGCAATGCCACGGCCAGCGCGGCCACCGCCGACGGCCAGTGAAAACCGTTCTCGCGAATCGCGACCGCCGTTCCGACGGCAATCGGTCCGATCGCCGCCGGGAGCGTTCGCGGCCGGATCGCCAGCCACCAGACTCGCCAACCCGCGGGCCTGGTCACCATTTGCGAGGACTGCTCCGTAGCTGCCATCATTCTACTGTCTCACCATAACTTCTAGTTTTGGTGCGAGCTCCATGTTGTCGATCAACCTGGTTTGTCCAGCTCGAACCGCAATCAACGCCGTCGCCCCCGGCGCTAATAACGTGATTGCCTCCAGCGTTTCTGCATCGACGACCGCAAGATACTCGACCTCGAGCAGAGGCGATCTACAAAGGACCAGTCTACCGGCCGAAACCAGCTCCGCAACCGACTCCACTCCCTCATTGGCCAGTGATCGCATGCGATTCAGCGCTTCCGGGATAGCAGTCGCGGCCCGGCGCTGCTCGACGTCCAAGCGAGCGTTGCGTGAACTTAGCGCTAAACCGTCCACATCCCGAATGGTCGGACATCCGACGATCTCACCCGGCAGCCGGAGATCGCGGGTCATTCGCCGGATGACGCAGAGCTGCTGGTAATCCTTTTCGCCAAAGTACGCGCGGGCAGGACGCACCGAGTTCAGGAGAATGGCGACCACTGTTGCCACACCCCTGAAATGACCCGGCCGGAATTCGCCTTCCCAAGGAACGCCGAGCGGTCCGGCATCGACCGTGGCCGAGAAACCCGTTGGATAAACTTCATTGACCGCTGGTGCGTAAATCAAATCGGCGCCGGCCGCGAACGCGAACCCGGCATCGGATTCGAGATCTCTCGGGTATCCGGCGAGGTCTCGATTGTCGGTAAACTGGGTAGGGTTGACGAAGATCGAAACGACGGTCACGTCGTTTTCGACCGCCGACCGCCGGATCAACGCCGCGTGACCGTCGTGCAGCGCGCCCATTGTCGGCACGAGACCCCGCAAAGCGCTTGTCAGGGCAGCTCGAAGGGAGGAATGCGATCTGACGATGCGTGAGTCCATTACGTCCGTTCGATCGCTTCGCGCAGTCTGGAGACGACGTCTGGATCCAGATGATGTGATTCATCCGCTGAGGGATAGGAACCGGACCGGACATCCGCCGCGAATTCACCGAACGCTCTGGCCATGGTTTGCCCGACATCGGCGTACCTCCGGACGAACTTGATCCGGTGGCGATCGTCCAATCCGATCACGTCCGCCGCGACAAGAACCTGACCGTCACAGGATGCCCCTGCCCCGATCCCGATCGTCGGAACCGGGATCCGTTCGGTTACCAGAGCGGCAACCTCCGCCGGCGCCAGCTCAATGACAACCGCGTAGGCCCCGGCCGCGGCGACCGCTTCGGCATCGGCGATTAGCTTCCGGGCAGAGTCGAGATCGCGTCCCTGAATCCGAAATCCGCCGTTCGTGCCGGCACTTTGCGGTCCCAGTCCGACGTGAGCCATCACTGGAATGCCCGCCGCAACGAGCGCCCCAATGCGCGGAGCGATCGCGACACCGCCTTCCAACTTCACCGAGCTGGCGCCGCCACTTTGCAGGAGCTTCCCGGCGTTTTCGAGCGCCTGCGCGTCGCTTTGGTGATAAGACAGAAATGGCATGCCGGCCACGATGTGGGTGTGCGGAGCGCCGCCCTTACGAGCGGTAATCTCCCTCGATGTCAGGGCTTTCGGACCACTACTCTTCATATCGTCAGGTTGGACCATTCAGGCGATTCGATTGCGGGCTCACCATTCGCATCGGTCATTGTCTCATCTTCCCACCAGTGCACGTTTGTTCAGGCGCCTGCACTCCAGGTGGATTCGAGGATCTGGAGATAGTGCGACTCGTTCATTTCACGACAATTGCTCGGATTCGACACATTCGCAGCGGACGTCGCGGCCAGTCTTGGAAAATCCGCGGGATCGACTTTCGGAAGTTCGGCCATCCTCGGAATCCCGATCTCCTTCGAGAGTCTCTTTAGCAGCTCGACGCCGTCCACGGCAACTTCAGCCGAATTTCGACCCCGCGCAATGACGCCAAGTGCTTCGGCGATCTCAGCATGCCGATCCGGGAGCACTTCGGCATTGTGCGCAAAGACAAACGGGAGAAAAACCGAGTTCGCTATGCCATGCGGGGTGTCGTACAAGCCACCGATCGCCTCGGCCAAACAATGCACACCGGCAACATCCGCATTTCCGAATGCCATACCGGCAAGCAGGCTCGCCATCATCATCCCCTGCCTCGCCTCGGCATTTCGTCCGTCCGAAACCGCCACCTTCAGATGCCTGGCGATCAAGCGGGTCGCCTGGAGCGCGAGCGCATCCGAAATGGGGTTTGAGATCGTGCAGGTGTACGCCTCGATCGCATGCGTAAGCGCATCCATACCGGTTGCCGCGGTTGCGGCCGGAGGAAGCGATTGTGTGAGATCCGGATCGACCAGGGCGATCCTGGGCGCCAACCGGGCATCGAACATGCTCATTTTGAACGAGCGCTCGGTGTCCGTAACTACGGCGTAGAAGGTGACCTCGCTACCGGTTCCGGCGGTGGTCGGGACCGCAATCAGCGGCAGCGGCGCTTTCTCGAGTTGGCGGGGCGCCTCCCAATCTTGAACGCGACCACCATTCGTGACCAGCGCAGCCACCGCCTTCGCGGCATCCATCGGGCTTCCACCGCCGATCGCGACGACCAGATCAGTCTGGAATGCAACCGCCTGCTCAGCCGCATTGTGGCACTCGTAGTCGCGCGGATTGGCTGAGATAGAATCGCACACGTCAACGGGCAGTCCCGCGCCTACAAGCGGCGCGATGAGTCGCTCGACGATTCCTGCACCGCGGACACCGGGATCGGTCACGACTAACAAGCGTTGAGCACCGAGAGCGCCAATGTGATCGAGCAACGAGCCCGCAACGCCGTTGCCCATGTGCACCGTGGTTGGCAGTTGAAATGTGGCTCCCATGACAGGTCCTTCGATTCGCCTAATCTCGCGTCTCAGTCTCAGCGACTGCCGATGATAGCAAGACCCTATCCGGATTGCGCCGTTAACGACGAAAGACGACAGGCCAGCCACCAGTCGCCCTTCGCCACAGCCAAAGCCCTCGGAGCTGTCGTTCAGCTAGTAGAGCCCCATCCGGGATACGCCCTGCTCGATCACCGGCGAATCGGTTTCGGGAAGCAGGGCGTTCGCGGGTGTTCCCGTCAGGGGATCGACGGTTGGTTCCGGAGTTGGCGTCTGCAGACCACCGCATGCGCCCCAGAGTCCAGCGTTTGCGAATTGCGCTCCGTCTTCAGCGGCCCGAATCCAGCCACCGAACCGAACATCTGGTTCAACTGGGTTGGCTATCACCGCGCCGATCGCCGCCAGTTCCGCCGCCACCAAGGTCAGCCCGCCATCCTTGGAGACGATCCAAACATCGCGAACGAGGCCGACCCCAGTTTCCCGGTTCTTGAACTCGCGCTCGAGGTAAACCGTTTTTCCTTCGACCAGTGCTGCATTCGCCGCTTTCGACTCGGCCGCGTAGCAAGCGCTGCCGGACGGCGCCTTCACTCCGAGATAGCGAAGCCTTGCGCGCGCACCGTCCACTTCGACATAGATCATCTCTCCGTCAACGATTCTGGTGACCGTGGCGGCGATCAGATCCGGTTGATCCGGTTCTGGGCCAAGATCTGCCGGCGCGATCGGTTGCCCCATCGATTCTCCGAGATCGATCGTGGTTTCACCGATGGTCAACTGCAGCACCGTGGCATCGGGCCGAATCAGATAGGCCAGCGCGAGCCGGAAACCGCGGTCGACCCCGAAAGAAGCTGAATCGGCCGAACCAAGCGCGGGATTGAAACCCAGCGTCTCAGCAACCACGCCCGAGGCCGGTTCGACGGTCGAACCTTGCACTCCGAAGTCGCCGTAGCTCAGCAATTGGAAGTCGGCAATTGCGAGCGATGCCTTTTCTTCTGACCAGTTCTGCGCGTAGAGGACGATTAAGACCCAGTCCGCGCCTGAGACCGGCGTCAGCGCAACCTCATCGATCGTGGCGCCGCGAATCACTCCTTCGACCGTAAAGCGGAATGCGCCGTCAGTGAACGCCTGCTCCGGAAGCTCGCCCTCACCGAGTGTCGCCCCTTGCGCCGGGAAGTCCACCTTCACGGTTGCCGTGGGCGTCGGGGTGATCGTCGCCGTCGCCGTTTCGGTCGACGTTTGGGTAGCGGTCGGTTCCGGCGTCGGCGGTTCCGTTACCGCCGGGATATCCGTGGGTGGGACCTCAACCGTGGCAGTGCCGGTCGAGGTCGGGTCCGCGGTCGGCTCATCGGTTGGGGCTGCGGTTGGCTCCGCTTCGACGGTCTCCGCCGGCGCGGGCTGGGCCGTTGCGGTCGGTTCCAGTGCCGGCTCCGCCGATGGCACGGACATCGGTTCATCGGTCGGTTCCGGCTCGTCCGCTTCGATCACCACCTCTGGTTCATTCGTCGGTGTGTCTGTAGAAGACGTCGTTCTGGTCGGCTCCACTTCGGATGATTGGGTGCTTGCATCACCTCCGCCGACACCGAGCGAAATCGCGGTTTTCGACGGCGGAGTCGTTGGTTGGACCGCTCCTGTTGTCGACTGCACCGGAGGTGTGACCGTCGAAGTCGATGTCGCCGTCGGGGGAACGACGTGCGCCATACTCGACGTTTCCGCGGTCGGCTCGGGCTCATCCTCTGAGAACGGAGCATTGATGCTCGTGTCGGGCATATGCGAAGCGATGTCCCGACCTGGAATCGTTGGCAACCGACCGGAACCCGATGCAGCCGCGAGCGCCAAGAGAACGATCAAACCGCTCAACCGGATCGCCCAGCTCCGGCGTGCGTGCCTGTTTGTGCGATTGGACATATGGGATATCGGTTGGAGTACCCAGCTCGCATCACGAGCTGATGGTTGAAGCGGACCTGAGTTTGTCTGATCGACTGCAGCTGGTGGCAGGTCGTCGTCGATCTTGATCTGTTTTGAGCGAGGAGGCGCCGTCGTTAGCGGTGGAAAGTCGTCAGGATCGAGTGCCGCGATCGGATTCAGATCATCTGGTTCTCGCTTCCGCTGCCGCGGCGGAACTGAGCGTTTCCCGCGGGCCATCGGCGGTTCGGGCATCTCCGCGACCGGCTCCGGGGCATAGATCGGCATTGATCGGCTGATCTGGGACTTCGATTTGTTGAGCGCCGCGATCAGGTCGACTGCCAGCCGGCGACCGTCGCGGACGACAAGGCGGAGACGCTCTGGCCGACCACCATCGGCGGCGTCGATCGTGAGATTGATGCTTCCATCGGGGTTGAGGTGGGGACACGGCTCAAGCCACTCCCCAGGCACGTCCAGAACGAAGGCTCCGCCTTTGGTGAAGGTGAGCCGCTGAGTCGTGGCGATCAGCCGAAGCGGAAGCTCGGCGCCCGCACCGGCGACAAGTACCTGGCCATCCCAGAGAATGCCTTCCGCGTGCAGCGCACGCCAGGCTGAGCCGTGTGGACGACCGTTTTGATCCTGATCGGCCATAAGCGTCTATTCCTCCAGCTTCCGAAACGCGGCGGGGGATCCGCGTTCGGCGGCGTCGCGATGAGCCAGGCCAGGAGGCAAAACGCAACGACCGGAACAGTTCAGCGTTCAATCAGCCGGACGGTTCCGACGGAACATGCCGGCCGAGAACGACCGCTTGCACGGAGGCGGGAGCAAGCGACCAAGGAGCACAGGAGCGCACGCACACTGTGTACGTACACTCTATCACACATTTCTCAAACAGGGAACAGGGAAGCGCTAACAGGTAAATTGCCTGGAAATTGCGAGGATCGTGGAAACCGCGGGAAAGGAGAAGTGGGGTAGGGCGATGCAGAGCATCGGCCAAATCGACGCGATGACCCCTCCGATCCGCAACCGCCAAACCGTTCCGCCGTCGAAACGTCACCGGAAAAGTGACGAGAGGAGTGTACTCGCGGGCGTCGTTCCGCCCGGGAATGGGTGGTGAAGAATGCGATTGAAGCCGGCATGGGGTTCGGACAGTTCGACCATGGGGCGAGACTCGTACCGAGCGAAAAATCCCTGATCAGTCGTGCATTGTCGAAACAGTTAATTCAGCGGCAGCGAATCTGCCCGCGATAGCTCTCGGTTATCGTCGATCAAGCGAATCGAATCGAGAGATTGATATTTGTTTCCAACTCCATTTCAAGTTGGTGAGGATCAACCAGATCGAAGTATTCGAAACTTTCGCGGCGCGGAAGACCTCCGGCGCTACGATTCTTTCCCGACTTGAGCATCCGCGCCAGCGTCGAGCCGGACGCGAGCGGCCGACGGTGATGAGCGGCGACTGCATGACGACCGGCTATCGTGCCTCGTCTGGCGCCGGCGGCATGGTCGATGCCAGGAGCGCCAGATGGAAGACGAGCTGAGTCGAGGGATTGGTCGGTTCCCTGCCCGTAAGCGAGGTAATCTGCTTCAACCGATACGAAAGTGTGTTGCGGTGGATCCCGAGCCTAGCGGCCGCGTCGACGTGCGAACCGCCCGTGGCCAGGTAGGCGAGCAACGTTTTCCGAAGGGTTCCGCGGCGGTCCCTGCCGGGCAAGTCGCCAAGCGATTCGGCGGCAAACTCGGCAAGATCGTTCGATCCCCAAAGTTTGTAGAAGAGCGCATACGGCCCGAGATCCGAGAGGAGATCGAACCTCGCCACCGGTCCGTGAATCAATCCATTCGAAAGAAGAGAAGCAACGTATCGCGCTTCTCGGGCGGCATCCTGCAGTGCAGCGGAGCCGCTAACCGGAGCAGAGAGCGCTACCCAACCGCGACCGGTCGATTCACGCTGAGGCGCCACTTCTCGCCGCCGGGCCACGGTTGCGCGATTGACGCCCGCACCGGCAGCTTCCGGCCGGAGCTCCAGCAGGAAGGTTGTCGACCGATCAATCTGACCAGCTTCATGGATCGTTCCGGAACTGGCAAGCGTCCGTTGCACCGCCGCGGGATCCCCCTCTGGCGAAACCAGTGCAACGCGGTAGATCCCATTGGTTGGAAGCGCGAGCGAAGTCGCCAGCCGGGCCGCCTCCACGCGAGGCCCAACTAGTAAGGCGTTGAGCGCGGCCGATCGCGCGGGTCCTCGGGGACGCGCGTCCGCCGCGCGTTGAATGGCGGCTTCGGAGGCCATCGCGACTCGCTCCGCGGCGAGCCGGGCCATCGCCCGTCGTGTTTTTGGCACTGGGCCCAGCCAGAGGGCCTCGCCGCTCGTCAACCGCGTCATGTAGCGCTCTTCGCGCCAGCCGCGACTCAACCCGTTCAGTGACGCGAGCGAGCGAGCGTTGGCCGGAGTTGCTTCAGCGGCAGTCGCCGCCAGCACCGCTCCACGCGGATCGACCACGGCGGCAGGAACATTCAAGAACGTGGCGGCAGTGCCTAGGACGAGCGGAAGATCGGCACCGGCCGAAGTCGCATTGTTCAGCAGACGGCCTAAATCCGTTCCGGCGTGATAGAGCTCGCTTCGCCGCTCGGTGAGCAAGCGGTTGATCTCGGTTTCAAACTCAGACGAAAGCACTTCAGTGAAGAGCACTGGAATCGGCGACGGAGCAGTCGGAAGCTGATCGAGCACGATCGCGGCAATTCCATGGGAAGAAAGCTCACGCAGCAGAACCGAAAGAGCGATCCCAAAATCCGTGAGCACCCGACGGGGCAGCAGAACAAGCTCCCCTCCTCTGATGGCTGGGAGCATCGGGGCGGTGGCACGCACGGTCACGGCCCAACTCAGTTCACGTTCGGACCATGCATCTGCCTGCGCATCGTCGACAATTCCTGCGATGCCGGCGGGCTGCAAGCGGGGCTCCCAGGCGATCAGATCGGTCAGTGTGATCTCAGGCATGGCGGCGTCTCCTCAGACGGGTCCGTTGAGCTAGGATGTTCCTGATGCGGCGTCAGACCGCATGTCGCGCCAGTCGAAGGGCGACACAGACGGCCAACGGAGAAGGAAATAGTCATATTGCACAATCTCCCGCTCTGTTTTGCATCGAACCGACCAAAGCGAAATCATTGTGGAATAAATCACGAATCTGATTGGCAGTGTTGCACAATGGGGAGCTCATTTCAAGCCAAATTAGGAAGGTCCTGAGATGGGAATAGGTGTCCGGTCCCCAGGGAATTGGCCATTCAGCGGTGGAAATGTCGCCATCTTCTTGGCCTGCCTGGTCGGATCGTGCGGTTTTCTCTATCCTTTCCTGTTGCCGGCAATCGCCCAAGGTAAAGAAACGAGCGCGCGAGCGGGCGATGCGCCCTATTTGCTGGCGATCGTCACGGCACTTTGCCTAATCGCGATCCTCACCGAGTTTGACCGCGACGAACGCGGCACCGGTTCGGCCTCGAAGACCGTCGCACTCCTTGGGTCCCTGGTGGCAATCGACGCTTCGCTTCGTCTCATGCCGACCTTTCTCGGCGCGTCGCCCATCTTCATCCTGATCGCCCTCGTTGGTTTCGTATTTGGACCGGCGCTTGGGTTCCAAATGGGGGCGCTCACCTTGCTCGTATCGGCTTTCCTGACAGGAGGGATCGGACCGTGGCTTCCGTATCAGATGCTCGGCGCGGGCTGGGTGGGACTATCCGCGGGTTGGCTGCCGCACCTGAAATCGCCGCGACATCGCCTTGTTCTCCTGGCTGGGTTTGGGGCAATCTGGGGTGTGCTCTTCGGTTTGCTGCTCAATCTCTGGTTTTGGCCCGTCACGGCGCCTGGACTCGGCGCCGATTCCAGTCTCTACTGGACGCCGGGACTCGGATTCGGCGAGACGCTTCACCGCTATGGTTCGTTCTATCTCGTGACCTCGTTCGGCTACGATCTCTTCCGCGCGGCAGGTAACGTTGTGTTGACGCTGCTGCTTGGCGGACCTGTCCTCTTGCTGCTCGAGCGGTTCCGGTCCCGCTTTGCCTGGGAGCCATGGGTCGAGTTCAACCCGGCTGTCGATCGGTGAGACATGCCGGTCTGGCTTGTCCAAGACCGGCTGCGAATCTTCGATTCAGAATCGCATTCGCGCGTTCACGACGGCAATTCATTTGCTCCGAGATCAGTCTCGACCTGGATCTCGGCGAGGCGGCAATCGATCGACGACAACCACTGTCCGGACATCATGCAATGGGGATGATTTTGACGAGATTTCGCCGGCTGTTTTTGTTTTCCAGGTAGTTCATAACTTGTCAACTTGAGACTTTTTGGCACAGCAGAATCACATAATGAACGTACAGTGCGAACGCTTGTGCTATAATCTGGCAGATTTCGCCAGTATTTGCCGCATTGCAGAGCCCGCATTTGGTGACCTCATGACACATCTTGCGTTTGAGTCAACGGAGAGCGTAGAATGCCCGTCTACACAACGTGTAGGGATGGTATCGATTCTGCAATACATCATCTAGTGGTTTATCGCCTTCGCGACGTTCCGCGCAAGCGGATCGAATCGGTCGGAGTTGACTACTCACGCGCGGTTTCATGTCATGAAACACAAAGCACGTCGCAACCAAATCCAGCGTGCATCTGCAGCACGTGAAGAGGCTAATTCCGAACTGGAATGGCTGCGGACTGTCTTGGCTGACGAATCGACAGGACCGAAAACCATCCACGACGCAGCGATCAATGAAGTGGCGTTGCGTCGCCCGGGACGACCGAACGAGGCCGGCGGCGTTCCGAAGTCAAAGACGAGTGGAAGCACTGGTTCGCGGGCAATGGAGCCGGCTCCAGATCCACAACCTTGGATCCAGGGGATAGAGATGACCGAGCGGGAAGAGAAGATGGCAGCGGCACCCACAACCGGACGCGGCATCGCCGTTACGCGGTACTACACCACAGAAGGGCTCGATCCGTTCGCCAGCGTGCAGTGGTCCAAGCGAACCTCCCGCATCACCAATCCGGACGGTTCCGTCGTTTTCGAAATGAAAGACGCCGAGGTGCCGGTGAGCTGGTCGCAGGTGGCGACCGACATCATGGTCTCCAAGTACTTCCGCAAAGCGGGTGTTCCGCTGGTGGGGGACGATGGCAGCCCTGTCCTGGATGAATCCCACAATCCAGTGCTCGGCCCGGAACGGTCGGCCCGCCAGGTGATTCACAGGCTGGCCGGCTGCTGGCGATCATGGGGTGAGGACCACGGGTATTTCGCCTCGCCCGAGGATGCGCAGGCGTTCTATGACGAGCTGGCCTTCATGCTCATCAACCAGATGGCGGCTCCGAACTCCCCCCAATGGTTCAATACCGGTCTCGCCTTCGCCTATGGCATCACAGGACCCGCACAGGGTCACTACTACTGCGATCCCGTCAGTGGGGAAGTGCGGGAGAGCGAGGACGCGTACACGCATCCGCAGCCGCACGCCTGCTTCATTCAGTCGGTCAACGACGATCTCGTCGGCGAAGGCGGCATCATGGACCTCTGGGTCCGCGAAGCACGCCTCTTCAAGTATGGCTCCGGCACAGGCACCAACTTCTCTTCCCTCCGAGGCGAAGGCGAAAAGCTCTCCGGCGGCGGCACGAGCTCTGGACTGATGAGCTTCCTGCGCGTGGGTGACCGCGCCGCGGGCGCGATCAAGAGCGGCGGCACCACCCGACGCGCGGCAAAGATGGTCTGTCTCGACATTGACCACCCGGACATCGAAGCCTTCATCAATTGGAAGGCAAGCGAAGAGAAGAAGGTCGCCGCGTTGATCGCCGCCGGTTATCCGAGCGATTACAACGGCGAGGCCTATTCGACGGTTTCCGGTCAGAACGCAAACAACTCCGTTCGGGTCACGAATGAGTTCTTGCGCGCGGTCGAAGAGAACGCTGACTGGAATCTCACGAAGCGCACCGACGGTTCGATCTACAAAACGGTCAAGGCTCGGGAGCTCTGGCACACAATCGCCACGGCCGCCTGGCAGAGCGCGGATCCTGGTCTGCAGTACGACACGACGATCAATGAGTGGCACACCTGCCCCGAGGGCGGGCGGATCAATGCCAGCAATCCCTGCTCCGAGTACATGTTTCTCGACAACACCGCGTGCAACCTGGCGAGCCTGAACCTGCTCAAGTTCGTCAATGTCGAAACTGGCAAAGTCGATATCGAAGGCTATCGCCACGCGATCCGCCTCTGGACGATCGTGCTCGAAATCAGCGTGCTGATGGCGCAGTTTCCGAGCAAAGAGATCGCCCGGCTTTCATACGACTACCGCACGCTCGGCCTCGGCCATGCCAACATCGGCACCGTACTCATGCTCCGCGGCCTTCCATATGACAGCGACGATGCGCGCGCATTCACCGGGGCGATGACCGCGATCATGACCGGTGAAAGCTACGCCACCTCCGCCGAAATGGCGAAGCACCTGGGCCCGTTCCGCGAATATGAGGCGAACGAGCGCCATATGCTGCGGGTGATCAGAAATCACAGACGGGCGGCCTACGACGCGCCTGCCGCGGAGTATGAGGGGCTGTCGGTGGTTCCGATGGGAATCAGCTCGGACCTCGCACCTGAGGATCTGGTCATCGCCGCGAGGGAATCCTGGGATCGCGCGCTCGCCGGCGGCGAGCTCCATGGTTATCGCAACGCGCAGACAACGCTGCTCGCGCCGACCGGCACGATTGGTCTGTTGATGGATTGCGACACAACCGGCGTCGAACCGGACTTTGCACTGGTCAAGTTCAAGAAGCTCGCCGGCGGCGGGTACTTCAAAATCGCCAACCAGAGCATCGAGCCGGCGTTGAAGAACCTCGGTTACAGCATCGAAGACCGGGTCGCGATTCTGACCTATGTGCTCGGCGCCTTGACTCTGACAGGCGCTCCCTATATCAACCGGGCGAGCCTGCTGGCCAGGGGCTTCAGCGATGCGGATTTGGACAAGGTCGAAAAAGCGCTGCCCGGCGTTTTCGAGCTCGGGTTCGCCTTCAATGCCTGGACGCTCGGCGAAGATGCGATCGCGCGAGTCGGTCTCACGATGGAGCAGGCATCCAAACCGGGGTTCGAGCTCCTGCGGGCGATCGGCTTCACTCGCCAGCAGATCGAAGAAGCAAATGAGCACATCTGCGGAACCATGACCGTAGAGGGAGCGCCCAATCTCAAGCCGGAGCATCTTCCGGTTTTCGACACCGCCAACAAGTGCGGGAAAAAGGGCACTCGCTTTATCCACCATATGGGCCACATCAAGATGATGAGCGCCGCTCAGAGCTTCCTCTCCGGGGCGATCAGCAAAACGATCAACATGCCGAATGAGGCGGCCATCGACGACATTCTCGACGCCTACAAGGAAAGTTGGGCGTTCGGCCTCAAAGCGATGGCCATTTATCGCGACGGCTCCAAGATGAGCCAGCCGCTCTCCGGCAAGAGCGATTCGGCCGAAGACAGAGACGCGAAGAGCAAGGAAGAGATCGAGGCGGAAGTCGCCAAGCGAGTCGATGACGCGGTCGCGGCAGCGCTGTCGCGGGCACAGGCGGAGGCCGCCAACGAGCGAGCCGCGGCGGTCGCGAAAGCGGTGCTTGATGCGCGGGAACAGTGGGAGAAGGAGCAACCGGCGGTTGCGGCTCACCCCGCGCTCTTCGCGGATGCAGAGCTCGTCGAATCGATGCCCGCCCGGCCGATCCCGTATCGCCGCCGGATGCCGCCCCGCCGTGGTGGGTTCACGCAGGAAGCACGGGTGGCGGGTCAGAAGATCTATCTGCGAACCGGTGAGTACGAGGATGGATCGCTGGGCGAGATCTTCATCGACATTCACAAAGAGGGCGCGGCCTTCCGCTCGATGATCAACTGTTTTGCGATCGCCGTCTCCAAGGGATTGCAGTACGGTGTGCCGCTCGAGGAGTTCGTCGACACCTTCACGTTTGTGAGGTTCGAGCCGCAGGGGATAGTTTCGGGGCACCCAAATATCAAGATGGCGACCTCGATGATCGATTTCGTCTTCCGGGTGCTCGGACTCGAGTACCTTGGCCGCACCGATCTCGTTCAAGTCTCGCCAGAGCTTACTGAACCGGCGTACGACGAGCCGGCGCAAGAAGAAGCGACATCGTTCTTCCCCGGTTGGGGACCCGAGCCGGTGCAAGTGCAGCCGCGGCCCGCCGTGGTCGAACAGGATCGCCCGAAGGCGCAGCTCGCCGACGCAGTGGCTACGGTCGAGGCGCCAGGCGCAAGCACTGGTTACTCCAACTCACACACGAATGACAACGGCAGCGCCAATGGACATGCCAGCGGCAGTCACACGACCTACCAGGTTGTAGCGACCACGACGACTCGCTCAGCCACGCTTGACCACCAGGGACCGGTGGACATGATGGATCTGGCACTGGCGGAGATGATGGGCGATGCGCCGTTCTGCGACGTCTGCGGTCACATCACGATTCGGAACGGCGCCTGCTACAAGTGCCTCAATTGCGGCAACAGCCTCGGGTGCTCATAACGATAAGTCCGCAACAAGGGGACGGGGCAGAGACCTGGGCAATTGCTCAGGTCTCCGCGTTGTGATGCCAGAACTGGGCCCGCCCGGGCGAAGTTCCCCGGCGAGACGCTTATTGTGTCGTTCTTCGGTCGCTGCAGGCCCTCACGTTCAGTCACGGAAGTTTGGAGAGTCCTGCGGTCGGCGACCTGGATCGCTGGTTGGATCACGCGATCCGGAGTCAGTTTTCCCTCCGGCTTGAGCAGTCAATGGAGCCAATCCGAGCGGGTGCACGTAATGTAGTCGGCGCATGCGTGAATTCCGTAGTCAGTAGTCAAGAATCTGGAGCGTGGCTTCCGGGAATCATGAGCGAGCTGGAAAGCCCCTTTCCTAAATCTGATCCGCGATGTAGTGTAGGGAGCCAACAGATCAAACGAACAGGATTCCGGCCTCCTGTTCTGGCACGCCTTAGAGTCCGCGACACCGTGGGCCGCTCAGTCAACTTGGAAGGGAGAATGAAGTGGTTCGATTGTTACTCGTCCTCTCACTCCTGCTCAGCGTCGTCGCAGGTGCGCTTCCGGCCATGGCGCAAGACACGGCGACAACCGGTCCCAAGATAGGTGAACCGGCCACTGTTTATGGCGCCAACGGCGAGC
The DNA here is from genome assembly GCA_964371945.1 of uncultured Sphaerobacteraceae bacterium. Classification (GTDB taxonomy): domain Bacteria; phylum Chloroflexota; class Chloroflexia; order Thermomicrobiales; family UBA6265; genus CAYJPA01. Next base: position 50,218 of record CAYJPA010000010.1, on the reverse strand, counting down.
CTATAGGGGAAGTCAAAGTCACCGCGATCACGGACCCGTTCGAGGACTATGATCCGGTCAGTAGCCAGCCTCCACGTGGCTACCACTGGGCGCAGGTCGCTGTCAGCTTATCGGCCGGCAGTCAGGTGCTTCCGGTGAACTACAGCGGATTCACGATGGTCGATAACGAGGGGTTTGTCGCGTACCAGGGTTACGTCTCTCGAAGTGCGGAATCGGCAGCCGCACAGCCTGATCTCCAGACAAACCAGGTCGAGCCGGGTCAGACAAGTACCGGTGTCATTTTTTTCCAGGTTTTCGGCGATTCGACGATCTCGCTGATCGAGTACGCACCGACGTACGAGCAAAGCGTCGTCGTAGTCGATCAACGGGAAGCGCGCGTGGCTCCTGGTGATGTGGTCGCCTGGAACGCGGGTAACGGCGCACCGTTGGGCGAACTTTCCTTGAGCGGCGTTGTCGATCCGCTCCAAGATTTCGATCCGTCCTATCCGCCACAACGCGGCTTTCGCTATGTGGGCGTAGCGGTATCGTTCACCAGTCTGGGGACGAGGCCGGTAACGATCAGCTCGTACTCCTTCTCGGTCATCGACCACGAGGGCTTCGTTTCGAGCACGGCCGGGGTCTACCGCACCGCGGAGGGAACGGCGGCGCTGCCTGACCTTCCGTACACCGAAGTGGCGCCAGGCGCGCGGATAAGCGGCGTGGTGACGTTTCAGTTGATTAGCGGCGCGACGATCAAGGACGTTATTTTTGCGCCGCAAGGAGATCGGAGGCTCCGAATCGCGGAGTTCGATCGGGGTGCCACCTACACACAACCAGAACTGACTCCCGTTGCGACCGTGGTCGTTGATCCTGCTTGCGAAGCAGTTCTCGTATGGGCTGACCAGATCATAAACGCGCTGGCTCCACTTTCGGATGCGTTCGAGCTCGTCGATCAAGTCAGCGAAGGGGGCACTGTCGAGCCACAAGCTCTCCGGGACGCGGCAGACTTGTTCGACGAGGTTGCTGATGCTCTCGACGATCTCGACACGCCAGAAGCAGCACAGGCAACATCGGAGCAGTACGCCGCCGCTCTACATGGAGCCGCGGATGGTATCCGAACACTTGCGGATGATGTCGAGGCCGAGAACGCGGACAACATCGCAGCCGACGTCAGCCTGATCTATGCTCAAGTATTTGGCCTAACTGGAGGCGCATATTCCGAGCTCGTGGCCAGATGCCCGGGTGTCGCATCCTAACAATCCACGACCCATGTGAACACCACAAGAGTCCGGCGATTGGCCGGGCTCTTGTCGTTTGAGAACAACCTCGAATCGATGATCGTCCGCTCCTACCCGGCTCGAACGCTTGGGATATGAACCTCAGAACCTAATCCTCTACCATGCAGCATATCCTGAGCCTGGGCTCCATGCCATTTCCCAGAATGCAAGCTCATACTGGCTGGACACGACGAACGCCTGCTCGACCCTGGCGAGATCGGCGGCCGAAACACCCTGACAAGCCTGTTCCAGGAGGCGCCGGCACCAGTCAGCCAGTTCGGCAAACTCTGGTGATGCATAAAGGGTGATCCAGCGTGCGAAACGCTCGTCGGCCGGCAGTCCCGCTGCCTGCAACTCCTGCCCTAGCGAGCTGTAACCCCACATGCACGGCAAGAGCGCGCCAAGCAGCTCGCGATAGTCCCCGGTTGCTGCCGTCCTGAGCAGAAAGTCGGTGTATCCCTGTGTCACCGGAGCTTTGCTTTCGTTCTCCAGATCGCCAACGGTAATGCCGAAGCTCGAGACATACGATCGGTGGAGATCCATCTCCTGGTTGAGGGTTTCCGTCAACAGCCGGGCAAACGCTTGCATCGTCATAAGGTCTGGAGCCCGTGCCGCCGCGTACGCGAAGACGCGGCCATAATCGATCAGGAAGAGGTAGTCCTGACGAAGCCACATCGAGAACTTGGAGGAATCGAGCGTTCCGTCGCCGATTCCACGTACGAAAGGGTGCATCCGTTGCGCGTGCCAGATCGGCTCGGCCAGACGATGCAAATGGTCGCATACGGATTCCGGCATTCTCCTTCTTCCTTCCCGCTCATGTCGGACTAGCGCGCTCACCTGGCTTCTTGGATTTCAATCGCCCGCCGTCAGCTGGCGCATGGACCTCCTCGAGCACAGCGGAGCGCTGTCAGGACTGAGAAGGCGACTCGTCATCGTCAATCCACTGTCTGGTAACGAAGAGCCAGAACGCGAGACCCGCATACTCACCGAAGGGCGCAAATCGCGCCACGATCTCGTCATCCGGAATGGATTCGACACCGGCGATCTTCGCATAGGCCGGTCGTGTCCAGGAGTCCAGAATGAGCCGGGAATAGCGCCCGAGCATCATCATGATGTGGGCCGCGGCGTACGGCCCGACACCCGGGAGCGCCTGCAGGCGGAGCGCCATCTCATCGTCCGGCAGCTCATCTGGAGATGCGGCGGCAAGCGATTCCAAATCGACCGCTCCGTCCGCGACAGACTGTGCCAGTTTCCGGAGATACGCTCCCCGATAACCGCACCGCGCAACTTCGCGATAGAACTGGTCATCCGCCGCTGCCATCGCGGCCGGAGTGGGGAAAGCTCTTCCTTCCCAACTCTCGGATGGCGCATCCGGTGACCGCGCACCGAGATGCTGGACAAGCGCATTCGTCATGCGAACGGTCGCGGACCACGCACAGTTCGTTGTGCAGATGGTTTTGACGACATCTTCGAACGCGGTCTGGCACCGTGTCATCCTGCCCGCGCCTCGAGTTGCCCAACTCAATTCCGGATCATCCGCGGCTCGCGCGTAGAACGCCGAGAGATCTTGGTCGAGCCGAAGCAGATAACGAACCCCGGAGAGAACGAGCGCCATCTCGGAATCGCTGGGCGAAGCGCCGTGAACTGCTGCCTCAGCAATCCCATGGCGTTGCGACGATAGGGTCACCGTTCGAGGCGGAAGGGATGGAAGCGCGAGCGTGACGGTCAAGGTGTCGCCGGCCTCGTCGACAATCATGGGCGGGAGGCTGGTCACGCCATGCCCGTTGATCGTGCGGTTGAAATCGACCGGTTCTCCGGCCGGACCAATGAGTGGGAATTCGGTTGTCTTCAGGGGGGTCATCTCAGCGCCGCCCGAGGCGACTTACTGTCGTTCACCCGCTCGCATTCGCTCATCCGATTCTACCCACACAACAGAGTAACGTTCGCTGTCGGACGACTGTTCGATGCTGCCAGAGCACTTCTCGTTTCAGGGACAGTTCGCGATTGGCAAACCCCACTGATCCGAGAGAAGCCCTCGATCCACCAGGCGGACGCAGAGCCCCGCTCGACAGCCTGAAGCTTGACAAGACTCCATGCAGAAGTGCGTGCGGCCACAGTCGAAGCAATAAGCCCCTGAACAGTTGGAGCACCAACCGAACGGCTCAGTTAGCGCGATGCCGCAGCCTGCGCATAGAGGTGAATCTGGTACGCCGGCATGGCGGCGGTCTATTCCGTCACTCAACGTTCAATTGCCCGTTCCAAGCATGCACGGCATATGAGGCTCAGGTTGAGCCTCCGACGGAGTCTGACACAATCAGCCCGGTTCGATGGCGGTTCGGCCAGGGGTCTTAACCGTGCTTCATCAAGAATTGTGGCGTTTATCATGCGGCAATCGGCCGTTCATTCTTCAGAACATGTTGTGCTCGGGATCAGAGCACGATATGGCCTTGAGCAAGCTGGGAGAAATATTCATGAGCGATCAACGCACCAAACTCACCGCCCGGGAAATCGCTCGACGCAAGGAGGGTGAGAAGCTGACGATGATCGCTGCCTACGACTACCCGATCGCCCGCCTGGTTGAGTCGTCCGGAATCGATCTGATCCTTGTTGGCGATTCACTTGGAATGACCGTGCTCGGATACGACTCTCCGACTCCGGTCACAATGGACGATGTGATCTACCACTGCCGGGCGGTCGTGCGTGGCGCTCCGCACACGCATGTCGTCGCCGATATGCCGTTCCTCTCCTATCATCTCAGCGACGCACAGGCACTTCAGAATGCGGGCCGGCTGTTGCAGGAAGGAGGCGCGGACGCCGTCAAACTCGAAGGAGGCCGAGGAGCGACCGCGGTTTGCATTCGGGTTCTGGCCGGTGCGGGCATTCCGGTTATGGGCCATATCGGGATGACGCCGCAAACGGGCGGAACGTCGGGGTTCGGGACCCAGGGTGGAGACATCGAATCCGCGATGGCAATCGTGGACGATGCACTGGCGGTCGCAGATGCGGGCGCATACAGCATGGTGGTTGAAGCGATCCCGGCGGAGCTGGCGGCCACCGTGACCAGATCCGTATCGATACCGACGATTGGGATCGGCGCGGGCGGGAAATGCGATGGCCAAACCGTGGTTTCGGCCGATCTCCTGGGGATCGAGAGCACGCTCTTTTTGAAGTTTCCCAAGCGGTACGCCGATCTTGGCAATCAGATCGAGGTTGCGTTCAGGTCGTATGTGGAAGAGACGAAGAGCGGGGTCTTTCCGGGCGCCGATTTTTCGACCGCACTGGATCCGGCGGTATTGGCAGAGATAGAATCGCGACTTTCTGCTTGACAGTCGCAAGCAGCCATCAACCCCGTTTGATCGGTTGACGACGCGAGAGCAGCTGCTCGCGGACTCCTCTCCGATGCTGCAAAGACCCGGATTCGACCAGGTTGATCGCAGCGCGAATCGCGAAAAACGGCGTGCGTATCAAAACGAAGGCGCCGTAACGGCGCGTTTGCGTTCCGGTTTCTCGAGCGGGTCCGTTTCGACATGGCGAGTTGCCAAAGTTCATCGTTGGCAGGCTTCCAAACGCACAAAATGTCACAAAATGTCACACCCCTGAGTGATTTCCGGCTGATTGGGATCTGTTTCAATGACCCTGGAGCGAGCTCAGCAAACCGTTGCGATTTCATTCTTTTATTTCTCTTGCTCCATATGTCTTCAGTGGTAGGTAGATCGCAAACACCATTCATTTGTAGCGCCCTACGTTCTTAAGATCCCGCTGCTACGACATCTCGCCTTGACCGCAGGCATCATAGGGCCGGTTGTGCATGGTAGGGGGCGGAGGCGACGGACGTGATCCGTTCATGTGCCGGGCCAGTGTTGCGTCGTGCATTTCACTGAAACTACAAAGCAAGAACCCGGGGGAGATCCCCCGGGTTCTTGACTTCGCTTCAGCTCTTATTCGACGGAGCGCTACTTATGCGGCGCGGCGTCGAATCTCCAGACCCGCCGCCCCAACCAGGAGCAGCAGCCCCGCGAAGAGCATCAACTCCTCGTTGGTCTGACCGGCTGGGCCGGCTCCCGTCGACGGCAGAGCGCTTACAGATGCGATTTCACTCGCATCGTCGCTATCGTCCTCCCCACCGACGCTGTTGGGCCCATTGTTGTTCCCGTTGTGGTCATCGTCGTCTTCTTCGGAACAATCGCCGGTGCAGTCGCCATCGATCTCGGCGGGCTCACAGTCACCCGTGCAATCGCCGCCGACCCATGTTTCTTCGCATTCGCCGGTGCAGTCTCCGAAGACGTCGGACCACTCGCACAGACCGGTGCAGTCCTCGCTGTCGCTGTCCACACAGTAACCCGTGCAATCGCCAAGCCACTCGGAGCTGCTGGCTGCCAGAACGAAGCTGCCGGCATCGCTCACGGTGTTGCTGAACTCGAAGTCGTACTCGGCACTGGTGCCGCTGAAGGCCGCATCGCCGGCGTTCCCGCCGTGACCGCTCTCCGCGCCACCAGACTCCGCGGATCCGCCCGCGCCACCGCTGCCGCCGTTTCCGGCAAGCCCGCCGGTGCCGTCGCCACTTGTCGCATTGCCGCCGGTTCCGCCGGTTGCGTTGCCGCCAGTGCCATTGCCGCCCGTGGCGTTGCCGCCGGCTCCTCCTTGATTGGCGCCGCCGTCGGTGACGTTACCGCTGGTATTGCCGCTCGTCCCGGCGCCGCCGGTTGCATTGCCTCCGGTGCCGTCGCCGGCGGTGCTGTCACCACCAGCGACCGGACCCGAAGTTGAGCCGTCCCCGGCGGTATTGTTGCCGCCGACGGTCAGGCCACCTACGTCGCCGCCACCGGTCGCTCCGGCCACGGCATCGCCACCGAGGTTTCCACCGCCGGAGGTATTGCCGCAAGGCACCGCATCGCCACCGTCGCCGCCATTTGCTACCAGACCACCGTCACCACCGTTACCGCCCTGAGCGGAGCATCCTTCGATTAGGATGATTAGGCCGTTGGCTGGGTCACCGGCTTCGCCGCCGTCGCCCACGCCGCCAGTTGCTGCTCCGCCTGTAGCCGACCCGCCCTTGGTATCGCCAGTCGCGTTGCCACCGACGCTGTCTGGTGCAGAGGCGTTACCGCCGTTGCCGGGTTCGCCGCCTGTGCCGTCGCCGCTGTCTGCATCGCCCGCGTCGCCGCCGGTTGCGTTGCCGGAGTCCGTGGCGCCACCTGAGGTGTTACCACTCGCGCCGCCACCACCGCCAGCCTCCGCGTTGCCGGCATCGCCGGCTCCGCCGTCGCCAGCGCCGCCGATTGCATCTGCCGATCCGCCATCGCCGGCTCCGCCGTCGCCGCCGTTGCCAGCCTGCCCGCCTTCACCACCGAATGCTTCGCCCGTCGTGGCCGAGCCTGCATCCGCCGCATCCGCGGTCGCGGAAACCGTTTGATCGGTCGTTGCCGAGACCGCGCTTGCGTTGCCTCCGTGTCCGCCGATCGCGCTGCCGCTGTCAGCGTTGCCGCCGGTTCCGCCGTTGCCGCCGCTGCCAGAGCCGCCGCCGATTCCGTCGCCGCCTTCAGCATCGCCGCCGTCGCCGCCGTCTCCGCTGCCACCGTTCGCCGTCGCTGCCGACGCCTCGCCGCCTTCGCCGCCTTCGTTATCCCCGCCGTCGGTGAACCCACCTGACGCGGAACCTGAAGTCGCATTTCCGGCGACCGAGTCGCCACCGTTGCCATCGCCGGCGTCGCTGTTTCCGCCAGTAGCATCAGCCCCGGTGCCGTTGCCGGCCTTGTTGCCGCCGCCAAGGGTGTTGAACGGTGCTACGCCAAGTCCGGTGACATCACCGCCGCTGATTGGGCCGGCGGTTACGTTTCCGCCTTCATTATTGGCGCCATCCGTGGTGCCGCATGTGGCGTTGCCGCCGGATCCACCTGCGCCAACTCCAACTCCGCTGCCGGCGCCGCCGTTGCCCGCGGTCGCATCGCATCCAAAGGCGCCATCGACATCTGGATCAACGATCGGGTTTCCGACCTGGACATCGCCGCCGCTGTACGTGCCGCCAGTGGCATTTCCGCCGGTAAGCGTGCTTCCAGTGGTATTGCCCGAGGCGTCGCCGCCATTACCGTTGCCGGCATCAGCCGTACCACCGAGTGCACCGTCTCCGGCGTCACCATCGCCGCCAGTGGCATCGCCACCGTCAGCATCGCCAGTGGAGGTCGCTCCACCGCTGGTCTCACCGGAGGCCGCGCCACCGGCACCGCCAGTTGCGATTCCGGCCGCATCGCCGCCGCCACCGCCGGTGTTGCTACCACCCTCGGCGCCGCCACCAGACGTCGAGAGAACTTCTGCATCGCCGCCAGCGGCGTTTCCGCCGGTTGCATCTCCGCCTTCGCTCTCGCCACCAGTGGCATCGCCGCCGGCCGCTTCGCCGGAGATATTCGCGCCGCCGATGGTTCCGTCACCGTAACCGCCGATCGATCCGCCTTCGACGCCGCCGGTGATGATCACATCCCCGCCATCGTTGCTGCCGCCCGTGGTCGCTCCACAGATTGCCTCGCCACCAGCTCCGCCAGCGCCGAGCGTTCCATTTCCACCGATACCGCCGAGCGCGGTACAACCGGTCGTCTCGCTGACCACAGCGCCGCCGCCGGCATCGCTGCCGGTCGCATTGCCCGCCGTCTCGATGGATCCGTTGGTTTCACCAGATGCATCGCCGCTCGTGGCGTCACCGGCAGTTGCGTTCCCGCCTAGATCGCCGTCGCCTCCGAGAGCATCGCCGCCATCGCCGTTGCCACCGGTTGCCGTGCCGCCGGTCGCTGCACCGCCAGTGGTGTTGCCACCGCCCGCACCGCCGTCGCCGCCGGTCGCCAGACCGGATTCGTCCGCTTCGCCGCCGGTGCCGTTCCCGCCGGTCGCATCCGCGCCGCCGCCAGTGCCGTCCGCGGCAAGTCCGCCGCTGCCGGCTTCGCCGCCGGAGCCACCTTCCGCGTATCCGGACGTGCTATCTCCGCCCGCGCCGCCATTTGCTACAGATGATGCTTCGCATGTGCCGCAGCTGTCGGTTGCGGATTGGGTATTTGCGTTCCCGCCATGGCCGCTGTCCGCATCGCCGCTTGCGCCGCTACCAGAGTCGCCTCCGAGTCCGCCACTACCGCCGTCCCCGCCTTCGCCAGCCCCGGCTGTCGCATTGCCGCCGTTGCCGCCGGATGCCGCGCCGCCGTTGCCATTGTTTCCAAAGGCATCGCCGGCATCGCCACCCGCGTTGAGACCGCCATCCGTATCCGCGCCGGAGACGATGCCGCCCGTGGCGTCTCCGCCTGAAGCGTCTCCACCGTCCGCGTCACCGCCCTCGGAGTCGCCACCTGAAGCGTCACCACCGAGCGCGCTTGGTCCGCGTCCGCCGCCGACAACGTTATCTCCGCCAAGCGTCGAGGACGCGCCGGCTTCAATCGATCCGCCAGTGACGTCCTCGGTGCCAACACTGCCACCAGTGTTTCCACCGCCGGAGGTGCCACCTGTGCACGTGGCGTCGCCACCCGCGCCACCGCCGCCCAAGAGGCCACCGTCTCCGCCGCTGCCAGCGAACGCGAGGCAACCGAGCACGCGGCTGTCGACATCTCCGCCGTCGTAATCACCAGCCGTCGCGTCTCCGGCGTTCAGCGCGCCACCGGTCGTGTTTCCACTGGCCGCGCCACCTGTTGCCGTGCCGCCGGTTGCGGCGCCCGCATCATCAGCGTCGCCGGCATCGCCTTCTCCGCCCGTGGCGTTGCCACTGACGGCATTCGATCCGGTGGTTTCACCGCCGGTGGTGTTGCCCTGAGCCGCGCCACCGACACCGCCGGTTGCGTCGCCGCCGGTGCCATTGCCACTCGCCGAGGTCCCGCCGTCCGCGGTTCCGTCCGCGCCGAGACCCTCGCCGCCCTGGCCGCCGTTGCCGCCAGAACCGGCAGAGCCGGAGACACCGTCACCCGTCCATGCCGTACCAGCGTCACCGCCGGTCGAACTGCTCAGCGGATCGACAAAGACTGGTCCAAGTCCGACTGCTTCAGCGTTCGCGTTGCCGCCGTGGCCGCCGGCCGCATCGCCAGACTCACCAATGCCTGCCGAGCCGCCGTTGCCGGCCGCTCCGCCATCGCCACCGTCGCCGTCACCACCAACACCCGCGCCGCCGTTTCCACCGGTCGAGCTACCGCTGGATCCCGAGCCTGACGTCGCGGAACCGCCGGTGCCGCCCTCGTTCTCGCCACCGGTCGTATTCCCGCCGATTGTTGCGCCAACGGAAACCGCGCCCGCGATCGCGTCGCCGCCCGTCGCGTCACCGGCCTGGCTTTCGCCGTCGCCGCCGTTCGGGTTGGCATCGCCGCCCTGCGCCGAGCCACCGATGTTGTCGCCGCCAGTTGTCGTCTCATCGAAGATTCCAGATCCGCCGATCGAGCCGCCAGTGATGTTGCCGACCGTGACGTTTCCACCGTTGTTTGCTGTATTTGTCGTGTCGTTGTCGCCCGCGTCCGTGCCGCAGGTGGCGTTGCCGCCCGCGCCTCCGCCACCGATCCCGAACGCGTCCCCAGCACCAGCCGGGCCGCCGATGGCGTTGCAGCCATCTGTCGTCACCGTGGTGTCGCCACCCGTGATCACCGACCGTCCAGGACCGGCGTCACCCGCAATCGCCGCGCCGCCTGTCGTGCTGCCGGACGCATTGCCGGCCGCGGCATTGCCGCCTGTGCCCGTGCTGCCCTCGCCGGCCTCTCCGCCGACGCCATTGCCCGCGGTGGCTGTTCCGACCGTGACCGTGCCGCCGGCGGCGTTTCCACCCGTGGTGGCACCATCCGCCGCACCGCCGTTGCCGCCATTAGCATCACCGCTGGCCCCCGAGCCCGAGGTTGCGTCTCCGCCGTCGCCGGACCCAGTGCCGCCTGCGCCATTCCCGGCATCGCCGCCTGTGCCACCAACTCCGGCGGCGCCGCCCGCGCCAGTCCCAGTGTTGGCGGCGCCGCCGGCGCCCCCAGAGGAAATTGCTCCGACTACACAATCGCAGTTGTCACCGAGCGCGCCGGCATTCGCGTTGCCACCGTGGCCGCCTTCGGCATAACCCGAGTAGCCGCTGCCGCCCGTTCCGCCGCCGCCGCCGTTGCCGCCAATTCCGCCGGTCCCGGCGCCGCCTTCTGTCCCGGCGCCGCCATTGCCGCCAGTCGCATCGCCGGTGTCGCTCAAAGTCGCGTCAGCGTTGCCGCCATTGCCGCCGGTGCTGCCGCCGCCGTCAACCGCACCATTGCTTACCGCGCCGGTTTCGACGAAGCCCTTGTTGCCGACGCCCGCGTTGCCGCCGGTTCCGTCGCCACCTTCACTCTCACCTCCGGTGCCGCTTCCACTGCCGGCGCTGCCGCCAACGTTCTCGCCACCCTCAGTCGAGATGGAGTCAGGAATCGATCCTGCATCACCGCCGGTCACGTTGCCAACGACGACGTCGCCGCCGTTGTTGAGACCGCCAGCCGTGTCGTCGCAGGAGGCGTCGCCGCCAGCACCGCCATTCGCAACGAGCCCACCGTCTCCGGCCGCTCCTGCTACCGCGGTGCATCCGACCGTGTCTGAGGTGTGATCGCCGCCCTCGGCGTTCAGGCCGGAGGCGTCGCCGCCTTCAACCGCGCCGCCAACGGTATCGCCGGACGCATTTCCGGCGCTCGCGGCACCACCGATGCCGTCACCGCCGCCGGTCGAGTTTCCACCGGTGCCATTGCCGCCGGTGCCGCCGCCAACCGCGCTGCCGCCGGCTCCTTCACCACCGGAGCTGTCGCCACCGTTGCCGGACGCGCCGCCGGCGTCGCCGCCGGAGCTCAATCCGCCTTCGACAGAGCCAACCGCATTGCCGCCGGTTACGTCAGCCGTGCCGCCGACGTCGCCGCCGGTGTTGCCGCCGCCGCTCGTGCGGTCGCATTCCGCGTTTCCACCTGTTCCGCCGACACCAACCGCACCGCTTGCTCCGCCGTCGCTGGCCTCCGCGAGGCACCCGACCGTTGTCGTGCCGGTGTCGCCGGTCTGGAAGAAGTCGTTGTAAACGTCGCCACCTTCGAAGCTGCCGCCAATCGCGGTACCTCCGGAGATATCTTCGCTGCCGGTGTCGCCCGAAGCCGCGCCGCCCGTGGCGTTACCGCCCCTGCCTTCGCCGCCTGGGCCCCCGTCTCCGCCGAGGCCGTTGCCACCCGTGCCGTTCGCCGCTGTGGCTTCCGCGCTCGTGGTCGAGCCCGCGGTCGTCGCGCCGGTCGCGTTTCCGCCGTCGCCGGCGTTCGCATTGCCGCTGTCAGCCGCACCGGAGGTTCCATCTCCGCCGTCAGCGAACGCGGATCCACCCTGGCCTTCGCCACCGACTCCACCGTTGCCGCCGAGTCCACCATCACTCGAGAACGCGTCGCCGCTGGCGCCAAACCCGGCATCTCCACCCAGGGATTCGGACGCAACCGTCGTGCATCCGCAGTCCTCGCCAACCGATTCAGCATTGGCGTTTCCGCCATGGCCGCCGCTTGCGCCGCCGGTGCCGGCTTCTCCAGCCGCTCCACCGTTGCCGCCGTCGCCGCTCGCTCCGCCCGTACCCGCGCCGCCTGCCGCTGTGCCGCCGTTGCCGCCGGTCCCACTGCCGCCGTCCGCATCGCCGGCAGTTGCCGCGCCGCCGTCGCCGCCGGTGTTGCCACCGCCACTGGCAGACGATCCACTTGCGGCACCCGATTCAGATGCGCCGCCGGTGGCCTTGCCGCCGGTCGAGTTTCCACCGTTGCTGTCGCCGCCGTCAGCAGAGCCCGCCTTGGTGTTACCGCCGGAGTTATCGCCGCCGATAACGAGTGCCGCCGCTCCGCCGCCGGTCACATCTCCGGCTGTCGCGTTGCCGCCAAGGTTTCCGCCACCGGTTGTCACGATCTGACCAGAACCATCATTGCCGCACTCGGCAGCGCCGCCGGCGCCGCCAATTGCAACCAAGGTGGCGGCGCCGCCGTCGCCGGCGAACGCGAAGCAGCCGTTGGTGAAGGTCAGCACGTCGCCGCCGTCAGTGTCGCCACCAGTCGCCGCGCCGCCGTTCGTGACCGCGCCTTCGGTTTCACCGCTTGCGGCTCCACCCGTGCCGGCGCCACCGGTCGCATTGCCGCCGAGGTCACCGTCGCCGCCTTCGGCCGTTCCGCCGCCGGCGTCGCCTGCCGTTGAATTGCCGCTTGTTGTGTTGCCGCCGGTGGTTGCGCCATCCGCGTTGCCGCCGTTGCCGCCGGTCGCATCGCCGTCGCCACTGGCATTGGCATCGCCGCCGCTTCCATCGCCGCCGTCGGCAGATCCGTCGCCGCCGAATCCGTCTCCGGTCTCACCGGCATCGCCGCCGTTTCCGCCAGAGCCCGCCAGCGCTTCGCCGGAGTTGGCTTCGCCGCCGTCGCCGCCGTCACTCAGGCTGGTGACGATCGTTGTATCGCTATCCACGTTGACCGCGTCCGCGCTGGCATTGCCGCCGTCGCCGCCGTCCGCGTTGCCGGTGTAGGCCGATCCGCCCGTGCCACCGTCGCCGCCGACTCCGCCGGCGCCACCGGATGCGTTGCCTCCGGTACCGGTACCGCCTGTACCACCGGTGCCGTCTCCGCCGGTTGCATCGGACGCATCAGCGAGCCCGCCTTCGCCGCCGGTGTTTGTTCCGCCGATCGTTTCATTTCCAGTTGCGCTGCCGCCAAGCGCGTTCCCGCCGGCTGCAGTACCGCCGGTCGCGTCTCCGCCGCTGCTGTCACCGCCAAATGCAACGCCACCCAGGCCCTCGCCGCCCTGGTTGCCGCCACCCGCGGTGATGGTGAACGCTCCGCCGCCAATGACATTGCCTGAGGCCGCGTCGCCGCCCGCGTTGCCGCCGCCACTCGTGCCACCTGCCGACGCATTGCCGCCCGCCCCGCCAGAGCCAATGTTTCCCGCGCCGCCGTTCCCGCCGACCGCCTGGCTAGGACCAATCGGCCCAACCGGCGGATTTGGAATGATGTTCGTCACCGAGCCGGCGCTGCCGCCGATGGTCGTGCCGCCGGTCGCGTTGCCGCCCGAGGTGGAGCCGCCGGTGGTGTTGCCACTGGCCGCGCCACCCGTGCCGGCGCCGCCGGTGCCAATGCCGCCGGCACCTGAATCGCCGCCGATCGCGCCACCACCGGTGCCAGACCCGCCGGACGCGTTACCGCCGGTGGTCGCGCCACCGGTCGTATCGCCGCCCGCGTTCCCGCCGTTTCCGCTGGTCGAATCCCCGCCGGCGCCGCTGCCGCCGGACGCGTCCCCGCCCGTGGCACTCCCGTCTCCGGCACTGCCGTCGCCGCCGGTGGCTCCCGTACCACCAGCGCCGCCGGTGCCACCGGTCGCGCCGCCGGTATTACCTGAGGCACCGTCGCCGCCGGTGGCGTCGCTGTCAGCATCCTGATGCAGGGAGCTCGTCACCGTGGTCTTGCCGGACGGCGCGGCCCAGGTCGCGGTCGAGAACGCCGGCCAACTGGCGATCATCGCCAACACACCGACGATTCTCATGACCGTGAAGAATTTGTTCCGACTCATGATCCCCTCCGATTCCCTGCGTCCCGTTTTTCGGGAGGCCGCGCGCGCATCGCGGCTTTTGTGTCTGGTCTGCCGCGGATCGCTCCGCCGGTTCATAGTCATCCGCTCCACCTCAATCGCTTGTGTGGAGAGGGTCCCGCTTGCCCCAATGGCCACGACCCATCTCGCGCCCGGGGAAGTGCCGCCGAAGGGCCGCGAGGGTCAGGGGATCGAGCCAGGAGTGATTGGCGCGTTGCGTCTAGCTGTCTCAGCTTCAGAGCCGCGCAGGAAACATGAAAGCCCCGACTCTCTAATCGAGAGTGGAGCCGACCCGCGGAGCTTTGACCGCAACGGACCAATTCTTGTGTCACCGTACCTCCCCCACCGTCCCCACACGGCCGGGATTGGGTGATGACGTTCCGGCCGATCCCGGTGACGTCGCTCTCAGCTGCTTCCGATTCCGCACGGTTCCGGACCGTGCAGCCGGTATCTGCCGCATCTGTTCGGACCTTGAGCCGGGGACGCTGGAACTTCCCTAGCCCGTCGGCTAATTCCAGCGAAACCAAAGATTCCGACCATTTGCACTGAGACTTTGAGACCCTGTCGAGCATCCTAGCAGCAATGAACAGGGCATGCAATACGTTTTTGCGTCGACTTTAGTGCGAACGTTCGGTCACTGAAATGGCTACTCGGAGCCCGAATGTCCCCCTACCAGGTGCCTACGCCATGGCAGGAGCAAGCGCTCCAGCGCGATCACCATCGCAAAGAGAGAAACGGCCATGCAGGCGAGGACGACGATACACGCAAACACGCGAGCAGTGAGCAGTTGTCCACTCGAGATATTCATCAGGTATCCGAGCCCGGCTTTGGCCCCGACATACTCGCCGAAGACGGCGCCGATGACGGCCACGGCAACCCCTATGCGAGCTCCAGAAAAGAGCGACGGCAACGCGGAAGGCGCTTTCACGAGCCGGAATCGAGCGGCCCTGTCCGCTCCCATCGTTTTCAGCAACTCCAGCGTTTCGAGATCGGTTGAGCGGAGTCCGTCGACCGTGGTCACGACGATTGGGAAGAAGGCGACCAATGCGGTCACGATGACTTTGGGTAACAGTCCATACCCAAACCAGACCAAGAGCAGGGGAGCCAGAGCAACGATTGGAATTGCCTGGCTCGCCACGATCAGCGGGTAGACAGCGCGCTCCATCAAACGGGACGCATCGATCAGGATCGCCAGCGTGATTCCTGCAAGCAACGCGACCGCGAAGCCAACGAACACCTCCTGCAGCGTTATCCAGGCGTGACGCACAAGCAACGATCGATCGTCAACCAGCGCACGAAGCACGCGGGTCGGTCGGGGCAAAAACCAGGCGGGAGTGTTGTCGAATCGAACCCAGAGCTCCCAAATCGACAATCCCAGAAAGATCACAAGAATCGGTGGAACCCACCGAGCGACAGAATGAGCTACGACGCGGGATCGAGACTCGGAATTCTCCGCGGTCATGCCGTTGCACGCTCCAGAAGCAATCCAAGCTCTCGCAGAATTGTAGCTTTGTGACCCACGAAGGCCGAGGTGGCGACCAGCCCACGGTAGCGGGGCCGCGGGAGCTCGATCGACTCGATGTGGACGACCTTTGCGGGTCGCCCGCTGAGCACGACCACCCGGTCGGCAAGATAGACCGCTTCTTCGATGTCGTGGGTGACCAGAAGGACAGTGCGCTGATCGACGGCAAAACGGGTCAGCGACCAATCCTGCATCGCAGCGCGGGTCAGCGCATCAAGGCCGCCAAACGGCTCGTCCAACAGCACTAACGGTTGCCCGGCTAAGATGGTGCGCAAGAATGCAACGCGCTGCCTCATTCCACCCGAAAGCTGAGCAGGGTACGACAGCTCGAAGCCATCGAGACCGAACTCATTGAGTCGTGCGCGAACGAGCGCCCGTGCCCTGGTTTTAGAGACACCTGAGATTTCGAGCGCGAGCGCCGCATTGTCGACCACGTTGCGCCACGGCAGGAGCAGATCGCGTTGCCTCATGTAGGAGGAGCGCCCGAGCCGGGATCGGGCGGGTCCTGAAGTTCCGTTCAACATGATCTCGCCTCGATCCGGCTCCATCAACCCTGCAATTGCGTCGAGCAGCGTGCTCTTGCCGGAGCCGGAGGGTCCAATCACGGCGACGAACTCTCCGTCCGCGACCGAGAACGACACACCCGCCAGCACCGGCAATCGAGCGCGGCCATCAACATAGGTTGCCTCGATTGAATGGACGCCGATCGCCGGCACTCCTCGAGGCCGCTGATCTGGGGCGGAAGCGGTTTCGGTCATATGGGTGGACTCGTCCCATCGCGCGCGATTCGGGGATCGGGCAGATGTTCGCGAACTGCAAACGGTGATTGTACGCGGCGATTTGGGATCAAGCCCGTCCGGCTTCAACGGCCGGTCGTTGCGCTAGAAAGCGACGATCGGCGGCGGGCCGCGGAGGAATGCCCTCGGTTCCTCGAACGAGCAAGACATACATCGTCGAAAGGATCAGCAGATGCCCGCTGAGGTCCCGCGGCGGCAAAAACGCGATGCCTAGATTGAAGGAAATCCGCAAGGCGAGAATCATGATCCCCGGCAGGAGCCCGGCAAGGAGGGCCGCTCCGGCCCTGGCCTCGACAATCCCGGCTGGATAGACAACGCGCGCGTCCGTAAACCAGTCGATACCGAGCTCGCGGGCGAGACTGAACTTCGGGATACACCTCAAGAAACGCCACTCCAAGATCGACGTTCAGCGGTTTTACGGTGAATGCGAGGACCAGAATCGAGAGACCGGCCGAGACTCGCGGCATCGCTGGCGCATGCGGCAGCGGGCGATCGGTCAGCGGGGAGCAATTCTCTTCTTCTCCGTCATTTATATGGAAGAACTCCGCGGCCGGCAGCGACGAGATAGAGGGCGATTCCAGCAAAGAGCGCCAGTTCGAAGACCTGCTCGGGCGGGGCTTAGGCAAACCCGAGCATCAAGCGGGCGATGATCACCAGAGCGCCGATCCGCGTCACTACGCCGGTAATGAAGGTGAAGCCGGCCACAATCGCTAATCCGGCGATGCAGTATCCGATCGCGTTGTGCTCGAGATCGATATTCGGGGCGAAGAGATGCATATGGGTCGCTTCGTAAATCAAGGTGATCGCACTTTGCACGCCGGGAATCGCCGGCGCGGCGATTTCCGGGCGTTGCAGTGCTTTCGGCCGTGGCCAAAGCGGGTCATCGATCCAGCGCCGCGCAAGCCCAAGCGCGCCGACGATCGCGAGCGAGGAGATCAGCGCCGGCATAACGGGCAGGGAAACAAGCGCGGGCCAATCCGTGGTCGGATATGGCCCCGCGGCAAACCAGCGCTCGTGCGCAAGAACGAGCGTGGGACAAGACAAGGCGACGAGCGTAACGATCGCGACAGAGAGCCGGCAAGAATGCATCGAGCGACTGCCTTTCAGCCAGATGCGTTCAGACGAACAACAGGGCGAGCGCGATCTGTTGTGGGCATTGTGCTCTTGGTCGCCGCATGCGACTCGGTTCCTCCGGCTGTCGTGCACATCTCCCGCCGCGGGCGCGAACCGACTGCAGACGATGGATGCGGTCGTCTACACTGGCGTTGCGGCACACATTGGTGTCGCTGGCCGCTCGAATTCGGGCGAATATCCACGGCTATCGCCGACACAATTCCTTATCGGACGAAGATGATTCCGCCGGCGCCCAATCGAACATCGATCACTGAAGCTCTTGCGCCCGCGCAGGCCTGGGTCGTGGAGCGCATGGGGCTGGCCTTCGCGGATGCCGGATCAGAGCTCGTGCTGGTAGGCGGGATCGTGCGTGATGTTCTCCTCGGACGGCCGATACCCAACGACCTCGATTTCGCCACGAGCGTTCCCCCAGACGTGACACGCGGGATCGGCATAGCTGCCGGCGCGGAATCGTCGTATGGCATCGGCGAGCGGTTCGGCACCATTGGTTTTGCTTTTCGCTCCGATCTCGACAGCGAGCCGGTGATCGTGGAGGTCACGACCTACCGGAGCGAGCACTATCCAGACGAGTCGCGTCATCCAGTCGTCCAGCATGGGGTCAATCTCCTCGACGACCTCTCAAGACGCGATTTCACGGTCAACGCAATCGCCGCGGACGCGATTTCCGGAGAAGTGATCGATCCCTTCGATGGTCAAGCGGATCTTGCGCGCGGGATCGTGCGCGCGGTTGGCGAACCTGATCTCCGCTTCCAAGAGGATCCGCTTCGATTGCTGCGCGCGGCCCGGTTCGTAGCGCAGCTTGGGTTCTTCGTCGAACCCGAAACCAAGGCCGCGATGACGAGGCAGGCGCCGACGCTTGCGCGGATCAGTCAAGAGCGGGTCTTTGCCGAGCTGACAAAATTGCTCTGTGGCGAGTACGCGTCGCATGGACTCGAAGTGCTGCTCGATACGGGGCTTCTAGTCGTGTCAATGCCTGAGCTCGATCCGCTGGCGAGCGAGGCGCTCGGCAGGCCGCCGATGTTGCACCGGGAAAAAGATCTCTGGGAGCACACGTTGCGAGTTGTCGACCGAACGCCGCCGAGAGCGGCTGTTCGGTGGGCCGCGCTCCTGCATGATGCCGCCAAACCGCGGACCCGATCAGTCGACGTCCATGGCGATACACACTTTTACGGTCACGAGCGCGAGGGCGCCGATCTGGCCCGTCGCATCCTTTCCCGGTTGAAGGCGGACAAGGCGACGCATGCAAACGTTGCCCGGCTGGTCGAAATGCACCTCAGACCGGCGAGCTACGAACCCGGCTGGTCAGACAGCGCGGTGCGACGGCTCACGATCGAAGCGGACGGGGTGCTCGAGGATCTGCTCGATCTGGCGGCGTCAGATGTAACGTCGGCGCGGGAGGAAAAGCAGCGCGCCGCCGCCGTCCGGATTACAGAGCTGCGGTCGCGCATTGCAAGACTCGAAGCAGAGCACGCGCTGGCCGAGTTGAAGAGTCCGCTCGATGGCGAACGGTTGATGGCGATGTTCGACCGTCCGCCGGGGAGGTGGATCGCCGCGATCAAGGAGCATCTTCGCGAACTGGTGATCGAGGGTGAGCTCGCCCCGGGCGAGCAAGGCGCGGCCGAAGCGATCGCACGGGAAATGGTTAGCCGCGGCGAGGTTTGAGCGGATGCTAACCGGTCGTCGACGATGGCCGCGAGGGTCGAAATGTTCCGAGGTACCAGCTATACCCTTCTGGATCGCGAGCTTGATCGTCACGGCTGCCGTAATCGATGTCAAATGGCTCCATCAAGAGCTCAGCCCCGGTAGCCCGCGCGTGCTCGCAATGAGTGTCGGTGTCATCATTCGCGAGGTAGAGCCCGATCCCCGCGCCCGCCTGCTGCCACTCATCATCCGCTCCTAGCGAGCTCAGCATCGCCACGCTCGTCCTATACGCAAGCCCGGCGTGCCTGACGGATCCATCGGGGCCTGGAACGATCAACCATTGTTGAAATCCGAATGCACGTTCGAGAATGTCGATCGCGGCAGAAACGTCTCGATCCTTGATCACTGGGTCGAGCATCGACGGCTGAGGATTGCTGGTCATCGTCGATCCTTTCGGCTCAGTTCTGCCAAGACACCTCGTTGGAGCATAAAGTCGGGGGACGTGAGTCGTCTTGAACAGATGTTGCCGATTGCATTCCGGGAGCTCATTCGAGGGGCGCGTCGCGTTCCGGGGCTCTCCGATCCAGGAAATCGACCGGCGTCATCCCCGCGAACGAGCGGAGCTCGCGGTTGAATTGCGACTGATCCACAAAGCCACACGCTAGCGCAATTTCGGCCCAATCTGGCTCAGGACCCGACTCGGCGCACCGGAGGGCACGATCGAACCGAATCAACCGGGCAAAGGCCCTGGGCGGCAATCCGATCTTGTCCCTGAACTTTTGCACAAGATGCTTGCGACTCCAATCGAGCCCCGCGGCGAGACCAGCGATCGGAGCCGACCCAGCGGAACGCGGCAGTTCTTGCCATGACTACAGGGCGCCAGGAGGCAACGGCCGCCGGCCTCGCTAGTGGTCGAGAATCATCCGGTCGATCAGGCCGAAGCGAATCGACCAGCCGGCAACGAGTCGATCTGCTCTTCCAGGAAAGCCGGTGAACTTCCGAAGAGCGATTGCAGCTCCTAGGTTTGGTTGACCATTTCGTTCATCGGTCGTCGAATCAAGAGGCGAGCGCCGATCGGAGTCAAATCTACCTGCACACAGCGCATCGGACCTGCCGGCAAAACGCATACGGCCTCATTGTAAAGTCCCGCGACAAACGAGCCAAACCCGCGTTTCACGTCGCTTGCGGGATTGAAAACCCTGATAGCGGGGCCAAGATTGATCACCATCACATAATTCGGATGCGGAAGTTCGAGCTGAAGGCCAACGTTGGTCACTTGCTCGACGTAGCCTACATAACGACGAACAATTGGCCGGAGCGCAAGGTGTGGCTCACCGGACACGAGCTCCCACCGGTCGTTTGCTGGATCAGGTTGGATAGAATGGGCTCGACAATCGTTCATCATTGAAACCTAGGCGGTTTTGACGACGAATGCCAGGTAAGGAGTGACAATGTCGAACGATGCATCCGCTTCGGATTTCGAGATCAAGGAAAGACGCACGGACAAATCCGTGGATGAGCTCCTGCATCAGAACGAATACACGCCCGAGGAGCTCGCACGGTTGCTCGATCTGCCGTTATCGCTGATCGAGCACGAGGCGTTTGCCGGCAATCTGAAGGCGCTCATCATCGAGCACCGGGTGGTCAGCATTCCGCGTGAGGAGGCGATCGCATGGATGAATGACCGGGTTTAGCGGCCGGTCAAGGAAATTGTGCGAGCGGTCTTGGATCGTATCAGTACCATTGCGCGCCACTTCCTTCAGCAGTCACCTCGTCGCCTGGCAGAATCCAGTTCATCCTGAGACCAACTGAAGACGCGGCGCGGGCGGACTCTTTCATGGATGGTGCTCACTCAGAGAATCTCGCGAACCATGTTCGAGAATCGCGAACACGGCTGGGCGTGACTCAGGTCGAGCTCGCGCGCCTCCTGGATGTCAGCAATGTGACCGTCAACAGGTGGGAGCGCGGGAAGTCGATTCCGTCATCCGCGAAGCTCAACCGCCTTTCTCTCCTTACCCGCCACGGAATCACCGCACATCCCGTAACAAGTCCAGATTTGAAGCAATCCGGCCGGTTGCCGGAATCGTTAACGAGCTTTTTTGGGCGCGATGCGCTCGTTGTCGAACTGGCGGGCGCAATCGATTCGAGTCCGGTCGTGACGTTGACTGGGCCAGGCGGGTCGGGCAAGACCCGATTGGCGATCGAAACCGCTCGACGCGTCGTGGATCGATTCTCGGGCGGAGTGACCTTCGTCGATCTGGCTCCGCTATCCGACGACCGTCTGCTTGAAGAACTGGTTGTACGTACCGTTGCACCGGTGGGCGATCCCCGAATGCCGGCAATCGACCGATTGCGGTTCGCGCTGGAGAATCGCTCTTGGTTATTGCTGTTAGACAACTGCGAGCACGTTCTGGATCCAGCCGGCCGGTTCATCGAACGGCTCTTGAATAGTCCGGCTCCACCGCGAATCCTCGCGACCAGCCGAGTGTCGCTTGGCGTTCAGAACGAGTTGGCATGGTCCGTTCCGCCCCTCGCGCTCGACAGCGAAGGTGAAGATTCTCCTGCAGTACGACTGTTTCTATCCCGGGCGAGATCGGCGGACCCGTCGTTCACTCGCGATTCTGCAGATGCCGCCGTTGTGCTCGACATTTGCCGCCGGCTTGACGGCTTGCCGCTGGGAATCGAGTTGGCGGCCGCGCGCGCTCCGCTTTTGACAGCGATGCAAATTCGCGAGCGCCTGGCCTCTGGAGCGCAACTCCTGAGTGACGACTCAAGAACATCCGTACGTCATCGAACGCTCGAGAGCACGATCGCGTGGGGCTTTGATCTCTTGAACCGGAGGGAACAGGAGCTCTTCGAACGGATCGCCGTCTTCGCCGGGAGTTTCGATCTGGAAGCGGTCGATGCCATCCGCGCGAACGGCAGTGAGCAATTGAGCGCAATAGACGGCATCGCGGCGCTCGTGAAGCATTCGATGCTTGTCGTGGATCGAAATCATGTTGGAGAACGGCGCCGGTATCGCATGCTGGAAACGCTGCGAGCATTTGCACTGAATCGACCGCGCGATCAAGGCGAGAAAGAGGCGCTCCGCGATCGGCATGCCGCGCATTTTCTCGACCGGGTCGAACAAGCGCAGGTCGAGCTCCTGGGTCCCGAACAGAGCCGTTGGCTCGATCTGCTGGAAGCGGACGAGGACAACCTGCGCGAGGCAATGGCATACGCGGAGTCACTCGAGGAAAGCGAGCGGTTTCTTCGGTTCGTCGCGGGCTTGTGGCGATTCTGGTCAGTACGCGGCCGGATCGGCGAAGGACGCATATGGACCGAGCGCGCGCTTGCGCATCCCGATCCGGGTCCGCTTAAGCTGCGGGCTGAAGCGCTGAGAGTCGCAGGCAATCTTGCGAACGACCAGGGCGACCACGCGTCTGCTCCACGCTTGTACGAAGCTAGTTTGACGGCCTATCGTGAGTTGGGTGATCGAAAAGGCGAAGTACGGTCTCTCAGTAACCTCAGCATCGTGTCATCCATGCAGGGCGACTTCTCTGGCGCGAAGGCAAGGCTCGAAGAAGCGATCACGCTTGCGCATGATTTGGGCGATGACCGGCTCCTGGCAAACACATTGCACAATCTCGCCGTCGTGGAAGAACATCGCGGCTATCTCGAACTGGCCGCGGAGCGATACGCGGAAAGCAGAGCGGTTTTTCAGAAGCTTGGGGATCAGGCGGGTTTCGCAACCGTTCTGAATAACATGGGGAATATCGCTCGAGCTCAGGGAGATCTGCACCGGGCGGAGCAGTTGTATCGCGAATCGCTGGTTCTTCGGGAATCGATCGGCGATGTGCTTGGAGTCGCCAGCTGTTTGCACAATCTCGGCGTCGCCTCACGAGTCTCGGGCAACGACGACTCGGCAAATGCCTACCTGGAGTTGAGTCTGGCTCGAAGCCGCGAGCTTGGTAATCAACATGGCATTGCAAACTCGCTCGCGGTGCTTGGGCAGATCGCGGTCGATGCAGGCAATTTCGACCGGGCGGAGGCGCTGCTGGTTGAAAGCCTATTGATACGGGAGCGGCTGCGAGAGCGAGGTGGCCTGGCCGAGTGCTTCGAAGGGTTGGCGGCAACAATCGCCGAACGCGATCCGGTTCGATCGGCTCGACTCCTCGGGGTAGCCTCGAGAGAGCGGGAGAACTTGGGCGAGGAGCTTGAGCTCTTCGTTCGCGACTGGTTGAAACGCCATTCTGAAGTGCTGCAACGAAATCTCGGACGGTCTCGATTCGAGAGCGAGCTCGAGATCGGAAGGCGATTGACCGCGAGCGAAGCGCTGGAGCTTGCTCTTTCGCTATCGCATAAGGCTGAAGGAGAGCCGGTTGCTCCCACCCGCGCCGGCGTATCCCGGTTTTCCGATCGACAGCTAGAGGTGATCAATCTAGTCGCAAGAGGTGAAACCAACTCCGGAATCGCACTGATTCTCGGCATCGGCAAGCGAACAGTCGAGTCGCACCTCAGCGCGATCTACGCCGAGCTTGGTGTGTCGAGCCGGGCGGCGGCTATCGCGCATGCCCACAAGATGGGCATGGTTGGCGGCACTAACCGCGACTAAATCCTTCCGGCTTCCAAATTAACACAATCGAATCAGATGTTAAAGGGCAGACGAATCGCTCCCCAAACCCCGCGTGGTGCACGGATGTGCTGCAGCCACGCGGCGGCTAGCCTGGAGCCATCTTGACGTCGCGGTGTGTGCTGCCCACGTTACTTCCCGGGAATCGGCATACCGAGCCTTGCTCCGACCGCGAGTCAAATCGAGAAAGGCTGAAAGATGACTGGAATCTGCCTTCCGGCCTCCCGTTGGCAACGTCTATTGGCACTCGTCGTCGCGTTGACATTGGTGTGGGCTACTTTCGGTACTGAATCGTTTTCCGTTGCAGCGCGGGATGAGAGCCTTGGGACACCGGCGGCCGAACCGGAATCCTCAGCAGTGCATCAGGACGCAATCTCCATTCCGGAGCCGGGTCAGACGCCGGCTGAGATCGAAGAGGAGCCGATCGTTGCGGCGACGGAATCCGCAAGCGCGACCGAAGCCGCAAGCGCGACCGAGAACCCGACCGCGCAACAGGATCAGGCAACCACGTCGCCGGCATCGGGCGGAATCGAAGGGGATTGGATCGCATCGACAGTTGAGCCGGCGCCGGCTGAAACGAGCACGGCGAGCGTGGAGCCCGCGATTTCGGCTGTCACGGACTCACAATCGACCCCGGCGGCCTCGGAACCGCTCAGTGTCGCGGCCGCGGACGGGAGCCTGCACGTGGTGGCGTACGCGTCCCCGTCGAACGCCAGGTTGCCGGGCGCATGCGTCTCGCTTTTCACGCACAGTCTCCCTCACATCTTTATGACCGGTGGCTGCACCGGGGCGAACGGTGAAGTCACGCTCACAGGGGTGGGAGGAGGCACGTACGACGTTCATATCACTCCAGCGCCCGGGTACAACGACCTGGAGGACGGGCTCGTCAGTGTCGACGCGGGCGAGACCGTGGAATACCCGCTGCAGTTCACCGCGAACGCGATTCCACCGGGTACGGAGACGTTCCACGCAGTTGATGCCATCACCGGCGAACCCTTGGGCGGGGCGTGCTGGGACTATCGCGTCGATTCCGGCGGAACCGGGGCAGTGCTGATCGGACCGATCTGCGACGACGACGGCGATGGCACGGTGATCGTGCCGAATGTGCCGGTCGGGCGCTACTGCAATGTGGTCACACCGCCGGCGGGATACAGCCGGCCCGGCAACGGCACGATTTGCGGAGACGACTTCGGCAATAACCGCGAGCTAACCGTTGCGTTCTGGCCGGATAGCGCGACCGGCGGTTCGGCCACGGTGTTCGCCAGAACCACGTGGGGCGCACCGATCGCGGGCGCGTGCGTTTCCGCGGAGCTGGAGGACGATTTCGGCAACTCCGCCGCGGGTGGTTGCTCGGGTGAGGATGGAAAAGTCGCGCTCGACGGACTCTTTGCCGGAGCGTATGTGATTACGCCGGCGCCGGCCCCGCACGGATTCAGCAGCCCCGATCCGGTTCCGTTTACAGCGGTCGCGGGAGAAGCGGTCACCATTGAACTGGTCTATCCGGCGATCTCCTCTGGCAGCAGCACACTAACAGCGGTCTTTGGCAGTGGTCCCGACCGGATCCCCGGCGCGTGCTGGAGTTATGCGGTCAACGATGGCGGCCAACCAGGCATTGTGGTGGTTGGTCCGCAATGCGACGACGACGGTGACGGCGTTGAGACGCTCGCCGATCTGCCGTTGGGCTCCTTCTGCTATGTGGTCGATCCACCCGCGGGCTATTACCGCCCGGCGGAGGACTACTTCCTCTGCGGAAACACCTTCGGCGGGGGAGGCGCCCTCACGGTTGGTTTCTTGCTCACGGCCACGCCGACATCGACCCCGACATCGACGCCGACAAGAACCGCGACCGCGACGCCCACGCCGACGCCGTTCGGCAGCCCTGCGCCGTCGGAGCCGAACGGGAATGTGCTCGCGCGCAATTGCGCGGTCTCCAGGCCGAGCGAGCTCGGCACGTTCAATTCCGGTTGCCAGCCGGCGCCGGCGATAACGCTCGCGGTGATCCAGCACGGCGTCGAGATTGACCGGCAAACAACCGGCGCGGACGGAACGTTCGCGGTTCAACTGCCGGATCGCACGCCCTTCCTGCTCAGGTACATCGGCGGAAACGGCGAGGAGTGGGCAGTCTCCACCGGTGAAGAAACACGGCAGCGCTATACGGAATCCACCAGCTTCTCATTCATACCGGCGCCCGAGATCGATCAGAGCTGGACGATCACGGTGCAGGTGGTCTCCGGGGAATACGACACGTTGGATCAACCCGTCGGCGGGGGGTGCGCGGTCATCGAACGTGGGCAAACGGGCGAAGTGCTGCTGGGGCAAGTTTGTGACGACGATAGCGACGGCACGATCGTCATCGGCAAATTGCCTCCCGCGGACGCGGGCGGTTACCGGGCGCGGCTGGTTTCGTGGCCGGCCGGGTATGACCCCGATTACGGCGAAATCGGCTACGGCGTAGAACCGGCATCGCAGGATTTTGTGTGGACGGCGAAAATCTACGTACGGCGGCTTTACCCGGCCGCTCTTATTCACACGGTGGACACGATGCTCCAGCCGGTGCCGGGGTTCTGCTACATCGCGAGCTTCGGCGACGGCTCGTTGGCCTCTTGGCACCGGTGCGATGTGGACGACGGCAGCAATGACGGCATCACCACGATCAGCCCGCTCGCTTACGGTGGCAACTACGTCATCCACCTGACTCGATACGCCGCCCGCTGGCAAACAAATACCACCGCGAAGCCGATCGCGATGAACCTGACCGGCGATACGCCGATCACGTTCCAGGTTTCGAGGTACGGCAACGACTCGAAGGCGAAAGCAGACCTCGAGGTGGCGACGGTCGATCAAACCGGGCGGACCCGATTTACCTCTTCGCCGATTTGTTACCGGCTCTGGTCCACCACCGGGTTCTTTTATGGCGAGCACTGCGCGGACGGGCAGGAATCAAGAACGATCTTCGAAGATCTGTCGGTTGGAACGTACGATCTCACGCTCGTGACCGCGAATCCGGAGCCAAATTGCGAACCTGGACCATTCGAGCAGATCGCGGTCGAGGTCGCCGACCTGGGAACGACGGTCACGACCACGGTTGTCATGACGTGCGAGTTTGCGAAACCGCCGCCACCGCCTTGCGAGATCCAGACCGACACGGTCCGACACGTCGATGTGTACTACGGATCGGCGATCGACGATCAGACGCTCGAAACGATGCTGAAGACGTTTGAACTGTCTGAATCGATCGGGTGGACAGCCGCATACGTCATCACGTTGGAGAATCCCGACCCGGAGCTCTTCTTATCGGCGAACCTCGGGCAATGGATAGAACCGATCGATAGCGTCTCATGGGCCGGCTCCGACTGGCAGAGCGACGCGCGAGCGGCACTACTCAACCTGTTCGGCCAGTTCGGGGACGTCGTCGTGACAGACGAAAACGTGCGGCTCGAGTCGACGCAGATACTCTCCTCATTCTCCGAGTTCGGCGAGGATCCATCGCTCTACCCGGAATGCGACGCTTTCCCCGGTGCCGAGTGGGTCGAGATCACTCGTGCCTATTCCGTCGCACTCAGATTCATCGAGCTCAATGTCGAGGTCTCGGAGCGCGATGCCACGGCGACGCCAACGAACACGCCATCGCCCGCGCCAACCGCAACACCGTTGCCGATCGCGTGCACGGTGCCGCAAACCCGCGACATCACGCTCGTCTACGGCAGTCTCAAGGATGACGATGGCAATGAGCTGCGTACGGCACTCGAGCTCTCCGACCACGTGCCCAGTTCGCTGGCCGAAAAGCTCGAGGATCTCGAACACGACGGGATTACTGGCGATCTCGTCGGATCTTGGATGGATCCCGGTGTCGATGCCGAGGAGTGGATCGCCGGCGAGCCGGAGGGACTCGATCCCACCACCGCATTGCGGAACGCTCTCTCGGGCGAGAATGTCGAGCTCGGAACCGCGATTGAGCACGATCCGATGGAAATCGAGCTCGGCTCGGTTGTGACCTACCTGGACCAGGATGCATTGCCGGAAGGCTGCGTCGTGGTTGCGTGGGGATTGCTCTACGCGGTCGAGCAGCCACTGATCGCGAACGTTCGGATTGTCGAGATCAACGGTGTGCAACTTGGAACGGGAACAGCCGGCACGTCGACTCCAACGCGGACTCCCACGCCGTCACCCACGTCGACATCAATTTCTGGCCCGACCGCGAGCGCAACGACTGTGACAGGTTCCGTTGATCCGGTCAGGCAGCTTCCGGATACAGGAACCGGCGGAGACGCTTCGAATGGCAGGGTTCTGAGTTGGGCGGTCGCGTTGCTGACAGCAATCGTGCTCATCATTACGACCAATGTTCGCAACTGGAGCTACTTCGCCGGCGGCCGCGGTCCCCGCCCTGAAGACGAGCCGAGTAGACGTTGCGCCAGCCGGGAAGGCGCTCGAGGAGCAGATCGATGACTGCTGTCCCCGAAGTAGTGGGTGCGGTTGACGACGAGCTCAATCGCACGCACGAAGTCGCTCATGCTGACAACGAGCTCAATTCAGGTATGGCGAACGCGACAGCAGAGACTGAACGCACGGCAGGGGTTCATGATCAGGAAATTTGCTCTGATGCGAGCCAATTGCCGAAAACGGATGTCGCTCGCAAGGCACCGCCAACGCCATCCGAGTTCATCGTGATGTCGTTGATGGCAATCGCTGTTCTCGTCTCGTTGACGACCCGCTTCCGTCCGAAAAGGCATCCGCCCGGACAATTGAACTGACTGCCCGGTCCACCGGAGATGGATGTCAACGCGTGCAATTCGGCGACTGGCTCCGAACGCTGGCTGGAGGTTCCGCCGCCGCCGGTCGAGGAAAACTCGAACCTTCCCTGTTTAGTTCCACCCAAGGAGAGAACAACGAGCGTGCATCACTGTTTTCAATGCCTGGGGGATCGCGAAACCCCGTCCGCTACGGTTGGAAGCACCGGATCACTCCCAAATACCGGTATCCGACCCGCATCCGCACCATCGAACTGATCGCTCGTCGCGCCGGCTGGTGCGATGACCGCCGCTCTCGCTGGAAAGCGAGTTTCAACGGGAGTGCGCCAAGACAGGGATTGACCGTCAAGGATCGTCAGTTTGCACGATCAAGGCGAGCGTTTTCGCTTCATGCATTAACACCGCCGGTCAAGATGTTAACTCCGGCGCCGATCAGAGACCATCATCCGCGTGTTGCACGGATGTGCGCTCTTCCCTCGTTCGCTACGCTGGGAGCGACC
>CAYJPA010000010.1:0-21380 GCA_964371945.1 uncultured Sphaerobacteraceae bacterium | reverse complement strand
TCCGCGTGTTGCACGGATGTGCGCTCTTCCCTCGTTCGCTACGCTGGGAGCGACCGGATTTCGGGGACCGCGCTGCTCATGAATTCCCCGGGGAGTGATTTCGATGCCTGGGGAAGCCGCCATGGACGGACAACGGTTCGACGACCTCGTACGGCTGGCCGGAGCAGGGACTCTCGACGACGAGTGCTGAAGGTACTGCTCGGTGGAGCCGGGGGCGCGGTGTTGGGAGTCTTTGGCCGGAGCGGCGCTTCAGCACAGGCCTGCATTGCAACCGGTGAAGCATGCGAGCTCGATCAGGAATGTTGCGGCGATGGCGGCTGCGCTTCCTGTCAGGTTGGTGAAGGCAATTCCCGCGTCGAGGATTGCAGCGCCGGCGACGGAGGCGAGTGCTGCGAGGATGGATTTGCCCGCGGATCGGGAGGGACCTGTATAGCCGCTGCACCTGAATGCGAAACCGATGGGGAATGCCCGGAGTGCGAGCGGTGCAGTGAATCCGTTTGTGTCGCGGATTGTCGAAACGGCGGAGCTGGCTCCTGCTGTGAGGCTGACGAGAAGTGCAGCAGCGGATCAGACATCCGCGAGGCCGCCGAAAGTCCGAGCGAGGAACCCGACGACGACACGGGCGGAAAGGAGGAGTCCCCAACGGATGAGGCGGGCGGCGACATCGATTCTCTGCCGAACACGGGCGCCGGGCAAGACTCCGCGAAATCCAAATGGTCGCTTCTCGCATTGGCCGGCGCGGCTGCAGCGGCCCTCGCCGGCAAACACTTAGCTGACGGCCAACGGGATGAGTTTCTAGACGCACGAGGGGAGTCATGATGAACCGCTTTGCCGCCGCGCTTCGACTGTTCGTTGTCGTGCTTGTCATCATCGGATTCGCCGGCGCTACTCCGTCCGCGAGCGCCCAGGAGCTGGAATCCGATTCAACACCGGCCGAGACCGCCGAGGGCGATGCCACAGAATCGCCAACCCCGGACGCGGAATCAACGCCTGCCTTGGTTGTGACCGAGGCACCGGCGCCCACAGGCCCAGATTCGACCGAGACCGCGATCGTTGATTCAAGCGGCGAAGCGATCTCCGCACCGGTGGTCGACGAGTCCGCAACCAGTCCCACGACCGGGGAAGCGCCCGAACAGGTTGCGGATCTCGGGTCTCCGGCAGCCGATCCGGTGGAGACAGAACTCCCGGCGACGCCCACGGAACTGGCCGCGGAGGAGGGCGATTCCAGCGCTACGCCGTCGGGCTCGCCAGAACCTGAACCCGCCCAGCCGATGGTCGCGGCGGCAGAGCAACCGCAGTCGATCGTGGTGGTTCAAAACTGCCTCGTCGCCCAGGTTGAGGAGAGCCGCGAATACCATGAATGTTCAGTTGTGCAGGGCGTTTCCCTGACGGTGATTCAGGGCGGAGCTGAGATCGGCACGTTCGCGAGCGATGCGGACGGCACGGTGCGATTCAACCTGCCTGCCAGCGGGGTCTATCGCCTTCGGTACGCCAACGGCAATACCGATGTATGGCGACCGGGCCAGCGTGAAGAGTCACAACTTCGATCGGGTCAGTTCAGCTATTTCAGTTTCGTCCCGGTTGTGGCCGAGCCGTGGACAGTGATCGCCCGCGCCACCGAGCCCAGGCGGGTCTTCGCGGGTCCGTTTGGACCGGCGGGCGGCGCTTGCTTTGAGATTCGCTCATCTGAAGGCGAGACGCTGCTCGGACCAACTTGCGATGCGGATCTTGACGGCGAAATTGTCATGGGCCAATTGCCTCCCAAATTAGGCTACAAGGCCGTGATGATCTCGCCGCCGCCAGGATACGCGCCGCAGTCGTCTGGAGTGAGCTTTGGGGATACGCCTTCGGAGATCGGCGGGGACTGGATCGCGACGATTGCGGTCTCTTCGCAAATCGTGATCGAAACTGTTGGTCCAAACGACGAGCCGCTGCTCGGGATGTGCTACTCCGCGACGCTGCAAGAACCTGACGGAATCCAGACGTTCGGATTTTGCGATGGTAATGAGCTCGACGAAGCGCTCGATGGCAGGATCGACTTCAATTTGATGGGCTTTCCTCACGGCGAGTATGTAGTTAAGAGCAGCGGGACACTTCCGGGATTCGAGTTTCCGCCTGCCCAGACATTCACCCTGGACGAACCGTCTGAGACCCTGGTGTTCCGGCCCGCCCGGTACGGATCCGACGATCCAAGCAAGGCGGATGTGCTCGTTCAGTCCGTCGATCAGGATGGCGAACCGCTTCCCTATCAAGGCGCCTGTCTCCGCCTCATCGGGCCTGACGGGTCGTTCGACTACGACGCAACCTACTGCAGCGACAGCGTCGAAGCGTTTGTCCGTTTCGAGGATCTCGGCGTCGGAACCTATCAGCTAGTCGTGTACCAGCTGCTCCGCCCTGGATGCACGCGACCGGAGACGATTCCAAACGTCGTCATCAATGAGGACGATCTTGGCACGACGGTCACAGCACCGGATGTTGTCTTCACCTGTGCTGCTCCGCCTCCGCCGCCCGCGGAACGATGTACGGTCCAGCGGGAAGCAACACGTCACGTCGACGTTTACTTTGGCCGGTTGACCGATCCATTGTCAGGGGACGTCACCGCGACATCGCTCCAGTTGTCGAGAACGATCACACCATGGATCAAGCAGCTCATTCTCAAGCTCGACGACGAATCGATCATCGCTGACGGCGTGAACGATTGGGTCGATCTTCCGGCCGGGATTTCAGTGGACTACGTGTGGGCGGTGGTAGAGGATCGTCAGCTCGACGCCGGCGGCGCCTTGCGATCCGATCTCGAAGGATCGGGAGGGGATGTGCGGTTCGGAGAGACGCTCCTTCGCGGGCATTCCAGAGACGAGGTCACGTCAATTCCGATTGCCACAGGGCCGGCGGGCCAGGTCGAGGGATGCGAAGACTACGACCCGGAAAGCAATGCCACGATCGAGATGACCTATTTTGTGGAGGTTTCCGTGTACGAGCTGAACGCGACCCTCCAGGCGGACGAACCATGCGAACCACAGACCCGGACGGTCATTCGCGAGCTTTCGCTCTACTACGGCACGGTCGCGGTCTCAGGGGGAGGCGGCAGCCAAGACGGACTGGCCCTCTCCGACCACATTTCCAATGGCCTTCGAGTCTTCCTCGAGAACGACGACCTCGATTCACGCGCGAACGGAGCTCTCGACGATTGGGTGGCGGTCGGAATCACCAATATCGAATGGGTGATCGGAGCTCCAGAAGGGCTCGATGCCGAAGCGGGACTGCTCTCTGATTTTGAGCAGTTCCGACTAGCTCACGGGGGCGCACTGACCCTCGACGACCCTGTCGACCGGGCCGCAGCGGAATATTTGCTGCAATCCTTCGTAACACTTGAGGAAATTGCCGGGTGCGGCGTCGTAGCGGTTACCAACAACTTTGTCGCCCGGGTCACTTTCGTCGAGTTGAACGCGACAGTCGCTCCCGAGGACGAGGACGACGGCTTCGGCGGTGAAGCTGAGCAAGATGACGGCGAAGTGACGGCACTTCCGAATACGGGGGCGGGCCGCAAAGCGCCGCCATCCCCTCCTGAGCTCATTGTGATGATCTGCATTTTGCCGATGCTCATCGTGGGGGCGTTGGTCCGGCGGAAGTCTTGTGCCAATCCGCCCGTGCTCCCCGTGACGCTGGCGGATGTTCCTGCTGCCGGTTCATCGAGATCGACCTGGTTCGAATTGCTTAGCTGCAGAAGAAGAGATGAACGATGGAGCGCGGTTGACCGTCGTTGACGCTGAAGGCCGGGTTTTGGACGGTGCTGCCGTTGACCCTGATCGATCGCACCGAGTTTCCGGTCAACATATCTGCTCGGACGACGTCGCTTCGGAACGGAGCTCGAAAGTGATACGATCCGGCGTCCGGCGAACATTCGAAGAGCTCGACCGCGACCGTACCCTCATTCTTTGATCCGTCCAAACCTGGATCTGCTCCGACTCCCGGCGGATCTCCTCCTTCGGAACCTCCCGGAGATTCGTCGCCATCCTTGTACGGAGGATCGCCGCCGCCCGTGTGCTCAGCCATCGCGACTCAGAAGGTCGCATGCTCGACCTCGACGGCGGCGATCACTTCCCAATGATCGGGAGGATCGTTCGCAATCGACGGCACCCACGCCTCACCAGGGCTCAAATCCTGTCGTTGACCGGTTCGGCTTCCATCCTCGGCGACACCAATCGCGGAGATCGAACCACGATCCGCGTTATCCACCTTTCCACGCGGAACCATAGCGGGTAAGGCGACCGCTTCAGAGCCGGAGAGCCGTCCTTCATGGCATCGAAGCTGGAGCCAGCAGTTGGCATCGAGTTGGTTAATGTCCGAGCCGAAGATCAGTTCACCCCCGGCGGTGTATGTCGCTTCCGCCGGATCGCCCAGACCAAAGCGAGCATATCGGACTGGAAAATCGGTCGCGCTTTCTTGGCGCTCCATGTGCGCTTCCGAAATGAAGAGACTATTGCCCTTGTTGATGTGCTCTGAAAAATCGCTATTCGTGACAATCAAATCCGCCTCATTTGGAATCACCAATCCAAGGGCTCGCTCCAGCATTTCCCCACCGACAAACGGCCGAGCCGTGTCGCGGACCACTCTCCATGTCAACGATGGGGCCGGACGGATGACTACGGCGCCTTTCACTTGATTGAGTGAGCCTTGAGCAACCGCGGACTGCAATCCCAATCGTCCAATACCTGCTCCGAGCGCCATGACTCCAAGACCTTTCAACATCGCACTTCGACTTACAACCACGCTCATCTCGTTCTCCTACACCTATCGAAACACTCGCTTGCCGGGAGTCCAAGTCGCCCGAACTGCTTTGGATTCTGGCCTGTGACGACGGACCGGGCATGACAAAGAACACGTATTTTGGTCAACCGACGATCACGTAGTTTCGTTTCTCCAACGAACTCCATCGTGCGGAAGAATGTGTAGATGTGGGCCGCAGGTTGATCGAACCGTTAGCGAATTAGGTCGGAAATGCCGTAAACACTTAGGCTCTTCCTTTATATGGTCATACCGTTTAGGGGGTCGTGCGCGTTATCACCGAGACGCGCCATTCGCACCGTCCCAGTCAATATGATTGGTGATACATCGCCGCGGCGGTAATCGAAGACGCTTGGCTATGAGACGGATGGAGGCACTCGTGTGGCGGGATCAATTGTTTATGAACTGGCATTCGCTCGATCGACTGTCGCGCGATCACTGTTTGAGCACCCAACGTTCGATCGAACGTTGGCAGACTCTTACTTTGAAGGACGACAGGGAGGTCGACTCTTCGTTGATGATCCGGCTCAACCGGCCGGTGCGCTTCTCTGCCGGAGCTATGACTATTTCTTGTCCGGAGAGCCGGCGAAGGAACTCGAGCAATTCATCGCCGACGCGCCGGCGGAAGCGGGCGTCTTTGATGTGGTGCGCGATCTTAATGCAGCCAGGAGAACGCAAACGATCGCGTTTTATGGCTACGTCCCGATGACTCTTGCCTGGCACGATGCGTTGATCGCGATTCATGGTGACCGGCTGGAAGCGATCGGCCGCCGATCCTTTCGATACGATCGGTCGAACGCTGGTGAGGCAGCGAGCCGGCACAGTGTCGTTCCTGATGGATTCGAGGTGATGCCGATCGACGCGGCGCTCGCCGAACGAATCGACACCGAACTTGGTGATGTGATCGGACTCATGTGGGGCGGATATCAGCGATTCGGCGACGGTGGATTTGGAGCGTGCGCGATGAGCGGCAATGAGATCGCGAGCATGGCGTACACATCATCGGTGAGCGGCAGCGAGATCAATATCGGCGTTGAGACGCCGGCGAAGTTTCGACGTCGCGGTCTGGCGTCGATCGTTTCGCTCAAGTGCATCGATCAGGCACTGGAACGAGGACTGGTTCCAACCTGGGACTGCGACGCCGAAAACGAAGCCTCCGCCGCACTGGCTCTGAGTCTCGGGTTCACCGAGCTTCCATCATTCATCGAGCTCGCTTTCCCGAAACGAGCCGGTCCTACGATGTCGACTGGTATGTGGTCGAGCCAGGTGACAGCCGAGGGGATCGCCTGGCGTCGACGAGAGGCTGAACCGATCCGTTTCTGAGCATCCGTCGAATAGGCCGAACCAAGCGTGCATCCAGCTCCAGCGCTATTGCGAGCGCGGAGCAGGGCGGGATGGACGCGCCGGCGAACAAGGACTTGCCTCCCATGGAACCGAATGATATTTTCATGCGTATATCGCAATAGTGTGATATTATGATATCACTAGTTCGATTTTAGGAGGATGATTGTGAAAACCCTACGAACGTTCCTGAACCAGTTCAATGGCCAGACCGGCCGCTTCGATCGTTACTACGGCGGCATCTTGCGCAAAGGCTCCGGTTATCCGACCGCGGACGAAGCCCGCAAAGATATGCGCCGGCAGGACGAGATGAACACAAACTTCATCGGTTGGCTCCGCTAACCGGTGGGGACGGACCAACGAATTGCACAAAACAACCCGATGGGAGACCCCTACCGGGGTGTTTTATGTTTCGGCTCTAGCTGCTGACGATTAGCTGGTCGCGGGAATTTCGCAATTGCCGGTGAGACCGGCAACGCCTTCAGCGCTTGATCCGAAGAACCAGCGCCAGATGCCGTCAACACGCACCAAGTGCATGTCGGATTCCAACGCCTCGGCTGATTTGGCCGATTTTCCGACTTCCTGGGCATAGGTAACGACCGCGGATTGCTGGAATTCCTCACCGGTGACGGTCCAGGTCCAGGTCTCCCACTCAACTTTCTTGACCTCGGTCGAGTAGATGGTGCTGACGTCGCCAGTCGCCGGCGGGCCGAACCGCTCCGCGTACCAGCACGCGATCTGGTCGAACGAGATCGCATCCTGCGCACCCGGGTAGAGCAGCGTGTAGAGAGCGGGGTAGGCCCGCCATGATTCGAGCTGGCCGATGGTCGCGGCGGCGATGCGAGCGCTCTCCTCTGCCTCTTCCCCCTCGAGTTGTGGAGTGTCTGCATCATATGTGTATGTCTGGGAACTTCCATCTTCGCTGCAAGACGGAAGGAAATTTCCGGCACTCGTGACGATCAATGCGACGATGACGTCACTTCGCTTGAGGTCCACACCCGCCCAAATCGGATTGTAGGTGGCAGATTCACCGTTTGGAATCTCAACGACTTGATCGACCACGGGATTCTCGAGTCGGAGACCCGTTGGACCGGTCTCCAGAATCGGTCCAGCGCCAAATGCCTGGAGATAGGCGATGTAGAGGGTCAGACCTGATTGATTCTCGACCGTCACATTGATAACTGGAAGCCCTGGTTCAGCGCCGAGCTCACGCACGCATTCAATACTGGCGCTCACGAACCGGTCGCCTGCCGCATCGGCGCGCGACCCTGACAACGGAGTCGCAACGCTCATCACAAAGAGAACGAAAACACCGATGAATCGCCGGCTAATCATGCCTAGCTACTCCAAACCTATTGGCGAACAACCATGCTGCTACGGGGCACGAACCATATAGGGGTTAACGACCAGATCGTCTGGACGAACATCGACATGCTAATGCACGACGTTGCGTCGAGGCATCTGATCGAAGCGCCCATTTGTCATATCCGGGCCATATCGCACGATTGGATTGGCAATTTCGGCGCTAGCGTCCGTCTTGGGATGGCCCATGTAGGTCGTCGAGGCGCAGCGATTCGATGAAGGAAGAGATCGCCGGACCCGGGTCAAGATCGCTCTGTTGCACTGGCGATGTTTCCTGTACCGCACGAATCCAGCGCAGATCTTGATTCGAGATGTGCATTGGCACCTTGGCACGCAATGCCAAAACAACCCCGTCCGCGAAGTTGGCCGGCACCGTGACGGTGCGCAGGCCGCATTCGAACGAGAGCTCCGCGGTCAAGACCATACCGGAATCGAGTCGAAAACGAACATCGCTGAACCGAGCACTCAGCGCACGGACCAACCCTTCGATCAACCCAAAGAGCCGGGATCGCTCCACGCTGGCCCCGACCGGATTGACGGCCAGCAATTGGGCGTCTCCCGGGGAGAGCACGATCGAGATCGCTCCAGCGGCTTTACCCGCCGCGCTCATCACGAGGACCGGGTGACCATGTTCACGACTCCACAATACGTCATGGACTGTGAGCTCAACCATCGGCTTACTTGCTCGCTGTCCCTGATCTCTGCAATTCGAATTGATCGAGTCGCGTCGACCACGATCGACCGGCGAACCAGACGCACAATACGAGAAGGACTAGCGGCAGGGAACCGATGATCGCGGCGATCTCCCAGGTCAAGTCCATTGAGGAACCCTCCATCGGGCGAATTGACGGCCGCTCGAACGAAAAAAGGGCAATCCTGAGCCATGAAGTCAGGATTGACGATAGTCTGCGACCCTTCGACTCAAGAGTCAAGTGGAAAGAGCATTCGCTGCACTGTTAGGGCGGCGTTGTCAGGGACAGGCGCAGGACTCGCGAAAGAGTGAGGATTTCGCGGAATGATGTCCATTCATGAACGGCGCCGGCATTCGACCCCCGCTTGTGGGTAATTCTGGTCAGGCGAGCTCGCCGATGAGGCTGGCGGCGGTGCGGATGCCCGCAAAAAAGCGCTCGACTTCCATGTTCTCGTTCGGGGCGTGGTTGCGCTCATCGGAGTTGCAGTACGGAACCAGGAACGAAGGAAGGCCGAGCGTTTTTGTCCAAACAGCATCCGGGAGGCTTCCTCCGAGCGCGGGCAAGTCGATGGGCGCCTTCCCGAATCCCCTCGTCACCGCTCGACGAATCGTTTCCGCAAACGGGTGATCGAGCGGTGTCGATGACGGCTCCATCGCACCCTGGTAGACAACTTCGACTCCCGGAGCGTGTTTTTTGACATGTCTTACGATTTTCTCGTAAATGTCGTCCGGGCTCTGATCCGCAACCAGGCGCATATCCATCTTCGCGACCGCGGACGCGGGCAGCACTGTTTTGCTGCCGGCCGCCTGGTATCCGCTGGTGAGACCGTTGATGGTCATGGTCGGGCGCGACATCAATCGCTCGAAGTACCCGAGGCCCAGCGGCGGCGGCAACCTGTCGATTCCGATGCTCGCCAGCGCGGCCGCGGGATCGAGCGGGATCTTGTCCATCGCGGAGTCCATCAAATGAGTGACCGGCCGAACGGAGTCGTAGAACCCTTCAACGGTCACATCGTAGTTCGCGTTCATCATCGTTCCGAGAAGATGAGCGAGGGTCCAGGCAGGATTCGGCGCGATGCCACCCCAGTTTCCGGAGTGAAGATCGGAATTGGCGCCGCGAGCGCGCAGTTCCAGCGAGAGCACACCGCGCACGCCGAAGACGATCTCCGGATGATTGTCATCCAGCACAGGGCCGTCGGACGTGTAGACGAGATCCGCGGACAGAAGGTTGCGATTCTCGGCGACAAATTCGGCGATGTGGGGGCTTCCGGTCTCCTCTTCGCCTTCCAACAAGATCTTCACATTCACCGGAAGCTTCCCGGCCGTTTCCAACCAGGCGCGGGCACCACAAATCTGAGCGAAAAACTGGCCTTTGTTGTCGCCAGCGCCGCGTGCGTAGATGCGGCCGTCACGAATCGTTGGCTCGAATGGAGGTGAGAGCCACTGATCGAGCGGATCGGGCGGCTGCACATCGTAGTGACCGTAGATCAGCACCGTCGGTTTGCCGGGAGCATTGCAGCGCTCGGCGTAAATCATTGGATGACTGGATGTCGGGAAAAGGCGTGGGACGAAGCCGGCGCCGGTCAAGAGCTCTTGCACCAGCGCGGCACACTCGGTTACGCCGATATTTTGCGCGCTAATGCTCGGTTGCCGGAGTAGCCGGAAGAGATCGTCAAGATCGCGTTGCCGGTGGGTATCGCATCCGGCCAGAACGCGTTCGAGGTCAGGGTGAGTCATTGGTAAACCTTTCCGGTCCACGGGGTCGCATCCCGTGACCGGAAGCCCTCCAGACCATGTTCGCCGTCATTGTTGCTGAATCTCGCGCTTGCAGAATGGAGGAACGAGATGGTACCAGCAAGGCGGCATTATGTCTGCAGCGGCGATTTATGGTCGCCTTGCCCGGCCAACTGATCACTCCATTCCGGGGGAATACTGGCCACGTTGATGACACCGTGAAAAGGATCGTCCAGATCCCAAATGAAGAGAACCGTGATCGTCACCAGGAATCCGATCCCAGCCTG
This sequence comes from uncultured Sphaerobacteraceae bacterium, assembly GCA_964371945.1. Lineage (GTDB taxonomy): Bacteria > Chloroflexota > Chloroflexia > Thermomicrobiales > UBA6265 > CAYJPA01. The sequence continues at coordinate 11,180 of CAYJPA010000010.1, read as the reverse complement.
GACCTCGAACGACACAAGGCGATCGCTTAGGTGGTAAAGCTGAAAGGAGTGAACGAACAGCAGCGAAAGTGCAAGATGGAGCAGACGGATTGTGAGCGCGGTTCTCTTCGGAGCTTCCCGCATGAATTTTGGGAAGTCCTCTTCCGAGACCGCTTCCGCGACTTTGTTGGAGCCTTCGTCGACCCGGTAAAGAAGCCAGCCAGAGACGATGCTCCAAATAAGCATGAGCGCCTGAACGTACATGTCGATGCCGCGGCCATCGTCATCGTCGATACGATTGTAGTCATTGATGACTTGCGACTGCAGGAGCCAGTTTCCCAGTCCAACACCAAACGCGACGAGCAACATCGTGGCGAGTCCGGGCCAGAAGACATATCTGCGTGGTCCAAACCGGCGACGCTGGCGGGACGGCGACAAACTCGCCGGCTTCCGCTCTTGTGCGCTGCGCGCGAGATCCGGTTTCGGCTCGTCGACTGGCAATTCGGCCACATGCGCTCCAATCAGTCGCAGCGGGAGGTGCTACCCGGGTATTTTCAATCACATTAGCTTAGCCGATCACGCACGGCCGGCAATGTCAAGGGCGAACCGATTGTCACGCCTTCAGCAATCCCAATTGCTTGGTGCATTGATCTCGCGATGCGCCCGGGCCCGATTCTTGCTGAGATCACATCACGTGGATCTCCCGGCACGACACGGGGATCGAGCAGATTAGAATTCCGCCATGCTCACCGGCCGCGTCTGTGCGCACTGTCGTTACGCGGGGAGGTGAAATGGCGCCATCGATGACGTGCCGTCGAAACGCTCGAAACCACTAAACGTTTAGAAGCGATTTGGTAACAGGCGGTGCCGATGAATTCGTCAGCCGCGCGACCACGGAGAGCAGCTCTTCTGGGCGAACGGGTTTTGAGAGCACGTGGTCGACTTTGTGCTCGGGACCAAGACGACCTGGATCAGCGCTCAACACGAGGATTGGAATCGATTTCGTTTGCGGATCCATGCGCAACGCCAAAATCACTAACTCCCCGGGCGCGAGCGGCATATGCAAGTCGCTGATTACCAGCGCGGGCGAATCAGAGCGCGCCCGGAAAATGCCAGCGCCACCATCCGACTCGACCGCCACGCGATAGCTAGCCGCCACTAAGCGCCGGGTGACCAGCGCCTGCGCAACCGGATCGTCCTCGATCAGGAGCACGAGTGGTCCGGTGTTTGTAGCGCCGTGAATCTCTCCCATGGTCATTGTCTCACTTCCATCGGCTGCGCTGACCCCGGAACGACGATGTTCTCCGGCCGCAGCACCGTTCCGGGACGGTTGATCACCGCGGCGGCAAACGCGGTGAATATCCGCGAAGCCGGAAGTTGCGCGGAGAGATCGACGATCGGAATGCCCCTCGCCGCCGCCGCATAGCATGCGTTCGGCATAGCCGGCAGCGTATAGGTCGGCTGAATGCCGGTTGCGCGGGTGATATCGGCTTCGCTGACGACCATGACCGGACTGGTGGTATTGACGATGAGTCCGATTCGCCGGCGCGAAACGCCGTTTTCATCGAGGTAATCGATCCACGCGGCCGCCCGCTCAACCGAAATCGGTTCTGGCTCAGTTACGACCCAGAGTTGCGTCGAGACTCGCGCGGCTGCCATGGTCAGGGCGGTCGGCGCTCCGTCGGTATCGATCACCACTACATCCGCGGACCGGCGAGTCATCTCGATCAAGGCGGTCCAGCCCTCATCAGCGACCTCGGCTATTGCACCTACGCGTCCCGCCAGGATTTTCAGCCCGCTGTTGTGCTCGAGCAAAGTGTTTTCGACCATTGCGGTCGTCAGAATTTCAGGACGATTGAGCGGAAGGCGGTCGATCCGGCGGCGCGCCGGTACGCCGAGCCGTGAAGCGGCTCCACCGTTCCACCCCGTCAGCTCCGCGATGATGGTGCTGGTTCCTCGTCGCGCCAGAGCGACCGCGACATTGACCGCAATTGTCGTTGTGCCGACTCCACCTTTCGCGCCGGTGAAGGTCACAACATGACCGCGTCTAACCAATTCGCCGGGGATCGTCCATCCACGCGACCTGCGCAACAGCGCCTGCACACGCGCCATCAGCTCTGGGAACTCGAATGGCTTGCCCAGGTAATCGTCAGCCCCGGACTCGAGTCCGAATTGCTTATCGACTGCCCGGTTGCGGGCGGTCAGCATCAGAATTGGAAGCGAGACCTGACTCGGATTGGAGCGTACACGTTTGATCACTCCGATCCCGTCCAGCCCTGGCATCATCATGTCCAGAATGACGAGATCCGGCAGATCCTTTTCGATGCGCTCGAGCGCCTCCCAGCCGTTCTCGGCCAACAGGATTTCGTACCCCTGCATTTCGAGACGGCGACGCACGATATCCCGAGCGCTTGGGTCGTCGTCGACTACCAAAATACGAGCTGGAGTGTCGGTCATCTGAGCACCTCGGTTGGTGGAAGGTCCTTTACGCTCGCCTGCCTAAGCAACGACGAGCTTAGGGACGACTCCAAGCAACCGTTCTACCTCGCGCATGAGAAGCTCCTCGCGAAGAAGTGATTTTTGCAAAACGACCGCCGTGCGGTCACGCAGCCACGAAAACTGCTCGGCTGTGAGATCCATCGCTGTCACGACAATGACTGGCAGGCTCCGGGTCGCAGGGTTGTCGCGAACGGATTCGAGCACGGAAAACCCGTCTCGATTCGGCATCATGAGGTCGAGTATCATCAAGTCTGGGCATGCGAGCGCAATCTGGTCACAGGCTGCTTGGCCATCGGCGGCAAAGCGAGGCAGGTAATCGCTAGTGCCAAGCAGATGGGCGATGAGGGCGCGTGTTTCTGGGTCATCGTCGACCACCAAGATGTCCCGCATATCGGCCGCACCAAATCGATCGAGCACATTGAGGAGATCGGCGCGGGCGATTGGCTTGACCATGTAATCAGTTGCTCCAAGCATCGCCGCCATTCCAGGCTCATCGAGCGCGCTCAGAACGACAACCGGGATGTGGCGGGTGGATTCGTGGGATCGGATGTGATGCAGCACTTTCCAGCCGTCAATATCGTCTTCAAGTGAGATATCAAGCAGGATAAGTTCTGGCCGGATTCGAGAAGCGAGCTGGATGGCGTCACTTCCTCTTGAGGCGTGAATCACCGTCACCCCAACGCCCTCGAGTGTACGCCGCACCAAGTTCGCGAACCCCGAGTCGTCTTCGACGAGGAGCACGGTGAGGCCGGTTCGGTCCCGCATTTCCGTTGGAGCAAGCGCGTGGTTCTTTTCGACGACCTTCGCTGCATCGATTGCGAGCGATTCCGTCTGAACGGGTGCTCCGTTGGGAAGCCGAAGCGTGAAGCAGCTGCCATGCCCGATATCGCTGACCACGGTGATATCGCCATCGTGCAGCCGGGCTAGTTTACGAGCGATCGCAAGGCCTAATCCGGTACCTCCAAAGCGCCTGGTCGTGCTGCCGTCCGCCTGACGGAATTCGTCGAAAATGTAGGAAAGGGCTTCCGCGCCGATTCCGATGCCGGTGTCCCTGACGCTGATTTCGATCGCACCAGGCATTGCCTTGCCAACAACGGTGACAGCGCCGGCTTCCGTGAATTTGACCGCGTTGCTCACCAGATTCAACAGAATCTGGCGGATACGAACCGGATCCGCTTCGATGTCCTTCATACTGGACGCGATATCGATGGTGAGCTTGATTCCTTTAACTGAAGCTTGCGGCGCGAGCGTGTCGGCCACCTGTTTTGCAATGCTGCCAATGTCGATGGGCTCGATGGAGAGATCCAACCGGCCGGCTTCAATCTTCGATAGATCCAGGACATCGTTGATCAGATTAAGCAACTGGTCCGCGCTCCGGGCAATTTGCCCAATATCGGCGGCCTGTTGTTCTGTCAATTCACCATCGAGGCCATCCAACAGCAGATGCGAGTAGCCGATGATCGCGTTCATTGGCGTCCGAAGCTCGTGGCTCATAGTCGAAAGGAATTCACTCTTCAGCCGGCTTCCTTCGCGGGCGGCCTCCATTGCGCTCTCGGCTCGGTCCTTTTCCACTTCCAGCTCGGCTGTTCGAGCTCGGAGCTCCTCTTCGGCCTTGTGCATTTGTGTGACGTCGCGCGCCGTGCCGACTAACCCCACGATTCTGCCGTGCTCATCTTTAAGTGGGACTTTGCTCGTCAATGTCCAGCGGGCCTCTTGGCCGGGGGCACTCTGACGCTCGAGCTTATTGATCAGAGGTTCTCCCGTCGCCAACAGATGACGCTCGTCCGCTCCAAACTCGCTCGAGCGCTCGCTCGGGTAGAAGTCGGCATCGTGCTTGCCGATCATGTCGCGCGAATCAGAAAATCCCATAACGTTCGCATGCGCGCGGTTGACGCGCGTAAAGCGCCCGTTTGCATCTTTGATAAAGATCAGGTCGGGAACGTTGTCAATCAATGTTTGCAGAAGCTCTCGCTCGGTACGCAGTTCGATCTCGGCTAGTTCTTGTTTGGTGGCATCGCGAGCGGTGCCGACTAGGCCGATAATCGATCCGTCGTCATCCAGAATCGGAGCTCGATTCGTTCGTAACCAGCGATCGGAACCATCTGTGCCTTTAATCAATTCGAGCCTGTTGACAATCGTTTCACCGTGTGCGAGGACGAGATCATCGTCGGCCAGAAACAGGTTGGCAACCTCGTGATCATACAAATCGAAATCTGATTTTCCAACTGCCATCGAGGGGTCGGTAAGCCCGAGAAAATTCGAAAGCGCGGCGTTGATCGCGGTGTACCGATGGTCCAAACCTTTGAAGAAAATGAAGTCGTGGTGTGAGCCCATGAGTGCCTGGAGGCGCTCGCGATCCTGGCCGATGATGGTGGCGTTGAATGTGTGATCGGTCGTATCTCTGACAACACCGAGACCCCCGATGATGACACCGGAGTCGTTGTAGATGGGAGAGTACCGTGCGCCAAAGAAACTTGGTCCGTCGCTGACGAGGGAGCGGTACGGCCGGTCACGAGCAACGACACTCTGGCCCAGAAGAACCGCCTTGAAGAATTGGTCCTCACCAATCGTCACAAGGAAGGGAAACGATTCCAATATGGATCGACCCATTACCTCCTGCCGGAACTTGCCCCAGAGCCGTTCCATCGCCGGATTAAAGACCAGGAACCGCAAATCTCGATCGAACGCGAACATTCCATCGAAACTGCTATCGAAGATGTGCTCGAGTATTTTGTCGTAACCCGATTCGACGTTAGTCACGAGTCTGTCGCCGAGAATCGTGTTGGCTTTCGCGATCGGAGGTCGCAGTGCAGTGCTCATCGTCCGTGCCCCGATTCGGCCGTGACATGAGCGATCTCGTGGGCCATCGCCGTGGTGGTGTGGGCCTGAATCGAGGTCAGCTTCACAATCGCGGCAATCAACTCGGCCGGTCGATAGGGTTTGGTGAGGTAATCGTCACAACCAGCTTTGATCGCTCGCTCTCGATCGCCCGACATCGCGTGTGCGGAGACGGCGAGCACCGGCAGGTCGCTCAGAACCGGGTTCTGACGAATCCGCCGGGTCACCTCCCAGCCATCTATACCTGGCAGTGAAAGATCCATCAAGACGAGATCTGGTCGACGCCCTTCGAGCAGCACAAGTGCTTGTTCACCATCAATGGCTTCAACAAACTCAATGCCTGAGGCCGTGAGAATTCTGGATGCCAGCATCCGATTCGTGGGATCGTCTTCGACGACCAAAATGAAGAGCGGTTCCGACATCGCCGTGCCCCAAGGTGCTCACAGTCAACTAAACGTGGTGAATCTCACCGACATCGTTTCACTTTAGTGCTGCAATACTCCGAGACACAGAGGACCAAATGGCCGAATTTGTCGACGGTGGTCCTAGACGAGAGTAGCCAGAATGGAAGGTGTTTCATAGTGCGAATGGTTGCGTGCTCGCCGCTAGACCTTGTCCGGCGACCATGCGCATGCGTGAGGGATTGTGCCGTACGTCTGATTCAAAGCTTCGACCGGCTGGCTGAATGCATCGGCGACGGCCTGTTGGATCGCCGCGGGATTGGGAACGGGGTATCCGGGCGGAACGTATGTGCTCATGTAGTTCGCGGACGTGAAACCAATCGTGGCCACAGACTCGAGATCGACATCACTCGCAAGCTCTATCAGCCCCGGCAGATCGCCCCGCGGGACATCCGTAAGCAGACTTTCTTCCAGAGCGTTCGCGAGCTTCGAGTAAGAGGTGAGGAACGAGCCGATGTCGACGCTGTTGGCAAGTGCACCCAGCAAGCAACGCTGCCGGGTCATCCGCTCGTAGTCGCTCTCGTCTTCACGCGAGCGGACATAGGCGAGTGAGGCCCGGCCGTCCAGATGCTGTCGCCCGGGTTGAATGTCGAACTGCTCCCACGGGTCGCTTTCTATCGCCGGGGAGAGATAGATACTGATCCGCACCGGAACATCGATCGTCACTCCACCGAGCGCATCGATCACATCGACAAATCCCGGCAAATCGACCAGTGCAAAGTAGTCGATCGATAGTCCAAGCAGGACGCCGATTGTTTCTTTCATCACATCAGCGCCTGGATTGGCGCCGCCCCCGAAGAGATCCGGGTTGGCATTCGCGTACCCATAGAGCTCGTTGATCAACGACGCCCAGCATCCGCAGTCAAAGAGCGGGGCATAGCGATCCGGCAGAGGCACATTCACCAAGTTTCGGGGGACCGAGAAAAGTGCAGCGCGACCGGTCGCTTTTTCGACGCTGGCGACAATGATTGAATCGGTGCGAATTCCGGACCGTTGCGGTCCGGCATCCGCGCCGAGCAGGAGAATCGAGACTCGTTCGCCTGAATCTCCTCCTTCCCTTGGTTCGACGGGATCGGCGAGCACCGAGGAAATGGTGCCTAAAAGCACTAAGACGGCCAGGAGCGCGGTAAGTAAACGAGCTGAGTACAGATTCAATGTCGACCCCATGACCGAGCAGTTACGAAGAAGCGTCAAATTCCATTTTTGTAACGGCAACAACGTAACTTATTGAATTCTCTGGCACTACTCGTCGGAATCCGGTGGAATTACCGTGACGTTCACGTTTGGCGCAACCGGAAAGGTCAGCTTGTACTCCTCGTTCGTGGTTTCAACACGATTCTCGTTTGGAGCCTTCTCTGAAAAGATCTCGTCGAGGGTATCCATCGTCACTATGTCGTAGTAACCGACGGCAACGTGTGGGGCCGCTGTCAGCGCAATCAACAGGGCAAGCGTCACGTGACGACCGCCGGTTCGGCCGCCCACACTACGGAACGCATCATGGACCGCGACCAGCCTGAACGCGCAAAGGAGCATATTCACGACGAAGAGAAACAGCAAAAAACGAGGCCGAACCAGCAACGATAGCACTGCAATTGGACCTGCTGCCGACAGGAGAATCGCTGTCACAAGAACACCCAGAGAAATCCCGACCAGGAGTAGTCCACGACTGAATCTTCCCAGGTAGAACTGTCCAAGTCCAGGAAGCAGCATCGACAAGAGGCCGGCCAATTCGGAGGAATAGGCGCGGGGGCCAATTGGCTCTTGTCGAGTCGAGAAGCGACGCGTGAGCGGACGCTGGCTGAGATTCATTCGAAGGTCTCACGATCGACCGCGCTAAATCAGACGCGATCATCAGTCGCTAGGTTAACGCTCCCGCGTTGCATTAGGGTTCACGAGAGAGCGATTCCCCGTCGATTGCGAAGCGCTCGTTGCTGGTATACTGTATACAGGCTTGGTCATTGAATTCTGATCCTGTGGAGGCAATCCCGTGCACCACGCGCTTGACGCGGCCGGTCCCGGTCCGAAATTCTCCAACGTGACGCTCACGCAGCAGGTCTATGAGCACCTGCGCCACAGCATCCTGGCAAATGCGTTCCCTCCAAACACCCCTCTTCCGGAAGCGGCGCTTGCGAATCGGCTCAATGTCAGCCGGGTTCCCGTGCGTGAGGCGATTCGTCGCCTCGCCGCGGACGGCCTGGTCAATCTCATCCCGCGACAAGGAGCTGTGGTCAGTTCGCTCTCGCCAAAGCAGTTTCTGGACGCGTATCGACTGCGGGAAGCGCTGGAGACGCTCGCGATTCGACTGGCGATGCCCCGGCTCGCGGATCAGGACATCCAGACACTCGAACGCTTGCAGGACGAAATGCGAGCCGCGGCTCCGACACGCGATCTTGAGCGGTTTTTTGCCGCCAACTCCGCGTTCCACGCGCTCTTCGTCAAACGGGGTGACAACAATTACCTGAAATCGACGTACGAATCGTTGATCGATCAGATGCGAAGATATCGCTCGCCGTCGGCCGATCTGCGCGGTGGGCTCGAGCGTTCGATCGAGGAGCACGACGCAATTCTGAATGCGGTGCGGTCCGGCGACGTGGACGAAGCAGTCCGGCTGGTAAGCGAGCACATTCAGGTGCCGCAACGGATTTTGGAACGGGAGCCGGCCGCGATGGAGCACCTTCAAATCGCGCAACAACCAATGCCCCGATAGTTCAAGTCGCGCCGGTTGGATAAAACGTCTGGAGAAGTGCATGGGAATCGCGTTCGGGGTGAATGTCAATAATCGCGAACCGCTGATCGCGCCCGACTACACCCTCATCGATCTCCTCAATCTGGCTGAGCAGGTGGAGGCATACGGCTTCGATTCGGTTTGGGTGGGAGACAGCCTTTTTTCCAAGCCCCGGTTCGAACCGATCTCTTTGCTTTCGGCGATCTCCCAGCGCACGAAGAAGGTCAAGCTCGGCACGGCGTGCATGGTCTCCGGCACGCGTCACCCGCTCTATCTTGCGCTCGAGTGGGCGACACTCGATCACTTATCCAACGGCCGCACGATTTTCGGCACCGGCATGGGAAATCCCGAGGAGGGAGTTCGCCGCGAGTACACCGCGCTCGGTATGGACTTCGAGAAGCGGGCCCGCATCTTCGAGGAGGGCCTCGAAGTCCTGAGGGAGCTCTGGACCGACGGCAAAACCGATTTCCACGGCGACCACTTTCAGCTTGACAACATCTCCTTCTATAGCGGCACCGAGATGGCGCCACTGACGCCCGTGCAACAGCCGCCGCCGATGTGGATCGTTAGCAATCCCCGCCTGACCGCCGGCACGAAAACCGAGGACAAAACCGCGCGGGTGATCGGAAAGGCAGCTCGACGGATCGCGACGCATGGCGACGGTTGGATGACCTGCTGCCGCGCTCGTCATCCGGACGAATTCTCCGACCAGCTGGCGCAAATCCACGATGCGATCGACGAAATCGGCCGGCCTCGCACCGATTACGTTATGTCCTATCAGGTGACAATGAATATCGCCGACAGTAGGGAAGAGGCGCATGCAGGAATCAATGCGTATATCAGTCAGTACTACCCGGAACTGAGCAAGGCAATGGATCTCCGGGAATGGGGTCCGATCGGCACGCCTGACGACATCATCGATTGGATCAACACGTTCGCGACGGCAGGTGTCGATTACTTCATCTGCCGCTTCGGCTCGCTCGATCAATTCGGCCAGGCGGAGCGTTTCGCCAGGGATGTTCTACCGGTATTTGCGGATCGTCGAAACGGCTAAATGACAGGTTTGGAGGGTCAACCGATGGCAGAGCTATCCGAAGGACTACGGCGAGATGCAGAGTTGGTGGTTGGCGTTTGCATGTCGGTTGAATCCGGCGACGTGGTTACGGTCATCACCGACAACGATCACCTGACTGAGGCGGATGCGCTGGCGCAGATCGTGGTCGAGCGCGGCGGTTTTCCAGTGATTTGCAATAACGAGTACCAGGTCAAGCGCGCGATCGCGGACATGACATTCCCGATGGCGCCGCCAGTGAACCTGCACAAGGCGATGGTCGCCTCCGATGAGATCATCATCATCACCAATCTGGAGTGGGCGAACCGGTTCGCCCATGTTTCCGCGGTACGCGAATCGTGCGACAACAACGCGAAGATCGCCTCGGTTGAAGAGGGGATCGGCACCTGGAATTTGACGAAGGCCGACATTCTAGATGCCACTGACCGCGCCAAAGCGGCGATCGAACGCCTGAATGGCCGCAAATGGTGCCGGGTGACGTCGCCGGCGGGAACCGATGTGCGGGTCTGCATCGAAGGCAGGCCGGCGCTCGAAGTGACGCCGATCAAGCAGCGCGGACAGATGATGGGACCGGTGCCGCTTTGGGCGGAGGTCGCCTTCGCGGCGGTCGAGGACAAAACCGAAGGCCGGATCATGGTCGACGGGATCATGCTTGGGATCGGACTCAAGGGTCAGGTCAATGAGCATATCGAATGGCGGATCGAGAAGGGCAAATGTGTTTCGATCGAGGGCGGCGCTGAGGCAGAGCGGCTCAGCAAGGTAATAGCCGGCGTGGATGGCGCGACCGTGATCGGCGAGTTCGCGTTCGGCACCAGCGAGAAGTCGCCCACGGGCTCGCCGTCCGAAAAGGGACTGCTCGGGACCGTTCACTTCGCTCTCGGGGACAACCACAACGCCTATCCCGGCGGCCAGAACGTGAGCGTGCTACACCTCGACGGCAATTGCTTGAACGCGTCGCTCCAAATCGAAGATACCGGGGAGTACATCGTTAGGGACGGGAAGTGGGCGCTGTGACGGGTGGGGTGAGGCGGTGAGGGGGTAAGGCGGAGAGGAGAACGGAGGGATTGTAGGGGCGGTTGGTGAACCGCCCGATATCAGGTCGCGATGTTCCGAAGGCAGTCTGAGCTCTTCACAAACTTGTCGCCCTCCCGAAAGAACAACGGCAACTTAGCGGGTATCTGGAGCGCACATTGAACAGCATTACGATCATAGCGTTAGCAGATGTCACCGAGATTCCGCTTCCGAACGGGAGTTGGAGCAAGATGCCCCTGACCCGAGATTCGGTGGATGGAATCGCGTCGTCACTTGGGTATTCCGTGTTCAAACCGGGCACCGTGCTTGCGAAGGTGTCGCATGAGTTCGAAGAGGTCGCGTATGTGGTTTCAGGAACCGGGGAACTGAGAACGGATGACGGGGCGGTACCATTCACGGCCGGTGATGCAATTCACATCCCACCGAAGATCTGGCACGCGGTCGCGAATACTGGGTCAGAGGATGTGATCATGGTTTTTGGATTTCCGTTTCCGGCCTATCCACCGACGAGCCGGCGAGACGACTAGACGGTGAGTGACAAGACGACCAGTCGCTGAGACTAATTGACGGCAGG
>CAYJPA010000009.1:0-86487 GCA_964371945.1 uncultured Sphaerobacteraceae bacterium | reverse complement strand
GATCTATTCGTTTATGGGGTACATCGCCGCAACGGACAAGCTCGTCCACGAAACCAGCACCACGACCATGTTGACTCCGCTCCGGGGCTGGGCACCGCGCCCACCGGCTTGCCGCGCGCGTGCCGCGCGGTAGCTGGCACAACGTCACCTTTCTGAGCATGATCGCGATCGCCTTGATGGGCGCTAATGTCGTCATCGGCGGCTCGCTCGATCGACGCACCCTCGATGCCTTCGTCGACCAGATCCTGGTGCCTACTCTGCAACCGAGCGGGACCTCGTGCTAGATAACTTGACGGTGCATCGCCGTGCGCGAGCCCTCTGCCTGTTTGAGTCAGCCTGCAACCCCCGGAATAAGCGTGATACGGCGAATGGGATAGAAGTGGTACGCGTGGCCGCTGCTGGACGACGAGTCATCACCGCGGCGCAAGGCAAGGTAAGGTAAGGTAAGGTCAAAGTACCGATGCCGGTGCGACGGCGGTCCCCGATCTACTCCCCGTCCGGGCTACTTCGATGCCATCATTGTGGCGGGAGCTTCCATCTCCATCGCGACAAAGGGTGGGTGCGAGCCTACTGCTATCAGGGGCGCCAGGGGGTCAAATACCCGCGGAGACCGGCATTCCTAGAGATCTACGAGACGCGGCTGCTCGACCACCCGGCTACTTTCACGATTCCGGCGGATTATCGCCCGAAACTCATGGCCGCGCAGGCGGCTGCACACAGCTCCGTCTCCGATGTGGGAGCCGAGCGCCGACGGCTAGAACGGCAACTCGACAATCTGAGGACTCTTTTCTCGCCAGGCGATGTCTCGAAGGATGAACTCCTCGAGCGATGTGGACGGCTTCAGCAGTCGCTCCTTCACCTACGCGCTGATGCTGAGCGTGACGGAGCACTCGAACGCGCCGCCATGTTCTTGACGGATCTTCCGGCGGCATGGCGAGCGGGCTCGGACGCGCGGCGCAATGCGCTTGCCCGGCTCTTGTTCGAAGAAGTGAAGATTAAAGACGACTGGATTGCAGCCGTTTGGCCACAATCCAGCTTCGCACCGTTCTTTGACTTGGATTGTCAAGCCCGACGCCTATCTGGCGGAAGCGACGGGATTCGAACCCGCGATCTCAGCCTTGACAGGGCTGCATGTTAGGCCGCTACACCACGCCTCCGTAAGCGGACGACAATGTAGCACCGCGCTCGAAGATGTGTCAACACGGCCCGCCCGAAAATAGCGACTACACCGCCGTTTCTGGCACTTCCATCAACAACGACCGCAGCACATCGTCGGCCGTCGTGCCGCTTGCCTCTGCCTCGAAATTGAGAATCAGACGGTGCCGCAGCGCCGGATACGCAACCGAACGGATGTCTTCGATCGCAACATTCAATCGGCCCTCGAGCAACGCTCGAATTTTTGAGCCCAATACGATCGCCTGTGCGCCGCGAGGGCTCACGCCGTATCGGACGTATCGACGTACGTCAGCAGGCGCGGTTTCGTCTTGGGGGTGCGTGGCCATTACCAGTCTGACGACGAAGTCGCTCACATGGTTGGCGATCGGTACCTCGCGCGCGATGTGCCCCATTGAACTGATCGTCGGACCGTCGGCCACCTTTTGCGGCTCGAACACGAAGTTCGAGGTCGTACGGCGCAGGATTTCCGTAAGATCCCCCGAGGTTGGGTAACGAACGAGCAACTTGAAAAAGAAGCGATCGAGCTGAGCCTCGGGCAACGGATAGGTGCCTTCCATTTCGAGCGGATTCTGCGTGGCAAGCACGAAAAATGGCTCGAACAGCGGATGGATCACGTTAGAGATCGAGCACGTTTTGTCCTGCATCGCTTCGAGCAAGGCCGATTGGGTTTTCGGCGTAGCGCGGTTGATTTCGTCGGCGAGCACAAGATTCGCGAAGATCGGCCCGGGCTGGAAGGCAAAGCTTCGCCGTCGCGATTCATCTTCCATCAGGATGTTGGTGCCGGTGATATCGGACGGCATCAGGTCAGGCGTGAACTGGATCCGGCTGAACTGAAGATCGAGCGCATCGGATAGCGTGCGCACGAGCAGTGTTTTGCCCAGCCCCGGCACGCCCTCGAGTAGCGCATGTCCACCGGCAAGGATGCAGATCAGAACATCGCGCACGATCTCGGCCTGGCCGACCATGACCTTGCCGACCTCTTCCTCGATGCGATGGGCGGTTTCTCTGAACTGAACGACGGTGAGCTCATTGCTCGTTGCAATCAACGCGGTACTCCCTTCCGCAGGATGTCGCGAGCGTACGACTTATGAGTACCGGAGTGCAACGATCAGGATCGTAATCAGGACCATGAAAACGATGCCGCCAACAGCCACCCCGGCAACCGCGATGATCATGGACTTGGTCTCTTTGGCGGCAAGCAAGATCCGGGCCTGCTCTTCCTCGCTCTTGCCTTCCCGCCAATCGGGGAGATCTTCAACCTCGTCACTCATGCGGCCACGACCTTCTCGACCAACCTGGCGAGCGTTTTGGCTGACTCCGACCATGAATAGAATCTAGCGCGTGCCACGCGCCTCGACCTCGAAAACTCATCGTCAGGGTTGTTGGCCGCACTCTCGAGGGCCGCGGCGATCGATGCCACATCGCCAGGGTCTATAAACTCGACAGTACCGTCGCTGATCTCACGATGCGCGGGGATGTCGCTCGCGATCACCCGCGTGCCCGAGGCCATGCCTTCGAGCACGGGAAGTCCAAACCCCTCGTACCAGGAGGGATAAATCAGCGCTTCCGCACAGGCGTAGAGCCCCGGCAGCAGTGAATCATCGACGTAATCGAGCCTGATCACCATGCCTTCGCGTTCAAGCTCTTTGGAGGATGCTATGATCCCATCCGCGCACCAACCCACTCGTCCCGCGACAACGAGCGGAATAGCCAGATGCCCGGAGAGCATTCGGAGAGCCGCAAAAAGTGTTTGGTGGTTCTTGCGCGGTTCTAGGGTTCCGACAGTCAAGAAGTAACGCTGGGGAAGTCCAAGGCGTTTGCGCTCTACCTCGGTCAGCGGCTCGGCGGCAAAAAAGCGCTCGCCAGCCGCGTTGGGCACGACGGTCACGCGATCAGCCGGTATTCTGAGTCGTTCAACAATGTCCCGCTTCGTGGTTTCGGAAACGGCAACAATCGCTGCCGCATTTCTTGCCGCTCTAGGCACGACCGAGGTCAAGTAGTTGCGCAGCCCGGCGGGCGCCCGCTCCGGCACGATCGAGAATGCAATGTCGTGGATCGTGATGATGTTTGGTGTTCGAAGCGAAGGCGGGGCGGTGAAATCGGGCGAGTAGACGAGATCGTTCCGCCCGGTCCAGAGCTCGATCGGCAGGGGGGCACGTGCTCGAAACCAGAGCTGATCGATCCGCCGCCGGTCGAATCGGCAAGATCTCACTTTGACGCGGGCTAAGCCCTCGAAAGGAGCCATCGCCTGCTCGGCAAAGACTGCGCCACGTCCCGGTTCCGGCGCGTACCAGAGCGTGAACGATGCCCCGGGCATCTCGCGAACAAGCTCCGGCACCAGATTTCGCGCGTATCGGCCGATCCCGGCGCCCTGGTTGAACCCGGCGCTGTGATCGATCGCGATCCGTGGTCCGGTCACTATGCGCTCGCCGGTGCGGTGACCGCCCGAACCTCGGTTTTGAGCCGCCACAGATAAAGCACTAAACCGACCAGCACGAGGCTCCAATAGCCAATCAAGCGGTCGAGGAATGCAACCGATCCCGCCATGTCGGAGTCGATATCGACGAGCTTGAGCACCACGATGATCGCCGCCTCGACCACACCGAGACCCGCGGGCGTGATCGGGATCGTAGTCAGCAATGCACTCATGAGCGCCACGAACACCGCCAGCTCAAACGACAATCCAGCGCCGAGCGACGCCGCTACGACGTATAACCGCAGTCCGTCCATCATCCACATGCAGAAGCTGAGGAATGTCGGCAGAGCCGGCCGCCGCAGGCAGGCAAAGATCGCGGTATGAAACAGATCGTAGTGACCATGAAACCGTTTGGGAACGAATCGCTGCACCCAGTCACGCCCGAACCCGATCACCCCTAGCACGACTATACCCAGTGCAATCAGTCCCAATCCAAAGAGCATCCATCGGGTCACCTGCGCCGGCAGATCGCCGTGAAAGGCGATCAACCCCGCGGCCGACATCGTCACGAACAGGACGACGAGATCGGTCACTCGTTCCGCCAACAGGGTCCCGAGCGTCGCGGCGAAGCTGGCATTTGCGTCGCGCTTCAGCAAGTAGCACCGGTAGCCGTCGCCCAGTTTTGCGGGAACGATGCAGTTGACGAACCACGAGAGGAGAATGATCTCGATCAGCCGTGGCAGGCCCGGTACCGTGTTCCCGCTCGCGGAGTTGATCCCAGCCTGGCTGAGCATCCACCGCCACCGATAGGCCCGGAGCAGAAAGGTCGAGTAATAGATCGCAACCGCCAGGGCAACCAATCCGAGATTCGCGGACTTCAGGTTGGTCCAGACGCTGTGGAGATTGATATCCAATCTGACGATGAGAAACCCGACGATTCCGATCGCGATCGCGAACGAGGCGATCGTATGTGGCTTCAACAGCCGCTTTCCGACACCTTCGGGCGCATCCCCGTTTTCGTTCTTTGGCGGGACCCTGTCGGTGTCGATTGAGAAATCGGCAGTCGTCACGGCGAACCCATCGAGCTGTGGATCGGAATCTGGTGTGGAGAGCTTCTGCTGCCGTTGGTCAATCGCGGCCATGTCCAACCGGTTCACTCAAATCCGCGACCTCTTCCATAGCACTCATCGCCCAAACCGCACTCAACACAATGCCGAGACTGAGCACATGCAGGTAGTCGAACAATCCATGAACGGCGATGGCCGCCGTCACTGCCAGCGCGGCAATGTGGCGACCTCTCGCGAACCCGAGCGCGCGATCTCGTACCCTGCTCAATCCCAGTCGCCATGCGGCGCACAGAATTGAGACAAAACAGACGAGGCCGACCACGCCGGCCTGCGAGGCCGCCTGCAAGTATGCACTGTGGGCGTGTCCGCGTGAAATCCGAAATCTCCAATTGGGCGTGAATTCTCGGAAACGATCTGGAAAATTCCCGGCACCGACTCCGAACCAAGGATGTTGCTCCCACATCCGCAACGCGGCGCCCCAATGAGCCAATCGCTCCTGCGCGGCCCAATTTGACGTCGTTACTTGAACCGGTTCCCGGCTCAGGAGGCCATCCAATCCGAACGCCGCTCGAATCGAAGCGAACGGTGGCGTCCACATGATGACAAATCCGACGGCCGCCACCGCGAGAACGACACGTCGTCCCATCCGTGGCCACAGAAACCAATAAACCGTCGCCAGCCCTGCCGCGAATCCGAGCAATCCGCCGCGGGACTGGGTCATCGCGACCGCAGCGCAGCCGAATCCCGCCGCACTTAGTGCAATCACTCCTATCCATCGCGAGCGGGCGTCAGATCGATGTTTGAACTGCACGAATCCGATTGCGAGCAGTGGCAATGTCGCTATCTCGAGGTAACCGGCAAAGGGGTTTGGCTCGCCGAACATCCCGTAGGCACGGAGGAGCCCATGTTGGTTGAAGGTTTCGGGACCAGTTGATGTTGTGACCTGATACACGGCGACGACAAAACTGAACATGACTCCCGCGACCAGGCCACCGATCATCAGTAGTCGATCGAGCTCCGTTTTGAGGCAAGAGGCGGCCACAACATAAACCAGCGCCGCGACGAGCCACCGGTAACACTCTTCCGCCCAGGCGCCTGCATCGACCGCGTTGACGACCGACAGCGCCAACGCACCGCAGAATGCAAGCATCGCCCATGCAATCGAGTCCATCCGAATGCGTTCTTTGGCCAGCAAAAACCTGACCAACCAGGCGCCGCCAAATGAGAACAAGGCAATTCGGGTCCATGGAAGCTCCATCGAACCGAGACGTGCGGGCCAGCCATCCTGCACGGGAACAGTCACGATCAGAACCGACAACCCGACCGCCGGCTTCGACATCGAGCCAACCGCGAGCGCGACCGCGCAAATAACCGTCAGCGCGGTGCGGGCGTCCGCCAACGTGATGATCGCGGCCGCCCCAAGGCCAACCACAATCCAGCCGATCTCATCCCTGTTCCATCGCATCTCCGTGTGAGGTGATGGCGCCGCAACGCTGGATTCAGACACCGGCAGCTTCTCCCACGGGATTAGGAATAACGAAACTCGATTCGAGCAACGCGATCATCAGCCAGGTGAGGACCGCGAGATCGGGCAAGAAGAAACCATTGTCGAGCATCCCATGCCACACGCCGGAAATGAGCGCGCCGATTGAGCCGATCCTGATGGCACGATTCAAATCGCCTGCAACCATTTTCCGGGATAGACGCACGACCACAATCGCGAGCGCTCCGAAGACCGCAAGTCCCGCCAGACCCAATCGCAGCCAAACATCCAACACAAGATTGTGCGGGTGGGAGGTGTACCGCTCGGGCCATCCCGCGGGTTCGATGTATCGGCGACCGTATTGATTGTAGAACTGGTCCAGTCCGACTCCGGTGATTGGACGATCTTCGATCATGCGGATACTCGCGCTCCAGATGAGCTCCCTACTGGATGTACCGCCAGCTGAGCCCTGGTCGGTCAACCGTTCTCCGCCAACATAGGCGAGCAGCAAAACCACGAGCACAGCGCCGATTCCGATCCAGCGCCAGCCATGCCGAGCCCTCGCCGCACCGACGACCCACAATGCTCCGGCCATGTACGCCAGGGCCGCTCCCCGTGACAGTGTTGCCGCCAGCCCGGCGCCACACAGAACAGCGACCGCGACAAGCAGCCTCGTCCTCAGTCGAAGGGCGACCGCGAGGGCGAGTGCAAGCACAGCGATCCGGTCGAGATACAGTGCCAGGTTGTTCGGGTGCGTGTATGGGCCGGTTGCTCGCTCGACTCCGTCCGCGACGACCACCCCGGTCTGTGTCGCGAGCTGAATGACTCCGATGATCGCGATCCCAGCGCCGGTTCCAACAAGCGCCGCCAGCAGAAGCCTGCGCCCGTGTTCGGTGATCGCGGTCCATCGGAAGAGGAAGAACGCGGCAACCGGCTCCACGATGACCCAGCGAAACTCGCGGGCGCTCTCCGGACGATACCGCGTATCCGCTACCGTGAAGAGCGAGAAAAAACCGACGATGATCAGCACCAGTGCGACAACGGAGATCGAATAGGGCTGGAGACGATTCTTGACTTCGCGCGGCGATCTCCTTTTGATCGCGGTAAAGACGATGTGAGCGCCGACGGCCACGCTGGACGTGATGATCGTGAGCTCCAGCAAGCTCCATTCGTCGGAGCCGATCGAAACGGGACGGTGAACGAGGGGGATTGCGACTGCGATCGCGGCAACCGCGGAGCGCGGTGCGATCAACCCCACGCCCACTCCAACGACGATAAGCGCCACCCCGACGAATCTGTTGTCGTTGATCGAAAGCAGGAGTCCCAACACGACATAGGCGACGAGAGCGAGATACTCGACCTTTTCCCCTCGCGCTCCATTCGATGGAAGTACCGCGAAGCGGGAGCTCCAAATTCGCTTCGCCAGCATGATCAGAACCGCCTCGAGGGCTGCCAATCAGGCAGTCGAGGCAGACGCGGGCGCAGATCGACGCCACGCCGCGGCTGGAGGGCTTCCGAGTGAATTGCAATCACATACACGATATCGCGCAGTCCGGCAGCGACGATGCCGACTGCCATGACGATCAGAATGATCACCGGCCACAGCAGTGGTGGATTCCGGGAGATGACGAGTCCGCCGATGGTGAGTTGCCCGCGTTCGGCGAGCGTCAGTTTCAGCACATGTGTCCGATCCGCCAGGTCCTCCGCCAGTGGGATGGACAGATCCTCAGCTTGAAATGATGCAAGATCGATGAACGACGCCCCATCCTGCACCGGCCAGCCTGGGATCGGTGCTCCGTCGATCGTCGCCAGGATTGGACCCGCGGACGGGCTGATGCGCAGGAGCGCGATCACTCCGGTGCCTCGAAATTGCAGCGTTGCGGATGCACCGATCTCAGCGGTCGTTTTCAGCGTTTGGTGATTGAGATGCTGGTCGTCCCAATTGCCGGAATAGGTCACCGGCGGTGAATCCATCGGCACAAAGCCGGTCGCGGCCACCGCGGTCGATCCCTCGTTTTCGTACTCTGCCAGTGCGGCGAAGGCCGGGGTGCCGGTTCCATCCGGTTCGAGCATCGAGTAACCTGCTTCGCCCGGCAAGGAGGGATCCGGCAGCAAACTCCAGGAGAACATCTGACCCAGCCACGGCCATTCGGCCATGGCACGCTTGACGCCCGCAAGGATGAAATCTGATTGCTCTTGCCGGGTAACTGGTCCACCTGGACCAGCATTCCAACCGAAATGAGTGATCCAGATTGGTTTTTGGTCGTCGCCCTGATCCGTCGTCAACTCCCTGAACAAGATCGCGCGTGAGAAGTTCTCGTGATCCGCGCGTACCCTGCGATCGTACGGCGATGAGCTTCCGCCATCGATCCGTATTGCCAGGATATCGAAAAACGACGCGCCTCCAGCCCGGTAGAGGGCGCGAAGGAAGCTGAGATCCGCGCCGGTTGAACCGCCGGCATAGCTCGGGTCCATTTCGGCTGCAAGTACCTTTGCCTCGGAGTTGACCGTTCGAACCGAGTTGAACGCTTCGGCCAGGAGTCTTAGGTAATCGGATGCCTTGACTACTTGCCCTCCCCACCGATCTTGGCGATTCGGCATATCCCAAACTTGAAAATACTGAACCTTTCCCTGATACCGGCGAACAACCTCTTCCACGAAATCGGAATAGTCAGAAACAAGCGCCGGGGGAGCATCGGCAAACGACTCCTGACCCGGCAGGCGCGCCCAACCTGGAGAATGGGCCAGAACCGCAATGATCTGAATGTTGTGCGTCGCCATGGTTTCGACCATGGTGTCGTAACGCTCCCAAACATAGTCGTCGCGCACCGGCTCGATATTCGCCCACGAAAATGTCTGGCGAACGTACCGGTATCCGTTCGATTGAAGCGCCTGACCGATTTGCTCGATCTGGTCCGGCTGATACGCCAGCAAGTCGACATTGATCGAGAGCTCGCGGCCGGTCGACTGCAGCACATACGGCGGCGCTGTGCTCGATTCGATGCCACGATGGAGATAGATGTCGGCCGCGGCGACTCCGGTTCCGACCGACAACCCCAGGAGGAGCAAAACGACCGCTCGGAGCAAGCGAGCGGAGTCGTCGGTATCCGGGGTTCTGTCGAAAAAACGCTGCAGAGCTCGATACACGTCAGCGTTGTCCGTTCGTTAATAATCGCCTGCTATGGCCGGTCGAAGGCGGGGCAAGTATAGGCACTGTGACCAATCGGAACCCAAAGTGCGGCACGCCGCGTGCCGCCTCTCGTATCATCCGATACATGAGATCGACAACACTAGAACATGCAATCAAACAATCGACTCGAATCGAAGCGATCGCGGCCGAGCTTGATCTGGCGCTCCGCGATTCCTATCGCCAGGGAGCGGATAACAGCGCCAACGGCGGTCAGCCGCTCCGGGCTGCGTTCGAGCAGTTCGGCGTGGCGGCAGTCGTGGCCAGCGTTCCGCTTGACGACGCGATGGCAGTGGCTGCAGGCGCACTGCAGGAGCTGTTCGAACGCACCGGCGGCCACAGCTCAGATCCCGCGACGACGCTCGCCGCGGGGATCGCACTGGGCGCTGTCGCCCGCGAGTACTCGCGGTTCGAGGTCTCGGCTCACGGACTGCCGTCAGATCTCGAAATTCCGACACAGGTCGCCCGGCTTCGCGCCCTGCATTTGATCAACCGCGCGGCCACTGCCGGCATGAGTCTTAGTGACTTGCTCGACACCACCGTGCATCAGGTCGCCGAATCGATTGAAGGCGACGCCTGCGCGGCATTTCTCTATGACTCGGCCACCGATTCGCTCGCGTTGCGAGCGGCAATTGGGCTCAACCCGACCTCGGTCGGCGCACTCACCATCCGGCGTGGCGCCGGCATCTGCGGTCAGGCCGCCGCAACCGGCAAGACGATCGTCGCACCCGACGCACGCACCCATGAGGCATACCTGGCCGCGCCGGACACCGGTGACGCGATCTACTCGTCGCACGTCTCCGTGCCGATGCTCGTCCACGGATCGAACCAGCTTGTGGGGGTCCTGAATGTGCTTTCGGTCGATCGCCGCGATTACGACCAAGACGAGGTCGCATTTTTGGAGACTGTTGCCGGCGAGCTCGCGATCAGCATCGAGAACTCGCGCATGCATTCCCTCACCGACGCCCGGCTTCGCCGGAAAGTCACCGAACTGGGAACCCTGCAGCGCGTTTCGCGAACGGTTGCGTCGTCACTCGATCTCCAAAACGTGCTGCGCGCGATCACCGAAGCCGCGGTCGAGTTGATCGAGGCCGAAGCCGCCGCGATTTTCCGCGTGCCGCCCCATTCGCATGAGTCGACTACGGACCCAGCACTGACGATTGAGTACCGAACCGGCGAATCGCGCCAGATCGTGCACGAAAATCAACGGAATGAGTTGATCCTACAGGTGATCCGTTCAGGAGCGGCCCAGATCACCGAAATGAACTATGTCGGCGGCTCGAATCCCCTCTTCTGCCTGCCGCTGCGATCCGCGCGCGAGACCTGGGGCGCGCTCTGCCTGCGGCTGCCGCCGGAGACCCTGCTAACTGAAGATGAGCTCGGGATGCTCCAGGCATTTACCGACTCGGCATCGCTGGCGATTGAAAATGCCCAGCTTTACCGGGACGCGAAACACAGTGTCGAAACCGCGTCGACTCTTCTGCAGGAGATGCATCACCGCGTGCGCAACAATCTGCAGACGGTCGCCGCCTTATTGTCCATCCAGATCAGGCAAGATCCGGAAACACCTTCGGCCGATCACCTCAGAGAGGCGGTGAGCCGTATTCAAGCCATTGCCGCCGTGCACGATCTACTCAGCGATGAACGGCGTCTGAGCGGCGTCACGATCGACGCGGTTGCACGATTGGTTGCCGAAGAGGCACGCTCGACCGTGATTCGGCCGGGAATGAACGTTCACTTCGACATCGCCAACAGCGATATCAGCGTGCCGTCGAAACAGGCAACGGTGCTCGCGCTATTGACAAACGAGCTAGTTTCGAATGCCGTGGTTCACGGTTTCCGAGGCCGGGCCGGCGGAACAATCTCGATCCGCACCTCCCGCCGTGGCCGGCTCGCGACCCTCGAGGTCGAGAACGATGGCGAGCGCGTTCCAGATGGGTTCGACCCCAATCAAAGCCGCGGTCTCGGCATGCGGATCGTGCAACGTCTGGTGAGCTCCGATTTGAGCGGCGATTTCTCGATCACGTCAACCGAATCGGGCACGATCGCACGCATCACCTTCCCACTCACATCTGGCGAGTTCGTCGGGCCGTAGCGGATCGTCAGACAGTGCCTAC
This sequence comes from uncultured Sphaerobacteraceae bacterium, assembly GCA_964371945.1. GTDB lineage: Bacteria > Chloroflexota > Chloroflexia > Thermomicrobiales > UBA6265 > CAYJPA01. The sequence continues at coordinate 75,041 of CAYJPA010000009.1, read as the reverse complement.
TGGGAGTCAATCGCCCATTTGCCCGCGTCGGCTGCCGCCTTGCCGCCGTACGCTTCGTCGAGCACCTCGACGATGTGCTTGACCCCGATCGCGCTTCCGTTGCGCTCAAGCGACGACCGCAACTGCAGATGGCAGCCTGGGTTGGCCGTGACAACCTCGTTCACCCCAGTGTCGATCACGTGCCCGGCCTTCCGGTCGCCGAGCTGGTTCGCCATCTCGGGCCGCAGGATGTTGTAGATCCCGGCGCTGCCGCAACAGAGCGACGACTCGCGCAACTCGACCAGTTTCAGACCCGAAATCGAGCTCAACAGCATCCGCGGTTGGGCGCTGATCCGTTGAGCATGCGCCAGGTGACACGGCTCCTGGTAGGTCACCGTACGGTTGACGGCGTGGGCCGGTTTTGCGACCGGCCGCTGAGCGAGGAACTCGGTGACGTCCCGGACCCGCGAGCTGAACTTCTCCGCCCGCTCCGCATAGACCGGATCCCCCTTCAACAGGAAACCGTACTCCTTGAGCGCCGCACCGCATCCGGCCGCGGTCACAATGATCGGATCTTCGCCACTGGCTTCGAACGCCTCGATGTTCTGGCGCGCGAGCACGCGGGCCTCGTCCATCATCCCGTTGTGGACCGCCAGCGCGCCGCAGCACTGCTGGCGCACCGGCACGGTGACCTCGGCGCCGTTATGGGCCATCACTCGCGCGGCAGCTCGATTTGTGCCGGCAAAAGCAGTACCCATCATGCAGCCGTTGAAGAGCCTCGCGTTGTGAGTCGCGCGACCCGGGCGCCACTCTTCTTTGCCCGGAATCAGGAACGAACCGCCAAGCGGCGGCATCATCGATTCTTGCGCTTCGAGTCGCAGCAGTCTCAGCGCGCCCGTGCGCTTCGCCAGCCAGGCAAGACCGCTCCGCTGGTACAGCCTCAGGCCGCCGACGACAAGCCGCATTCGAGAAACGTCCGCGAAAAGCCAACCGAGCGTGACCTTGCGCAATGCGCGCTGCATGATCGGCCGCTTGCGATGTTGTTCGAGCTGAGCACGCGACGCTTCGACCAGCGGACCGTAGTGGACTCCCGAGGGACAGACCGCCTCGCAGGCGCGGCAGTTGAGACACTGATACATCTGCTCGTCGAACACCGGATCGAGCAGATCCATGCGCCCTTCGGCGACCGCGTTCATCAGCCACAAGCGGCCGCGGGGCGACGACATCTCCTGTCCGGTGATTCGATAGGTCGGACACGACGAAAGGCACATGCCGCAATGCACGCATGAACGGAGAAGATCTTGTTCGGGCACGTCGTCGCCGTAGAACCCACCCAATCGACGGAGATCTGTTTCGACCGCGACGACCATCTTGACTGTTTCCTATCTAGATCCGGTCGACGAAGCGACCGGGATTGAGCACATTGTTCGGATCGAGCTCGGTCTTGAGCGCGCGCATCACCCCGACGGTTTCGGGCACGGCGCCCCAAACATCGAGATCGACCTTGAGAGCAGGCGGTGCGGAGAGTATCGTGACCGTCGTCGCAACGCTAATGAGCTCTTGTTGAAGTCGCCTGAGTGCCTGCGAATCGAGTCGCCCCGCATCGAACCGCACGACGACGGTGCCCAGGCCCGGAGAGATTGCGCATTTCTCGGGGGATATGTCGTGCGCAATGAGCAATGCGCTGATCCCCTTGGCCACGGCCACTGACTCCCGGGGGATTCCTCCGCATCGAATCACGACCCCACTGCCGCACGCGGCTACGCTCTGATGTTCGACATATCTCCGCCACCAACCGTGGCTTTCGCCAGCGCGATGTTCCTCAGTCCACCCCCCGGGCGCACGAACTGAAGCGATGCCCAGGTCGACTGTCTCGGCACGGCCCTCGAACCGCACCGCGGTCCTCCAGCCTGACGCTTCCTTGAACACTTCGACGGCAATCGGTCGGAGCCGGCCCTGCCGCGCCGACGCCGCCAGGGTCATCGCTGCCTCAAGCGACATCTCACCGGAGACGAGCATCGCTTCCGTTCTCGGCAGCGGCGGCACCTTGAAGTTGGCGGAAACGATGACGCCGAGCGTGCCGAGCGCTCCGAGATGCAGACGCATCAAATCGAAGCCGGTGACATTCTTGACGACCAGTCCGCCTGCTTTTCCAATTGTTCCGTTCGGATAAGCGACTGAGATTCCGATCAGCAGATCTCGTAGCGTGCCCGAGCCGAGCCGTCGCGGCCCGGCGAACGCGGTCGCGATCAAACCACCGATTGTCGCTTGTGTGTCATCGGCCGTTTCGATCGGAAGCGTCTGTCCGTGCTCACCGAGCAGCGACTGGACATCGCCGAAACGTGCGCCCGCGCCGATCGAAAGAGTCATATCGGTGGGTTCGTAATGGCGCACTTGATTCAGCTTTAACGTCGACACTCCAAGATCGACGCGGCTGGGAATGTTGCCCAGCGCCAGCTTGGTGCCACCGCCGATCGGGGTGACTGCCCTACCGGCGTTTCCAGCTTCCGCCAGGATCGATGCGACCTCCACGGGCGACTCCGGGGTCAGGAGCTCGATGAGCTCGATACCGTCGATCTGGACGCGTTGCTCCGACGTTGACTCTGCGGCAACCAACGAGTCAGAGTGGATAGATGCCATGCTTTTGCGCCATCGCTTGGCTTCGAAGTGCGCGCACTTCGCCGCACATATATCCCTTCGGGAAGAGTTTCTCAGGATTGAAGAGTCCGCGAGGATCGAAGCTGTTCTTGATGCCGGCCATCGCCGCGAGATCGTCGCCGGTAAAGACCATGGTCATGTAATCGCGTTTTTCAGTGCCGATTCCATGCTCGCCGGAGAGCGCGCCACCAACTTCGACGCAATAGGTCAGAATCTCGTGGCTTGCGCCGAGCACCCGCTCGACGTCGCCCGGTTTGTGCCGATCGAAAAGCATCAGTGGGTGCAAATTGCCGTCCCCAGCATGAAAGACATTCGCGATCCGCAGGCCGAATTCGGTCGAGATCTCCCCGACTCTGGCAAGCGTGGCCGGCAATTTCGTGCGCGGCACCACGGTGTCATGCAGGTAGTAGTTCGGGGATAGCCGGCCCATGGCGGCCAGCGCCATTTTTCGGCCCTTCCAGAGTAGATCTCGCTCCTTCTGTTCGATCGCGATCCGGACTTCGCGCGCGGCCGACGCGAAACAAATCGCTTCGATCTCGGTCGCAATGCTCGCAACGTCCTCTGATATCCCGTCGATCTCGATCAGCAACACCGCGCCCGCATCCATCGGATAGCCGGCGTGGTACCGCGGCTCGACCGCTTCGATCGTGAGCGCGTCCATCATTTCGAGGGCGGCGGGCACGATCCCGGCGCCGATAATTCGGGAAACCGCCTCGGAAGCCGTCTCGACATCGCCGAACGCCGCCAGCATTACCGTGATCGCTTCAGGCGCGGGCGTGAGCCGAACGAGCGCCTTGGTCACGATTCCGAGCAACCCCTCCGAGCCGACCATCGTACCCGTGAGGTCATACCCGGCGATCCCTAGCGTGTTCCCGCCGAGCCAGGCAATCCTTCCGTCCGGCAGCACAACCTCCAGCCCGAGAATGTGATTGCTGGTGACGCCGTATTTGAGGCAATGCGGCCCGCCGGAATTCTCGGCGACATTGCCGCCGATCGTGCATGCGCGTTGACTCGAGGGATCGGGGGCGAAGAAGTAGCCGTCGCGCATCGTCATTTCGGAGAGCTCGAGATTGATCACTCCTGGTTCGACGAGCGCGGTGCCGTCCGCTCGGTCGATCTCGATGATCTTGTCCATGCGGGTCATCGCGATCACGATCCCGCCGGTTTGCGCGACCGCTCCGCCCGAAAGACCGGTGCCCGCTCCGCGCGGGACGACCGGCAGCCCGGCTTCATTCGCCAGTTTGACGACCTCCGCGATCTGGTTCGTGGTCGTCGGGAGCACGACGGCCGCCGGTCGAGCCGTATCAACCACGGCATCGACCGAACCGTCGTATTCATAGACGAGCAGATCGCCGGCTTCGTGGAAAACGGAACGCGCTCCCACGATCTGCTGCAGGCGTTCAATGACGGTCGCGTGGTTCATGAGTCTCCCGAATGGCGACAACGATGCTGAGTAGGTCGCGCCTCAAGTATCGCGACCGGCCATGCCAACCGCAACTGTCATTTCCCCATGCTTTGCCCTACAGGACAAGCTCCCGCGCGGCGCCGCGAACATCCATTTCGAACTCGATGTTCACGATCGGCGGCCGGCAGAAATGCCACGAGAGCCCTCCGCCGGCGGCGCCCTTTTTGACGACCTCATCTGCGACGAGGTAGCCGATGTCGTGCACGGTGTACGCCTGTGCCGAGGTTGCGTCCTGCCAGCCAAATCCAAGCGCGTTCAACCGGGATGTCATTTCGGCCATCACGAACTGCACCTTCTCGCGAAGTCCATCCGCCGAAACATCTCCTAACCGAACGGCATGGTCGCGGAAATTCCCTGCGACTTCCCGCGATTCTCCGCCGCCGGCAACGATGAAACTGCCTCGATCTCTTTGCTCCAGAACCGTGTATGAAAAGGCGTGGAGCGATGGTCCGGCTGGCTTGTCGTACTCCGGACACACATTGGTCCGCGCTACCGGATTGTTGTCGTTCTTGAAAATTCCCCACCGCTCGAGTGTCTGCACATATTGGCGATTGAAATCGATGAACCCCTGCTCGGTGAATGGCTCCGGCGAGCGCAGCTCGCAGGCGCAGAAGGCGGTCGTTGGCCGGCCGATCGACTCGAGATGCGCTTCAATAAGCTCGAAACCTTCCGCCAACAAGACCGGCTCGAGCAAACGAACGCGCTCGATCGCATAGCCCGGCTGCGCCGCAACCCCTCCCGAATACTGAAACACACCCTTGATGTACCGGTACCCGCCCGGTTCGAACACGACCACGTCCGCCATTCGATAGCTCCTGTTGAGGAAAAACCGGCAATTCGACCGGCATCATATCCGCAAAAGGCGACCACCCGCCTGTATGCATGCGATACTTGTTCAGGCGTATCGCTCAGCATGCACACCGCGCTCGCGGTCTGGAGACCACGTCCGATGACAGACCCAACCACCGATCCGGCATACTGGATCATCGTCGGTTCGCCCGATAACTTCGCGCGCACCCGAGAGCTCGGATTCACCATTCAAGGGATGAAATCCCGCCATCGCAAGAAGGCGGAAAAGATGAAACCCGGCGACAAGATCGTCTGGTATCTGACCGGAGTCAAGGCGTTCGGCGGGATCGCCACGATCACATCGCCCTACTTCGAGGGCCACGATCGCATCTGGCAGAGCGGAGATCCCAAGAAGGAAGCCGAGGACTATCCGTTCAGGGTCAACATCAAACCCGATGTCGTGCTAGATCAGCCCGAATGGGCGCCGGCTGAACCGATTGCTCGCCAGATGACCTATGTCAGCAAGTGGCCGGCCAGCAACTGGACACTCGCCTTTCAGGGCAACGTGCATTCGATCGACCGGTCGGATTTCGACTTGATTCGGAAGGAGATCGAAGCCCGAAAGACGGCCGGTGTTTCTGGATAGCGAGTCAAGCGGGCTCCCAACATACCGGGTCCATCTCTGCTTCGGTCCCAATTGCACGCCTCGCGGCAGCCGCGGCTTGCTCCCCGTGCTCGAAGCCGCGATTCGACGTGCTGGACTCAACTCCAGGGTCGAAGTCATCGCGACCTCGTGCCGCAATCGCTGCGAGTACGGCCCCTCTGTCAACGTCTATCCTGGTCCGGTCTTCTACGCCGGCGTCACCGAGGAAGCGATCCAACAGATCGTGACCGAGCACCTGGCCGGCGGCCGGGTCGTCGAACGATGGCTCTATCGCGAGAAAATGACCTCGGGCGTTCGCTAACGAAATTGGTACCAATGGCCTCCAGGTGACCACCCGATCGGCCGCCGTTCGGGCCGGTTGTATTGGCTATGTGTCACACGGACCGGTCATGTCACCGGGCATCCAAGCGGCTATTGTAGGGACAGCCGTTCGGGGTGGCCTAGACGGTGGAAAATTGATCGAGGGGGCGGACGAGCATGAGCGGGAAGCGTGTGATGTTGACCGGACGAGAGCGACAGTTCCTCGCGTACTGGCTCGATCGCGCCGCCCAGGAAGCGCCCGGACATACTGAGGCGGCCGCAATTGAATTGTTGCGGCGTCGCTTGAACTCATCCGCAAGCCGCCGGTCACACTCCGTCGTCGTGCGGCCAATGGGCAGACTCGCGTATCGCCGTCGCTTGGACCAATACCAAACCAGCCGGTAACCTGACGATCAGACGCGGCGTCAGTCGCGGCCGGCTAGATTCGTGTCGCTTTGACGATCAGGCGCGAGGTGTAGTGCGCGCCATCGAATGTGCCGGTGCAGGTAATCAACGTGAGGGTCGGGATGTCGGTCGCCCCGACGATGTCTGCGGCGTTCGTGTCCGCGGCAACCTCATCGATCGTTGAAACAAGATAGGTCGCCCCTGCACCGTTCTCATCAACGACGTACACGGCCGCGCCCATCTGAATCCCGGACAGGTTGTAGAACACGGTGGGACCAATACCCCACCAATCGACATGCCCCGCCATGACCGCGTTGCCGTTCAATCCCGGAGCGCTGAGCTGCTGGTACCAACCGACTTTCCAGGGATCCTCGGGCACGCCCATGACACCTTCGACGATGTCGATGTCCTCAATTGCCGCATCCATTCCGATCGACGGAATGATGATTCCCGCGGGTTCAAATTCGCCCGCGGCCTCGGGCACGGTGCCATCCCCTACAAAGTAATGAGCTCCGGGTCGCTCCAGGTCGAGCGTTTGCAGGCCGCCGCGATTCACCCGGTCCATCTTGACGTCGAGCGCCTGAGCTAGCTCTAGTCCGACCGGCGCCAGCGTTACTTCTGGTTTGGTCAAGCCGGTGACCTCGACGCGCGCGTAGGTGTACCACCGGATGACCGATTCGCCGTCGACGTACGCCGCGCTCAAGCTCTTGCCGAAGCGCTCTCTACCGCCATTCTCCGAAACATATGATTTGATCAAAGTGACCAGTTTTGCCGGAGGTTTTGAGTCCAAGCTCACTTGCGAATCAACCGCACTCGGGGTGGCGCCGGGTTGATCGGCACTCGGGCTTTCAGCGGTCGGTGACCTTGATTCCAATTGCTTCATCAAGAGCTCGCCCGCGTTGATCCGCTCGACTTCTTCTTCCTTTGTGGTCAACACGCCGAATTCAAAATACTGCACTTGCTCGTCTTCGGACTTGATTGGCTCAGAAACCGGCAGCCCGAACCGCGACGGGCCGTCGTGGGTGACCCAGTAGCCCCAGAATGGCTCGGTGAGCGTATGCCTGGTCTTCTTTGAATAGACGCCGTTCTCGCGAGCTTGAGCTGGCGCCTGAATGGCCATCGCGCCGACGACAACGACGGCAACAAGGATCAACGCAAGGAGCCGGGGAATCTCAGTTCGGCGTGTGCGCTTCATGATCTCGATCACCTCGAACGCAATTAGGGCAGGGTTGTATCTAGTTTAGCGGCTTCGCTGGGAAGCACAAAATCTTCTCTGTACGGCGTGCTACGTTTGGACTCTATTCCTGCCGCAACCATCTCCAAAAAACGCCGAAACCCCTGAATTGCTCAGGGGTTTCGTACCTTCGGGTGGAGATGGGGGGATTCGAACCCCCGTCCAGAACTGCTCGCCGGTAGCCTACTACGTGCGTAGTTGGCGTTTTATGTGCCCGGGCGAGCTCCCGCCAACAGGATCTCGCTCGAGTTAGCCGAACTGCCTTTGATCGTCGCGCACCGGCGGACTAGACGATCGCACCCTTACCTTGGTTACGCCTGACCTCGGTCCCGGCAGGGAGAAGTCCGGTCAGACGCGCTACTTAGAGGTCTGTGACTTAAGCAGCGTAAGCAAGCTGGTTTGTGCCAGTTACTTTGTTGCCCATTTTTACGAGGCCATGGGCGCCTCGGCACGCATCTACCTAACGCACAACCCCGTCGAATCCAAACATCCCCGAGGTCTTTGTCAATAATACGTCAAGTTGGGTTCCTGGTCAATTGCCATTAAGGGTGTCGTTCAAGGTCGAACACCAAAACATCGTCCGCGACCACCCGCACCAAGGGCACCACCGCGATATGATCGGGATGCGGTAGATAAGCATCGCGGTGCTCCGCGCTCTCGAAGGTCACAATGAATCCGAGCGTGAACCCCTGGGCCTTGCCTTCCGGGCTCACGTTCTCTCCCATGTGGATCGAAACGATTCCCGGAATCCTCGTCCTAAGAGCGCCCAACCCGCTCCACAGCGCGGATAATTTGGGTCCATCCACGTCGGGTTTTGGCTTCAACAGCACCACATGGTCGATCACGGTTATCGCCCTCGCTCACTCACGGTCGCGCATCGCACGAGCAATATCCCGGTTCGCATCTCGTTCCGCCGACGCGTCTCGCTTATCCCACAGCTTCTTGCCGCGTCCGACGCCGACATCGACCTTGGCCCGCCCGCCTCGGATCGCGATCCGGAGCGGCACAAGCGTCATCCCTTTCTGTTCGACTTTTTCCTTAAGCTCGCGGATTTGTTGCCGGTGCACCAGCAGCTTCCGCGGCCGGTCTGGATCGTGATTGGTGTAACTGCCGTGGGTGTAGGGCGAAATGTGCGCCCCGATCAACCAGAGCTCGCCGTCGATGATCCGTGCGTACGCCTCGGTGATCGACATTTTGCCGGCCCTGATCGATTTGATCTCCGTTCCGGTCAAAACGATCCCCGCTTCGACCGAGTCAGTGATGCTGTATTCATGGAGGGCGCGACGATTCGAAGTGACCACTCGATCGGCCGGACGTTCACGTGTTGTTGCTGATGCTGCTCTTGTCGACATTTCCTGACTATAGGTTGGCGGCGATTGGGCGTCAATCTGAGCGCTTCCGGCTACAATCCGGTTCATGAGCAGTCAGCCGGCTCCCTCCGATCCTTACGCCGAGATCGTCGATCTGTACGATTTGGAGCATGACGGCTTCGGCGACGACATCCAGTTCTATCTGAACAGCATTGAGTCGGCCGGCGATCCGGTGCTGGAACTGGGTTGCGGCACCGGTCGAATTCTCAGGCCGATCGCAAACGCGGGCTTTCGCGTCACCGGTGTCGATTCCTCACCGGCAATGCTCGAACAGGCGCGGGCGGCGAGCAAATCTTCCCAGAAACAGAAGCGCCTGATCACGCTCCATGAAGGAAAAATGGAAGAAGCGAACGTTGCACCGGGTGGCCCATTTGGAATTGTGCTCTTCAGTTTGAACGGATTGCTTCACCTTAGCGATCCCGCTCTGCAGATTCAAGCATTGCGTTCGGCCCATGCCGCGCTCGACCCGCGTGGTCAGCTCCTGATCGACGTCTTCAACCCGACTCTGGACGTGCTGCAGATGCTTGGGCACGGCGTGACCCACGAAGGCGTTTGGACGAGGGAGGACGGAACGCAGGTCGACAAATTCTCCGCCCGCAAGCTCTCGACCAGCAATCAAACCATACAGACGCGCGTTTGGTACGACCTGACGTCGCCCAATGGAACACTCAATCGCATCGCCACCTCGTTCGATTTGCGATACCTTCACCGCCACGAACTGGAGCTCATGCTTCAGCTGGCCGGCTTCAAGGAATGGCAAATTTACGGCTCGTATGACCTCGATCCTTACGACGACGCATCGGAACGTTTGATCTTCGCGGCCGAACCACGCTGAGTCGACTAGATCCGTGCGCTCCGGTTCTGCAGCATGAGATCCGCGAGCACGATCGCGAGCATAGCTTCCGCAACCGGCACGGCGCGGGGACAAACAGACGGGTCGTGGCGGCCTTCGACCAGGATAGTTCGTGGCTGTAGCGACGTGTCGACGGTCTCTTGCGCTCGCGCGACCGACGAGGTCGGCTTGACCGCGATCCGGACGACGATTTCCTCGCCGCTCGAAAGCCCGCCGAGCGTGCCTCCGGCGTTGTTCGTCCGCGTGCGAACCCGTCCATCCTCGACGTAGAAGCTGTCGTTCGACATCGATCCTCGTGAACGGGTCACCGCAAAGCCCCCGCCTAATTCGACCGCTTTGACCGCCGGAATGCTCAGCATCGCCTGTGCGATCAACGCGTCCAGTTTGTCGAACGTCGGCTCACCTAATCCGACTGGAACGCCGGCCGCGCGAACCTCGACGACGCCGCCCAGGCTATCGTGCTCCTCTTTGATCGCGAGAATGGCGTCGATCATCTTCTGCGCGGCGATCGGATCCGGGCAACGCACGATGTTCTGCTCGATCTGGCCTCGATCGAAGCTCTCCATTTGGATGCCGCCGATCTCGCGCACGAAACCGTAAACCTCGGCCCCGGCGGTGGCGATGATCTTTCGCGCGATGGCGCCCGCGGCGACCCGTCCCCAGGTTTCGCGAGCCGACGATCGCCCGCCGCCACGATGATCGCGGTGTCCGTATTTCGCCCAATAGGTGTAGTCCGCGTGCCCGGGACGGAAGACGTCGCGCAAGTTATCGTATTTCGATGAATCGGCGTCCTTGTTGTAGGTGATCAGCGAGATCGGCGTTCCCGTGGTGATTCCTTCGAACACCCCGGAGAGCAGATCGGCCCTATCCATTTCGCCGCGCGGCGAGGTGACCGCGCTCTGTCCCACCCGGCGCCGGTCCAGCTGCAACTGAATATCCTCGACGGTCAGCGGGATTCCCGCTGGACACCCCTCGATCACCACTCCGAGTGCGGGGCCATGCGATTCGCCCCATGTCGTGAGCTTGAAAATCTTCCCGAAGCTACTGCCCATGATCCGTTTTGCCCCCGCCCAGCGATCGCCTTCAATGCGCTATTTCATCTCGGTGATGCTTCCAAGACCTCGCGGCAGCTCGAGCACCCTCCCGTACAGCCTGTAGTCATTCGATGTCGCCCGCCGAAAGCCGAATCGTTCGTAAAGCCGTTGGGATCGACGATTCTCACGCTGCGTGCTGAGTCCGACCCGGAGCGAGCCGGCGTGCATCAACCGGCTGACCGCAAAGCTCAGCGCTTCCGCGCCCAGCCCCTGCCCTTGCCTGTGCGGCAGCACCGCAACCCGATCCAGATGGCCCCACCCGAGATAGGAGGTGACCCCGACATAGGAAACGGGCTCGTCGCCGTCGTAGCCGACAAACAGCTCGACACCCGGGGCGTCCGCATATACCAGAAATTCGGCTTCGCTGTTCCACCAAAGCCACGGAAAGATTGTATGGTCGAGCCGAACCAAGAGCTTCCGATCGGCGTCGTTCCTGGCGTCAACATGCTGGAATCGCATCCCGCCAGACCGCAAAGGAGGTGCGATTCTGCAGTCAAGTTCATAGGTAATGACCTCTTCCAACAGCTCGAATTGGGCCCGCTCGTAAAACGCGGGCTGCCGTATCTCGTCGATCTCAATCGAGATCACAACGTTTGCACCCAGTCGACTGCTTCGTTCAACCACAGCCTCGAGCATTGCCGCCGGATGTCGCACCGCCGAGAGCTCAACCACATTGGCGACTTCGTCCCGGTGGCGCCAAGGGATGACGACCGCGTACTCGAGCGTTTCCGGCAGCCAAACCGACCGCCCAGGGAACTGGGAGATTCCTCGCTTGACGTCGTCGTTCGACAATTTGGACCACAAACCAAAGCGTAGTCCGTCGACATCGCGCTCGGTGAGATCTTGGATGACCGCGCTTGGCTGGGCGCCCACCCTCGCTGTTCCAGATGTCACTCAGCGCTCCAGCCAGACCGAATCGAGTCGCAAGATGCCGAGAGCAGTCAGTTCGAGTCCTTGGACATAGGGCTGCTGCAAGGTGAACGCGACATCGTAATAAAGCGGGATAATAACGGCATCGTCGACGAGGAGCTGTTGTGCCCGCGTGTAGAGCGCGGCGCGAGCGGTTCCGTCTTGTTCGACCGCGGCTTCGGCGAGCAGCTGGTCAAATTCGGGGTTACTGTAGCCGACATAATTGTCGGGATTACCCGTGCCGAAGAGCGAGCCGAGCAAGCTTTCGGGATCTGGATAGTCGGCGCCCCAATAAAGCTCGTGCGCCGGGTAGATTTGGTTCGCGAGTCCATTCACAAATTCGGGCCAATCGACATTGATGACCTCGATCGTCAACCCGAGCGAATCCCTCACAAAATCGCGCAGCGACTCAGCTCCGAAGTAGCCGGCGATGTAGATCTGAATGGGTGGAACCTTGTCGGCCGATCCGTAACTGGATTGGGCAATTGCCGTTTTGGCCGCATCCAAATCGTATTCGGGCCACATGACCGGCCACGTTTGGCCCAGCATTCCAGTAGGGATCAGCCCCGCTGCCGCCTCGAGGTGACCGTCAAAGCTTACGCTCGCGATCTTGTCGCGGGGAAAGCCAAGCTGAAGTGCCTTCCGAATCTGGGGATCGTCCAGCGGGGCGATATCCGTTCGAAACGCGATGTAGTCGACCGCGAACAGCGGAGTAACGGTGACCTGGTCGCTCATCCCGCTTTCAGCAGACATGACGCGATCGATGCCGCTAACGCTGACCGAATCGATATCGATTTGACCGGACTGGTAGAGATTGAAACTTTGGAGCGCATTCGATCCGAGTCGGATTTCGACCCGCTCAATCGGCGGTTTGCCCGCGAAGAAGTCATCATATCGAGTGAGGATCATGTTGTCGTCGGGTGCCCACGAAGAGACGGCGAACGGCCCGGACCCGTTTGGCTTAAGTCGCCAATCGTCGCTCCTGGCGAGATCGTCGGGATCGACAATCGAACCGGGCGCCGAGGCGAGCTTCATCAAAAAGGTCGAACGGGGAGCGGAAAGCCTGATCTCAACAGTGCTCGCATCGATCGCCCGCACTCCGCTCAAGAGTCCGGCACTACCGCTCAGTACCTCCTGGAAGCCAACAATATCGGAGAGAAAGGTCGGACCTCCGAGCGATGCCGGATCGCCGTTGCCGGTGGCTGGGTTTACCGCTCTCGAGAGCGAAAAGGCGACATCGTCGGAATTGATGGCCCTACCGGTCTGAAAGGTGGCATTCGACCTGATATGGAAGGTGTAGACCAACCCGTCGGCACTGATTTCGATCCGGTCGGCGAGCTCCGGCACTGGATTCAGATCCTTGTCGAGTCGAGTCAGGCCGCGAAAGATCTGGCGAATGAGGAACGCACTGGATAAGTCGCGCGACAACGCCGGGTCGAGCGACTCCGGTCCGTCGGTCGGACCCGCAATGCGAAGGACCTGTTCGCCGCTTGGCGAGGCATTCCGGGCTTCATCGACCGCCTCCAGTACGATCGGTTCATTTGAGTGGCTCGTAACAAGTCCGTGGGTTCGAACGCCTGAAGAAGCGGAAGCGAGCGCTTGGCTGCCGCCAAACGCCATCATGAGCACGACCACCAGAAAGAAAATCGGCCGGAAACGACGAGCATGGAATGGTTCCATCGACATCATGCAGGGATTCTAGTTGGGCGATCCGTCCGCGACAATCACGCGAAGCGATCAAGCCCGTTCGTCTCGCTTTGTTCGACCCGCCAGTTCGTCGACAACAAGCTCGACTGACGTCGGAATATCTGTCGTAGCGGTATTGATGATGACGTTCGCCGCGGAACGGGCGCTGGCCAAACGTCTTCGCTGAACGCGATACAGATTTGACGGCCAGGTCGGCGATCTTCTCGATCTAATCGTTCGTAGGTCGGTTTCGAGCAAAACGACCAAATCGGGGTTGTAATGCCTCCAGAGCGTTTTGATCCCACTATGCTCCTGCGCACAGGCGTAGGCATCGAAGCCGTATGCTCTGAGCGCGGCAACAAGGGTCGATTTTCCTGACGCACAAGATCCGACGACGACGATCCGCTGCCCTTGATTCACTTCAGCCTCCTCCCGACCGCAACGAGATCGAGCTCAGGGGATCGGAATGCTCAACTGCAACGTCCGGACCTGGGGCTCGCAAACTCCTTCGGAGATCTGCAATATGGCTACAGTCATATCATCCGAGGGGCGCTGTCGATCCAAATCGACCGCGGCCTCCAGGAGCAGTTTCGCTTGGCACATGGCGGACAGTTCCAGCGACGAGAACTCTTCGATTCGGGACTCCAATGAAAGCTGCTCAGCTTGCCATCGCTTGCCGGCGGCAATGACGCCGTCGGTCAGCACCCATACCTGAAGTCCGGCTTCGAGTGGGAAGCTCAAGACGCTCGGCCGGGTGAATGGATAGATTCCGATCGGTCCCTGTTCAGCGGGGACGCGCGTGGCGATCCCGCCGCGAACGACAAAAGCTGGGCTGGAGCCATTTCGGGTAAGCACCAGTCCGCGGTGCTTCAAGTCTGCCGACAGAATGTCAAGCGACGCGGAGACCTTTCCCCCCCGATGCGTCAACAACGTGTCGTGAACGGCTCTGGCGACCGCGCCATCACGCACGCCTTCTTTGAGCAGCATGACCGCCTTGGCGGTGAGCAACATGCTCAGCGCCTTCGCTCCGCCCCCGCTGCCCTGGCCGTCGACGACAACGATCGAAAAGCCCCCGCCCGGTCGTTCGACGACCTCCGCGGTGTCTCCGCTTTCGCGCGACGCGTACTTGTTGACCTTTGCGATTCCGATCTCGAGCGACAAGCTCACGAAATCAACCCGCTCCCAACATTCGAACTTCTGCAATTTGCTCCGATGATCTGAAACGATGAGTCTTCTATGCCCGCCAATGGTCCTAGTCGATACCTGAAAGTACTAGTACTATTGCGTTACAGGGCTTGACAACATAGTACTATCGGGCTAGACTGATAGTACAGGAGGGTCATAGACCCGTACGTAGCTCCTGGCCGGTACCGGGATGGCGGTAGCGCCCCTCACCGCCAATCGAATGTATCAAGGTTCGCTCGCGGATCGATGTTGAGAAAGGAGCCAACCCGATGAAATGGGACAACGTCAAGTGGCAGTAGGTTCCGCTCGATAGATCTACAACGAAAGGCTTCAAGCGTCCCCGCTCTTGTTGGCGAATCGCTTGGAGTCTTTCTTCTTGTGAGTCGACAAAATTCCCGGCATTGATGGTACTCAAGTAACGTTACCACGAAGACCCCCGCAATCCTCTCTGGCTACGGCTAGCTATCGAAATATCGATCGGTATACTGCAGAACAAGAGGTACCACGACACCGCCGGGAGTGTTTGCATTTCGCTTCGGCCGGCAGTCGTTTTGGACCGCTCGATCCACGGGGAACGGATGAACGGCATTCCCTTCAGGACCCGCATTTACGTCGGCGTACTCGTCGGTCTCACGTCCGTCGTACTGATGGCGGAATATCTGCGCGATGGTTTGGCGTGGTCAAAGTCAGATGCGCAAACAGGGATCATCCTCTTTGCGATGATCGCAATCGCCGAGCGGTTCAAAATCGATTTCCCCAATCGAAGCTTCCATTTCTCTGTCTCGGTCGGCGCAATTCTGTCACTCGGCACCGCGTTCACCCTCGATCCGTTACAGAGCGCAATCATCGTAATCGCGGCCAATGTCGTCGTCGACCTAAGCAATCGCCTGAAGCCGATCCAGCTCATTGTCAACGGCGCGAATCTCGGCTTGGCGACCTTCCTGGCCGGATCGGTCTATTGGGCGATCGCCGGCAATGCCATCAGTCCGATCGACAGCGTGCCGGCACTGATCGCAACAATTGTTGGCTCTGCCGTCTACACCGTTGCAAATCTGGGCACGCTCTCCGTGATTGTCGCTCCTGTTGTCGGTGAAACCCCCGTCGGGATGTGGCGAGCAAACTTTTCCGGAACGTTTGTCTTCGTCTCCTTGCCAATGTTGGGCAGCCTGATTCCAATCACCGCGGCAGAAAGCGGTTTTGGTGTGCTCATCCTGGCTGTACCGTTAGCCGGATCCCATCTCGCGCTCCGCAATTTGAGAAAAGTAGAGCTTGAAACCCAAGCCACGATGGCGAGCCTCACCGATGCGCTCGAGGTGCGCGACGCCTACACGCATCACCACTCAGCCCGCGTGACGGAATACGTCGAGGCGATTCTGGAAGAGCTCCCGCACGTACCGTCACGATTGAAACTGATCACCGTTGAAGCTGCCCGAATACATGACGTCGGCAAAATCGGCATCCAGGACACGGCGTTGCTCAAGAATGGACCGTTGTCGGACGAGGAGTGGCGCGAGATTCAGCGCCACCCGGTCATCGGCGCCGATATCGTGAGCAACCTTGGTATTTACCGCCATAGCGTCGCAATCGTCCGGCATCATCATGAGCGATGGGACGGCAAGGGCTATCCGGACGGGCTGAAGGGTGACGAAATTCCGCTTGGTTCGCGAATCATTGCGGTTGCAGATTCGTTCGATGCGATGACCTCGAACCGTCCGTATCGCCGGGCGCGCGCATTTCCCGAGGCGATGGAAGAGATCGTGAAGAACAGCGGCACCCAGTACGATCCAATGGTCGTCGAGGCATTCCAGCGCGCAATGTTGAAGCCCGCGCCGGTTCACGAGCCCAGTTTTGAAACTTCGCCAGCAACCGGGGATTAGTTTCCTGACCTACATGCGTTTGGTCTTCGCATCTGCTTGCTTTGACCTCTCTCCAGTCCCGCTCTGGTACAGCTCGCGCACCGGCGGCGGGGCGGCCGAGGCTGGCGTCATAACGCTCTCAGAGTTTCGAGGTCACGGTTTTGCCGCGAGCGTCACCGCGGTTTGGGCAGCTTCTGTGCGAACCTCGGTCCGCACTCCGGTCTATAGTACCTGGTGGGAAAATCTTGCTTCCCTGTCCGTCGCCCGACGGCTTGCATTGACTTTGCTCGGCGCGGATGCGGCCCGGGTGTGATCGCTTACGATCTGATTCCCTTTCCATCGCATGCCGCTGCGCGATGAACGAAACTACAATGATGAACAGGAGCGCGATCACATTCGATTTTCACGATACCCTTGTCCATTGCGACGAATGGTTTCAACTCGAAGTGTTTCACCTGCCAAGCGCATTCCTCGCGTGGCATGAGCAGACACTCGGCGCGCTTGCTGATCCCGCTGCCGGCGCGGACCTGGACCGGGCATATCGCCGTCTCAGAACCTCGATTATTCAGCACGGTCACGAACTGAACGCCGAACGATCAGTCGCGGTCGTCTGTGCACAAGCGGGAATCGATCTCGACGATTGTGTCATCGAGCGAGGCGTGCGTGATGTAATGTCTTCAGCTTTAGGAGGCATCCATGCGGTTCCCTGGGCACTCGAGACGGTGCACGAGCTCGCGGATCGGGGCATTGCACTTGGAGTGATTTCAAGTGCCGTTCACCATCCATTTCTGGAGTGGGCGCTCGATCGGCTCGGGCTGCTGAGCTCGTTTAGGATCGTCATGACCTCGGCCGCGGCCGGCTACTACAAGTCACGGCCAGAGCTCTACTGGCAAACGCTTGCCGCCCTTGGCGCCGACCCGAAACGGAGCCTGCACATCGGCGACTCCGCCAGATTCGATGTCGACGGGGCCGCCAGAGCCGGTTTGAGCACGGTTTGGCTGGATCACGGCGGCAGCGCGAAGCCGGCGACTGTTCCCACCTTGACGGTCAATTCGCTTGACGGCATCGCTCCCCAATTGCTCTCTTTGCTGGAGCGATCAACGTGACCGGGGAAACGGACGGGCCCATTCGGTTCGATGTCTTTACGCTATTCCCGGCGATGTTCACCGGACCACTTTCCGAGAGCATCATTCAACGCGCGCAGGACCGCGAACTCATCGAAATCGCGATCCATGACATCAGGGACTGGACGCACGATCGCCATCGGACTGCCGACGATACGCCGTATGGCGGTGGCGCCGGAATGGTGATGAAGGCTCCGCCGATTGTGGAAGCGGTTGAAGCCGTCCTTGGCCCTCACCTCGCGGAAACGCGGATTTTCCTGCTCGCGGCCAGTGGTATCCGCTTCACGCAATCAGTCGCCCACGAACTTTCACATCAGAGGCGAATTGCGCTGATCTGTGGGCATTACGAGGGTGTCGACGATCGTGTTCGTCGTATTCTCGGTTGTGACGAGCTCTCGATCGGGGACTACGTTCTCACCGGCGGCGAGCTCCCGGCAATGGTCGTGATCGATGCGGTGTCTCGTTTAGCGCCGGGCGTCATCGATGCTGCCTCCATTGGCGACGAGTCGTTCAACTCTGGTTTGTTGGAATATCCACACTACACGCGTCCGGTCGAGTTTCGCGGTCATGACGTCCCGGAGATTTTGCTGAGCGGGCACCACGCGAACATAGAACAATGGCGTCGTAATCAGGCGATTGCCAAAACGGAATCCAATCGCCCCGATTTAGGTACAGCTCAATCTCCACCAACCACCGTGAAGACGGCTGCAAACAGGTCCTCGAAAGCAAGAAAGCCGATTTCCTCATCGAAGCTGCCACCGGTCACCGAATAGCCGTCGATTCGGCCGTTCTGTTCGGTACCATGGCCCTATAGAGACGCCGCATTATGCCGGATAAGCTTGCTTCAACTGGGAGGCGGCGCCGTCGATGTGGGGACGGTTCGTCGCTTTGGACCCGGCTCGCCCCGTCCCGGCGTCGGTTCTCGATCACCCGATCTTCATCAGGAGCGGAAACCTTCGATGGCAACAGGCCTCATGGAGCGTGCTGAGTCGCCTGCAGCCGCGGTTGCGGCGCGTGAGCCAAGCTCGGTCGAACAAACGGGGCTCGAGCTAGCCGCAATTGCCGATCTAGCGCTTAAATTCATCTATTTCAATAATCAAATCACCGCCCAGACCATCGCGGATGAGATGTGCCTTCCGTTCTACAACGTGGTCGACAAAGCGCTCATGGCGTTGAAGCGGGAAGAGCTCATTGAAGTTTCCGGCAGCAACGGTTTCGGCGAGCAGGCCTACCAGTACTCGATTACGCCGAAAGGCGTGGTTCGCGTCCACCAGACGCTCGAACGAACGACCTATGTTGGTCCCGCACCGGTCACCCTCGACCAATACAAGGCGGTCATCAAGCAGCAAGCGATCTCCGATGTCCGCGTTGGACCAGTGGAGGTCCGAGAGGCTATGGCGGATCTCGTGCTGGAAGACTCGGTCATCGATTCGATGGGTCAGGCGGTCAACACCGGGCGGTCGCTCTTCCTCTTCGGACCTCCAGGAAACGGCAAGACGATGCTCGCGGAGCATATCGTCCCGCTGCTAGGCGGGCACGTGTTGATTCCGTATGCCTTTACCGTCGATGGACAGATCATCAAGGTACTCGATTTGCACAACCATGAGCCGGTTACGCTGACTGGCCGCCCGGACTTCGACCGGCGCTTCGTCATGTGCAAACGACCGGCGGTCATCACCGGTGGCGAGCTTACGCTCGAGGGCCTCGACCTCGTCTATGACAAATTTGCGAGAATTTACGAATCGCCGCTCCAGGTCAAAGCCAACGGCGGAATGCTGCTGATCGACGACTTTGGCCGCCAGCAGGTTTCGCCGCGGCAACTCCTCAACCGCTGGATTGTGCCACTGGAAAAGCGGATCGACTTCCTGACGCTCCATACCGGCAAAAAAGTTGAGATTCCGTTCGATCAGCTGATCGTCTTCTCAACCAACATGGCGCCGAAGGATCTGGTCGACGAAGCGTTCCTGCGCCGTATTCAGAACAAGCTCTACGTCACCAATCCATCCGTCGAGGCATTCCGCGAGATTTTCCGGCGGCAATGTGAGTCGCTCAACATCCCGTTCGATCAAAACGGGCTGGTTTATCTGCTGCGCGAATACTATGTGAAGCCGAAGCGAGAACTGCGCTCGGTCCATCCACGCGATATCCTGCGAACGCTTCAGGGTATCGCCCGGTATCACAACATTCCGCCGGCGCTGACGCCGGCGCTGCTCGACAAAGCCTGTCAAACCTATTTCGTGGATCTGTAACTCGATGCGGCGCGGTTACCGCGCCTCGTAATCTGGACTCCACTCGCGGATTGATTTGATGACCCCAAGGCTGCGCGCCTCTCGCTCGGCATGATGCCGGGCATAGCCCGAGAGCGCGCGCTCGATTTCCGCCGCGGTCGCGGCATCGAGCTCGAGCCGCACGGTTGCGCCCATGCCCGACCGATCGAGCACCCTCAGATACTTCTGCGCATTGATAGAGAGCACAGGTGCTCCAGCGTCGGCAGATCTGCAGTTCGGACAAAGCATGCCACCGAGGCGTGCGCTGAACGAGTTCTGGCCCGGGGCGATCTCGGTTTCGCAGCGCACGCACTGAAAAAGCTGAGGGCGAAAGCCGAGAATCGACAACAATGCCAACTCGTAGTGCCGTGTGACGGAATACGGGCTTACCCCTTCGGCGAGCAGTCGCAGAGAGCGCATTAACACATCGAATGCGGCGGCATTCTCCTGTCGATCCTCGGTGAGCTGGTTGAGCAATTCAGCAAGATATGAGGCGTGCCCGAACGCATCGAGATCCGTGCGCAATTGCCAGTGGCCGTCGATCATCTCGGCGCTGGTCACGATATCGAGATCTCGCCCCTTTGCGAGCATGAGCCGAGTCTGGCACAACAGCTCCAGGTGGGGCGCCAACCGGCTCTTCGGCCGGCGAATCCCCTTCGCCACTGCCTTCAATTTTCCGTGGTGCGGTGAATAGAGCGTGAGGATGCGATCGGTCTCGCCAAGGTCAAGACGCCCGATCACGATCGCTTCGGTGCGGTAGACATGCTCGCGGCGGGGGTTGGTCATGTTGGGGACTCACAGCGCATCATTATGTCGAATTTTACCATGATGGTCGGGCACTCTTACCCGTCCGGCGTGGTGGTGAATTGACGTCGTTTTGAAGGCAATGGTAGGTTTCGGTCATGACACCAGACGTCTCGGTCATTGCTGCTTTTGTCGCCGGGACACTTTCGATTACCTCGCCGTGTGTGCTCCCCTTGCTGCCACTGTATTTGGCCCATCTGGCGGGAACCGCCGATCCTGGCGATTTGACCACACGGCGCCAGCAGCTTCTGGTCCAGGCGTCTGCCTACGTCGCTGGTTTCTCCGTGGTCTTTGTGTTGATTGGAGTGGCATTTGGCGCAGCCGGAAGTCTTGTTTCCGCCGCTTCCGTCGTTTCGTCGAATCGAACCCTGCTCGTCCGCGCCGGCGGCGTCATGATTGCACTGTTTGGGCTTCACCAAATCGGGCTCATCCGAATCCCCGGATTGAACCAAGAACGTCGATTGCAGATTGCCACGACTTCGAATGGCAAGCTGCTTACATCCTTTGTCGTCGGGGTAACCTTCGCCGCGGGCTGGTCGCCTTGCGCGGGTCCGATTCTGGGAGCGATCCTGACCATGGCGGCCGGGGAGGCCAGCGTGACGCAATCGGCGTTTTTGCTTGCCGTTTATTCGGCCGGCCTGGCCATTCCATTCTTGATGGTGGCGTTCTTCGGAGGAGCGTCTGGTATCCTCAAGAGCCTCAGTCCGCACCTGGAAGCAATCAAAAGCGGCAGCGGCGCGGTTATGCTGGCAATCGGGCTGCTCATGGTACTCGGGATTTATCAACAGTTCTTCACCCGGTTGGTCGCGGCAGCCCCCTGGACTCCATGGGAACCGCAAATCTAGACGGCCCTTCTCGTGGTCACGTGGGTAATCGATGGTTCAAGCGGCGGCACAATCGAATATCGCGCGTCGCTCAATCCCCGAGATCGTCGTCGACCGGGTTTGGCGCTTTTTCTGTTCGGTTCGGGCCGCCGTGTATGAGATCGTCGTGCTCTTGCTCATGGTCCTGGCCGGCACCCTACGAGGGAGCTCGGTTCCAGAATGGATCGCTGTACACGTTCCCGCGACCAGATCGATCGTCGATCGCTGGTACGACTGGGATGTTTTCCATTCCCTGTCGTTCGTCTTTCTGCTGACGCTGATCTCGGTGGCGATCGCGATCTGCACGATCAACCGGGTACCGGGCATTTGGCGAGCGATCGCGCATCCGACCATCACGACCAGTTATGGGTTCATCCGGAATGCAGAGATCAACGCCCAGCTCGACGTGGAAATCGCTCCTGACAAATCCGTCGCGGCCGCGGAATCGATGTTCCGCCGGCGCGGTTATCGCGTTCTGACGACCAAGCGCAACGGAGAAGTCCATGTCTACGCGGATCGATATCGGTACTCGAAGTTCGGAACCTTTCCGTTCCACCTCGCGCTGATTCTCATCCTCGCCGGCGGAATTGTCGGCGCCCGCTATGGCTTCCGCGAGATGGAGTTCGCGGTTCCAGAAGGTTCGGTGCGCGACGTTATGCATGGCACCGGTCTCTCGGTCGGCCTGACTGATTTCCGCGACATTTATCGCGATAACGGCACGCCCAGCGAGTATCAAAGCGATCTCGTGATCTACAAAGATGGTGAACAGGTCAAAACCGGCTCGATCACCGTCAATCATCCAATTTCATACGACGGGATCACCTTCTACCAAAGCGGATTCGGCCAGGCGGTTGCGTTGCGGATAACCGACAGCGAGGGCCGCGAGCTCTTCAGCGACTCGATTCCCCTTGGCATCTTCCAATCGAAGCTCAATCCCGAAGCCCCGGCCGGCATATTGGACCTGCCGATCGCGAACGCTTCGGTCCATGTCATCGGACCCGATACGAATCCAACCAGCAATCCGGAACAGGACACGCTCAACCTGGCGAGCGGACAGATGTTTATCCAGGTCCGCCCCTATGACATCGCCGGCGATGTGATGCCGCCGAGCGCGGTCGTGACGCAAGGCGATAGGGTCAATCTGAACGGAATCAACGTTCAGTTCGTCCGCGAGCGCCAGTACACTCTTCTGCAAGTAGGAAAAAACCCGGGCATCCCGATCTTCTGGACCGCGTCATTTCTGCTCGTCGGCGGGCTTGCTATCGTCTTCTATTTTCCGCACAGGAAGATTCGCGGCATTATTGCTCCCGCATCCAACGGCGCCGATGGCGCCTCCGCATACTTCGCGCCGATGGCAAAGCGCGATTGGTCGGGTCAGCGAGATTTTTACCGGTTGATGGAAGACTTAGGTGAATCGCTCAGTGCTCGCCCACTCATCAGACAGCGACAGATTGCAGCGGGCGATGACTCCAGCGAGGAGCAATCAGCAGCGCTGCCTGCTGCCGCAACGTAGTCCGCTCAATGTGCTCCAGGATGTTAGACCTACGATAGGAACGGAAAAGCGCCAATGGAAAGTCTAGTCAAACTCTCGTTCTACTGCTTCAGCGCGGCCTCAATCTCGTTTGGTTTTTCCACTCTCGCGTATCTCGCGTTTGCTGCTGGCCGGTTTCGACTGAAACAGTCTGCCCTGGCGACACCGGATGGCGCGATGTTCACATCGTCCACGGCCGAGTACATACCGGGGCCGAACAGCGCGGCGCGGTTCGGCACGATGCTCGGCTGGTTCGGGGTCTTTTTTGCCGGATTGGCGGTTCTCTTCCGTACGATCGTTTCAGAGCGCGGTCCATACAGCAATATGTATGAGTTCTCGCTGGCGTTCATCTTCGCGGTGGGACTGATTTACCTGCTCTTCGAGCGAATGTACGGCGTCAAGCAGCTCGGGGCGATCGTGATTTCCGTCGCGTTCGTGATGTCGCTCTACATCTGGTCGCTTCCGGCCCACATGCGAGAAGTGGATGCGCTCAACCCCGCGCTCCAAAATCGACCGTTGATGACTGCCCATGTTTCGAGCGCGATTCTGGCGTATGCGACATTCGCGGTCTCATTCGCGTCCGCGTTTCTCTACTTGATCGCCAGCAGGAAGAAGATCAGTTGGCTCCCCAGTCCCGAGATGCTCGACGATATTGGGTATCGTTCTGTGACATTCGGGTTTCCGCTTCTGGCCCTGGTCTTGATCCTTGGTTCAGTTTGGGCGCATCAGGCCTGGGGATCGTACTGGTCGTGGGACCCAAAAGAAACCGCCGCGCTCTTCACCTGGCTGGTCTATGGCGTTTATCTACACACACGCACGTTGCGCGGCTGGCGCGGCAGGCGAAGTGCGGTGGTGCTCTTGTTCGGATTCGGGGCCGTGATGTTCACCTACTACGGCAATTACTTCTTCGGTGGACTGCACGCGTATGGTGGGGTCTAGTAACGTGGAACAGGTCGACGAGACCAATCCGTCAACACCGCGAACCTCGCCAAAGCACAAAAATGCGCGTGCTTTCACCAGCATCGGACTGGCACTGGCAATCGTGCTCGCGGCCTGGTTGCTCGCCGGCAGGCAGGGACTTGGCGACCTGGGCCAGGGCGGCGTAAATCAGAAATTGCTTCCTCGCGCCGGCGAGATCGCCCCGGATATCACGGTGACCAACGAAATGCTAGGACTGGAAGTCTCCCTCTCGTCGTTGCGTGGACAAGCTGTTTGGTTGAACTTTTGGGGCTCCTGGTGTGCGCCCTGTCGCTCGGAAATGCCGGACATCGAGACGGCCTATCAACAACTTGCCTCGAAAGGAATCGTTTTGCTGGCGGTGAGTCTTGGCGAGCCTGAGCTTGATGCCACCCTCTACGCCGCTCAGAGCAAAGTCTCGTTTCCGGTCTATTCGGATCAATTCCGAATGGCCACCGGCGAGGCATATCCGATCTATAACTTTCCGACTCACCTCTTCATCGACAAAGACGGCGTCGTGCGCCACGTGGTCCTCACGCAGATGTCTGTCGCCGATGCGATCTGGTACGCCGAAGACACCCTGAACGCCGCCTAGCGCCCGGCTCAAGCGACCCCACATGGAATGAGTTCCCGGCGATCAACCGCCCGTCTTCTTTGTCTGCCTTCCGCTCCTCACGTACACTCGCTGACAATGAACAGGTGCGACCCGGCAGAGGATTTCCAGCAGATGATGTCGCGGGCGGATCGTTCGACAATCGAACGCGCAGCAGTCGCCGGCTACGCGACGGATCCCGCCGTCGACGTGCGGGTCGTGCTTTTCACCCTCACCAGTGGCGATCTCCTGGTTGCGATTCACAACAAACCAGAACAATACGGACTGCCGAGAGATCTCCCTGAAGTCGCGGAGTCGCTCGATGCGGCGGCGCGTCGAATCGTTCGTACGGCAACCTCGATCGATGAGCAATACCTCGAGCAGCTCTACACGTTGAGCGTGCTCGAAAATGACGATCAATGGTCGATCATTGTGAGCTATATCGCGCTGATTTGTTCCGAAGCTCAACCGGCATCGACCTCGGATGTCACCTGGCAATCTGCCGGGCGGCAGGAGAGTCTCAGCGGGGCCGACCAGATGGTGGTCGACTACGCCGTGGTCCGGTTGAGAGCGAAGCTGGGCTATACCAACATCGCCTTTCACCTGCTTCCAGCTCACTTTACGTTGACGGAGCTCCAAAATGCGTACGAAACCATTCTCGGGCATGATCTCGACAAGCGGAACTTCCGTCGCCGGATGATCGCGTCGGGTATTCTCAGCCCGACCGGAGAAAAACGGCGGGACGGGAGCCATCGTCCCGCCGTTCTCTACCGGTTCCGCGCCGAACGTGACGCGGCTTCGTACCTCACACCTCACTGGGCCGACCCAGCGGAGGGAGCCATGGTTTCATGATTCCTCGAACGTTTTCACCTGCGACTACGGCCGCCTTGAAGTCGATCAATACGATCGGACTCGTTGCCGCGCACAGCAAAGACGAAGCGACAGCCCTCGCCCCAGAAATCGAAGCCTGGCTGGTTGAACGTGGCTGCACCGTTCTGCTCGAGTCGGATCTCCAAACGAACGATCGCACCGAGGTCGACGCGATCATCGTCCTCGGCGGCGACGGCCTGATGATGCGCGCCGCCAACACATACCCCGACATTCCACTGCTTGGCATCAATTTCGGCAAGGTCGGTTTCCTGGCGCTGGTCGAACGGAGCAATTGGGAGCTGGCCGTGCTGGCGCTCATCGAAGGACGGTTCGAGGTCGAAGAAAGCTCAACGCTCGCCGCCGCGGTCGAGCGCAACGGCGTTTTGCTCGACCAGGGGTGGGCGATCAACGATGTCGTGATTCGCGGGGGTGTGCGCATGATCGATGTCGAGGTCTACATCGACGGTTATTATGTCAACACATATCCCGGTGACGGCATGATCGTCGCGACCCCGCGCGGCAGCACGGCTTACTGCATGGCGGCCGGCGGCCCGATCCTGACCGCGGGCGTGCGCGGATTCGCAATCGTTCCAATCTCGTGCCACTCCCCGATCAGAACGCCCTTCGTCGCCGCGGAATCGGTCGCGATCGAATTGTTGCTGGCGAACAAGCACGAGGCATCGCTGATCCTGGACGGCCGTCTCGTCCATGATCTGCAGTTCAGCGACGTCGTTCGGGTGATTCGCGGCAAGCACGCGTTCAAGCTCATTTCGATCGGCGGCACCAACTTTTACGATGCCTTCCGCTCGAAATTCAACTTCCGAATCCGCCCCGATGCCGTTCCTTCTCTCCGCTCAGCCCCAACGCGCGGATAAGCGGACATCCCTACGAATTCCGGCCAGGCCGATTCATGGTTGCGGAACAAGGAGGGCGACCTAATCGCCGGTCTCTTTGCTCGAAACCGGAACTCTGGAACCCTCTCGCTCGACGGTCCCCAGTCCTTCGCGACCGTTCGAACCGGCATCGTGGTGATTTGCATCGAGCGTCCGGCCAAAGCGGTCAACCAGCGAGCCGCCGCCTGACATCAAGCCGCTGCTGTTGAGCATCGTGGGACGCCGGTAGCCATTGAGCCGGGACGCCTCGCGCGTTTTCTTGCGATCGAACAGCCGCACGGGCGGAGGTGGTTGCGTTGCTCCTGGACTGAGCGCGGTGAACGCGGCGGGCCGCGAATCGGATTCTCGTACCGAAGCGCCTTCCAGAGGAGCCCCGGCAGGAAGCTGACGCAGGATCCGGCGGCGAAGCGCAATCGGTGCTGCCCAACGGGCCGCCACCTCAGGCACCTTCTCGAGCTCCTCGTCCTTGGAACGCTCCTGCTCGGAGCCGCAATACGGGCATACGGTCCAGCGCAGATCGACCAGTCTCGAGCACGCCGTACAGGCATCGCGCAATTGAGTCTGGCAATGCGGGCAAATCATGTAATCGTCGTCGACGTAATGCTGGCACGATCGACAAAGCGGTAGCTCTTCAAGGTCCTGCAGGAGATATTCCTCTTCGAGCGAACGCTGAAACGCGGCGTCCAGCGTCTCTTTCGGACGCAGAATCAGATAGAGGAGTGTGCCCGGTATGAAGAAGAGGACCGCCAACAATGTCGAAAAGACCTGCGTGATGACGTTCCGGCTTCGTGTTTCGATATCTCTGAATGTCCAAACGATGAGGACAAACCACAGCGCAACCAGATATGCGCCCCCAAGGGCCAACAACACCTGTATTCCACGCGCGACAACTGCTTCCATTGGGTGCACTCCGTGAACCTGGGCATTTCGCGTGCGGGGTGATCGTGCTTACGCGATTCGTTCGTATCGTTCGATATTGAGCACGAAGCAAATCGCCCCGCCCTCAATGGTCTCCATAGGTTGCGAGATGAAAAACTCCCCTGGCTCGACCATCGGCATCGCGGGATTGACAAGTGACTGGCGAGTGCGACAACAACCGTTGATCAGCTTCAACACGTCGGCAACCAACGCTGCTTGAACGCCGATCAGTAGTGTAACGTTTCCCTGTCGCAGAAAGCCGCCTCGCTGATCGACAACGGTAGCACGGTACCCCTTTGCAGCCATGCGGCGCAACAGTTCGTCCAGGTCGCCGGTACTAACGATCGAAATAACGAGCTTCATGTGCTCGCTCCAGGCGAGATCACGACTTCACCGGGGCGCGAATCTCGAGATCAAATCCCGCGCGCGCAAGGGCACTCGAGACCGCTTCATTGATCGCCGCCGCAACTACGCCGACTGATTGGTCACCATCGATCACCACCCAGCCAGCCGGATCTTCGACCGCCATCGTGCGGTACGCATCTCGAACACGGCGGTGGAACGCCAGCTCCTCGTCGTCCATTCGATTTGCCGAGCCAATCTCTCTGCGCCTTCGACCTAATCCGACATCGACATCCAGGTCCAACAGCACCTTCAGGTCCGGCGCGAGGCCGCCGGTCGCCAGCTGCTGGAGCTCGCGCAGCTGATCAATCGGAAGTCCGCGACCACCGCCCTGATAAGCAAGTGTCGACTCCACGAAGCGGTCGCAAAGCACGACATCGACTCGGTCGAGAGCCGGTCGGATTACCTCTACAACGTGCTGCGCTCGGGCAGCAGTATGGAGCAATGCTTCCGTTTCCGGCGCCATTGCACCCGAGTCTCGACTCAACAGGATCGAACGGATCTGCTCTCCGATGGCGGTTCCGCCCGGTTCTCGTGTAGCGACGACGCTCTGGCCCTGTGAGCGGAGGTGATCGGCCAGGAGCCGGATCTGCGTGCTCTTGCCCGCGCCTTCCGGGCCCTCGAAGGTGACGAACCAGCCAGCCATCGTGCTACTGCAGCCCCTGCCGGTAAATCTCGACACGACGGTTCGGTTCCCTGCCCTTGCTTCGGGACCCCAGGTTATAGCGGTCGGCAAGTTGATGTTGCAGCTTGCGCACGTAGGACCCCTGCGGCATCAAGGAGATGGGAGGAGCGCCCTCCATCACCGCGCCGATCGCCTTCTCCGCCTCCTCCAGCGCATTTGTAAGTTGCGGACCTTCGACCCGCTCGTTGGCGGCTCCATTTTCAGGTGGCGGCGCGGCCCGTCTGACCGCGTGCGGCAGCAGCGAGGACAGTACCCCCTCCATCTGGATACCCGTGTTCGAGCGCAAGACGTAGACCGCGATGCCCCGTGCTTCCGCTTCGCGGATCGGTTGCGGCTTTCGACGGAAGTAATTCTTGAGTGTCACCACGAGATCCGCTTCGCGAATATCGCGCACGATCACGGCAGGGGCGTTGAGCTGCGAAATGGTTGCATCGAGACGGTTTCGACTGACACCGAAGGGATAAATCCGAAGCGGCTTGGACTCAGTACCCCGTCCACGCAACGAAAATGGCGCGGGCGTGACGGAGCGCGGATCCTCGGCGATCCGTTCTTCGATCCGCGGCTCGACCGGGACCAGATTCCGCGGCGATTGCCGAGATGTGATATCGACGATCTCCCGTGGTCCGGACATCGCGCCCGGTCCGCTCGGCGATCGCGGTCCCAATGTCGGATCGCGGCGGGCGTCCTCTTCCTTGCGGATGACGACCTCACCGCTATCGTGTCGTTGCCTATTCTCCGCTCGGATCGGCGCGCTGCGAAGGATGGCATCGACGGTGGCGGCGACATCGCGATGAACCGCCACCTCGTCGCGGCTTACGATCTCAACCATCACGGTGAAGGTCGGCGGGGCCTTACGTTCTAGGATCGACTTTTGCGTTCCGCGCCGGCGAGCCTCCTCGTCGGAAAGCGTGACCGACTGAATGCCGCCGATGAGATCCGACAGGGTCGGGTTCATCATCAGATTCTCGAGTGTGTTGCCGTGAGCCGTCCCGATGAGCTGCACGCCGCGCTCGGCGATTGTGCGCGCCGCCATCGATTCCAGCTCGGTGCCGATCTCGTCGATCACGATCACTTCCGGCATATGGTTCTCGACTGCCTCGATCATCACGGCATGCTGCGCGGTCGGGGTTCGCACCTGCATTCGCCGGGCGCGCCCGATCGCGGGATGTGGGATGTCTCCGTCGCCCGCGATTTCGTTACTGGTGTCGACGATCACAACTCGCTTGTGCAGATCATCCGCCAGCACTCGCGCGATCTCGCGCAACATGGTGGTTTTGCCGACACCGGGGCGGCCGAGCAGCAAGATGCTCTCGCCTGACTCGACCAAATCCTGGATGATCGCGATCGTTCCATAAACGGCCCGCCCGATACGGCACGTAAGGCCGACGATGTCGCCGGTGCGGTTGCGCATCGCCGAGATCCGGTGCAGCGTGCGCTCGATCCCGGCCCGGTTGTCCTCCCCGAAATCCCCGATGCGATCCGCGACATAGGCAAGATCGTCGCGCGTGACATCCTCGTCCGAAAGCACCACCTCATCGTCCTGAAACCGCGCTTCCGGTTGGCGGCCGAGATCCATGACGATCTCGATGAGTCCACCTTGATGCGTTTCCGCCCGGACACGTTCAACCGCGGCCGAAATGTCCGGCGGCAGGACGGCGAGCAGATCGGCAAGGTTGTCGGTGATTTCGCGCTCGTAATCACGGCGTACAGGCACTGGCGGGGCGATCGGTGCTGTGGTGGTCAATCGGCACTCCTGGCGATGCTGCCGAGAAGATGGTCGGCAGGCGTTGTCCATACGTTCGTCAACGGGCTCGTCGTCTGCAATATCTCCCTCCCAGGGAACTCATCACGTTTGGTTAGCTGCTTCGTCCTGATGCTTCTGGTTCAGAAAGGAGGGCACCCGCTTCGGCAACCGCTCGATTACGTCACTGTTGAGTAATATTGGCTCCGCCTGAAGCGCGCGTGCCGTCGCAGTCGTGTACTTCACGTGCAAATCCTGTTCCAGAACCGGCTCGAATCCGCGCGATTCGAACTCCTTTGCCGCTTCTGCCTGATATCCGCGCAGCGTGCAGTAGATCCGCTTGACATGCGAGCTCGTTTTGAGCTCATGAATGATCGAATCGATGAGCCCGCCCAATGCGTCGGTGCGCTCCGGCAGATAAAGCAGCTCGATCGCGTGCGCGCGCTTTCCGCAGGAGACGCGACCGTACGCCGCAACAGCATGGCCGTCGTCAACCAGCCATCCCAATCTGCGCGAACTGCGCGCCAGCTCGTCGGTGCCGCGCAAATCCCAACGATGGCTCGTCAACGCCTCCGCGTACTGCACGGTTTTGGGCACGGTTGCGTTGTAAAGCTGGTGGATCGCCCATGTGTCAGTTTGTTCCTGACGGCGAACCGGAACCGACTGCCCAAGATTCATCGCCGATTCGGTGACAAAAATGGTTTCGGTCGCGTACGGCGCGAACCCAAGCCGCCCAAAACTACTTACGAGATCGGTTCCACTCTCAATCCGTGCAAAGAGCCGCTTCACGCCTCGCAATCCGGCGGCGGTGATTCCATGTCGCAAGAGCGAATCTTCGACCGGACCAGCGTCGTAAACGCCAGTACCGGTGCCGAGGGCAATAGCATGCCAGCGGCGATCCGCAAACGTCGGTTGAAAGTGAGCGAAGCCGACAATCCTGTCTTCCACCGAGGCGACAAAGATGCGCGGTCGGGACCCACCACCCGGTGTCATCGCTCCGATCGCTGACCTCGTCGCCGAATAACCTGCCAGCTCGATTTCGGGCTGGTTCAGCCGGTGGATCGTCGACATCCTGGCAAGGCGAGCGAGATCGAGAATACGCACCGAGCGCACAGACAGCTCGAAGCGGTCTTGAATTGCTTCGTGCACCCGATCTGTCGAAGAAGAGTCGATGATTCTAGGAAACTCTGACTCCGCATCATCCGAAGGGCGCCGCAAACCGGCCAGCCGCCGCTGAGCGCGCGCGACCTGGTCCGTTGCGGATAACTCACTCGACCGTACAGTGCTCATTCCCGTTGATTCTATCCCTATAGGCGACGGGAAA
This sequence comes from uncultured Sphaerobacteraceae bacterium, assembly GCA_964371945.1. Lineage (GTDB taxonomy): Bacteria > Chloroflexota > Chloroflexia > Thermomicrobiales > UBA6265 > CAYJPA01. The sequence continues at coordinate 43,623 of CAYJPA010000009.1, read as the reverse complement.
CAATCAGTCAGAAGCCACCTCGTCATACTTTTGTTAAATCGCACGTCTCCCAAGAAGCGCGCGACCAAGCGTCATTTCGTCGGCATATTCGAGATCGCCGCCAACCGGAAGCCCGCTCGCCGGCCGGGTGACGGTCACTCCAAGCGGCACGAGCAATTTATGCAAATAGGTTGCCGTCGCCTCTCCTGGGAGATCGAGGTTAGTCGCCAGAATGACTTCGTCGGGTTGCTCGTCCCGCACACGAATCAGCAGTTCTCGAATCTTGAGTTGATCCGGTCCGACACCTTCGATCGGCGAGATCGATCCGTGCAATACATGATATTTGCCGTGAAACTGTCCAGTTCGATCGAGCGCCACCACATCGAGCGGTTCCTCGACCACGCAGATCGCTTTGCCGCGCTCGGGATCCGAGCAAATCTGGCAGGGCACCTGCTCCGTGATATTGAAGCAAATCGAACAGAGCCGGATCTTCTCTTTGACTTCGAGGATCGCTTCCGCCAGCGCGGTCGCCTCTTCGCGTTGACCTCGAAGAATGTGGAATGCAAGGCGTGAGGCTGACTTGGGTCCGATTCCAGGCAACTTTCCGAGCTCGTCGATGAGGCGAACAACCGGTTGCGCGGTGACTTTCGATCCTCTGGAGCTCACTCGGATTCCTGACGCTCGACGCGATTCTGGACAGGTGGCGGCATCTTGCACACCTGTTCTATTGTACGCCGCCGGCCACGGTCAGAGCGAATTTGGGTTAGTAATCGCCGTCGAGCACGGGACGCCCCCGAACGCCGTCTGCCGGCCCGATCATCCCTTCATCTTCCATCTGCTCGATCAGCCTGGCGGCCCTGTTGTAGCCAATGCGGAGCCGCCGCTGGAGCATCGATGCCGAAGCAGTGCCCTGCTGGCGCACGATCTCCTTTGCCTGCTCCATCAGCGCATCCTCTTCCCCGTCGTCCTCGAACCCGGGACTACTGCTGCTCTGGAGATTGATCCATTCCTGCGCATACTGAGGAATCGGTGCGATTTGATGCCAGTGATTCACGACATACTGAACATCTTTGTCCTCGATGAACGCACCCTGCACGCGAACAGGTTTGGGCGCGTCCGGCGGCAGAAAAAGCATGTCCCCGCGACCCAGTAAGCGCTCCGCTCCGGGTAGATCGAGCACCACGCGACTGTCGGTCAAGGACGTAACCGCGAACGCGATCCGGGCCGGCACATTCGCCTTGATCAGACCGGTGAGCACGTCAACCGACGGCCGCTGGGTCGCAATGATCAAATGGATGCCCGAGGCCCGCCCCATTTGCGCCAGCCGGCAGAGCAAACCCTCGACATCTTCCGGCGCGGTCATCATCAGGTCCGCAAGCTCGTCGATGATCACAACCAGATACGGGATGACCTCGGGATTCGTTTCATCGGCGACCTTCATCCGGTAACCGTCGAGATTGCGCACGCCCAACTTGGAAAAGAGCGTGTACCGCCGTTCCATCTCCTGCAGCACAAGTCGCAGTGCGCTGACAACCTTGTCCATTTCGGTCACGACTGGGCACTGCAGATGCGGCACCCCGTTGTAACCGGTCAACTCGACCATCTTCGGATCGATCATCAGCATCTTGAGCTGATCGGGACCTCGAGTCAGCAGGAACGTCGAAATGATCGTCGTCAAGCAGACGCTTTTGCCGGAGCCGGTCGCGCCCGCGATCAAGAGATGCGGCATCTTGGTCAGATCGTGAACCACATACCGCCCGTTAACATCGCGCCCCAGCGGGATCGGCAGTTTCTGCTTGCCGCTCGTGAACGGTTCCGACTCGAGTGTTTCGCGCAGACCAACCGTCGAAACTTTTGCGTTCGGAATTTCGATTCCGACTCGAGCCATGCCAGGCACCGGCGCCTCGATTCGGATGCTCGGCGCGGCCAGCGATAGCGCCAGATCGTTTTGGAGCTCGGTGATCCGCCGCACCTTGATCCCGACGCCCGGCTCCAGTGTGTACTGTGTCACGGCCGGACCGGGATTGATCTCGCGAACCCGTGCCTCGACCTTGAAGCTCGCCAGCGTTTCCTCAATCCGGCGGGCCCTGCCCGTGAGCTCGCCCTCGTCGAGCTTGACGCCGTCATAGAGCGCGAGCCGGCCCACGTCCGGCAGCGGCATCGGCTCGCCCGCTCTCACGGGCACTGCCTGCCGCTTCTCGACTTTTGGGGGTGTGCCCGCGGGTCTTGGTTCGTGTCGAGGCCGGTTGATTACCGGCGGCGATACCGGCACCGCTTCAGCCAGGTTCGGCATCACCCGCTGCGCCGGTTTGGGGGGATCAAGCGCCTGTACCGCTGTTTCCGAGGGCTCGATCTCCGGCGCATACGCGGGACGCTGAGGAAAGAGCGAGCGAATATCGCGGGCCAACGTTTTGACATCGGTTCCAGTAATCATGAAGACACCGACCGCTCCGCCGACAAACAGGATCAACCCTCCACCGACCGGTCCGATCATCTCCCGGACGACATCTCCGACGGCCGTGCCGAACCGCCCACCCGCGCCCGAATCCCGGGTTCTTCCCCCGAGCTCGATCAATCCGACGCTCGAAATCGAAAAGAGCGCGCCACCGACATAATGGCGCAACAAGAGCGTCGGCTGATCCCCGACAAAGAGCAACCGGTAGGCGATGAGCGTCAGTAGGATCGGAACGATGAACGCTCCAAGTCCGAAACCGTAGTTGAGCGCGACCGCCCACCAGTGCACGAGCCGCCCATCATCCTCGCCGCTCCAAAGCACCCATACGCTTAGCGCGGAGGTCAACAGCAGCACGACCGCCAGCGCCTCTCGTCTGAGCTGACTCGGCGCGCGCCAGTCCGACATGGCGGATGACATTCCGCGCTTCATTGTGCGGAGACCGCGTCCGATCGGCAGGGTGTCATCGATTGTCGGTGCGATCACCGACTTCGAGCCTTTCGAGTTGGTCGTCGATCTTGACCTGGTTTGTGTAGCCATGAACCGCACCCCTCGAGGACGGATCGTCGAACGCCCAAGCGCTGAACACATGAAAAAGCGGGCCGCGCCGGACGTTCGGGGTGTACGTTCGGTCAGTTCAATGAGTATAGCGCACGAATCAAGCGTTTGCGCAGGATCTCTCGGAATCCTTCCTCCCGACTGGCCAAGTTTCAATTGACGGTCCCGTTCGCTTCACCCTATACTTCCGCGATCGCTCGCGATGGAGAGTTGGGTGCACGAGCGGAACCGAACGCAAATCCCAATCAGCACGCCTCAAGGTCCAGCGCGGACCGCGGGGCGTTTATTTTGCGCGATTCCCATACAGTTGGAGTGTGCTTGATGCCGGCGAATTCGCTGGTGATCCGCGGCGGACGAGTGATCGATCCGGCGCAGAAGCTGGATGCCCAGTTCGATGTCGTCGTACGCGACGGCACCATCGAATCGTTTGTTGCTGCCGGCACCGAAATCGATCTTCCTTCCATCGATGCGCAGGGTCAGATCGTCGCTCCCGGACTGATCGACCTCCATGTCCATCTCCGCGTTCCCGGCTTCGAGTACAAGGAAACGATCGCGACTGGCACCGCCGCCGCAGCCGCGGGCGGTTTCACCACGATCTGCTGCATGCCCAACACGAAGCCGGCGCTCGACTCGGTTGAGATCCTGACTGAGCTTAATGAACGAATAGTGGATGAGGCCTCGGTGCGGGTGTATCCGATCGCCACCATCTCTCAGGGCCGGCAGGGGCAAGAAACGGTCGATTACGAGGAGCTTGCGATCGCCGGCGCGATCGGTTTTTCCGACGACGGCGACTCGACCGCCAGCAGTCTGGTTATGCGCCGCGCGCTTGAAGCCAGCCGGTCGCTCAAACTGCCGATCATGGTCCATTGTGAAGACAAGGCGCTCGCGGCTGGCGCCATGAACGAAGGTGACATCTCACGCAAATTAGGTCTGACCGGTATTCCGGCCGAGGCCGAGGAGATCATCATCGCCCGCGATCTGATGCTCGCCCGCCTTACGGGCGGTTGGCTGCACGTGCTGCACGTCAGCACCGGCTGCGGCATCGATCTGATCCGAGCCGCGAAGACTGAAGGCACGAACGTCACCGCCGAGGTGATGCCGCACCACCTGGTGATGTCAGATCGCTGGGTCGCCGGCGAGCGCACGTTGCTCAACGTCAAAGAACCTGCTGGAGCACCCGGTCGTCCGGCGGATCCCAATACGAAAGTGAATCCGCCACTCAGAACCGATTCGGATACACGCGCATTGCTCCGCGCATTCATTGCCGGCGATTTCGACATCATCGCGACCGACCATGCACCGCACGCCAGACCGGAGAAGGATGAATCTGACTTCGAGCACGCGGCGATGGGGTTGAGCGGACTCGAATTTGCCCTGCCGACCTGCCTCGCACTGGTGCGCGCTGGTCACATGTCGCTCACCGAAATGATCAATCACTTTGCCACCGTCCCCGGCCGGTTGTTGAACAAACCGACCGGTACACTTCTTCTGGGCTCGCCGGCCGATATCGTGATCTTCGATCCCGAGCGCGAATGGGTCGTCACTCCCGATGAGCTCAAAACCAAGAGCCACAACACACCCCTGATGGGCATGACGCTTCGCGGTCGAGCGACCGCAACAATCGTCGATGGAGAGGTTCGATTTAGTGCCTGAAACGACCCCGCGGCGATCCCGCTACCACCCACCACATGACGCGGCCCTGGCATTGGCGGATGGCCGCGTTTTCCGCGGAATCGGTTTCGGTGCCGATGCCGACGCCTCCGGTGAAGCCGTTTTCACCACGACCATGACCGGTTATCAAGAGGTCTGCACCGATCCGTCGTTCCGTGGTCAGATCGTCTGCATGACCTACCCGTTGATCGGCAACTACGGGGTCAATGTTGACGACGACGAATCGCGTCAACCCTGGATCTCCGGGCTCGTCGTGCGCGAGAACTGCGACGATCCCAGCAACTGGCGCTCGACCGGCTCGATCCACGACTACCTCGCCAAGGCCGGCATTCCGGGCATCGCGGGCGTCGACACCCGTTCGCTGACACGCCATATCCGTGAAGCCGGCGACATGAAAGCCGTCCTCGTCCGGAACGCCGCGCTCCTGACCGACGAGGAGCTTGTCGCCAGAGCACAGGCCGCGGTCCTGCCCGGCGATCACAATGTGGTCGACGAAGTCACCAGCGACGTGATCGAATCGATTCCCGGCGACGGACCGCACGTAGTTGTGGTCGATTGCGGCGTCAAGCGCAACATCATACGCTCGCTCGTCAAACGTGGGGCACGGGTCACCGTCGTGCCCTACGGCACGCCCTTCGCGGACATCGCCGCGCTGAAACCCGATGGCGTGGTCGTATCACCAGGTCCCGGCGACCCGGCCAATCTCGATGCCGGCCTTGATGTCGTACGATGTCTGCTCGAAACCCACACCCCATACTTCGGCATTTGCCTGGGTCACCAGCTCCTGGCTCGGGCGATCGGTTCTGATACTTCCAAACTCAAGTTCGGGCATCGCGGTGGCAATCACCCGGTCAAGGACCTGCGCAGCGGTCACGTTTCGATCACGTCTCAGAACCACGGCTTCATGGTCGCGAACGGCACCATCCCGACTGAAGATGGCTGGAACGTTGCCCTCGTCAATCTCAACGACGGTTCAATCGAGGGCCTCTCCCATCGCGATCTGCCGGTGCTCTCGGTTCAATTCCACCCCGAGGCCTCGCCGGGTCCGTGGGACAACGGATACCTCTTCGACGAATTCCTGCAGTTGATCGCGGACAAATCAGGCACGGCAACCGCCGGAGGGTCTCGGTAAGTGGCAACGGCTCCGATTCGCAGCGTTCTGGTTCTCGGTTCGGGACCCATCATCATCGGCCAGGCAGCGGAGTTCGACTACGCGGGCACACAAGCCTGCCGTGCGCTCCGCGAAGAGGGAATCCGCACGATTCTGGTCAATTCCAATCCCGCGACCATCATGACCGACGAGGATGTCGCCGACGCCGTCTACATAGAGCCCCTTATCCCCGAAGTTATCCGCCGCGTGATCCAGCGCGAGCGGCCGGATGGATTGCTGCCGACACTCGGCGGCCAAACCGGCCTGAACCTCGCTGTCCAGGTCGCCGAGCTCGGCATCCTCGACCGGTATGGCGTGCGGTTACTCGGAACCCAGCTCGAATCGATCAAAATGGCCGAGGACCGGGCCCTCTTCAAAGACCTGCTCGAGCGGATCGGCGAGCCGGCAGTCGAGAGCGCGATCGTCCGCACCGTCGAAGAAGCCTTCGATTTCGCCAAGATCGTGCCGTTGCCCCTAGTCATCCGCCCGGCATTCACGCTCGGCGGAACCGGAGGCGGGGTCGCCCACACGCCGGACGATCTCGAGCGAATCGTCACCAGCGGTTTGAACGCCAGTCCGATCCATCAGATTCTGCTCGAGCGGTCACTGACGGGTTGGAAGGAGATCGAATACGAGGTGATGCGCGACAGCGCCGGCACCTGTATCACGATCTGCAACATGGAGAACTTCGATCCGATGGGCGTCCATACGGGCGACAGCATCGTGGTCGCTCCGTCGCAAACGCTCTCCGACCATGAGTACCAGATGCTCCGCACTTCCGCGCTCAAGATCATCCGGGCGCTCAAGATCGAGGGCGGCTGCAATATCCAGTACGCGCTCGATCCCGGCTCGTTCAATTACTCGGTAATCGAGGTCAATCCCCGCGTCAGCCGCTCGTCGGCGCTTGCCTCAAAGGCGACCGGCTACCCAATCGCGCGCATTGCGGCTAAGATCGCGATCGGCAAGCGGCTCGATGAACTGACCAACGCCGTTACCGGCAAAACGACCTCCGCGTTCGAACCTGCGCTCGACTACTGCGTTGTCAAAATCCCGCGCTGGCCCTTCGACAAGTTCGGCAAAGCCGACCGCACGATCAACACCCAGATGAAGGCCACCGGTGAGGTGATGGCGATCGATCGCTCCTTCGAAGGCGCGCTACTCAAAGCGGTGCGATCGCTTGAAACGACCGGCAAAGATATCGGCTGGGAAGATCCGACCTGGACTGACGAGAAGATCCTCGAGTTGATCGCGCGCCCAAACGATTTGCGCCTCTGGGCCATCGTCGCTGCTCTACGCCGAAACGTTTCGGCCGAGCACATCCACAACCTGAGCAACATCGATCACTGGTTCCTGAGCAAACTCCAGAATGTGGTTGCCATGGAACGCCGTCTGGGAGATGAACCGCTCGAGGGCGATCTCCTCTGGCAGGCAAAACGCTCCGGTTTCTCCGACAACCAGATCGCCGCTCTCTCCAGAAGAACAAGTGCCGACATTCGAGCGTTGCGAGATCTGCTCGGTATCGCGCCGGTCTACAAAATGGTCGACACCTGCGCCGGCGAGTTCGCAGCCGCGACGCCCTACTTCTACTCAACCTACGAGGAAGAAGACGAGGCGATCCCAATGGGCGGCAAGCGCGCGCTCGTCGTCGGCTCGGGGCCGATCCGTATCGGGCAGGGCATCGAGTTCGACTACTGCTCCGTCCAGGCTGCCCACGCCCTCCACGACGCCGGCGTCTCGTCGATCATGGTCAATTCGAACCCGGAAACGGTCTCGACCGACTTCGACGCTTCCGACCGCCTCTACTTCGAACCGCTCGACACCGAAAGCGTCCACGAGATTCTGCGCCACGAGGCGGGAGAGACCGGCGATATGCCGCCGGTGATCGTGCAATTCGGTGGTCAGACCTCGATCAATCTCGCCGAGCCGCTTTCGGCGCTCGGAGTCGAGATCATCGGCAGCTCGCGCGAATCGATCGATATCGCCGAGGACCGCGAACGCTTCGAGGCCTTCCTGCGCCGTCTCGGCATCCCGCAGCCACACGGCGCCGCGGTGACGTCGTTGCACGATGCGCGCGAAATTGCCGACCGGATCGGCTATCCGGTACTTGTGCGGCCGTCCTATGTTCTCGGCGGACGGGCGATGGAGGTCGTCTACAACGAGGACCAGCTCGCGCGTTACATCCGCAATGCCACCAGCATGACGCCCGACCACCCGGTGCTGGTCGACAAGTACCTGCTGGGCAAGGAGGTCGAGGTCGACGCGATCTGTGACGGCAAAGAGGTTTTGATCCCAGGGATCATGGAGCACATCGAACGCGCCGGCGTGCATTCCGGCGACTCCTTCGCCGTTTACCCTGGCGTCAATCTTTACCCGGCCGAGATCGAAACGCTGGTCGATTACACAACCCGGATTGCACTTGGCATCGGCGCGATGGGCTTGATCAACATCCAGTACGTGATCCACGCCGGCCGCCTCTACGTGCTCGAGGTCAATCCGCGCTCGTCACGCACGGTGCCGTTCTTGAGCAAGGTCACCGGCGTGCCGATGGTCAAGCTGGCGACCAACATCATGCTCGGCAAATCGCTGGCCGATCAGGGCTACCCAGGAGGACTCTGGCCACGACAACCATTGATCGCGGTCAAGGCGCCTGTCTTTTCGATGGCGAAGCTGCGCGGCGTCGAGGTGAACCTCGGACCAGAGATGAAATCGACCGGCGAGGTGATGGGCATCGATGTCGCGTTCGATTCCGCCTTTTACAAAGCGTTGATCGCCGCCGGGCTCGCCCTACCGAAGAACGGCGGCATCCTGGTTTCGCTCGCCGATGAGGACAAATCGGAATCGCTGGAGATGATCGGCCAGCTTGTGCGCCAGGGCTTCAAGCTCTTCGCGACCGAGGGTACCGCCGCGTTGATCGAGCGCGCCGGCATGCCGGTGCAGTTCACGACCAAGCGAATCGGCCGCGGAAAACCCGACGTGCTCGACGTGATCCTGAATGGCACCGTGCACGGCGTGATCAATACGCCTGGTCCAGCCGACAAGGAATTCCTCGACGGTCTTGAGATCAGGCGGGCGGCGGTCGAGCGCGGAATCCCATGCATTACCTCGATCGATACCGCCCGTGCCATGATCTCCGCGATGGCCAAGTCCAATTCCGAGTATTCGGTGCAACCGTTGCCTTCTTATCGACTCAACGGTTTCGGGTACTAGCGACCTATTCGGCGTCCCGCTAAAGGCGTAATCCGGGGGCAGTCAAACAGGTGAAATACCTCTACGCATTGCTCATCTTGGCGCCGATCGCGCTCATCATGGACATCGCCGGCATCGGCGGCCACTCGACCGTCTTCGTCGTTTCAGCGCTGGCGATGATCCCGCTCGCGGCTGTCCTTGGTCGCGCGACCGAAGAGGTCGCCGTCTACACCGGTCCAAAAATCGGCGGATTGCTCAACGCCACGCTAGGAAACGCGGCAGAACTGATCATCACGATCGTCGCCCTGCGCCAGGGATTGACCGAGGTAGTCAAAGCGAGCATTGCCGGCTCGATTATCGGGAACATCCTGGTCGTGCTCGGATTTTCGATTCTGATCGGCGGCCTAAAGCACGGCACCCAGACATTCAACGCCAGGATCGCCGGCGCCAACGCGACCATGATGGCGCTCGCGGTCGCCGCCCTCTGCATTCCGGCGATCTTTGCGCTCGGCGGGGAACATGGACCGAGCGACGCGGACATCGAGCATCTGAGCGACGGCATGGCGATCGTCTTGATCGTGATGTATGCCCTCTACATCTTGTTTACGCTTAGGGACAAATCCGGACCCGCCGCGGAGATTCACGAAACCGACTCGACCACCATGAAGCTGCCAATCGCGATCGCTTTGCTGACCGGTTCGACCCTGGCGATCGTGGTTATGAGCGAAGTGCTGGTCGGCGCGATCGAACCTACCGCCGAGAGCTGGGGTCTGACGGAGCTCTTCATTGGCGTGATGTTGATCCCGATTGTTGGCAACATCGCCGAGCACTTCGTCGCGGTTCAGGTCGCCGCCAACAACAAGATGGATCTGAGCCTCGGGATCGCTGTCGGATCCGGCCTGCAGATCGCGCTCTTTGTTACTCCTGTTTTGGTTCTCGTCGGTTGGGTAATCGGCACGCCGATGACACTCGTCTTCACCAGTTTCGAGCTGGCCGCACTCGTTAGCGCGATCCTTGTCGCGGTGCTGATCTCAGTTGACGGTGAATCGCACTGGCTCGAAGGCGCGCAACTGATTGCGCTCTATGTGATCCTTGGCATGGCCTTCTATTTCGTCCCGTGATGGAGAATGGGCCCGATGCTTGGTGACATCGAACCAATCGACCTCCTTGCCGAGCTCAAATCGGTTGGAGCGCTCAAAGAAGGGCACTTTCTGCTTGCGTCGGGTCGCCATAGCAACCGCTACATCGAAAAGTTCGATCTCTTGCGCCAGCCCGGAGCGACCGAGCGGGTCTGTCGTGGATTTGCAGGCAAGTTCCGCGACGCACAGATCGATGTCGTTGCCGGGCCGACCACCGGCGGGTTGATCCTGGCATTTGAAGTCGGACGCCAGCTCGGTGTTGCGGCGGCTTATGCCGAACGGAAATCGGACGGGCAGAACGAACGCGAATTCCGGCGGGGAACGACCTTCGAACCCGGACAGCGCGTGCTCTTGGTCGACGACATTCTCACCACCGGCGGTTCCATCCGCGAAACCCTGGCAGCGCTCTCGAAACACCCCGTTGAGGTCGTGGCAGTCGCGGTGCTGGTCGACCGCGGTGGCGGCGCCACGATCTTCGGCGAAGTTCCCCTGTTCGCGCTCGCAACCCTCAACGTCGAAACCTGGGAACAACCCGACTGCCCGCTTTGCGCCGCGGGCATCCCCCTCCTCAAACCAGGAACAACAAAGATCCCATAAGACGAGCCTTGGCTTCCGCCTTCGTAGCGGCGCATGGCATGCGCCCGTGGCTCAATGCCACCCTGCACAATTGTGCGCGTGGTTATTTGCAGCAATCGATACGCACGAGACCCATCGACAAACAGAGCCATGACATGGGGTACGCCGTTGGGCAGCATCGATGACCGGATGATCATTGACTGCGTGACACGGATACTCGACGTCAGCGTCTCGTTCCGCCTCCGATGGGGATTGCTCCCGAGGGCCGCCGATGGCGACCGCCACGCGGCGTCGACGCCCGTGGTTCTCTCTTGCCAGCGCCGCCGCGGAACATCGACATGTCGAGCGAGCGGTCTTCGTCCATGGATTGCTTTCGGTGGCACGCGCCCAGGCGGGATCGACCGTCACGAGAACGGATAGATCTCAGATTGACCAATGGTGCATAGGATGCCTCACTGCTGATACTGGTGTCGCGACATCTCCTGTGATGTTTTCGGCACACCTTCAGTATCGCGCTCATTATTTGTGGCAACGATCCCCTATCGGTCGTGCGAAGAAGCATTGGGTGGGTGGTGGGCGTCGAGCCATATGGATTGACTGAGTTCTGCCAGGCGGAGTCCGGTCGATGACCTCCGCGGAATTGTGGCTGGATGCCCCGACTCTTCATTCGAAAGCGAGATCGAGACTGCACAACTTGCGCGCACTGCAAGAATCGAACGTTCCGGCACCCGTCCTGATCGCACTGTCCTGCGACGCCACCGTGAAAAGCCATTGATGCCCGAGATGGTTGGCCGAGGTGGGAGAACTGCCGGGCGCTTCATCAGGGAGCTCGGACAGGGAGTGATTGCTCGCCCGGATGGGATGCGAATGGTGCGGTCAATCCGAGCACCGATCTTCTGACCGCCGTCGAAGTCGGGACCCACCGGACTCCGCGGTGATCTTCCCACGATTCATGTTTCAACGCCGTGTTCATGGATGATGTTGGCCAACTCATCCATTCGACGCCCGTTTCCCGGAGATCGATTGGGGCTCAACCGAGGTCGAACGCATGATAGATTGACCAGTAGATTGCACGTGGCGCGCGGTCGAGGCAAACAGGAGCTAAGGATGTCAGCCGGAAGAATCGCCGAGGAGAGCATGCCACGGTCTGACGGCACTCCGATCAGGTACCACCACCCGAAACGTGGTGTCCGTTGGGGATTGGTCGCCCGGCACGCGGTGCTGATTGGCGCCTGCCTGGCTATTCTCCTCCCATTCGCGTGGATTCTGTTGATGTCATTCAAATCGGTTCCGGATACCGTTCAGCGCTATATCTGGCCGAAACACTTCGTTTCCCCGTGGTACGCGAACTATGAATCGGTCTTTCGGCGACGTGGCATCGTTTTCGGCTATCTCCAACGAAGCTTGCTCGTGACCGCGGGAACCGTGCTGCTGACGACGACCGCGGCAGTGCTGGCGGGTTACGCGTTGGTTCATCTCCGGATGCCGGGCAAGCGAGTCGTGCTCGGGATGTTGGTCGCCTCAATCTTCTTTCCGACGCGGGTGACGGCAATGATCGGGATTTACCAGATGCAGGACCGACTCGGGTTGATCAACAAGACCTGGGGGTTGATGCTGCCCTATTCCGCGCTGATGATCGCAATCTCCGTCTTCATCATGCGGGGCGTGTTTCAAACGGTGCCGCGGGACATCCTGGATTCCTCGCGAATCGATGGCGCCAGCTCGCTGCGGGCGTTGACCGGGATCATGTTACCGCTGGTGCGGAACGGAATCGTCGTGGTCATGATGGTGAACGTGACCTTCGCCTGGGGGGAGTACGTGCTGGCCACAACCCTGATGAACGACTTCGACACGCGGACCTTGCCGGTCTTCATCGCCGGATCGGTCGGTGGTATGGCGACCGCCTCCGCCGGCCCGATCGGCGCGCTCTACGTGCTCGGCATCGCTCCCAGCCTCATCTTTTTCGGAATTGCCCAGCACTGGTATATGAAAGGCCTCCAGGAAGGCGCGCTGAAGACGTAGGTTAGCGACTGTGCGGATGAGATGGAGTGCCCTGGACTGTTGGTCATTGCACATTAACTTCGGTAATCGGAGACCACTCTCCCCTCGCCCTCGCAAGGAAAAGGGGCCGGGGTGAGGGCATACTGATTACCGGTTTATTTCTGCAACCACCATAAATTCCGCAACCGTGCCGGGTCACGCTCCCCGCCCCTGGAGCTCCCGGCTATGATCGACGCTTCCCCCGCAATCCGGATTCGATGACGCCGCGATCGCCGCGGTGTTCGAGCAGGCCGCGCATCAGCTTGCGATGCTGGCAGACAAACCACGCTCATTCCCGATTGGCTAAACACTGAACCAATTCCGACAAAAATCCGTATGATCAGATGACGCGAAACCAAACCAGTTCAGCTCGCAACTGACTGGTCCTTTCGCCGTCCGTTTTGTTCCGAATGTGAAGAAAGGAGACACACGGTGATCGTTGCACGCCAGGTCTTTCAAGCCAAATACGGTCGTGGGGACGAGCTGGTCGACATTCTGAAAGAATTCAACCGCCGCATGCAGGAATCCGGACACACCGCCCACGTGTTCCGCATACTGACCGACGCCTCGGGACCGTTCTTCACGGTCGTCTCAGAAGTCGAAGTCGAAAGTCTCTCCGCCTGGGAAACCACCTTCACCGCGGCGATGAATTATCCCTGGCTTAAGGAGCTCTTTGGCCGGATGATGCCCCTGGTCGAATCGGGCAGTCGCGAGTTTTACAACGTGATCGAGTAGTTCGCGGAGTCCGTGGAAAACAAGAGATCAGGGGCCAGGCATCGCGTCCGAACAACGCTAACTATGATTCGTTCTGTCTGGCAAGCTCGATGCGGTGGCGGAGCTCTTCCCGCTGCATCAGGAGATCGTCGAGCCGCTGTTCGATCTGCAGGAGCGTATCGGGCCGCGGCCGCCGGACGTATTCATCGCGCAGCTCGATGATCATCTGCGCGAGCCGCGCGATCGTGCGCACGGTATGAACCGGATCGTCCTCGCGCGAAGGCACGGAATAGCCACTCATGCTGGATCGCTCCTGACCTCACAGCGTCGCGTGGAATCTGACTTGTCCGGACGCAAACCGGCCGGAAAACCGTAAACGAATCCTACCCTGGATTCCCTTCACCTAGCATGGCCAGCATCTCCCGTTCCGTGATGATCGGCACACCGAGCTCGCGCGCTCGATCGGCCTTGCTTCCCGCCTCTTCGCCGGCGACCACGTAGGACGTTTTCTTCGATACCGATCCCGAGACATTGGCGCCTGCCCGTCGCAGCCGCTCTTCTGCCTGCGGACGGGTCATGGTTTCGATTCGCCCAGTCAAAACGAAGGTGAGACCTGCCAATGTGGTGTCTCTCCCGGCCACAGCCCGGTCGTCGACGACATTGACGCCCGCCTGCCGGAGTTTTTCGATCACGGTCCGATTGGCTGGCTCCTGGAAGAACGAGTGGACGCTGGCCGCCAGAACCTCGCCGACGCCGTTAACCGCATTGATCTCCTCGATCGTCGCGCTCATCAGGTCGTCGATCGAGCCAAACCGGTCCGCGAGCAATCCCGCGGTCCGCTCACCGACATGACGGACCCCGAGCGCGTTGATCAGCCTCGCCAGCGGACGTTTCTTGCTCGCCTCGACACCGGCCTGCATTCTCGCCGCGCTCTTTTCCCCCAATCCTTCGAGCTCGGCCACCTGCGTCCAATCGAGGTAGTAAAGATCGGCCGCGTCCTTGACCCACCCGAGATCGACGAAGCGGTCGGTCAGTTTCGATCCCATTCCGTCGATATCCATCGCGGTACGCCCGGCAAAGTGATGCAGGTGCTCCTTGAGCTGAGCCGGGCAGGCCGAATTCGTGCAGTACCGCATCGCCATGTCCGCTTCCCGGAAAACCGGAGAACCGCACGACGGACAGGTGGACGGCATCTCGAACGGCTGCTCGTTCCCAGTTCGCTTCTCAAGCACGACCTTGACGATCTGCGGAATCACGTCGCCGGCGCGCTGCACGACCACGGTGTCGCCGATCCGGATATCCTTGCGCGCGATCTCGTCTTCGTTGTGTAGTGTTGCCCGCTGCACGAGCACGCCGCCGATGTTGACCGGCTCCAGAATCGCGAGCGGATTGAGTGTGCCGGTACGGCCGACATTGATCTGGATCGCCTTCAGCACTGTCGTTTTCTGAATCGCGGGGAATTTATAGGCCGTCGCCCAGCGAGGTTCTCGGGCAACCCACCCGATCTCCTCTTGCAGCCGAATGTCGTTGACCTTGATCACCACGCCGTCGATCTCGAAATCGAGCTTGTCGCGCAATTCCAGCCACCACTGGCAGCGTCCCCAGAGCTCCTCGATGCTGTGCGCTTCTGCTCGATCCGGCGGAGTCAGAAATCCGAATCGATCGAGCAACGCGAGGCCATCGCTATGGGTCGCCGGCGCCGGCGCTCCCTCGACATACCCGATTCCATAGACGATCAGCCGCAACGCTCTCGATGCGGTGACTTTGGTGTCGAGTTGACGGAGCGAGCCCGCGGCCGAATTCCGCGGGTTCATGAACGGATCGCCGCCCTTGGCAACGATTCCCTCATTGAGCTTTTCGAAATCGGCCTTCAGCATGAAGACCTCGCCGCGCACTTCGATCGCCGGCGGAATCGTGACCTCAGTCGATTCGTGCAGTCGCAAGGGAAGCGTCTGGATGGTCCGGAGATTGGCCGTGATATTCTCGCCGGCAAATCCGTCGCCACGCGTCGCCCCATGATCGAACAGACCATTGACATACGTTAGCGCCACCGCGAGCCCGTCCAGCTTCGGCTCGATCACATATGACAGCGAATCAACTCCCCCGTAACGCTGCGCTCTCGTCGCCCAGGCTCGCAGCTCGTCCTCACTGAAAACGTTGCTCAATGAGAGCATCGGAACCGGGTGCTCGATCTTGCCGAATGCAGACTGTGGGGCGATCCCAACTCGTTGGGTTGGCGAATCGAAGGTGATCAACTCTGGATGATCCGATTCGATGGTCCGAAGCTCGTTCATCGCTTCGTCCCACTCGGAATCCGTCACGCTGGGATTATCGAGCACGTAGTACTCGTAGTTCCAGCGATCGATCAGCCGGCGCAACTCATTCGCGCGTTTTTCCAATGCTTCATTGGCCATCGTGAGCGTCACTTCCCAGCTCATGCGGTACAATGCAGACAACAAAGTGAACGTACGCCTCGAACATGTATTCTATCATGTGCGAGTATTCGCTCAAGCAGTCACGTGTTTTCGTCAGCGCGAGGAATAGCGTTCCGTGGAAGCAGCGCCCACGTCGTCAACCGGCAGCCCCATGGCTCCCTACTCCCATCTAGGCGAACGAGCCGTCAGATTCATACGAGACCGCGGCGGCTCGGTTTCGGAAGATGCGCTGATCGCGTTCGTCTTCGGCACGTCAGGTCCACCATCACTCTGGCAACCGTTGCTGCAAACGCTACTCACGGGGGAAGATCGCCTCGTGCTCCGGCCGGACGGCCGGTGGTCGCTGGCCGCGGCGATCGTTCCGTCAAGCCAGGACATGCTTTCAGATTTCGTGGCAATCGATGTCGAAACGACCGGCCTACAACCGCTCCAGCAACGGGTGATCGAGATTGCGCTCGTTCGGTTCTCGAACGGAGCGCCTTCGGATCGATATTCGACCTTGATCAACCCAGAAAAACGCATACCGAAATTCATCTCAAACCTGACCACCATCACCAACGATATGGTCGAGGATGCGCCACGCTTCGCCGAGATCGCCGTCGCGGTTGAGGAGTTCGTGGCTGGAGCCCTGCTTGTCGGGCACAACGTTGGCTTCGACATCAATTTCGTCAACGCTGAGCTCGATCGCGCAGGACGTCCGAAGCTAATCAACGAGCGACTCGATTCGATGGGTTTGGCCTCGCGGCTGGTTCCCGGCCTTCGCCGGCCAAGTCTCGACAAAGTCGCCGCGCATTTCGGACTCTCTCCCCGAAAGATCCACCGCGCGGAGATCGATGCCGAACTCTCTGGCAAAGTCGCGCTTCATCTCGCGGTGAAAGCACGGGATCTGGGAATCGACACGATCGAACGGCTGCGGGCAATCGGCCGGGCCACCGATCACGTCACCGCCAGTCCTGTGAGCCGCGCGAGCTCGCTCCTGGACCGCTCGATCCTCGCCGAAATTCCGAAACGACCGGGCGTCTATTTGATGCGCGACCCCAGCGACCGCGTCATCTACGTCGGCAAAGCCAAGAATCTGAAGGAACGGGTTTCCTCCTATTTCTCGCAACCGCTTGGGTACACGCGCAAAATGGACGGCTTGATCGAGTCGATCGCGCGGATCGAAATCGAGGAGACCGGATCGGAACTTGCCGCGTTGCTGCTCGAATCGCAGCTCATCCGTCGATACCAACCGCGCTACAACGTCGCGATGCGCGCGTCAGAGGAATATCCCTACATCCGCGTTGATGTCGCCAGTGCCTGGCCGCGAATCACGCTGGCGAAGGCGCGCAAAGAAGACGGATCGGTCTACTTTGGTCCCTTCAAGAGCCGCAAAGCAGCCAAGTTGGCGATCGCGCTGGTCGTTGATAGTTTTTCGATCCGAACCTGCACCCGGTCATTCAAAAACGCCAAGAGCTATGGCAATCCCTGCATCCAGCTCGGCATTGGGAAGTGCTCGGGCCCCTGCACTGGCCGGGCCGAACGTGACGGCTACATGCGCCAAGTTCGTGATGCGATCGCGTTTCTCGAAGGCGACGACGATGCGCTCTTCACCCGTCTGCACGAGCAACTTGAAGCCAGCGCGCGAACATTGGACTACGAACGAGCACGGAAGCTTCGCAACAACATCCGATTACTGCAGACGCTGGTCAGCTCACACCGCCGTCTAAAGGAAGCCCGCGAGAACAACACGCTGCTTCTGGTGCAACCTGGACTCAATCAGGGCTCGAGAACGGTCATGCTCGTCATTCAGGGCACGCTCTGGACGTCGCTCTGCGTGCCCCAGGATTCGGTTCCGGCGAGCCTCGCTCAACAGTTGGCCGCCTCTTGGCAGAGATACGTGACCAATGGCCTGCCGCCGCTGGATCATCACCTGCTCGACGATGTGGTAATCCTGAATCGCTGGATCGCCCGCATGGAAGGCGCACCGTCGATCATTCCCATTCGCGACACGACCTCGATCGACTGGTCGTCCCTTGCCGTTCGAGCCCTGAAACTGACCTCCAAAGCACTCACTGAAGTTCCTTCTCAGGTTCCGTCGGACGAAGATCTGCTGCTCGAATCAATTACGAGTGAAGTCGAGCCAAAGCACATCGAGCTCATGCCGGCCGATTACCTTCTGAGTGAATCGACGCCCTCCCGCGCGCTCTCGTGAACCCAAAATGTCCGACAATTGGGGGTCTTCTCGATGCTCCGGTATACTCAGCCGAGACCGGTGGATTGCCGGCAATGGAGCATTGATTGACTGCTGAACGCGCCACAATCCGGCTCGAGGAAGTTGCCTCTGAGGTTGTCGTTTGTCCGCTCTGCGAGCTAGCGCGAACCAGGACGAAGGCAGTTCCAGGCGAAGGGCCCTCAAGGGCCCGGATCATGCTGATCGGGGAAGGACCCGGTTGGAACGAAGACCAGCAGGGACATCCGTTTGTGGGCGCCGCGGGTAAGTTCCTCGGTGAACTGCTCGGAGCCGCGGGATTAACGCGCGAGGACGTTTTCATCACCAACGTCGTGAAATGCCGCCCGCCTGGCAACCGCGACCCGATGCCGGACGAGATTGCGGCTTGCGCGCCATATCTCGAGCGCCAGATCGCCGCAATCGATCCTGAAGTCATCGTCACGCTCGGTCGCTTTTCGATGTCGCGTTGGTTTCCCGGCGAACGGATTTCGAAAATCCACGGTCAACCAAAGAAGGACGGAACCCGGCTGATCGTGCCGATGTATCACCCTGCCGCTGCTCTGCATCAGCCTCCGCTCAAAGGCGCGATCCTGGAAGACTTCGCCAAATTGCCGAAGTTCCTGGCCGATGTCGAGCGGGAGCGGCTCAAAACCACTGAAATCAAGCCGGTCGAATCGCCGGCCGCGCAAATGAAGATGTTTTAGCCCGCACCCAGCGGCTCCAGACGAGAAAGGAAAAAAGAATCGCTACGCCGAAGAGCGCGAAACTGATTTTTCTCGGCGGTATCGCCGAAGTTGGCAAAAATATGTTTGTGCTCGAGTATGAGGACGACATCATCATCGTCGATTGCGGTGTCGCATTCCCGCACGAAGAACAACCCGGCATCGACCTGGTTCTGCCCGATATCACCTACCTGCGACAGAATCGCGACCGCGTCCGGGCAATCTTCATTACCCACGGGCATGAAGACCACATTGGCTCGCTTCCGTACCTGCTCCCAGACATCAATGTTCCACTCTATGCCACCAAACTGACCCTCGGCCTGATTTCGGTCAAACTCCAGGAGCGCGGTCTGCTCCAGAAGGCCCAGCTTATCGAGCTCAACCCCGACGACAACGAAAAGATGACCGCCGGGGTCTTCACCGTCGAGCCATTCCGGGTCTGCCATTCGATCCCGGACGCTGTGGGATTCGGCATCACCACGCCGGTCGGGCTCATCGTCCACACGGGCGACTTCAAGTTGGATGACACCCCGATCGACGGCCGGGTGACCGACTACGCCAAACTCGAGGAGTTCCGGCTGCGAGGGGTTCGGTTGCTCGTCTCCGACTGCGTTCACGTCGAGGCCAAGGGCGTCACGCCATCGGAGCGGGTCGTCGGCGAAACCTACGAGCAGGTCTTCGGCGCCGTGACTGGGCGGATCATCATCGCCACGTTTGCCTCGCTCATTGCCCGCATCCAGCAGGTCATCGACACCGCGGCCAAGTTCAATCGCAAGGTTGCGCCACTCGGACGGAGCATCGAGAACAATGTCCGTGTGGCGATGGAGCTCGGATATCTCACCGATGCCAACCGCGTTCTGATCGATTCCAAAGAAGCCTCGCTCCTGCCGGACAACAAAGTGGTCTACATCGTCACCGGTAGCCAGGGCGAGCCGATGGCGGTGCTCAGCCGCATCGCCAAGGGTGATCACCGCGAAGTCAAGGTCCACTCCGGCGACACGGTTGTCGTCTCGGCAACGCCGATCCCGGGCAACGAAACGTCCGTTTACCGGATCATCAATCAACTCTTCCGCTCCGGCGCGGAGGTGATCTACTCGGCAAGAGCGCTCGTTCACGTCTCCGGTCACGCCAGCCGCGATGAGCTCGGGCGAATGCTCGATATGCTTCAGCCGCGTGACGTCGTGCCGTTCCACGGCGAGCATCGTCACATGGCGCTCTATGCAGACCTTGCAATGGAACATGGATATGAAGCGGATCAGATCACCTTCGCCGAGATCGGCGACGTGATCGAGATCAGTAACGACAACGTGAAAGTCGAAGATCGTGTCGAGGCCGGCTATGTCTATGTCGACGGCATCACGGTCGGCGCGGTTGGAGATGTCGTCATCCGCGACCGGCGCGCGCTCTCTAGCGAGGGCATCCTGATGGTCGTCGTCTCGGTCGATCGCGAAACCGGTCAAATCGTGGCCGGTCCGGAAATTGTTACCCGCGGATTTGTCCACGCGAAGGAATCGACCGAACTTCTCGACGCCACCAAGAACCACCTGCAGGAGACGCTCGCCACCTACACCAACGGTCATCAAACCGACGATTGGGGCTACCTCAGCCGTCAACTCCGAGACGCGACGGCGCAGTTCCTCTACAAAGAAACTCGCCGGCGGCCAATGATCCTGCCGATGGTGATGGAGGTCTAGGCGGGCGTGACGGCGGAATCGACCACGGTGCCGGCCGAACCGCGGAACAATGCGTCGACGCGTGTTCGATCAGCCTGCGTGATCGACCCCGTGGAGTTCGATCGAAAATCCCAGCATACGCGCGACATCGCCGATTTGCTCGAGCAAACCTACGGACCGCGACCCTGGCGACGCCACCTCCCTCCGGTCGACGAGCTGATCGTGACAATCCTGTCGCAGCACACATCCGACATCAATACCGACCGGGCGTTCGCCTCACTCAGGTCCCGATTCCCGACATGGCACGACGTCATCGCCGCGCCAATAGGCGAGGTGATCGACGCCATCCGCACGGGCGGACTGGCGAATCAGAAGGCGCCGCGTATCCAAAACGTGCTTTCCTCTATCCTTGACGAGTACGGCTCGTTCGATTTGGATCGACTTGCCGATTTGTCGGTACCGGAGGCGCGAGCGCTATTGACCTCAATTCATGGTGTAGGACCTAAAACCGCTTCCTGCGTGCTGCTCTTCAGCCTCGGGATGCCGGCGATGCCGGTCGATACCCACGTCCATCGCGTCGCGCGCCGAATCGGTTTGATTGACGACAGGCTCTCGGCGGATCAGGCACATCCGGTGCTCGAGTCGCAGCTCGCTGGAGACAGGGATCGAACGTACGCTTTTCACATGCATGTGATTGGTCATGGACGGACGGTCTGCACGGCACGCCGCCCTTTTTGCGAGCGCTGCGCATTGGCGAGCAGGTGTGATTATGTCCAGCACGCTTGAGCAGCGATTGCCAAGTCGGCATCCGATCAAACATCCCGCGGGCGGCAGGACGTCGATTCATCTCGTGCGCCACGGCCGCACGAGCGGAAACGTCGATCGTTTGCTCTGTGGCTGGACCGATATCCCAATGGATGATCACGGGATTGAGCAGGCACGTCTCGTGGCGGATCGTCTTTCAACGCTCATGACCGCTGACGTCTTGCTAGCCAGCCCGTTGCAGCGCGCGCGCGTGACTGCCGGTTTTATCGGCGACAAGATGCATCTCGTCCCGGAGATCCGCCAGAATTTGATCGAATGGAATTTTGGCGCGGCAGAAGGGCTCTCATTCGAGAAGCTCGCCAGGGCGTTTCCTGAAATCACCGTTCGCTTCACCGATATGCACGATTTCGATGTCGGTTGGCCAGGTGGCGAAACAAGACGTCAGTTCCACGCGCGCGTCTATCAGGAGTTCCTGAGTATTTTGCACGCCTATCACGACCACTCATTGATCGTCGTGGCGCATGGCGGTGTGATCGGGTCGCTTCTCGCCCAAATCCAGGGCCGCTCTCCGAACGACTGGCTTGCGTACGACATCCAGAATTGCAGCGTGACTCACCTGGAGGTCTCGATCGAAGACACCGCGATCCATCTTCTCAACGACGTAGAACATCTCGACGGTTTGATCGAGGCACACGAGGGGTCTGAGTCGAAATGAGGCTCACGGTACTGGGAGGGAGCGCCGCGGGTCCGAATCCGGGCGCCGGCTGCTCAGGTTACTTGCTCACCGACAGCGACAGCGCCATCGTCATCGATCTCGGTCCCGGAACACTGCTCGAGCTGCGGCGTCACATCGATCTCCGCTCGCTGGACGGTTTGGTGATCTCGCATCAACATCTCGATCATGTGCTGGACGTCGTTGCCTTGCGGTACGCCCTGAAGTACTCCCCATCACGGCCAACATCGCCGCTGCCGGTCTGGATCCCGCCTGGAGCCGAAGAAACGTTTTATCACCTCGCTCGTGCATTCAGCACCGAGGTTGAAGCGCCGGACTTCTATCGTGAAGTTCTGGACATCCAGACATTCGACCCCGCGAAGCCGCTCGAGATCGGGTCATTCTCGATTTCATTCGCGCAGGGCGTTCACTACATTCCGAGCTGGTCCATGCGGGTCTCCTCTTCAACGACCCCACAAACGCTTGGGTACACCGCGGATACCGGTCCGGCGGCCAGACTAGAGCAGCACCTCGGTGGCGTCCAACTCTTGATCGCGGAGGCCGCGCTGGCCGAGCCGGGTCTGGAACCTGATGAAACGCGCGGACACTTGACGGCCGAAGAAGCCGGACAACTCGCTACGAAATGCGGGGCGCAGACGCTGGTGCTTTCCCACCTCTGGGAGGAAATGGGGTTCGAGAGTCAGCGCGATCGTGCCGCTCGCGTGTTCGATGGCAAAATCGAAATCGCGCGACCCGGTTTGATGTTCAACATCGCTTAGCGCGTCCCTTGGTTCTTTCTTTGAGCGATCGGATCAATCCCGGTGCCATTTGAGCGTGACGTTTCCCCGAATGAGCACATTGGCGTTTCCGCCGGTCACTGGACGAGCACCGAAGCGCGAACTGGCTGCACGGTCGTGCTCTTCGATCGCCCCGCTCCGGCCGTTGTCGATATCCGAGGCGGCGCAAGCGGCACCCGCGAAACCTCGCTGCTCGGGTCGGGCGACCTCGTCCAAACGGTTGACGCGATTCTCCTGACCGGTGGCAGCGCGTTCGGTCTGGCGGCCGCTGACGGGGTCATGAGCTATTTACAAGAACGGGGCCGAGGGGTTCGAACCCCGGCCGGGGTTGTGCCGATCGTTCCATCAGCCGTGCTGTTCGATCTTGCAGTGGGTGAGCCGGTTTGGCCCGTCGCTGAGAACGGACGCGCCGCCTGTGAAGCCGCGGGTTCGCTGCTCGAGCTCGAGCGCGGACAGGCAGGCGCCGGTACTGGTGCAACCACCGCAAAATTGCTGCTAGACCGGCCCGCGGAACGCGGTGGTCTCGGGCTCGGCTCGTGTGATCTGCCCGGCGTTGGAAGCCTTCATGTAATCGTCGCCGTGAACTCGATCGGTAACGTAATGACTGGCACAGATTCCGAAGACATCAGACCGCAACTCTTGAGTGGTCTTGTCGCCACGCAAGACGCACCCACAGCGACGACCCTCGCCATCGTGATCGTGGACGCCCCGGTCGATCGCCGCGCCCTTGTTCGTTGCGCTGTTGCGGCCCACGACGGCTTCGCCCGCCGGATTCGACCGTGTCACACCATCTTCGATGGCGATGTCGTCTTCGCGGTCGGACTACAGTCGGGTGAAACGAGTCCTCAACGTACGCTTAGCTACAGCGTTGCTGCTGAGCTTGCCGTAGAGCGTGCAATCATCGACGCTATTACTGCCTGACTCGATTCCAGCGGTTCGAGTCTGATACAGTTCCAGAAGTCCGAAACGACGGAGTCGCCCGTGTTTCAACTTCCCATCGGCCCGCACTTCACACTATCGACCACGAGCTCATTGCCTCGAAGCCTGAACTGGTATTCCGAAGTTGCAGACGAGCTCGGCGCTGTCGGACTTGACCTCGATGCGACGACCCGGGTCGGACGAATCCGTACAGGTCTGCGATCGGTGCCTGATTCGGCTTTGTTTGTCGGATTGTCTTCCATCTGGGTTTCCGCGATCGATCTTGAGCCGGCCGTGCGAGACCTCGAGCGGCAAACTCCTGGTCTGATTGGCAAGAATGCCGTTCGCGAGATCTCACTCGCGATCCGGCTTCCGGGCAACACCGAGTCGCATGCCGATCATCTGACCATGCAGACGGCCCGAGAGGCGTTTGAATTGCTGCCGTGGGCTTCGGGCGTGACGATCGTTGTGCCTGCCGCGGCCCCGGAAGGGGGCCGCGCTCACATCACGCGGCTCCGCCGTCTCCGGCGTTTGGTTGAAGAGTGGGATATGACGCTCGGGTTGGACCTCTCCGAGGCGACTGACGCCCGCTGGGAGGCTGAAGTCGCCATTCAGATCGCGGGTCCGCGATTGGCGCTGGTGCGACTTCGCACGCGCATGCCTGGAGCGCTCAGCCAGGCAAGCGATGTTCGGGCGCGAGCGCTCGTTGCCTGCGGGGATCTCGGCTTCAGCGGCAAAATCTCGCTCGTCCCACCCACACCGTTTTGGCTTGGTTGGCACACGCCATCAGTTCGTCGCGACCTCGAGCACAACCGTGACACCGTCACCCGAATCCTCGCCGAACGCCGCATCCTCCAGCGCTCGTTCCAAACCCCACACCGATAATGCCTTGGGTCCAGATTGAGCTCGTGCGGTCGGGATAATTTTGACAACCGAACGGTGATCCGCGAAACGACACACGCCGATCGACCGGATCTGTCTGGCAGCGGGCGCCGCCTTCTCCAGGGCTGGGTCCCGTACCCGGCCGTCGATCTGCGGGTCGACAGCCGTCTCAACGTGCGACCGTCTTTGGCCATTGGACACACTTCAAACACATCTTCCAGCTATCGCAGGTGCCGTCGCAACAAACATAAATGCAGTTCGGCGGGATCGATGTCGTCCGTGTTTTCGTCCCCGCGGCATCGGCCGCCGCTGACCCCGCGACTGCCAACGACAACGCCGCCGTCAACCCGATTCCCGACCGCAAACCACGCCGCATGATCTCTCGTCGTGTCGTTTTTTGCTCGCTCATGGCTGACTCCTCTCGACGTCTGGACGCTCATGCACCCAACGACCTCATCCTGCCAGCCGCGCGATGTCGTCACATCAGTGAGATCACCCATTCGACGAATTCGAAGTTGTTCGAGGCGCCAACGTAACCATCGATGTCCACGTCCAACAACAAAACGACCTCGCCTGTTTCCAGGCGAGGTCGTGGAAGTTCGATGTAGGTTCGGAAGCGGACTACCGCTTCGTGTACTGAGGCGCCTTGCGGGCCCGTTTGAGTCCGACCTTCTTGCGCTCTTTGACACGAGCGTCTCGAGTCAAGAGACGGGCTCGCTTGAGCGCGGGCCGCAGTTCATCATCCGAGCGAACCAGCGCGCGCGCGATCCCGTGCCGAACGGCACCAGCCTGACCAGCGACACCCCCGCCGACGACTTTGACGATGATGTCAAAACGCTCCAACGAGTTTGTCAGCCGCAACGGGAGCTCGATGTTCTGTTGGTGCAGCGGACGGCCACCGAAATATTCACGCACGGTCTTCCCGTTGACGGTGATCGCACCGGTACCAGGATACATCCGCACGCGAGCGACCGCGCACTTGCGCCGTCCGGTTCCGTAGTGATATCGAACCTTCTTATCCACGTTTACTCCCATCTGCGCCGCCGGCAAACTCGCTCAATTCGACGCTGATCAACTTCGCGCTAGACGGCCAAGTCCTTGGGCTGCTGGGCCGCATGAGGGTGCTCTGAACCAGCGTATACCTTCAATTTCTTGAACTGCTCCGCGCCAAGCACGTTCCTGGGCAACATGCCGCGCACGGCGGCCTCGAGAATCCGCTCGGGATGCTTGCTCCGCATGTCTCGTACGGAAACGGCGCGGAAACCACCGGGATAATTGGAGTGCCGGTAGTAGAACTTGTCGGTCTCTTTCTTGCCCGTCACCGCGACTTTGTCGGCATTGACGACGATCACAAAATCGCCGACATCCATGTGCGGCGCGAAGATCGGCTTGGTTTTGCCGCGCAGAACGGACGCAATCACGGTCGCGAGCCGGCCCAGCGTCTTGCCTTCAGCGTCGACCACGAACCATTCTCGACAGATTTCTGATCGCTTTGGCGTATACGTGCGTCGCTCCACGGCCGTCGTGCTCCCTCTTCGTGCTTATTCACCGCCCACATTGGGCTTCTCGCGGCCGGCTCCGAGCCACGCATCGTGCTCGTATCCGACTCGCCAAAGTGTCAATCCATGTGCCGGCGCGGTTTTCCCGGCCATCCGTCGATCTCGCGCCGCCAATAATTGCGCGATCCAGTCCGGCGATCGTTCTCCGCTTCCGACCTCGATCAGCGTTCCCGCGATGTTTCTCACCATTCGCGGCAAGAATCCATCGGCCACAATGCGAATCTCGATCAACTCACCGGTTCCAGCAACTGCTCCCCACCAGGGTTCCAGTTTCCGGATCTCGCAACAAAAGACATTCCGCACGCTGCCACGCGGCGCATTCTGTCGCTCTGACCAGGGCACTCCTTCGCCGCTTCCCGCGAATGCGGCGAAATCGTGCTCTCCGTTCAATCTACCGGCGGCCGCGGTCATCGCGCCAAAATCGACTGCTCGATCTCGCCGCGCGACCAGCGATTGCACCAGCGGTTGGCGGACTCCAACCCAGAGGCGGTACCGGTACTCCCGCCATTTCGCATCGTATCTGGCGTGAAACCCGCCATCTACGCGCTCGACCGTTGCAACCGCCACATCCAGCGGTAGTTTCGCGTTGATCGCGTTCCGAAGTTGCCACTCGGACAAATCCGGCCGTTGATCGCTTGTGCTCACTACCTGACCGGCCGCGTGAACGCCCCGATCCGTTCGACCCGCGAAAACGGTGTCTGCTTTCGCTTTCCAGATGCTCGCCAGCGCCGTCTCGAGCTCAGACTGGACTGTCCGTTGCTCTCCTTGACGTTGCGATCCGACGAACCGCCGGCCGTCATAGGAAATCGTCAACTTCAATACCGGCCGACGATCCTCCTCGAGAACCTCGTTACTCGACAAACTCAATCAGAGCCATCGCCGCTGCATCGCCATGTCTCGGCTCCAGCTTGGAAATACGGGTATAACCGCCCGGCACGCCGTCATATCGAGGAGCAATCACCTCGAACAGCTTCGCGGTCGCCAACGGATTGTCGATCTTCGACATGATCAATCGCCGATGGGCATGCGAATCTTCCCGCGCGATCGTGACGAGCTTCTCGACGATCGGCCGGATGCTCTTTGCCTTCGCCTCGGTCGTGGTGATTCGCTCGTGCAGGATCATCGAGATCGCAAGCTGCCGGAACAGCGCTTTGCGTTGTGCTGGATTACGTCCGAGCTTTCGCCCGGCTTTCTTGTGCCTCATC
Source organism: uncultured Sphaerobacteraceae bacterium (assembly GCA_964371945.1). Lineage (GTDB taxonomy): Bacteria > Chloroflexota > Chloroflexia > Thermomicrobiales > UBA6265 > CAYJPA01. The sequence goes on along the minus strand of CAYJPA010000009.1, from coordinate 16,278 downwards.
GCTCGTCGTCCTCATCGTCAGATGCCGGTCGACCAGCAATGTCGCCGACCAAGTCGTCACCCAGCAACGATGCGATTACCGCACCGACATCGCCGGTTTCCGATCCCTCGTCTCCGCCGGCGGCGCTTTCGAGGGCGTCAAAATAGCCTTCCCCCGCGCCGAAAACACCGACCTCACCCTCCGGCAAATAGCCGAACTCGGCAAGCTTCTCTCGCAGCTCGTTGAGCGAGCGTGGACCGAAATTCCGGATCGACAGAAGTTGATCTGGGTCCATGGTGAGCACCTGACCAACCTTGTCGATCTGGCGGCTCCGGAGTGCGTTGAGAACACGAGGCGACAGGCCAAGATCCGCGAGCGGCTTGTTGTGCACCTCGTCCGAGATAAATGGACTGCCCGCGACCACGCCGTCCGCATCCTTGCGATTGAAATCGGCAAAAACGCGAGCGTGATCGACCAGAATCTGCGCGGCTTGCGACAGCGCATCGTCCGGCTCGATCGTGCCGTCGGTCAAGATTTCGAGAATCAACCGATCGAAGTCGGTCATCTGTCCAACGCGGGTGTGCTCAACCACGAAGTTGACCTTCTGGATCGGCGTAAAGATGGCATCGATCGGAATCTCACCGAGCGAATAGGTCTCCTGCGCTTCCGCCGAGCGGTAGCCGCGGTCGCGAGTGATCCAGAGATCCATGTCGAGAATCGCATCGGACGCGGTGAGCGTTGCGATCGGCTGCTCCGGGTTGATCACGTCAACCTCGGACGGCCAGGCGATATCGCCCGCGGTCACGACACGTTCGCCGGCAACATCGCCGCGAACATAGAGATGAGCGCGCGCTTCGCCATTCATTTCGATCTGGCGCTTGAGTCGAATGCGCTTAAGGTTGAGCACAATTTCAACCACATCCTCGCGGACGTTGTTGACGGTCGCAAACTCATGCCAAACGCCATCGATGCGCACGCGGGAGATCGCCACGCCCTCGAGGGAGCGGAGCAAGATGCGCCGAAGGGCGTTGCCGAGCGTCGTGCCATAACCAGGCTCGAGCGGCTCCACCTTGTACCGGCCATAATTCAGACCGGACTCGATTGTTTCAATTCGGAACTGCGGCTTTTCGAACAACCGGGATCGCCTCCTTAGTGGCTATCGTGTTGGACTGGTCACACATTTGCTTCGAGAGCCGGCAACGACCAACCACACAACATTGCCCTACCGGCTGTAGTACTCAACGATCAGCGATTCGTTGAATGCCGGAACTTCGATCTGGTCTCGCGCGGGCAGGTTCAACACCTTGCCGCCCAAATCTCCAACATTCACGCTGAGCCATTCTGGCGCCCGTTTGGTCGAGAGCACCTCGCCGAAATCCTTGAAGTACTCGCGCGTTCGACTCTCGGTCCGAACACGAATCTCATCATTTGGGCGGACGATGAACGAAGGAATATTCGTTTTGCGTCCGTTGACAACGAAGTGACCGTGACGGACGAGTTGTCGGGCCTGACGACGGGAATCGGCGAATCCCATTCGGAACACGACATTGTCCAATCGCGTCTCTAAGATCTGAAGGAGGTTGTCACCGGTAACGCCGCCTTGGCGCTCCGCTTCCACGTAATGCTTATGGAACTGACTCTCCAAAACGCCGTAGTAACGCCGCACCTTCTGCTTTTCGCGGAGCTGCAGCCCATACTCCGATGGGCGGCGGGTGCGCCGCTGGCCGTGCTGGCCGGGTGGGTAATTCTTGGCGGGCACGCGTTTCACGATCGGGCACTTCGGCCCATCGCAACGCGCTCCCTTCAAATAAAGCTTTGTTCCTTCACGCCGGCAAAGACGGCAGACAGGTCCGGTATAACGCGCCATGTACGGGTCGATCCTCCTTAACGATCAACCAAGATTGGTCAGGTATCCGCGAGCTAGACACGCCGTCGCTTCGGCGGCCGGCAACCGTTGTGCGGAATCGGAGTCGTATCCGTGATCGAGACCACCATCACACCGCTTGTTTGCAGTGCCCGGATCGCCATTTCACGACCAGAGCCCGGTCCCTTGACGAAGACATCCACCTGGCGAAGACCATGCTCCATGGCCCGCCGGGCGGCTTGTTCCGCGGTCACTTGGGCGGCGTACGGCGTGCTCTTGCGCGAGCCTTTGAAACCATTGGCTCCAGCGCTCGACCATGAGATCACGCTGCCCGCGGGATCCGTGAGGGTTACGATGGTGTTGTTGAACGTCGCCTGGATATAGGCACGCCCGCGAGGGATGTTCTTACGGTCCCGTCGCCGAATTCGTGTCTTCCCCTTGGCCTTGTCGGCGCCACCGCGTTTCCGCTCTGACATTGTTGCCTCACGCCTCCCTAGACAGCGGCAGCCCGACCATCAACTGAGATCGGGCGCGCTTCAAATCAAGTGTTACTTCTTCGACTTCTTGCCGACGCCGATAGCGCGCTTCGGACCGCGGCGCGTGCGCGCGTTTGTGCGCGTTCGCTGTCCGCGAACTGGCATCCCGCGCCGGTGCCTCAACCCACGATACGAACCGATATCCATCAAGCGTTTGATATTCATCGAGATCTCGCGTCGAAGATCGCCTTCGACTCGCATCTCTTTGTCGATTACTTCCCGCAAGCGGTTGACTTCGTCGTCAGTCAGGTCCCGAATCCGCGTGTCCGGGTTGATACCCGTCCGCGTCAACAATCCCTGACTGGTATGGAGCCCAATCCCGAAAATATAGGTGAGCCCAATCTCGACACGTTTTTCTCGCGGCAGGTCTACACCCGCGATTCTCGCCATCTGTTATTCCCCTTGTTCCGGGATACGATGCGAAGAGCCTATCCCTGTCGCTGTTTGTGCTTAGGGTTCGTGCAAATTACGCGGACGATGCCCTTGCGCCGAATGATCTTGCACCGTTCACATCGCCGAACGACCGACGCCGAAACCTTCATCGTGTTTCTTTCCTTCTTCCCCAGGCATCCGGTTCATGCCGGTTCGGCCGGGGTTTTAGCACTTTTCCGCGAGCCATCTCAGCACACACGGGAACGGCGCATGGCAATACCATCCGCCGGAACGGTTAGTGTACCACTGCTGCCAGTCTTTTCGTCAAGATTTCGGGCTCTCCTGTCGTAATCACGACCGTATGCTCGAAATGGGCCGACAACGACTTGTCCTGCGTAATCACCGTCCAGCCGTCGGCGAGCACCTTGGTCTCATCGCCGCCGAGATTGAGCATCGGCTCGATCGCCAGCGTCATTCCAGGACGGAGCAGAACCCCTCGATTTGGGTCGCCGTGGTTTGCGACGTGCGGTTCCTCCCACATCTGCCGCCCGATCCCATGTCCTCCATATTCGCGGACCAGCCCATACCCTAGACCGACCGCGAACTGCTCGACGGCATGCCCAATCGCGCCGAGACGGTTCCCCGCTCTTGCCTGCGCGACACCAAGATAGAGCGCCTCTTCGGTATCCCTCAGGAGCCGCGCCGCATCGGGCGAGATCGATCCGACTCCGTAGGTCCAGGCCGAGTCGCCGTGGTATCCACCGATCGTGGCGCCGATGTCGACCGAAATGATGTCACCGTCTCGCAAACGCCGATTGCCCGGAATGCCGTGCACGATCTCCTCGTTGATCGACGCGCAGATCCGTCCAGTAAAGCCGTGATGATTCAGAAACGAGGACCCGGCTCCCATCTCCTCGAACGAATCGCGCGCGATATCGTCAAGATCTTGCGTGGTCATCCCAGGAGCAAGTGCTTCCACGATCCGCTGATGGACAATGGCCACGACCTTGCCCGCTTCTCGCATCTTATCGATTTCACGACTGTTTTTGATCGTAACTGCCATCGTCTCTATGCCTTGACCCGCGCGGCCGAAGCATCGATCGCCTTGAAGATCGCCCGCGTCACGACGTCGATTTGTTGGTCGCCATCGACTCGCTTCAGAACGCCTCTCGACCGGTAGTACTCGAGCAATGGCTCTGTCTGCGAAAAATAGATATCAAGTCGTCGATTAATCGCATCGGGTGTGTCGTCAGGTCGCTGCACCAATGCGGTGCCACATCGATCGCAGATGTGATCCACCGCCGGCGGATTGAACTCGAGGTGGTACGTCGCGCCGCATTTAGGACAAATCCGGCGACCCGACAGGCGTTCGATCAGCTTCTCGCGCGGAACGAAAACCTCGACTACACGGTCGATCTGCTCACCGCGAGCTTCGAGGACCTTGTCTAGGCCTTCCGCCTGAGCGGCCGTTCGCGGGAACCCATCGAACAGAGCACCGTCTCGAGGCTCGGCGCCCCGCGAAATGTCCCGTAGCTTCGCGTCAACGATACTGATCGTGAGGTCGTCTGGCACAAGCTCGCCGCGGTCGAGAATCCCCTTCAAGCGTGCTCCCAGCTCGGATCCACGCGCGATCTCCGTCCGGAACAGTTCGCCGGTCGAAAGATGGGCGAGTTTGTAACGCGGGGCAATGCGCTCAGCTTGCGTGCCTTTACCCGCGCCCTGCGCCCCCATCAAAATAACGTGCATCGATCGCCTTCGTGTTCTGGCATGGCCGGTCGGAATCTCACTTCCGGCCGGCCAACGGGGCTACTTGATGAAGCCTTCGTAGTTCCGCATCATCAGCTGCGCTTCAAGCTGCCGCATGGTATCTATCGCCACACCGACCACGATTAGCAGCGATGTCGCGCTCAGGAGCAGCGTGTTCACGCCGGTGATCCGTGAAGCGATGAACGGCAAGATCGCGACTAGACCCAGGAAGAGCGCGCCAATCAGCGTGATTCGCGTCAGCACGCGCATCAGATAGAGCGCGGTATTACGTCCGGGGCGCACTCCGGGAATGAACGCTCCCTGACGCTGCAGGTTTTCGGGGATCTTCTGTTGTTGGAAAATCACCATGGTGTAGAAGTATGTGAATCCGACCACCATCAGGAAGTAGACGATGTTGTATTGGAAACTCTGTGGGCTAAAGAACCGCGTCAAGGTGCCACCGAAGTCGCGCACGCCTTCCCGGTTCGAGCTCGACAGGAAGTTGGCCACCATGCCCGGGAAGACCATGATGCTGACCGCGAAGATCAGCGGAATCATGCCGGCCGAATTGACTCGTAGCGGGATGAATGTGGTGTTGCCACCGTATTGACGTCCACCGCGGATCCTCTTCGCGTGGTGGACCGGGATTCGGCGCTGGCCCTCGTTGATCAGAATGATGCCAACCACCGTCACTAGGGCGATGATCGCGAACATCACAATGCCGATGAGGTTGTTCTGAGTCGAATTACCGGAGGCCAACTGACCGACAGCGCTCGGCAAGCTCGCCACGATCCCGCCGAAGATGATGATCGAAACGCCGTTGCCGATCCCATTCTCGGTGATCAATTCGCCGATCCAAACCAACAACATCGTGCCGGCGGTCATGGACATCAGGATTGCGAGCGTCGGAACAAACGTGTCCGAATTGAACAACCCGAAGCCCTCGAGCAGCGGGAGCCCGTTTGAACCAGTGGTTCGGGAGAAAAGCAAAGCGTGGCCGTAACCTTGAAGGAAAGCGAGTGGCACCGTCAACCAATGTGTGTACTGGTTGATCTTGTTGCGACCACCTTGACCTTCGTTTGAGAGCTCATTCAACCGCGGAATGATCGGCGTCATCAACTGCATGATGATCGACGCCGTGATGTAGGGATAAACGCCGAGCGCGACAATCGAGAAGTTCTTGAGACCGCTACCCGAGAAGAGGTTGAGCACTCCGAGTAGCTGGTTATTGTCGATGTAATCCGCGAGCTCACCGCGATCGACCCCGGGCACGGGGATACTGGCGATGAATCGGAAGATCACCAGCATCGCCAGCGTAAACAGAATCTTCCGCCGAAGATCCGGGATCTTGAATGCGCTGATTACGGCCTCGAGCATATCGATTGCTCCCTACCTAGTTGCCGGAGAAGTCCTCTCGGCTGGTTGGGCCGCCGACTTTTCCAAACCGTGCTTTCTTCATCTCGCTGTTAATTGGCAGTTTGCGACTGCGCGGACGTGCGGTGACCCAACGATCGGTGCGCTCGATCAATGTGACCGAACCGCCGGCCGCCTCGATCCGCTCTTTCGCCGGCTCGGACACAGCGTGCGCTGTGATTTGAAGCGCGCGAGTGATCTCGCCGTCGCCAAGAATCTTGACTGGGAACTCCAGACCGCGGATCACACCGCGATCGTAGAGAACCTTGGGCGTTACTTCGCCGGTGAAGCCGAGCTCGTCGATCAGGCCAAGATTGACCACTTCCCAATCCGCTTTGTAGATATTGGTGAAGCCCCGCTTGTACGGCATTCGCTTCTGGATTGGAAGCTGGCCGCCTTCAAAGCCGGCGCGAACGCCCGGTCCTGACCGCGACTTCTGACCCTTGGTGCCCCGGCCGGAGGTCTTGCCGTGTCCACTACCGGTGCCGCGACCGACTCGCTTTCGTTTCTGATTGGATCCCTCGTTGGGAATCAGGTCCGATAGATTGAATGGCATCGCTCTTCTCATTCCTCTGCGCCCACCGGCGCGGACTTTTCCGCCGAACGGCGGCGCTCCATGGAACGGACGCCTACTCTTCGACTTCCTGGACATCGACCAGGTGATTCACCTTGGTCACCATCCCACGAACCGAATCGGTGTCCGGAAGCTCAACCGTTGAATGCAGCTTCCTCAATCCGAGGGCGCGAACGGTCAATTCCTGGTTCTTTGGCCGGCCAATGGTGCTTCGCACCAACGTCACTTTGATCCGGCCCCGGGTGCACTGCTGTTCGGCGCTCACGAATTCTCACTCCTTGGGCGCCGGCCACCGCCGCCGCCGCCCGGGCCACCCCGACCGCCGCGACCACCCTGCGATGGTCGCTCGGCCGGAGCCGAACCGCCCTGAACGGGCCGTGCCACGACCGCGCTGGCGACCTGGGTCGTCATGGCTCGTCGAATCGGCCGCCCGAGCCGGCGTCGCGCGGACACGGCGTCAGCGGATTCCAACGCCATCAACGCCTTCAATGTCGCGCGAACGATGTTGATCGGATTGCTGCTGCCATGTGCCTTCGTCAGCACATCCTTGACACCGGCGGCTTCCAGTACAGCCCGTGCGCCTCCGCCCGCGATCACACCCGTTCCCGGGGCTGCCGGCTTCAGCAAAACGCTTGCCGCGCCGAATCGCTCTTCGACCGTATGCGGAATCGTCGTACCGGAGAGCGGCACAAGGATCATCGACTTTTTCGCGGCCTCGACGCCTTTGCGGATCGAATCCGGCACTTCGCCGGCTTTGCCCAATCCGACGCCGACGCGGCCCTTGCCGTCTCCGACAACCACAAGGCTGCCGAAACTGAAGCGGCGGCCACCCTTGACCACCTTCGATACACGATTGATTTGTACGACCCGTTCCTCAAGCTCGGAGCCTTCTCCGTCGGAACGTCGTCGCGATCCGCGATCATCTCGATCCATGCTTCGCTCCGCTCGTCGAATCCGCGCCCATCGTAGGCGCGCCGATTCGATCTAGAAATCCAATCCTGCTTCACGCGCGCCGTCGGCTACAGCTTTGATCCGGCCGTGATAAAGGAAGCCGCCTCGATCGAACACGACCGCACCGACCCCGCCGGCCTTCGCGCGGTTGGCGATAACCTGGCCGACTGCCTTTGCCCTGGCCGTCTTTGCAGCGCCTTCACCCGCGATCTGAAGAACTTCGTCCTCAAGATCGCTGGCCGCGAAGAGCGTGTGGCCGGCAATGTCGTCGATCACCTGCACGTAAATGTGTGCCGAAGAGCGGAAGACATTGAGTCTGGGCCTCATCGAGGTCCCGCTGACCTTCGCGCGTACCCGGCGATGCCGCCGTTCTCGTTGATTTAGCTTTCGCCGATACTTAAGTCGCATCGTCTTCTCCACCCGGTCTTGAGCACCGCGCTCGTGGCGAAGATTATTCGCTCACCTTGCGCCGGACTCATACCGGCCTACTTACTTCGCTTTGCCAGTCTTGCCGGCCTTGCGCCGCACGACTTCGCCTTCATATCGAATGCCCTTGCCCTTGTAGGGCTCTGGCGGGCGGACCCGGTGAATCCGGGCAGCTTCCTCGCCGACGAGCTGCTTGTCGTGACCGATCACGGCCACTTTGGTCAACCCATCGAGCGCGAACGTGATTCCTTGCGGCGGAACCATCCGCACCGGATGTGAATAGCCAACGCTCAGTACGAGCACCTGGCCGTCCATCGCCGCGCGGTAGCCGACGCCCTGGATCTCCAGGTTCTTGCGAAAGCCGTCCGTCACGCCAACAACCATGTTGTTGAGCAGTGTCCGCGTCAGTCCGTGCAACGACCGGTGCTCGCGAGCATCGCTCGGGCGAGCCACGGTGATCGTGCCGTTCTCCCTCGTGATCTGGAGATCCGGGCTGAACGCCGCTTCCAGCGTGCCTTTCGGTCCTTTGACCGAAACTTCATTGTTCTCGCCGATCGTGATGTCGACCCCGCTGGGGACCGTGATCGGCCGAAGTCCAATTCTTGACATCTCAGACCTTCCTCCGCCCGTGCGCCGCACCGGCGTGCAGTCGCGCGGCTAGAAGACCGTGCACAGCACCTCGCCGCCGATTCCTCGACGACGTGCTTCATATCCCGTCAACACGCCTTCCGGCGTGCTCACGATCGCGATCCCCAGTCCGCTCTTCACGCGGGGAATCGCTTCCTTACCCGCGTACACGCGCAAACCGGGTTTGCTTACGCGGCGAATCTCACGAATGGTGTGTCGCTTGTCCACGCCATATCGCAGCGAGACCTTCAAGACATTCTGTGGCCGTTTATCGATGACTTCAAAGTCGCCGATGTAGCCCTCAGCCTTGAGGATCTTCGCGATCGCGACAAGAACCTTGGTTGATGGCATCGTCACTTCCGACTTGCGAGCCATCCCACCGTTTCTGATCCGCGTCAGCATGTCGCTGATCGGGTCGTTAACACTCATGCGCAACGTCTCCGTCCGACCACGTGTCGGTCACTAGGCGGCAGAACTACCAGCTCGACTTCGTCACACCGGGCAGCTGCCCCTGCGACGCCAATTCACGGAAGCAGATCCGGCACGTGCCGAACTTCCTCATATACGCCCGGCCGCGGCCGCACAGCTTGCACCGATTGACCTGCCGGACTTCGAACTTCGCTGGGCGATTCGCCTTGACGATCCACGACTTCTTTGCCATCGATGGCTCTCCCTATGATTCCTTCTTGGCGAAGGGCATGCCGAGAAGCGTCAGCAATCGCCGCCCCTCTTCATCAGTCCGCGCGGTCGTAACAAAACTCATTTCGAGACCGCGCGTCTTGTCGATCTTGTCGTAGTCGATCTCCGGGAACAGAATCTGCTCGCGGACCCCCAACGTGTAATTGCCACGTCCGTCGAACGAATTCGGCGAAACGCCCCGGAAGTCACGCACCCGCGGCAGCGCGATCGCCACCAACCGGTCCAGGAACTCATACATTCGCTCACCGCGAAGGGTCACCATCGCCCCGATCGGCATGCCCTCGCGCAACTTGAATGCCGCGATCGATTTCTTCGCCTTCGTCACCACCGGCTTTTGACCGGCGATTTGCGTGAGGTCGCCAACGGCGGCATCGATCGCCTTCGCATTCTGCACCGCTTCGCCAAGCCCGATATTGATCACGATCTTCTGCAGTTTCGGAGCCTGCATCACGTTGTCGTAACCAAAATCTGACATCAACGACGGCACGATCTCTTCTTGGTACTTTTTATGAAGTCTGGCCATCGCCAAGTGCTCCCAACCGTCTCTGTCTACAATTCGTGGCGTTCCCGCCTGGTCTGCCGCTCGTACGGCACTCAGACCGCCCCTCTATTACTCGTGCTCGCACATTCCTAATCGACCGATGGACGCGGGAGATTCTTCCCGGTCTTTTTGCTGAATCGCACGTTCTTGCCGTCATCGCCTTTGCGAACGCCAACTCTCGTCGGCTCCTTCGTCACGGGATCGACCAGCATCACGTTCGAGATATGCAGAGGCGCCTCGACTTCGATTCGCCCTGCCTGGCGCGCGCGCCCTCGCTTGACGTGCTTGATCACAATATTCACGCCCTCGACCACCACACGATCTTTTTCGATCAGATTCATCCGCACCTTGCCACGCTGCCCCTTGTTGCGGCCACTGATCACGATGACTTCATCTCCGGTTCGAATTTTTCGCATCGCGTTTCCGCCTTCCTACTGGCTTCGCCTCTCCGGCGGCCGCTACAGCACTTCCGGGGCGAGCGAAACGATGCGCATGAACTGCTTCTCGCGTAGCTCGCGGCCCACCGGGCCAAAAATGCGCGTTCCGCGCGGATTGCCTTGCAAATTGATCAGCACGGCGGCGTTGTCATCGAACTTGATGTGGCTGCCGTCTGGTCGACCATACTCCTGCGCCGTTCGCACGATCACCGCGCGGACAACATCGCCCTTCTTCACCGCTGCGTTCGGCTGAGCGGCCTTCACCGCGCCGATGATGATGTCGCCGACTCCGCCATACTTCCGCGACGAGCCGCCGAGCACACGAATGCACAGGATTTCCCGCGCGCCGCTGTTGTCCGCGACCTTGAGTCGCGATTCCTGCTGGATCACAACTAGTTCCCTCACGCTTGGCGGTCGAGCACAGGCGTTCGCCTGTCCGCCGGCTAGTTCCTATATCTGGACCGCGCGCTCCAGAACTTCGCGGACAATCCAGCGCTTGTTCTTCGAAATCGGCCGCGTCTCTTCGATCCGCACGAGATCACCGGCTTTGCATTCGTTCCGCTCATCGTGAGCCTGAAACTTGCTCGTCCGGGTGATCCGCTTGTGATACAGCCGGTGCCGGCGCACATAGTCGACCGCGACCACGACGGTCTTATCCATCTTGTCGCTCACGACCCGTCCGATCTTCTGCGTCCGGGCCGGCTGGCCATCGAATTTGACGACCTCTTCACCGCTTGCCGCGGTTGCGTTTACTTCTGCCATTCCTGGTCTTCCTCGCTTGCCTAGCTAGCCGAGCGACTTGCCGACAAGGTCGCCCGCAGCGCCGCATCGATCTCGCGCTCGGTCCGAATCGTGTGAATCCGAGCGATATCCTTGCGGATTTGACTGATGCGCGCGGTCGCCGTCAGTTTGCCGATTGCCTCTTGGAAGCGGAGATTGCGCCACTCGGTATGCAGCTCAGTAAGTTGTTCCTGAAGCTGCGTCTCGTTGAACGCGCGAAGCTCTACTGCTTTCACGCCGCATCCTCCTCATGATCATCATGATCCTCGGTATCGACTGCCGTACCGATGATCGGTTTCACGACGAATTTGCAGTCCATCGGCATCTTCATCGCGGCACGCTTGAGAGCCTCTTCGGCTTGATCACGCGACACCCCCGCGATTTCGAACATGATCCGGCCCGGCTTCACGACCGCGACCCAGTACTCCGGGTTGCCTTTGCCGGAGCCCATCCGCGTTTCGGCCGGCTTCTGCGTAACCGGTTTGTCCGGGAAGATCCGAATCCAGACCTTACCGCCACGCTTGAGATAGTTGGTGATCGATCGGCGGGCGGCTTCGATCTGGCGGCTGGAGATCCACGCCGGTTCGACCGCCTGCAGGCCATAATCACCGAATGCGATGGTGGAACCGCGATAGGCTTTACCGCCCATTCGGCCCTTCATCATCTTGCGGTACTTCGTCCGCTTCGGCATCAACATCTGAACGATCTCCTGTCGCGTCGATTCAAATCGCTGCTGCGAACGGTTAGTCCGCCGCTGCGGCGAGATCCGCCGTGAGCGTTGCTTCCGTCACGGGGCCGCGCTCCGGAATGACGTCTCCGCTGTACACCCAAACCTTGACGCCGATCCTCCCATACGTGGTATGGGCGTGCACGACGCTGTAATCGATATCGGCCCGAATCGTGTGCAGCGGCACCCGACCATCCATCTCGACCACCGTTCGGCTCATCTCAGCGCCGCCCAAACGGCCGGAGAGGCGAATCTTGACACCCTTAGCGCCGCGCCGCATCGCCTGTTGAACCGCATGTTTCATCGCGCGCCGGTATGCGACGCGACGGGCGATCTGCTCCGCGATGCTCTCCGCGATCAGGCGGGCATCGATCTCGGGCACCTTGATCTCCTCGATCTTCAGGTGAACCTTCTTGCCGATCCCCTTTTCAAGCATCGTCCGGATTCGCTCGACGTTTGCGCCTTGCTTGCCGATCACGATGCCGGGCTTCGACGTGTGCAGCGTGACGTCGACCTTGTTCGCCGATCGCTCGAGCTCGATCTTGGCGATCCCGGCGCGTGTTAGCTCCTTCATCACAAGCCGGCGAATCTTGATGTCCTCGTGCAGCTGATCGGTATAGTTCCGCTCCGCATACCACTTGGACTCCCATTCGCTGACGATGCCCAATCGGAAACCGACTGGATTGACTTTACGACCCATCTACAGGCCTCCCCGATCTTCAGCGATGACCGTGATGCTGCACGTCCGCTTATTGATTCGACCAACACGACCGCGAGCCTTTGCCCGGAACCGGCGCATCGTCGGTCCCGCGTCCGCGTAGATCTCCTTGATCCAGAGATCTTCGGGATCGAGGTCATAGTTATTTTCGGCGCTGGCGGCAACGGACTTCATCAGTCCCTCGAGCTCCGCCGCGGTCTTGTTCGGTATAAATCGCAGAATTGCCTGCGCCTCGAGCACCCGTTTGCCACGAATCGCGTCGACCACGAGCCGCGCCTTTCGTGGGGATACCCGGACCCGGCCGAGACTCGCCTTAACTTCCATCGCGCTTCTGTCTCCCTTCGCCGCCCGCGGCGGCCGCCGCTTACCGGCGACCCTTACGGTCGGCATCCTTCCCATGACCGCGGAAGGTCCGGGTCGGCGCGAATTCGCCAAGCTTGTGTCCGACCATGTTCTCGGTCACGTAGATCGGCACGTGCTGGCGGCCGTTGTGAATCGCCACCGTGTGGCCGACCATCTCCGGGAAAATGGTGCATGCCCGTGCCCATGTCCGCACGACGCGGCGCTCGTTGCCGCGATTCATAACGTCAATCTTCTTTCGAAGCTTGACATCGACATAGGGTCCCTTTTTTGATGATCTCCCCACTGTGTCCTCCTGCGAAGCCTTCAACTTCCACGTTCAACTACCAGCTTATTGCGTAGCCATGCCATGACGGCTGATAGCTGACTGCTCGCTTACTTGCCGCGGCCACGATTCGCCGGACGACGCCGGACGATCATCGAGTCGGTACGCTTGTTCTTCCGCGTTCGCATGAACGCGGGTTTGCCCCACTTGGTTTTGGGCTGGCCACCGATCGGCGCCTTGCCCTCACCACCGCCATGCGGATGGTCTCGCGGGTTCATCACCGATCCACGAACGGTCGGCCGCTTGCCCATATGGCGGCTGCGTCCGGCCTTGCCGATCTGGATATTCTCGTGATCGACGTTGCCGACCTGGCCGAGCGTCGCCATGCAGTCCAGATGGACGCGGCGAACTTCGCCAGACGGCATGCGGACCTGCGCGTAGTCCTCGGCCTTCGCCATCAACTGCGCCGCGGTGCCTGCCGAGCGAACGAGCTGCCCGCCCTTGTTCCGGCGGATTTCGATGTTGTGAATCTGCGTACCGGTCGGGATATTCCGCAACGGAAGCGCATTGCCGACGCGAATCGGTGCATCTGGCCCGGACACAACGGTGTCGCCGACCTTCAGTCCCAACGGCGCCAGCATGTACCGCTTCTCGCCATCGACGTAAAAGAGCAGCGCGATCCGGGCGGAACGATTTGGGTCGTACTCGATCGCGGCAATCCGCGCCGGAATCCCTATCTTGTTCCGCTTGAAATCGATGATCCGATAGAAGCGCTTCGCCCCACCGCCTTGATGACGGGTGGTGATGCGCCCGATGTTATTCCGGCCGGCTTTCCGCTTCAGGGGCTCGATCAGATTCTTCTCGGGCTCCTTCTTCGTGATCTCCTCGAACGTGCTCACGCTCATCGCGCGACGTCCCGGCGAGGTCGGCTTGTACTTACGAATAGGCATGGTTCAGTTCTCCTGCTCGCTTTCCTTGCTTAGACCTGCTCGAAGAGGTCGATCCGTTCGCCCGGGCTCAACGTCACGATCGCCTTCTTCCAGGCCGGTTCGTAACCGGTGATCCGGCCGCCACGGCGACTTGCCACGCGCGAGCGCTGCTTGCGTTTCACGATCAACGTGTTGACGGCCTTCACCTTCACATCGAACGTCGACTCTACGGCGTCCTTGATCTGGATCTTGTTGGCCTCGATCGCAACTTCGAACGAATACTGGCCAATTTCCATCAACATCGTATTCTTTTCAGTAATCAGCGGACGCCGGATGACGTCCTCGAGTCGAAGCTCCGCCATCTTAGGCTCCCTCTTCCGCTTCGGCCCGAGCGGCCAACCGGGCCAACTTCCAGCTACTCGGCGTTCGCCGGTCCTCTGGAAGCGCCCACAATCCCTCGATCACGCTCAGCGCCTCCTGGCTGATCAAAAGGCGATCGTACTTGAGCACGTCGCGAACATTGAGGTAGGACGCCAGAATCGTCCGCACGTTCTCGAGGTTGCCCGCCGCGCGTGCGACCACCTCGTCTTTACCCGGCGTCACGATCAGCACCGACCGGGAAGCGGGAAGCTTCTCGATAATGCCTTTCATTACCTTGGTCTTGGCCTCGATCTCGCTCAAGCCGGCGATCACGGTCAGCCGCTCGTCGCGGACCTTCGCCGAGAGCGCTGATCGGATGGCCAGCCGTCGCATCTTCAGCGGCATGCGCTGGGTGTACTTCCGCGGATGCGGACCCCAGACCACGCCGCCGCCGATCCACTGCGGCGATCGGGTCGAACCCTGCCGGGCGCGGCCTGTTCCCTTTTGGCGCCACGGTTTGCGGCCGCCGCCGCGAACCTCGCCTCGGGTCTTGGTGTCATGCGTTCCCTGGCGCTGATTTGCCTGCTGCATCAGCAACGCCTGATGCATGACCGCGATATTCGGTTCAATGTTCCACACCGTTTCGTCGAGCTCCGTTTGCCCGACGACTTCTCCGGCTGTGTTATGCACATCGATCTGCATCGTTGCGCTGCTCCTCTATCAGGCGAGTCCGGATTCGATCCGCGACTCGATAACGACTCCGTTCATGCCCGTCCGGCCGCTGCTACTTCGCCTTGCTCTTCATCGCGCGGCGGACAATGACAATGCCCTTGTTCGGTCCGGGAACCGATCCCTGAACGAGAAGCAGGTTGCGCTCTGTATCCACCCGGAGAACGGTCAAATTCTCGATCGTCACACGCACGTGACCCATATGCCCGGCCATCTTCATGCCCTTGAGCACTCGCCCAGGCGTAGCGCTTGCTCCAATAGAACCCGGCGCGCGCAGCCGGTCGGACTGACCGTGCGTCTTCGGCCCCCCCGCGAATCCGTGGCGCTTGACGCCGCCCTGGAAGCCGCGGCCCTTGGTGGTGCCGGTCACATCGATCAATTCGCCTTCCGCAAAGGCGTCAACCTTGATTTGCTGACCGACCTCGAATTCCGACACATCATCGGCACGCACTTCGCGCAGCGTGTCGGACATGAATCCACTCGCTTTGCGATGTCCCTGCTCGGGTTTGTTCAATCGCTTATCGATGCCAAAACCAACTTGAACCGCTTCGTAGCCATCCTTCTCTTTCGTCCGGACTTGAGTGACTACGTTCGGCCCGCATTCGATGACGGTGACCGGGTGAACAACACCCGACTCGTCAAAGATCTGGGTCATCCCCAGTTTGCGTCCGACCATTCCCTGGATCATTGGCTCTCCCCTGTCTTATCAGGACGCGATGTCAGCCACACTGGCCGCATTCGCCTTCAGAGCTTGATGCTCATCTGCTCCAAGATTCTCGCTGAGATCCGCCCGCGGTCGGCCTCACCCACCGAGAAGCTCTTCGCTCCTACTACAACTTGATTTCGATATCCACACCGGCCGGCAGATTCAGGCGCATCAACGCGCGAATCGTGTTGCCGCTCGGCTCGAGAACATCGATCAACCGCTTGTGTGTTCGAATCTCGAACTGTTCCTGCGAGTTCTTGTCGATGAATGGCGACCGGATCACGCAGAACTTCTCGATTCGGGTCGGCAACGGCACCGGGCCGGCGACCTTCGCTCCAGTTGACTCGGCGGTCTCCACGATCTTGCCGGCGGATTGATCCAGAATCCGGTGATCGTAGGCCTTGAGTCGTATTCGAATCTTCTGATTTTGCTTTCGCGCGACCATTGCTTACTCCTCACCTCGCGCCGCGGCGCGGAGCATTCCTACTCGTCGATCGACGTCACGACCCCGGCGCCGACCGTCCGGCCGCCTTCCCGGA
>CAYJPA010000008.1:19125-87182 GCA_964371945.1 uncultured Sphaerobacteraceae bacterium | reverse complement strand
CGCATTGCCCCGCGCCCCCCCGCGACGGGGGACGTTCCCCTGGCACCAACACAGGCACAACGCTATGGCACCTGACACAATGGCCCTCCCCCAGGGTATGCCGCCTACGAGCAACTGGCGCGTGACGGCTTCGTTGGTTGGGCGTTGGAGGTCGGAGGCATGGTGAAAACGCCCCTGCGGCTCTCGCTCGCCGATCTCCGCGCGCTGCCGAAGCAGTCGCAGATCACGATGCATCACTGCATTCAGGGCTGGTCGAACGTCGGCGAGTGGGCCGGGACGCCGATGCGGATTCTTCTCGACCGTTGCGAACCGCTTCCCGCCGCGCGCTATGTTGTCTTCCACGCGCTCGATGAGAAGTCAGTTTCGGAGCCGGACATGGGCGCCAAGGGCAGGTACTACGAAGCAATCGATCTTGCGCTCGCCTGCGATCCGCAAACGATCCTCGCCTACGAGATGAACGGGGAGCCGCTGACCGCGCCGCACGGGGCTCCCGTGCGTCTTCGGCTTGAGACCCAACTCGGGTTCAAGATGGTGAAATACCTGCGATCGATCGAACTCGTCGATGACTATCGCGCCATAGGCGACGGTCAGGGCGACTGGCGCGAGGACGTTCAGCACTACAGCCGCGAGGTAGGGATCTAATCGGCCGAAGCGAGGCCGTCGGCCATGAGACGATTGCCAAGAAAGATGAAATAGAGATAGCCCCGTCGATCGCCGAAGCGAGCGGCGAACGCGCTCGTTTCAGCGGGCGTGAGCAAAACGGAGCGGCCAAGCAGCGCCGTGAGATTGCGCGCCGTGCCCGTGTCGCCAGGCGGGAAGACGTCCATCCGGCGCAGCCCGCGAAGTAGCAGCACGGAGGCGCTCCATGGCCCAATCCCCGGCAGCGCCTGCAACGCCTTGAGTGCGTCGTCGGTCGGAAAGGCTTGAATCCACGGCGTGTCGAGATCGCTGTTCATCGCGCGGCGGGCGAGCGCTTGAACGGCATTGGCTTTCGCCTGGCTGAGCCCGACGTCAGTCAAGGCGGCCGGTGATGCCTCGGCGATCGCCTCCGGCGCCGGAAAGTCGAACCAGGCGCGGCCAGCCAGCATCAGGGGTGGACTGAAGCGCTCAACCAGCCGCCCGAGGATCGCGATCCCCGCGTCGAGGCTAAACTGCTGAAAGGGCAGAACGGCGAGACGGGTCTCCCAGAGGCCGGGAAAGCACGGAGAGCGGAATCCGCGCAACGCCGCCGTGACCGGTCCGAACCGCGGCTCCATCTCTTCCAGCCAGGCGGTCGGCGCTGGATCCGCATCCAGACCGAGGATCCAGCGAATGGTCGCGATGACCGCCTGGACGGTTTCGTCGTTGACTGCGCCGCCGAAGACGTGGAGACGAAGATCGGGAGCGTCAATGGTTCCGGTGTTCATGACCGCCGCGAGCCTCAGCCCTTCCGCGGTGTGGAGCGCGCGCAGGTAACAGCCGTTTTCCCAACGGTCGATTGGATTCTTGGGACGACGCTGCAGGAGGCGGACGGTCGCTCCGAGATTGAATTCGCCCGCGACCGGCAGCCGCCAACGTCCAGACGCATCCAACAGCCCGTCGCCGAGATCGAGGAGATCGCTCATGAGATGTCGCGTTCGTCCGGCGGGTCGCTGGCCGGATAGGTGAGGCATAGCCCATCAACGTGAGCGAAGGGGGTCAGCTTGTGGGGTGACGTTCGGCTCAGGCTCTGGATCTCCTTCGCAACAACACCGCGGACGAGCAGGGCGTCGGCGATCAGCGAGCGGTGGCATCGCCAGGGCACGGCTTCGGCGCACATCACGGCGATCGGACCGGCGGCGGCCAACTGTCGAAGTTCTTCAAGGCCGTTCGCGAACGCGGGTGTCTGCATGTAATCCGCATACCCGCGAAAGCTCTCATTGCGCCAGCCCTGGTTCGGCGAGGTGGTCCCCATGCCATGCCGGAGCCCGCCGAGCGAGGCGAGATGGATATAGCCGATTCCAGACTCAGGGAGTGCCGCAGCCAATGCGTCCATGTTGAATTGCGGGTTGTGCCGCGAACGCGGAATGGTTCGCACATCGGCCAAAGTCGCCACGTTGTAGCGTTGAAGGAGCGCGATCAACTCTGATTGCGGCCGGGTTGAGTGCCCGATCGTGTAGACTGTCGCCCCGGCCCACGCCAGAAGGGGACCGGCCGCGCGGGTCATGCGCTGGTCGCTGAGGGAGCTCACGGGTCCAGTGGGCGTCTCGTCGTTCGTCAGCATGGTCGGCACGCGTTCACGCTACCACGCCCGGGAGGAGGGTTGGGCGTGATCTGGCTCGCGGCTGTTGGCGGCGCAACTGATCGGCGGTGGGTCACGATGACGACCCATCACCGGAGGACCGGAAGCCGGCATCCACGGCCGCCAGTACGTCTTCGGGGCTGGCAAAGTAGGTGGCGTCGACGCCCCGCACCCGATCGAGAACCTCCTCCGGCGCGCCGTTGCGCTCCAGCGCATCGACCAGCGCGGCCTTGTCGAGCGCGAAAGCAATGCCGCGGTTGGTTCCCGAGCCGCCCGAATCCACGAACGCGGCGATCGTTCCCGCTATGTTCGCTCAGGCGGTCGTTCTCTGGGCGTGGACGGATGAATTGATGTCGGAAACGTGCGAGGAATACGCGGCGTATGTCAAAGCGGAGGCCGACGTCAAAGCGCTCCACCCTGAGATCGACAAAGATTTTCAACACCCGTTCCACAAAATGAGCGAAGAGGCCCTCGCGCTATGGGGGATCCTCTCACAAAACGGAATAAATTGTACACTAAGGGATGGCCAACGGCCGGAGCGGCCGGAACTTCCCCGCGCCGATCTTGGAGCTGCTCCGCCAGTGGTAATCACCGGTCAGATTGATGTGCTCCCAGCCCAGTGGTGACAGATAAGGCAGCAGGGTGTCGTCCACCGGCTGACCGTGGGCGCGCACGGCGTTGGTGGCACGCTCCAGATAGACCGTGTTCCACAGCACAATGGCCGCCGTCACCAGCGTGAGACCGCTGGCGCGGTAGCGTTGTTGCTCAAACCGGCGATCCCGGATTTCACCTAAGCGGGAGAAAAACACCGCCCGGGCCAGCGCGCTGCGCGCCTCACCCTTGTTCAGCCCCGCGTGGACGCGGCGGCGCAGCTCAACGCTTTGCAGCCAGTCCAGGATGAACAGCGTCCGCTTGATGCGCCCCAGTTCGCGCAGGGCGACGGCCAGGCCGTTTTGACGCGGGTAGCTGCCGAGTTTGCGCAGCATCAACGAGGCCGTGACCGTGCCCTGCTGGATGGAGGTGGCCAAGCGTAAGATGTCATCCCAATGGTCGCGGATCGGCTTGCTCTTCAGGGAACCACCGAGCATCGGTTTGAGCGCGTCATACCCGGCGGCGCCCCTGGGGCGGTACAGATTGATGTCGCTCAGGTCACGAATGCGCGGCGCGAAGCGGAATCCCAGCAGATGCATCAAGGCGAAGACGTGATCGGTGAAACCCGCCGTGTCGGTATAGTGCTCTTCAATCCGCACATCAGATTCGTGATAGAGCAGACCATCGAGCACGTCGGTCGAATCGCGCACGCCGACGTTGATCACCTTGGCGCTGAAGGGCGCGTACTGGTCAGAGACGTGCGTGTAGAACTGCCGACCCGGCTCCGCGCCATACTTCGGATTGATGTGGCCGGTGCTCTCGGCCTTGCCGCCGACCTTGAAGCGTTGGCCGTCCGCGGACGACGTGGTGCCGTCGCCCCAGTGCTCGGCGAACGGTTGGCGGATCTGGGCATTGACGAGTTCGGCCAGCGCCATCGCATAGGTCTCGTCCCGGATGTGCCACGCTTGCAGCCAGGACAGCTTGGCGGAGGTCGTGCCGGGGCAGGATTCGGCCATCTTGGTCAACCCGAGATTGATCCCGTCAGCCAGGATCGTCGTCAGCAACACGGTTTTGTCCTTGGGCACATCGCCGGTTTTCAGATGCGTGACGTGCCGGGTGAAGTCCGTCCACGCATCGACCTCCAAGAGCAGTTCCGTGATCTTGACGTGTGGCAGCAGCATCGCGGTCTGGTCGATCAGGGCCTGCGCGGCGTCGGGCACCGCGGCATCAAGAGGCGTGATCTTCAGTCCGGACGTGGTGATGCTCGCATCCGGCAGATCGTTGGCCGCGGCCATGCGGTTGACGGTTGCGAGCTGCTCGTCCAGGAGCATCAGCCGGTCATGCAGGGACTGGTCGCAATCGGTGGCCATCGCCAGCGGCAAGGCACCGTCCTGTTTCATCGCGGCAAACGTCTCTGCCGGCACCAGGTACTCATCGAAGTCCTTGAACTGCCGTGAGCCGTGCACCCAGACATCGCCAGAACGCAGCGCGTTCTTGAGTTCCGACAGCGCGCACAGCTCATAGAAGCGGCGGTCGATGTGATCGTCGATGACCACGAGTTTTGCCCAGCGTTTGCTGATGAACGCGGTCGGCGCGTCACGCGGCACCTTGCGCGCGTTGTCGGCATTCATCCCGCGCAGCACGTCGACGGCATCGAGCACGCCCTTGGCGGCCGGGGTCGCGCGCAGCGTGAGCGCGTCCAGGAATTGCGGCGCGTAGCGGCGTAATGTGGCGTAGCGCTCGCCGATGCGGTGCAAGAAGTCGAAGTCCTCGGGTTGGGCGAGTTGCTGCGCCTCGCTGACACTGGCGGTGAAGGCGTCCCACGGGATCACGGCCTCGATCGCGGCGAACGGATCGTCACCGCTCTGCTTGGCGTCCAGCAGGGCCTACCCGATGCGTCCGTACAGACGCACTTTGTCGTTGATGGCCTTCCCCGATGCCTGGAACTGCTGCTGATGCGTGTGCTTGGCGGTCGCGAACAACCTGCCGATCATGTGGTCGTGCAGCTCGATGATCTCGTCGGTCACGGTCGCCATGCCGTCCAGGGCCACCGTCACCAGGGTCGCAGCGCGCCGTTGCGGCTCCTCCGCAGCAATTGGGTAAACTTGCGGCGCATCTTCTGTGCGAGGCAATTGATGCCGGTGTTCGACCTCAACCGTCGGAAGTCCGGCTGGAACCCCATCTCGTGGTTCGAGGGTCGGCGGCGGCGCCAAAACACTGATTCAATCCGTTTAGTCTTGAAATGAATGGATGTGCGGGGATGACAACGAAAACGTTTACGAGTAGCCTGATCGCACACGAGTCTGAACGCGCATAAACCTCTGGCGAAACCCGTTTTCGGGGGCCAGCAGCGAGGGTTCGATGTACGCAAATTTCGAAATCGAGCGATCGAATCGAAAGGCGATTCTGACATTCACCCGGGAAGACCGGATGAATGCGCTGGATAGCCAAACCTTTCGAGACCTGATCTCCGCGCTCGACGAGATCGATGCGGATAGCGCGGTCGAGATGCTCATCATTTCCGGCCGTGGCCGCGCATTCGTGGCCGGGGCCGATATCAATGAGTATGTCGACATCACCGTCACGGATTATGTCAATTTCCAGCGCCTGGGCCGCCTCGTGTATGACCGGCTCGAGAGTTTCCGAAAACCAACCATCGCGGCCGTGAACGGTTTCGCGCTCGGTGGCGGATTCGAACTTGTTCTTGCCTGCGATATGGTGGTCGCCGCTGAAAACGCCAAGATGGGGCTACCGGAGTGTAAGCTCGGTCTACTCCCCGGTGGGGGCGGCACTCAGCGACTGACCAGGCTCATCGGCCGGAACAAGGCAAAAGAACTCCTGATGACCGGGAACTTCATCACCGGGGCGGAAGCGGAACGGTTGGGGATTGTCAACCGGGCTGTTCCGGCAGAAAATGTGCTGGAAGAGGCACATAGACTGGCGGACCAGATACTCGAGCGAGCGCCGCTCGCTGTGCAGATGGCGAAACAGCTCGTCAATGATGGGCTGAATGCGAGTTTACCCGCCGCGATCACCCAGGAGATGGGAATGACCGCGACGCTTTACGCATCGGAGGACGCCGGCGAAGGGATTCGCGCCTTCCGCGAAAAGCGCACTCCCGAGTTTCACGGACGATGACCTAATTTTGAGAGGAGGTGGAACCGCACATTGAGGTTGACGGCGTTCAAGCAGGAATCTCCAGACCGCAAGGGGACGCGGGATTCCAGTCCAGGTACGTACGGTATCCGCTAAAGGAGGATTTCGTGAAGCACAACGCTCGTGTTCACTGGCTCGGGCAAATCGCCCTCGCTCTCGTCATGATGATGTCATTCGGACAGATCGCAACTGCCCAGGATGCGACGCCGGTTCCCGGTGCGGAAGGCGATGCCATGGTCCGCGCCATGGATCCGGCCGCGCTGCCTGAAGCTTGGAAAGTTCCGGCGAATGTCGGTCACGTCACAAACTATCTCGTGCACGAGTGGTATCAGAACCTGACCAAGGGTGAGCAGGCGCGTGCAGACGAGTACGGCATTAAATTCACCATCAACGATGCCAATCTCGACCTTGCCGCGTCCCTGGCCGCGGTCGACGACTATGTCAGCAAGAATGTCGACGTCCTCAACTTCACCCCGGTGAATGAAGAGGCTTCTGGACCAAAAATCACTGAAGTCGCCGCAACCGGTAAGCCGATCATCTGCGAGTCATCTCCATCTGATGGCTGCACGACGCTCGTTTCGATCGATGATTATGCCGCCGGGTACAAAGTCGGTGTCTGGTCGGGCGAATACGTCAAGGCGAACATGGATGGCAAGGCTGTCATCCTGGACGTCGGCCTCCCGGCACTGACCACAACGGTTAACCGCTCCCAGGGCTTCGTCGATGGGATCACCTCAGTTCTCGGTGATGGCGCCACGCTCGCCCAATCGATCGACGGTTCTGGACTCAAAGACAAAGCGGTTCAGGTTGCGGCCGATGCCCTGACCGCCCATCCGGACGTCAATGTGATCTTTGGTATCAATGACGACTCCGCACTTGGTGGGATGCAGGCGTACGAGGCTGCCGGTCTCGATATGAGCAAACTGCTCGTCGTCGGCTTCGGCTGCGAAGGCAATGCTTGTAAAGACGCCCTGTTGGAAGGCGGACCGTACAAGGTTTCTGCCGCCATGTTCCCCGAGTATCAGGGCCGGCTGATCATCGATGCCGGTGTTGCCGCGTTCAATGGTGTTGAACTCAAAACTCACACGATTGCGCCGTCGTCTCCTGTCACGGCGGAAACACTCGGCCAGTACTACACGAAGAATGCCGACGGCACGTACTCGCCGAACTTCGAAGCGATCTCGACGATATCGATCGAAGGCGAGAAATAACGATCACCGTTTCACTCTACGCTCCGAGCCCGTGAGTGTCGGGAACTGGCTCCGCGGCTTCCAGCTGTGGGGTCAGCCCCCCGATCGAGCTCCAGATACCAGGTTGTCCTTCCTAGTTGAGCCGAGGCATTCGTCTTGAGCGCGCCTACCCTCTCCGCCTCCGAACTCCAACTCGCCGAGCAGGATCGTGGTTCGCTCGGCAAATCGGCGCGACAGATTGCGGCGTCGTCCCAGGCTGTGCTCTTTGTCATCGTGGCTGGTCTTTGGCTCTATCTCTCGAATGCGTCGGACGTCTTCTGGACCGAACGGAACATTGGAACCCTCCTCAGTTCCATCTCCCTGATTACGATCACCGCGATCGGCATGACGCTCCTCCTCATCGCCCGCGAAGTCGATCTCTCGGTTGGATCGATGCAGGCATTCGTTGGCGTGATGGCAATGCAAGAGCTGAACCGGCATGAGAGTCTCCTGCTGGGCATCCTGTTCGCCTTAATTGTTGGCGCAATGATTGGATTGATCAATGCCGGTTTAACCTTAGGGATGGGGATCAATTCGTTTGTCGTGACGCTCGGTATGCTTTCGATTTTGCGCGGCGCCGCCTACACGGCGACCAATGCGGCAGTGCAAAACGATCACAAATTGCCCTCGTTCAAAAGGGTTTTCAACGGTGCGATGATCGACGATCCAGTTCGTATCCCTTGGCCGGTGGCGGTCATGGCCGTGGTATTTGTGATTTTTTCCCTGCTCCTGAGCAGAACCACATTTGGACGCCACGTGTATGCGGTCGGCGGCAACCCGAGGGCGGCCGCGCTGTCTGGAATCCCGGTCAACCTCATCAAAACGATCTGCTTCGTCGCGACCAGCATGCTCGCCGCGTTGAGCGCATTCATGTTGATCGCCCGAATGAACTCCGGTCAAAACAACGCCGGGTTCGGGTTCGAGTTGCAGGTGATCGGCGCAGTCCTGCTCGGCGGGGCGAGTCTTGCTGGAGGTAAGGGGACGCTGGCGGGAACGCTCTTTGCCGCGCTTCTACTGGGAACCCTCAATAACGGCATCACCCTGCTTGGTTACAATCCAAACTGGCAGACAGCGCTCCCAGGTATCGTGATCGTGCTTGCTGTTTTCTTCGATTCGGTGCGACGCCGTGCAACACAAGAGGCGTGACCACGATGAGCGAAGCGCTACCAACTGCCGCGCCCGGCCGCGTTCCGGCGCTCGAGATGAAAATGATCCGCAAGGTCTTCCCCGGCGTCGTCGCGCTCGATGATGTCGATTTCGACTTGTTCCCCGGCGAGGTGCACGCACTCGTTGGCGAAAACGGCGCTGGCAAGAGCACGTTGATCAAGATCATCGCGGGGCTCTATCGGCGCGACGGCGGCACGATGTCTGTCGACGGCGAGGAGGTCGAGTTCAAATCGCCAGCTGATTCGATCGCGCGCTTCATCAAAGTGGTCTACCAGGAGCTCGATCTCGTGCCCGGTCTCAGCGTCGCCGAGAATGTCTTTCTAGGGGCGTTCCCGAAAACGAATCGGGGATTGATCGACTGGCATGTGCTGAAGAAACGAACCGGCGAGCTGCTCGGTGAGCTTGGTTTGACCATCGATCCGGACACCCCGGTCGGCGAACTGCGGGTCGCGGAACAACAGCTCGTTGAAATAGCACGCGCGCTTTCGCGACGCGCCCGGATCGTGATCATGGACGAACCGACATCCGCGTTAAGCCCGGCCGAAATTGAACGGCTCTTTAGCGTCATTCAGAAAATGCGCGATCGAGAGGTCGCGGTCGTCTACGTCTCACACAAACTCGATGAGATTTACCGAATCGCCGATCGCGTAACAGTTTTTCGAGATGGCAAGCGCGTCGTCACGAAACCAGTTGCGGAAACAAAATCCCATGATCTCGTGACCTGGATGGTCGGCCGCGAACTCAAGGATCTCTTTCCAAAATCACCGCCGAACATCGGTAATCCGCTACTGGTGGCCAGTGGAGTCAGTGGCGGTGGTGTCCACGATCTGACCTTCACGGTCCATTCAGGCGAAGTGGTCGGTGTGTTCGGTTTGATGGGCGCGGGGATCAATTCGATCGGGCGCGCGCTGTTTGGAGCGGTTGATCGGACGGGAACCGTTTCGATCAACGGAGAATCGATTCGATCCGGTTCACCATCTGACGCAATTCACAAGGGCCTGGGGTTACTGACTGAGAGCCGGAAAGAAGACGGGCTCGTGACGCAACTCTCGGTCAAAGACAACATGACGATTGCGTCACTGGACAAGTTTTCGAAGTTGACGTGGCTCCAGCCGATCAAAGAGCTCCGAGCCGCCGGCGATTTCGTCAAGCGACTCGCGATCCGCACGCCTTCGCTCCGGCAGGCTGTTCGTCTGCTCAGCGGCGGCAATCAGCAAAAGGTGCTGATGGCGCGATGGATGATTCGCGATCTAAAAGCGTTGATGTTGTGCGAGCCGACGCGCGGTATTGACGTGGGATCCAAAGCGGAGATTTATCGGCTGATCGATGAAATGGCCCACCGGGGCATGGGCATCCTCTTCATGTCTACAGAAATTCCGGAAATTCTTGGCATATCGGATCGTATTCTGGTCCTGCGTGAAGGCCGCATTACGGCCGAATTTGCGCGGGCGGACGCCACCCAGGAGCGACTGATCGAATCGGCGGCGGTGTCGAGCCGGCACGAGCCTGATCGGCTTGACCTCACCCTCGCGGGTGCTGGAGCAAGCGACTGATGGCGGCGATAAGTCCATCGGTGGCGCCGGCCACCCAGAGCGTTCCCGGTTGGAAGCGCCGGCTCGCGACGCTCGCTCGTTACGAGGATTCGAGCCTACTCATGTTCCTTGGCGTGGTCGTCACCTTCTTTATGATCCTGGAACCTTCGTCAAGACAGACGGACGTCTATTTCGATCTCCTCCGGCAAATCTCACCCTATCTGATTTGTGGCGTCGGGATGACGCTCCTGCTGCTGGCGGGGCAGCTCGATCTCACGGTGGGGTCGATGCTTGCCTTCACGGGTGTAGTGACGGTCGATGTCTTCAACCGCACGGATAGCATGTGGATCGGGATTGTCGCGGGTTTGCTAACTGGTCCGCTAATCGGCGCGATCAACGGCTACCTCGTGACCGTGCAGCAGATGGACTCGCTGATGACAACACTGGGCGGGATGTTCACGATTCGTGGGCTCGTGTACGTCTACACGGGGAAGAAACCGGTTATTGACGAAAATGGATTTACGAGTTTCACCAGACTGTGGGCAGCCGACCTCGGACCGGTGCCCGTTCCAGGGATCATTGCATTGGTACCGATCGTGATCGCGTATTTCATGCTGACGCGAACGGAATTCGGGCGAAACATCTACGCTATCGGCGGAAATGCGCAGGCTGCTCGGGTCTCGGGCATCAACGTTCAGCGCACGAAATTCGTCCTCTTCGTGATTTCGGGATCGCTCGCCGCACTCTCGGGATTACTCGTTACGTCTCAAACGGGTACCGGCTATTTCGATTCTGGTGTCCAGGCGTTCGAATTGATTGTCGTCGCCTCGGTGGTGCTGGGCGGCGTGAGCCTGGCCGGTGGCGAGGGCCGGGTGATCAGCGCGATGCTGGGAGTCGCGATCCTCGGCATGGCGGGCAAAGGAATGCGCCTGATGGAGGTGCATATCACCCAGCAGTTGGTCGTGACCGGCGTCTTGATGCTGATCGCGGTCTATTACCACCGCGTCCGCAAGCGATTCGTGGTGCGGAGCCGAAACTGGGATTCGTAATCTGGCCGGCGTTTGGTCCCGACAGACAAGGAGAGCGGACATGTCCGCGGGAAGTCACTGCTCGGTAATAGATGTCACCCTGTCGCGCGGCGTGCGAGCGGTGCGGTTGGAAAACGATCTGCTCGCAACCACTGTTCTGGTCGACAAAGGCGCCGACATCTATGAGCTCGTCCACAAACCGAAGGGTGTCGACGTGCTCTGGAAGAGTCCATGGGGTCTTCGTCGTCCTGGCGGGGGTACGCCCTCGGCCTTCAACTCGGCCGTTACGTGGGTTGAAGCATATGAAGGCGGCTGGCAGGAAATTTTCCCCAGTGGCGGCGGACCAGCCACGTATAAGGGTGTCGAGCTCAATTTTCATGGTGAGGCGTCGATGCTGGCCTGGGACTATGAGAGCGCCGCAGGCGATGATTGGGCCGAGCTTCGCCTGAGTGTCCGGTTGACGCGCAGCCCCTTTCGGATCAAGCGCACGATGCGGGTCGACGCCGGAACTCCGGTTTTGACCCTGAACGAGCGGATCACCAACGAAGGTGGTGAACTCATGGATTATATGTGGAGTCATCACCCGGCATTCGGCGCACCCTTTCTCGATGCCGCCTGCCGAATCGATACCAATGCCCGGCGTGTGATCGCCGACGACGCTTACGAACCGCCCCACAGCCCGTTCGATCCCGGCCGAACCTACCAATGGCCGACAGGGGGACGCGGAAATGAGGCAATAGATCTGTCCCTGGTGCCCGGTGAGGGTGAGGGGCGGGCGACGCTCGGGTACTTCGCGGACTTCGCGGGCGACCACGCCTGGTACGGCATCACGAACACGGATCTCGGCTTTGGTGTCGGTATGGTCTGGCCCGTGGCCGCGTTTCCACATGCCTGGTTCTGGCAAGAGATGCACGCCTCGCCAGGTTTTCCCTGGTACAAGGGCGTCTATGTGATGGCGATCGAACCGGGCACCAGTTATCCCGGTCAGGGCCTCACCAACGCGATGGAGAAGACCGGCACCCATCGCACGCTGGGTGCCGGTGAATCCGCCGAGGCGGAGCTCCGGGCAGTTTTCTATGAATCGAGTTCGGGTATTTCGGCGATTGATGCTGACGGCCGGGTCACGGCGACGGAGTGAATGTCATGGCGAATGCGGTTTGGGATGTCACGAGTTCGCTTCCCGCGACATCGGTCATGCAAATCACCGATTTCGAGGCCTTCGTCCACGGACTTGATCATCCCGAGGGAGTCGCGGCCGGTCCGAAGGGTGAACTTTACGCGGGTGGTGAAGCGGGTCAAGTCTACCGCGTTGAGCTCGACGGCGCGTTCACCGAGATTGGACAGACGGGCGGGTTTCACCTGGGGTTATGTCTGGACGCCGCGTGTAACGTCTATGTCTGTGATCTGGCGAAACACCGCGTGCACCGGGTGACACCGGCGGGTGAGGTCAGCATCTATTCCTCTGGATCGCCGGAGCGCCCGATGCGGACCCCGAATTACCCGGTTTTCGACGCCGCCGGAAACCTCTACGTGTCCGATTCCGGGTCGTGGAAAGGAAACGACGGGTGCATTTTTCGCGTCCGCGCCGACGGGTCGACGGACGTCTTTACTGGGGGTGTGACGAACTTCCCAAACGGGATGGCATTGCACCCGAGCGGCGCTCACCTCTATGTCGTGGAGTCGCTTGCGCCGGCGATTGTGCGCGTCGCGATCAAAGCGGATGGTTCCGCTGGAACGGTCGAGACGGTCGTGGAACTCCCACACAACATACCGGACGGAATTGCGTTCGACGAAACCGGCAACCTCTACATCGGCTGCTATACACCGGACGTGATCTACCGGTTTTCCGCGGAGGGTGAACTGGCGGTGCTCGCCTCCGATTGGGAAAGCGTGACCTTCGCCACCCCAACGAATCTCGCGTTTTGTGGCCCTGATCGCAAGACGCTGATCGTCGCGAGTCTTTCCCGGTGGCATCTGACGAAGGGCGCGATGCAGGTGGCAGGCGCAAAGTTGCATTACCCGTCCCTCTAGCGGCACGCACTCGCAATGGGCGGGCAGCAAGAGTGGTTGACCAAACCAACCGGACCCCGTTCTGAACCAAGATCGCGTTTGAGGAGAAGTGCAGATGGCGAACCGGTTCGAAAACAAGGTGATCGTGATCACGGGCGCGGGCAAGGGTTTGGGCCGAGTCGCCGCACTTGCCTTTGCGCGCGAGGGTGGTGCGGTCGTGATCGGCGAGGTCGATATGGATGGCGCCTCGGAGACGGTGGAGCACATCGTCCAGGCAGGAGGCCGGGCGACGGCACTGCGCTGCGACGTTCGCATCGCGGCTGAGGTCCAAAAGCTGATGGCGATGGCGGTCGAATCGTACGGCGGCATAGATGTGCTCTACAACAATGCGGGCGTCGTCCGATACGGGACAGTTGAGGAACTGAGCGAAGAAGATTGGGATTTCCAGATCGACATCAATCTCAAAGGCTCGTTCCTGACCTGCAAATACGCGATCCCGGAAATGCGAAAACGTGGCGGCGGGTCGATCGTCAATACCGCATCGGTACAGGCCTTCGCGTCGCAGAAAACGGTCGCGGCGTACTCCGCCTCGAAGGGCGGTGTGGTCAGTTTCACCACGACCGTCGCGCTCGATCACGCGCACGAAAATATTCGCTGCAACTGCATCGCGCCCGGTTCGATCCGTACCCCGATGCTCGAGGATGCCGCCGGCATCTTTGGCGGTGACGATCCAGAACGGGCAATCAAGGAGTGGGGGCGCTTGCACCCGCTCGGGCGAGTCGGCCGGCCGGAAGAGGTGGCAAACCTCGTGCTCTTCCTGGCCGGCGATGACTCTTCGTTTTGCACCGGTGGTTGCTACCGTGTCGACGGCGGTCTGTTGTCACCGTTGTTCAATGGATGACGAGCCGCCAGCTGCCAGCCGTTAGCCCTCAGGGGAACATCGGATGGGGGCAGCGAGCAATCGGAGCGGACGAGCAACAGTTTTCGCTAGCGGCTAGCAGCTAAGGAGCAACAATGAGTGGTCCACTCGAGGGCCTGGTGATCGCGGATTTTACGCAGCTGGCACAGGGGCCATTCTCGACCCAGATGCTCGGCGATATGGGCGCGGAAATCATCAAAATCGAACCGCCCAAGGGCGATTGGATGCGCCACTGGAGCATGGCGAACCTCTATCTGGAAGGGGAGGGGGCGTCGTACCTTAGCTTCAACCGGAATAAACGCTCGATCGCGCTCGATCTCAAGAATCCGGCCGGGAAAGAGGTCTCGCTGCGCCTGATCGGTGCGGCCGATGTCGTGATCGAGAATTTTCGCCCAGGGGTGATGGACCGGCTCGGACTTGGTTACGAGACGCTGGCCGAGACCTTTCCACGGATCATCTATTGCGCCAGTTCCGGGTGGGGCCAGACCGGACCATATGTGACGCGACCGGGACAGGACCTGCTGGTGCAGGCCGTTGCCGGCGTCGGATTTCTGAATGGAAACGCGGATGGACCGCCGCAGGGTGTGGCGGTTGGAATTGCTGATTTCACCGCCGGATTCCATATTGTCTACGGAGTGTTGGCGGCGCTGTATTCACGCGAACGAACGGGCAAAGGCCAGCGTGTCGACGTCAACTTGCTCAATTCGATTCTCAACCTCCACACGCAGGAGTTCTCGCTTTACCTCAATGGGGCCGGCTTGCCAGTGCGGAGCAAGAGCAATATCCCGGGAGCCTATTTGGGTGCGCCCTATGGCTTTTACCAGACGTCCGACGGGTACATCGCGATCGCGATGAACACAATCAACAAACTCGCCGCGTTGGTCGGTGTGCCCGGATACGAAGACTGCGCGGAATCGCAAATCATGGAAGGCCGCGACCAGGTCCGGGCGGATTTCCAGGTCGGTTTCCTCAAGAAGACCACGCAGGAGTGGCTCGATCTCCTGCTGGCCGAAGACGTCTGGTGTGCTCCAGTCAACGATTACGCGGCGCTTGAACAGGATCCGCAGGTCGCTGAGAACGAGATGATCGTCGAGTGGGATCACCCGAAGGCCGGGAAGGTTCGGGGAACCGGGATTCCAGTCAAGTTCAGTGGCACTCCGGGAGAAATCACCCGCCACGCGCCACTGCTCGGTGAGCACACCGTCGAACTCCTCAAGGAATACGCCGGGTATAGCGACGAGGAGATCAGCGGGTTGCTGGCATCCGGTGTCGTGAACCAATTCGACATGACGGGAGCGCCGGTGTCGTGACGAGAAACGAGCCCACATTCGCAACGCTAGAGGAGGTCACGTCGCTTGTCAGCGATGGCGACCGCCTGGGCATCGGTGGGTTTCACTTCTCACGGTTACCGCTAGCGTTGATCGAGGCCGTGATTGATCGCGGCAGCAAAGAACTCGACTACATCTCCTGGGGTGGCAGTCTTGGTCTGGAGCTGCTGCTTCAGGCGAACGCGGTTCGCAAGCTGACGCTGTGTTTCAATAGTCTCGATGTCTTCGGACTCGCGCCGCGTTTTCGCAAAGCGGTCGAAGAGGGGCTGGTACAGCTCGAGGAGTGGACGGCGCTTGGGATGATGATGGGGCATCACGCCGCGCAACACGGAGTGCCGTCAATGCCGTTCCCGTTGCCGGTCGGGTCGGAAATCGTCGAACGCTCCAGTTTCGCTCCGGTTTACGACGACCCGGTCACCGGTCAGCAAATCGCCGCGGCGAGAGCGCTTCCGCTCGATATCTTTCTGCTCCATGCCCAACGCGCCGACGAAGATGGAAATGTCGAAATCCAGGGCGCGCGCGGGCTCGATCTCAGCGCGATTTTCGCCACCCGCGAGGTTCTCGTGTCGGTCGAGGAAATCGTCCCGGCGGGGACATTCCAGGAGTTGGATGCTCCGCGTGCCTATGTGCTGCCGAGGAGTTTCGTGCGGGCAATCGCGCTCGCCCCGAACGGCGCCTATCCGACTTCGTGTTTGCCCTACTACCCGACCGACTACCGGGAATTGGCGCGGATGACGTCTGCAGCGACACTGAAGATCGACACACCTTCGCCGGCGCGAGCGCACTTCCTCCGGTCGGCGGCGAGATTGGCAGGCGAACAGGTGACTGGTTCGGCGTTGCTTGTGCATAGACGTGGGGAGCCGGAATCGTCTGATGCTCCGGCGACGGTTGATGAGATCATGGTCGGGTGGCTCGCCCGGCAGTACTCAAATGAGAGTGTCTGTTCCGTGGGATCGGTTTCTCCGCTCGCGACCGTTTCCTATCTCCTCGCGAAGCGGACGCACGCCCCGCGACTCGTGTTAATGACCGGGAATGGCGGGTTGATCGACGTCTCTAGCCGGCCCATGGTGATGACGCTGGCCGAGCCGCTCGACTTCGAGAGCGCCGTCATGCACTGCGGCGGCGATGACACCTATCACATCTATTACCAGCGCGGGCTGGTCACGCACGAGGTCGTTAGCGCCGCACAAATCGATCACTACTGCAACACCAACAATATCGAGGTCGTCTCTCCCAGCGGTAAGCGGATTCGATTGCCTGGTCAGGGCGGAATGGCAGACGTTGCGAATATGCATGCCAACTTCCTGCTCTACCTGACGCGCCATTCTCCATTGACCCTGGTCGATCGCGTTGATTACATCAGCGCCGCGCGCGGTCTGCTGACCGACGAAGAGCGAATCGCGGCGGGATATCAACCCGGAAAGGTCCAACTCATCACCGATCTCTGCGTTTTTACGCTGCATTTTGAGACGAGGCACCTTGAGGTGGTGTCGTTGCACCCCGGAGTGACGATCGACGAGGTGCAGGCTGCGACAGGATTCCCGATTCGGGCTGCACGTGAAGTCGGGACGACCGAGCCACCAACTCAGGAACAGTTACGGCTCATCCGCACAGAAATCGATCCACTTGGGATGCGACGGCTCGAGTTCGTCGCCGGGAAAGAGCGGGCGCCGTTGTTGTCGGCGCTGATCGACAGCGAAGAAGCGGTGATCGCGGAATTGACCGGGGTCGCCACCGGAATCTGACAAAGCGACGGCTGCCGGGTCGGGTCGGCACCGAGAGAGCGACGTACCCCTGGTAGGTGGTTGCCCGAAATGGAGGAGCGACATGACTGAACTTAAGGGGATGAGCTGGGATCACCCGCGAGGTCACGATTCTATCGTCGCCGTGGCCGAGGCATATCACGCTGAATACCCCGACGTGACGATCACCTGGCGCACGCGCAGCTTGCAGGATTTCGCCGATTATCCCGTCCAGAAGCTGGCGGAAATGTTTGATCTGATCCTGATCGACCACCCCTTCACCGGGGTAGCCGCGACATCCGGGAGCCTCCTGCCCGTTGATGAATACCTTGACACCGCGTTCCTGGCCGACCAGGCTGCGAACAGTGTTGGCAAAAGCCATGAGAGTTACATCTACAAGGGACATCAGTGGGCGCTGGCGACGGATGCCGCGAGTCAGGTTGCGGCGTACCGGCCCGACCTATTGACCGAAGCCGGTTTCGACGTGCCAACGACCTGGGGCGATGTTTTTCGGTTGGCTGAATCCCGCAAGGGCAAGAGCGGTCAGGTCGCGATTCCGCTCATTCCAGTCGACACGCTGATGAGCTTCTGCTCGATCTGCGCCAACCACGGCGAGGAGCCATTCGCCGATCCCGAAACAGTGATCAGCAGGCCGATGGGCCGCTTCGCACTTGAGATACTACTTCGCTTCCGCGATCTGATTCACCCTGAATCGTTTACTTGGAACCCGATTCGCTGTTTCGAGCGGATGAGCACCACCGACGAGATTTCGTATGTCCCGCTCGCCTTCGGGTACTCGAATTACGCCCGCCCAGGCTTCCGGCCGAAGCTCGTCCGCTTCACGGATATTCCGCGCGCGGCCGACGGGGTTGCGCGCGGAGGCATCCTGGGCGGAGTTGGGCTGGCTGTCTCTTCTACTACTCACCACCCAGAATCCGCCTTCTCCTACGCGCGATTTGTCGCAACCGCGGAGGTGCAGCGTGGGCTCTACTTCGAACATGGCGGGCAACCCGGACACCGCTCCGCGTGGCTCGATCCTGCCGTGAATGCCGCGTCTTCGAACTTCTTTCTCGATACGTTGGAGACGCTCGACAACTGCTATCTCCGCCCTCGGTATGACGGCTTCATGGAGACGCAAGACCAGGGTTTCCAGATCACGCACAATTTCCTGACTGAGCACGGCGATATCGAACGAACGCTCGCCGAACTGGATGCGCTTTATCGTGGTAGCAACCACGACTGAACAGTGCGGCGACTCACACAGGCCGAGAACGAATGCACTTCGGGCTGAGACCTTCGCGGGTTATTCGCGTCACACTCCGACTTCAGCGAGGATCGGTGCCAAGGAAATGGGTTTGCCCGTTTGCGCCGAACGTCGAATGGCTTCCATCACGCAGAAGGTTTCGATGCCTTCCTCGAGATCCGGTGAGTTCGGTCGGTCGTCGAGAAGTGCGGCCGCGAAATGCTCCGCGTAGTTGGCGAATTCGCCATAATGCATCCCGTGGACTTCGTTATTGAAGTAGTACGCGCGCCGGTTGTAGAGAAAATCCTCTGTCACCTCAGCGCCGTCCGGCCGAGTATAGGCGTAGCGCATATCGTGGTACTGCGCCAGGCTTGTTCCCTTCGACCCATAGACCACGAGCTCGATCGAGTTGCGCGCCGAGGGCAGCTCGTGCAGGCCGTAATTGCCCATCACTCGCGCGATCCGGCCGTCCGCCGACTTCAGGTTCACCACGTAAATGTCGAACCCGGTGACGTTATATTCGTCCGCCAACGCGCTACGTGAACCGTACGCCTGCACCTCCTCGATCCGGCCGTAATACCAGCGGATGAGATCGACTGGGTGGGAGAGACCGAGGAAGACCCAGTCGGACGCCGAGGCCGCCCAAGGGCTCTTGTCGTAGTACCAATCCATACGGTGAATGTAGTGGGCGTCGAGCAACTCGGCCGTGCCGAACTCGTCGCGCTCAAATGCCTCTCGCTGCCGCTTGAACGACTCGAAGAAGCGGGTGCTCTGCCCTACCTGGAGTCGTTTCCCAGTTCTCCGGCCCACCTCCAGAACCCGGCGAGCATCTTCGAACGAGTTGACCAACGGTTTCGTGCAGATCACGTTTTTTCCCGCTTCGAATGCTCGGACGATGTTCTCGCCGTGGTATTGATCGGGCGTGTAAATCGCGACGATATCGACGTCCGACCGCGCCAACATCTCGTCGTAGTCATTCGTGTGGAAGAGGTCGGGGAGATCCGCTTTCGTACTCGCGATCTTCTCATCGGAAAGATCGCAGGCGGCGACCGCCCGGGCATGAGGCGCACGACCGAGCCCGACGAGCAGTGTCCGGCCCTCGTTGAGTCCGATCGCGCCGATGCCGAGCTGGCGGTCGGCGGTCCCGTTGAAGAAAGGTGGCCGAGCCGTTGTCTGGAAATCCTGCTGATTCACGGTGCTTCCTTGATTAATAACGGGGGCTGGCTGTTGGCTGCCCACCCCTGCGTAGGGGTAGAGTGAATGTCGAGCATTGCGATTCGTGTCGTGTCGTGTCGCGATTTATCGCGCAGTCATTCGATTGGTGTTACTCACCGACGCGGTGGATGGTCGCCCAGACGTTGCGGTGGGCGTCGAGATCGCGATTGACCTTTCGGCCGGGCACGAGATCCAGGTAGATCGTCGCGATTTCGTACGGTTTGATCTCCACCGTGACCGTCGCCCATTCTTCACCGAGGCAGGCAAGAGGCGCGTTGGAAGGCGATACCGCCAGATCGGCAAGCGTGTCGCCCCGCGTGGTCGCCTTGCGTGCCGACGCGACCGGCCCTGGGACGGTGATTCGTGCTGTTGCCGGCTGACCATCGAACTCAACCAGGCGCATGATGTGAGGGAAGTCGACGCCTTCTCCGGCGTAGTGATCAAGGTGCTGACCGGATTCGAAGGTCTCACGGAAGAGCGCAGTCGCAGAGACATTTGGAGTGTCGCACCAGACCGCTCCGAACTCCGGCGACAGATCCCCGCCCGGCGCGTCCGTGTTGACGGCGATGACCGGCCGCAAGAATTCCTGGGCGAGTCGCCACCGCCGCGTGTTTGTGATCGGACCGTGGGGGACGATGCGAACACGGGCGTCAAGGCAATCGACGTAGTAGTCCTCGTCCCACGGGTCGTACATCGAGAGGATGTTGCGGACTGTGTTGCCGTCGCGGAGGAAGGCCTGGCTGCCGTCGTGGAGGTAGAGTACTCCGCGGTCACCGGCGTCGAAGTCGAGCAGGCTGAGCGCGGTGAAGGGGTTATGGACTTCTTCAAAGACTTGCGGCGAGGTCATCCAATCGCCGGTCGGATATTTGCGGAGGTAGGTCTTGTCGACAGCATGGATCTCACTGATTCCGTATGGGTGGTCGTGAATCAGTTTGAACTCCGGGAGATCGAATGCGACTGGCGTCTGCAGGGCGGCAGTCAGTCGCCCATCGGGTCGTTCCGACCCCGTGAACCGAAATCGGATGTCAACCGCTTCAGTCTCCGCGGCGAGCCGGATGTCGATCTGGACAGTTCGTCCGGCTGCGTTACCGTGGCGAATCATGCGCACGGATGGCCCGCTTTCGTCGTGAACTCCTGTCACCTCGACGGACGTCTCGAAGCGATCTTCCTGCCCGTCGAAGACTTCGGATAACTGACCGAGCGGATGCTCGGCCCTCAGGATTCCTTCTGGCGCACTCGACGCGGTGATCTGGGTAACGAGTCCGCTTTCACGATCGACCTGTACCGAGAGTGCCCCGCGGCGCAGCATGTACGCCGCGCTGGTTTCCTCCAGATCGCTTGAGACCACCTGGAGGGCTTGAGCCAACTTGGCAATGTAACCGAATGCGGGGACGTTGTTCGCGACGCGCTCCCCTCGCGCAATTTCCGCGGATCTGCTCCAGCCAAGAGGATTGAAGACGAGAGTGCGCCCGGGTTCTCCGCTCGAACGATTCGCGAGCAGTTTCACCGATCGATCGATGACATGCTTGCTGAGGCCGATGCTGCGCTCATAGGAGCGGAGACCAATGTGGCCATTTAGGCCTTCGCATTCGTCGTTGTCGTGGTGCTGGGCCGAGAGCAGGTCGCGCCAGGATTCTTCCAGTTCCCAGGTCGGATAAACATTCCAGCTGGGGTAGGGGCGGCCGAAGAAGCCCACGATGGATGAGACCGATTCGGCGGCCAGGAGTTGGTGCTCGGCCGCGTGGCTGGTACGGCGGATCAGGTCGCCGTTTTTGCCGAGACTCATCCCGTGGAAGACATCGTCCATCGTGTAGCGACGAATTTCCGCGTGCGGCTTCGCCACCTCCAGGTACTCTGGCAGGGTGACCGGGCGAATTTCGAAATCGGGGTGCACCAGCAGTTTGTGAAGTTGAGGGAGTAACAGTTCAGACCGGCACATCCAGTCGGGCGAGGGCATGAGTTCCAGCCATTGCTGGATACCGGCGGCCGGCATCTCGCGCGGGGCGGATCCATCGAGCAGACCGGCGAAATCTTCAGGCCACTGGTGGAGATTGAGCGCGTTCCGCGTTGCAGTTAGCAAATGCGTGCCATCTTGCCCTTCCCACCAGATGGCCGGGATCTCCTCACGAGGCACTTCCGGAGTGTGCCAGGTCCACTGGAAAAAGAGGGAGGCATAACTGAACCCGGCGTTCGCGAGCATCTGGGGCAATTGCGGAAAGAAATCGAACTCCTCTTCCCAGAATGTTCTCGGCCAGACACCGATCAGTTTCCGCACTGTCCGCGCACCGTAGACGCGTTGGCGCACATTCGATTCGCCTGGCTGGAAGAGTCCATACGGTTGCCCGTAGGACGCGCCGGCAATTTCGATCTGCCCGCGAAAAACGGCTTCGCGTAGCTCCGCGAGCGCCTCGGGCGCTTCGACCGCCAGCTTTTCGTAACCAATGCCGTCGAAGTTGATATTCCCTTTCGCTCCCG
Source organism: uncultured Sphaerobacteraceae bacterium (assembly GCA_964371945.1). Lineage (GTDB taxonomy): Bacteria > Chloroflexota > Chloroflexia > Thermomicrobiales > UBA6265 > CAYJPA01. Next base: position 65,287 of record CAYJPA010000008.1, on the reverse strand, counting down.
TTTCGGCGCAGAAGTGGAGCATGTCGCGCACAGAAGAGGGCAGCACGAAATAGCCCCAGAGCCACTCCATATCCACCCAGTGCATGTGGTTGCCGAAGGTGTAGTAGAGCGGAATTCTCGGTTTGGTTTTGGGTACGGTAACGGTCTCAGTTGCCTGTCGCGAACTCATCGGGTCCTCGTTTCCTTCACATTGATTCTTAGCTGAACAAATCGCCATGTGCCCGGGATTGGTGTGGTCACCCCTTCAACGCGCCACGGGTGAGGCCCGAAACGATCAACCGCTGGAAAATGAGCACGATGATCAAAATCGGGATGATCATCGTCACACTCATCGCGCTCAGCAAATCCCACGGACGCCCTCCGCCAGCCGTCGGCTGAACCGCAAGCTCAACCAGGCCGACGCTCAGGGTTTTGTCGCGCTGAGCGAAAACGAGTGGAAAGAGCAACTCGTTCCAGGAAATGATGAAGTTGATGATGAAGAGTGTCGCTAATGCTGGGCGCACAACCGGCAGCAAAATCTGGAGCATGATCTGCCAGAGGCGCGCTCCGTCAACAATCGCCGCTTCTTCAATTTCGAACGGCACCTGGCGCAGGAATGGCACAAGCGTCCAGACGGTGAAGGGCGTGATCAAACTCGCTTCGAGCAGGATCAAGCCACGCCGGGTATTGATGAGATCCAGGTTCTTGAAGAGCTCGAAGAGGGGCACCAGAGTTCCGATTTGCGGAAGTGCGATCGAGACGATGAAGGCGCCGAAGACAAGCGGAGCGCCTTTGAATCGCATTCTGGCGAGCGCATAACTTGCCAGGAATGCCGCGGCCACCGAAAGCAAGCTCGACCCCAGTGCGAAGATCAGCGAATTCATCATGTACCGCCCGAGCGGGATCGCCTCGCGCAGCGTGCGATAGTTCTCGAGCGTGAACGTGCTGATCCAGTAGTGCGGCGGGTTGGTGAAGATCTCGCTCTTCGGTGTGAAAGAGGACAGCAGAATCCAGTAGAATGGAAGCAGCACGACAAAGAGGAAGATCGCGAGCAGCAGCCAGAGCAGCAACCGGTCAACCCACGGATTTGAGAGAAACGATGCTTGCCCTCGCTTGAAATCCTTCCTCTGCGATTCCGTTCCAGTTCTGGTGGTGCTCACAGGGTCACCTCCACCCGGCGGTAGATGAAGAGCACGATAACGGTCGTGACAACAACAACCCCGAACAGGATCATACTGATCGAAGACGCGTACCCGTAGTTCAGACCTGTGAACGCCACCTGATAGACGGAATAGGCAAGCACCTGGGTTGCGTAGCCTGGTCCGCCACCCGTCATCGCAAAGATGAGATCGAACGACGCGAGTTGCCAGACCAGCATGAAGAGTCCGATCGTGACAATTTGAGGCATGATCAACGGAAGGGTGAGGTCGAAAAAGGTGCGGAAGCGGCCTGCACCGTCGACTTTTCCAGACTCATAGATGTCGCCAGGAACGGCCTGCAACGCAGCCAAAAAGATAATCGCCAGGAACGGAGTGCTCTTCCAGACATTGGTCCAGATGACCGCGATCCGCGCCGGCCAGAATTTGATCAGCCAGGCGACATCGAATCCCACGGTTCGGCTCAGAATGTCGTTGTAGATGCCGTACTGGGAATCGAAGAGCCAGCGAAAGCCGACCGCTACCACCACCATCGGGATCGCCCAGGGGATCAGGTTAATCGCCCGGAGAAGTCCGCGGCCGCGAAACGACTGGTTGAGGAGCATCGCAATACCCAACCCAAAGACGATCTGGGAGAGGGTGGAGACGACCACGAAAATGAGCGTGAAACGAATACTGCTCCGGATTGCGATGTCGTGAAATGCACGGTCGTAGTTGTCCAGACCGACCCATCGCTTTGGCGGGAAGGCCGGATTGTAATCGTAGAAACTGAGCCGTACCGACTGCACGTACGGGTAGATGGCGGTGAAGAGACGCAACACGACCGCTGGTGCGAGAAGCACTAGGATCGTAAGGACTCTTCGCAATTTCCGGTTCGTTCTTCGCGGCGGTTGTTGGAACACACGGTCATTACCGGGAAGTGCTGTCGTGGTCAGCGTCGTCTCTCCGTGCGAATTCTCAATCCCCTCAATCCCCTCAAACCCTGGGTAGCGAATGGGACGGGGCGGTTCGCGAACCGCCCCGTGGGGTCTACCTACCCGAGTTGAGCAATCCGCTCTTTTCCTGTCTTAATCGCGTCTTCGAGCGACGACTGCTTGGTCAAGTAGAGCGCAGCGACGTCATCGACGACTGACTGTGCCTCGGCGACTTTCGCGTGGAACGGTCGCGCTGAAGGCACGTTGTTGTCGGCGTAGAGCTTCATGTACGGGGCAAGACCGCCGTCGCCGAGCGCGGCCAGGACCGAGGCGCGCGGGGTGGCGAGGAAGCTTTGAGCGAGCGCCATGCGCGAGATTTGCTCTGGCGCGGTGATGAAGGCAATCAGATCGAGCGCCTCTTCTTTGTTCGGCGCGAACTTCGGAACGGAGAAGCCCCAACCGCCCCACCACGACTTGGCACCGGCAGGTCCGGCCGGCGGGAGTGCGACTTCCGCCATGCCTTCCTTATAACGCGGATCGCCGCGGGAAACGTCCCAGAAGAATGGCCACTGCCGCATGAAGGCGACATTGCCGTTGAGGTACTCCTCGTTCTGCTGGGTATAGTCGGTGGAAAGCGCGGTTTCCGGCATGACCTTGTGGGTGTAGATCAGGTCATATGCGAACTGGAAGGCTGTTGCGGTGGCTTCATCGAACTCAAAGACGTTGCCGCCCGACTGAGCCGCGAGGTATGCCATGTAGACGTACATCAAGCCAGGCTTGATCAATGCTTCGAGCGTGCCCCACATCGGCGCGGCAGTGAACTGCTGGCCGATCGAGACAACTTCGTCCCAGGTGGTCGGCGACTTGAGGTTCTCGGCGTCGAAGAGATCTTTGCGATGGAAGGTGTATCCGATTGCGAACTCGTGTGGAACGCGGTACTTAACCCCTTCGAGTGAGTGCCATGTGTCGATTTGGCCCTTGAAGCTCTCCGGGAAGTCATCCCATGTTGTCCGCGGAATCGCGCTATCCAGCGGTTCGAGCCATCCAGCCCGCATGAAGGTCGGGCTGGAGTCATCCGCGTCGCTGAAGACATCGACCGGGCTGGTTTCTGATTGGAACGCCGGCGCGTACTTGGTGATCATTTCCTGGCCGGAGACGGGACCGCTCTCGAGAGTGACGGTGTTTCCTGTTTTCTGCTCCCACTCCGCGAGGATCGGTTTCACCGCTTCGTGCGCAAAACCCTGGATCGCAAAGGCAAGCGTCTTCCCGCCGCTCTGGCTGCGGCGCTTGATGATCGCTGGAGCGCTGATTGGTGCGGCCGATGCGCCGCCGATCAGGTTGCTGGCAATGATGAGCCCGCCCGCGGCCGCTCCGGTGCTCTTCAGCAGATCACGTCGGTGCATTCTCTTGGTGATGTCGCTCACGTAGTTTCCTCCCTCGTTGAACACAATTTCGTCATTGCGCGACGGGGTTGACGCGCGGTGATGAACCTCGAAGAACATACCGTTCCGTGACGGCCAGTGCTCTTACAAGCCAATTGCGCTGGTCGTCACTCGTTCCCTCCTTTCGTCGTTTACCCAGTGGTGGTTCGGTCAAATGGGTGCAGCCCATCTGCTAGAGCACGGCAACTCTCTCGTTCGACCAGGCGAGCATGGAGAAGTTCACGCCGTGGAGGTATCGACGGATCCCGCATGCGGTCTAGCAAAAGCCGTACCGCGGCCTCGCCGACGCGCGGGAAAGAGTGGCCGATCGTGGTAAGCGGAGGAACCGCGACCTCTCCGAGCCAGATTCCGTCGAAACCGAGGATTGATATATCGGCGGGTACCTGGAGACCGGCGGATCGGACAGCGCTGAGCGCACCGATTGCCATTGCATCGTTGGCGACAAAGACGGCGGTCAACCCAAGGTCCCGGCGAAGCATTTCAACCATCCCATCACGTCCACCTTCGACCCGGAAGTCACCCCGGACGATCGCTTCTGGAGGGAGGTCGACTCCTGATTCGGTGAGGGCTGTTCGGAACCCAGTTATTCGACCCGCACTCGCGGATGTTTCACGCGGACCCGTAATGCAACCAATTCGCTGGTGTCCAAGGGCGAGAAGATAGCGGGCCGCGATCGCCCCGGCCTCTTCTTCGTCACTCATGACAATGTCGACCGGTGCGTCCGGCATCCCACCTGGGATCATCACAATCGGCAAACCCGCGAGCAGGATCTGACGTAACGAGTCGGGGTTGTCACCCGTGGAGGCGAGGATCAGCCCATCGACCTGTTTAGAGAGCAGCACGTCGACATAGGTCACCTCTTTCTCAAGGGAGCGATCCGAGTTGCAGAGGATCAGACTGTACCCCTCTGCAAAACCAACATCTTCGATCGCGCGAGCGAGGTCGGCAAAGAATGGGTTGGCGTTGTCGGGAATGATCAAGCCGATGGTGCGGGTTTCGCGGCGTCGCAAACCACGGGCAAGCGTGTTCGGCCGATAGCCAAGTTCGCGCACGGCCGAACAGACACGTTCCTGAGTTGTTGGATCGACATACCTGGTTCCGTTGACGGTATGCGAGACGGTGGTGGATGAAACGCCGGCCCGTTTGGCGACATCCTTTATCGTCGACACCCGGTGCTCCTATATATTTCTGGCTGCGCGCAAACGTTTGCGCAATCGATTGCGTGATTATTATCTCGCGCCGGACTGTCGTCAAGAGAACGGGGACTGGATCGGCGGTACGATGGAACGACGCCGCACATCGAGATTCCATTTGATTCGGATATGTCAGAGTGCTCAAGGTCGGCGTGCGAAATGGCTCTGGTCAATAGCTGCGCCACGCACTAGGAGTCAACTCGATGCGCTAGCTAACGCAATGACCATCCAGAGAACGTTGTTCGGTGTACGTGGTCATGAGTTGCAGGCGACCGCTTTGGTCTTTCCTAGGAACTGCGTTCATTTGGCGGTTCGGATTTTGCCCCATTCCAACGGGCGTCTGGTCGTGCGCCGACCGCGCCCAGCTACCGACGGCAATGCAAATGAGATCAGGATGGATGGCGACCGCCACCAGTCCGAACTCTCCACCCAGGATCTGAGTAATGGAATAACGGCTGTTTATGCACCCGCTTCGATGAAGGTGAGGGCGGCTCGGAGATATCCCAGTGCGTACGCCATCCCGGCGTGCCAGGATGCCGCGCAGGTCATTTGTGGCGTGTGGTCCGGGATGATGACGCCATTGTAGCCGTTGCGATGGTAGATGCGCAGGCATTCGATCATATCGACATCACCCTCATCGAGGAAGACTTCGTAATAGCTCGGGACTTTCCCCTTCACATTGCGGAAGTGGACATAACCAATTGCGCCTTGCTTACTGTAGGTGTCAACTGCCTGGTAGACGTCCATCTCTCCGACCATTTCGGCGATGGTGCCCTGGCAGAATTCGAGTCCGTTCGCTTTGCTCGGGTAGAGATCGAGCACCCGCTGATAGTGCTCCGGCTTATGCACCAGGCGGGCATACCCACGAAGCGAGGGCATGGGAGGATCGTCTGGATGCAACGCCATACGGACGCCAGCTTTCTCGGCGACCGGTATCACCGCTTGCAGGAAGTCGTTCAATCGACTCCAGAGTTGGTCCTGTGAGATCGGCGGAATGACACCGGGTTCAGCATCCGGATTGTAAGTCATGTTCCAGACCTGACCATTTGGGATCGGTGTCTCTTTGGGACCATTCGGTCCGAGGAAACCGACCGATTCCGCACCGCCTCGCGCCCACGGGCCGACCACGTGACCCCAGACCCCGGCGATGCTGAAGTTGTAGCCCATGACCGGGATGCCCGCTGCACCGATGTTCCTGATCAGAGTCTTCACGTTCTCCAGGTGTTGTACTTTGAGGGGGCCGTCAAGGAGAACATCGTGCCAGTGCGAGGGGTCGAAGTTTTCGAGCGCGGCAAGTTGAAGACCCTCGGCCTCGATCGATTCGCGGTGCGTCGTCAGTTCCTCGACCGCCCAGAGTTTGTCCCCATTCCGCGTCACACCCCAACCGAGTCCTTCACTCTCCGAATTCGGTATGCGCGGTCCGGCGGCAAAGTAGTCGGTTAGGTGAGCGACAATGTGCGTCGCCCCGGCCTGCCGGGCAAAACGGAAATTGTCCGGCGTCAACATGTGTCTGTAGAGACCGAGTCCGAGTTTCATGGTGATCCAGCTCGTTACAGGCACGGCTAGCGCCATGTTGCTAACCGGACAGACTCCAACGGTAAGCACGATCGCCAAGATAGGACGGAAATTATATCACCAAATGGCGCGGTCTGCGGCGGCGATTGGTCACACTGGCGGTGACTTGCGGTTTACTGTTTTGTGTGGAAATGAGGCTGATTCACTCGGTGCGATGGTCCGCAAGGACGTTACTGGGCGCAAGATTGGACAGTGGAAGAGGTGATTCGCCGTCACCTTCGGCGTTATTCAACAGGCTGGGTCGTTTGTGAGACGCCTTCGTGCGAGGTAAAAGCTGTCAATCGTCGTCCGCACGGCGACTGTCAGCGTCAGGGAAGCAGACACAATATAGGTATCCTCTCAGAAAACGGAATAAATCGTACGCTAAGGGGTTCTGGTCTGCATTGCCGGGAGCGGCATCGGTGCGTGCGTCGCGTCGCGTCGTGTCCGGTCTGGGTATACCCGGACCGGACGTCAGATGAGCGATGGCAATGCGATCAGCGTCGGGTCAGTTGAGCAGTATGCTGACACCTTCGCCCGAGGGTGTAGGCCTTAACCTGACAGTCACCGAGCGCGCACGAGGCCTTGCGCTCGATGTTGTCCGCGCACAACACGGACTCCTGCCTGGCCAGCTATCGTCCCCGGAACTAGCTCAGTCTTGGACAGGGCCTGCTCAAATACCTTCGTTAACGACCTATCCAACCCTTCGTAATGGGTGCTCCTGCGCGGCGGGGTTCGCGGTTCGCACGAGGGCGAGCGGGTTGCGCGATGGCTCGTCGCACACCGGGGATGGCGTGCTTACGCTGCGCGCACGCGTCGATTTTCAGTGATTTCACGGATGATCGGTTGGGCATGGTGCGGCATGATGGATCCATCGACATCAGGATGTCAGTGGAGTCACCTTGGAAGGAATGACGATGAACGCCACCGCCTCAACTCGCAATCCCCGTGTCCTCATGGTCTCGTCCTTTGCCGTGCTCGTGACCATGTTGGGTTGTCTGGTCTGGTCGCCTCCGATGGCTGCCGCCACCGATGATCGAGTCGAACCCTCCATCCGGATGTCGGAGCCGGCCATGGTCGTGGAACCGATTGCGGTGATGATGGAACTGGATCGCTATGTTGAGCTCGTCGTGCTGGACTGCGCGGGCACGGGCACCTGTACACCCCAGGGCTGGGCGGACTTTACCGTCACTGATGGCGACGTGACCTACTTCGGTATCTCGCAAGCCAACGGGTTCATGGGGCCAATCGGCCCCTTTCACGCGGACGCCGTGGCTATCTCGCAGGGATACCACCAGATCGAAGCGGAACCCCTCGTTCACTGCGGCGAGCGCTACCTCAATCCGGCAACCAGCGAGTTCACCGGCCTCAACGATACGGCGTGGGTGGATCTCACGCTCGATTCAGGGCTGTTTATCTACCAGGGGTTCGATGCACCATTGCTGACCTGCTATGTGGTCTCAAACGAAGCCTGATCCACCAAGTTAGTGGGGCGATGGGTCGCTGTCCATCGGTCGGCTCGGACCACCAGGGCGATCGCATCCAGTTATGGAAAGTTGATGACTGATGTTGGTCGTCGAATTGCTCTGCTCAGGCCGATTGACACACGCAACGAACAAAATCAACGGTCCGAGATCGACTGAATAGCGAGCTAAACGCTAAACAACCGGCATTTGCGCGCCTAATTCGCAAGGTATGCACGCTTCGACATGAAACGATCACCCAAGGTTGCCAATCTTGCCAGTTTTGAGCAGATGTAGATGCGATAGCCCTGAAACTCTCCCACCGTGGCAAGCATAATCGACGTATTACTCGACAACGTAGCACATCGCCCGGCGATGTGGAACGATGGTGGCGTAGCGTTGTTCAGGGATAACATATAATCCAACTCCACCTGTGGCAATCAGACAACATCTACGTCCTAACGATTTCGTGGACCGTCAATTAGCGTAATCGATGGCAAGTGACCTCCTCCTCGCAGTCCAACTTACGCCGTTAAGAGTGCAACCCGCTCCACGCCTAGAATCGTGCGTGGCGATCATAAAGCGCGGTGCCCGCAAGGGAAAGTCCCGACCAACGGGGCATGGGCTAGGTGCAGATGCCGTGATTCATGACCCGCGGGGCGCAGCAGCGGCCGATGATGCCCCGCTCCGTGCTCGGCGGGCAGGCGCAGATGCCGTTTTCGTCCGTGAAGTAGCTCGCGCAACAGGTGCAATCCGAGCGTGCTCATGGGCGCGGACGCCGCGACGCAAGAGACCCCGATCCCCTGTCGAAGGGAGCGCCGAATCCTCGGCCCGTTGGGGCTAAAGCGTCCAGAGAACGGCGTGCGACTCAAGACTGGACAACTGTGCTGCGCCTGCCGCTTGACCGGACGCGTTGATGCCTCGAGCGTCCGTGGAACGCCCACCCAGATCCGGAAGTAGTGTCACCGTACCGGCCCACCACGTGAACGCGCGAGGAGAACCGTCAAGGCTGAACGTGCCCACGATCTGCCCGGATGCGTTGATAGCGACCGGGTTGATATTCGTCGCGCCCTTGAAGCTGATCTCCGTTATGACCCCGTTCTCCCACAAGAACGCGTTGTAGTAGAGCTCTTCATTCGGGGAGCCCCATCCGACAATCTGCCCCGCGTCGTTGATAAGCGTCCCGACGCTATTAGCGCCGCCGAGCGTACCGAGGTCGACGATCTGCCCGTTGTCCCACAAGGTCGCATGGACTTTTCCGGTGGCAAGGGCCGAGGAGCCGACGATCTGACCTTTTTCGTTGATCGAGGACGCCTCGCTGACGGTTCCTCCCAGGGTGCCAAGCTCGGTCATTGCGCCGTGATCCCATAGCATGGCGCGGTTGTCCGTATAGTCGTGACCAGAGACACCTACCACCTGGCCCGCCTCATTGATCGCCTTGGCTGAGCTGTATTGGCCCGGTAAGGCTCCCAGATCGGTCATGACGCCGTTCTCCCAAACGAACGCGTGGGAGAAGCCATCGGCCGTCGCCGAATCACCGATCACCTGCCCGGCATCGTTGAGTCCAAAGACAAAGGTGGCATCGCCGCCAAGGGTGCCGAGATCGACCATCGCCGATCCATCCCAAAAGAAACCGCGCGGCAGGTTTGTTTCGTTATAGGCATTCCCAGCAACCTGGCCGCTAGCGTTGATAAAGCTACCGCGCGCGGACGCTCCGCCGGGTAAGACGCCGAGATCGGTCAGCTGCCCGTTGTGCCAGATCACCGCATGCTGGTAGATGTTGTCTGCCATATCGGCGCTTCCGGTGACCTGTCCCGCGTCATTGATCGCGAGGGCGAAACTCCCTCGACCACCGAGGGTGCCAAGATCGGTCACGGTCGGCTGTGCAGCGCTTCCGCGGACACTCATCCCGCAGAGCGCGAGGAATAGCATGAGCACGATGGTGCAACGCGCATATCGAGACATCGTTCAGTCCTTTCGTGCGAACGACGCGCCGGCTGCCGGCTTCGATTCACGCCAGAAGCGCCGTGAAGTACGAAGCCAGAGCACCAATCTCACCGATGGTTGCAGAGCCCAGTTGAGCCGGTAATCGTCGTGAACGCGGTAAGATTACACGCTCACAAATGGCGTTGCGATACCCCATCGAACCATTGATCGGGTCGCCAGGGGCGATTGCTTGGGTTGACATCGACACTGCCCGCGGTCTGCCGTAGAGTCCCAGCTGATGCGGCGGCGCGAAGACGGCCCAAACCGCGTAAACAAGAGGAGACCCGCGAATGAGCCAACCAGTACAGCACGATGTCCTCGATGTTTGGCCGGGGGAAGTCCCGGAAGCGGAGCTCTGGCGTGATTCCGGTCCTGAGCTGGAGCGGCCGCGCTGGGAGAACAGCCGGTTGGTGCGTAATGTCAGCAAGCCAACACTGACGGTTTACTTGCCCGATCCGGAGATCGCGATCGGCACCGGGGTGATCTCCTGTCCAGGAGGCGCGTTCCACTTCTTGATGATCGATAAGGAGGGCACCGAGGTCGCTCGCTGGCTGAATGCGCGCGGGGTGGCGGTCTTCGTGCTCAAGTACCGGGTTTTCCCCACGGTCGACGACGACGAGACGTTCCTCGAAATCGCCCGGGATGCGGCTCCGCACAGCCGGAACATGGAGCGGGTGTGGCCGATGACGATTGCCGATGGCGTGCAAGCGGTGCGCACGGTCCGGCAACAGGCGGGCCGGTTCGGAATCGACCCCGACCGGCTAGGCATCCTTGGCTTCTCGGCGGGCGGCGCGGTCACCGCTGGCGCGGCAACTGAGTACGACGCGGAGAGCCGGCCGAGTTTCGCCGCGCCGATCTACGCGGTTTGGCAGGAACGGCCCGTTCCGGCCGATGCGCCGCCGCTCTTCCTGGTCCACGCCGGAGACGACGCGCTGGTGGACGCACAGAACAGCCTCTCGCTCTACTCGGCTTGGAAGGCCGCCGGGCGGCGGGCGGAATTGCACCTCTACGCGCAGGGCGGTCACGGCTTTGCCCTGAATCCGCAGGGCCTGCCCTCGGATCGCTGGATCGACCGTTTCTGGGAGTGGCTTCAGTCCGAGGGATTCGCGGGCGCGAAATCGGGGTGAGCGAACACCGAAGAAACCGGAGAAACCGGAGAGAAAAATCAAGATAAAGGTGAGCCGAGGCTTAGTTGGACGAAAGCAGTTGGGGCCGAATTCGGTTTGAGCTTGGAGTAGGGAATTGCTAGACCCGCCACGGGAATGAATTCCCGTTCTCACTCGCACCCAGGGGGTACCCGGCCCCTCCGGGACTGAGAACGTCAATTATCAAATCTATGCCAGCCGTTGGACGAACCGACCTCTCTCCGTAACATACTTCCGGGATTGAGATCGCCATACGATGCCCGAATGTTTGCCGTTAGCTGGTCTATTCCGAAGCGAACGCGTTCGGAACTCGACAGCAACGACGGCAGCCGGAGGTTCCGGCGATCAGATTGCCCAACGGCGGAGGAGGCGTTCGGCGGCGGCGGCGATTTCCCGGATGATGTCGGCTGCCGGTTGGAGTCGTTTGACCGAACCAACCGACTCCCCTGCCCAGTGTGGCATCGCCGCGATCGAGGCGCCGCGGGTGCGCCCGCAAGAGTCGAACCGCGTGATTGCCGAGGGCCGGATCGGAGTCGATGTGGTGGCGGAATTGACCGCGCGCGGACACGTCGTCGATCGGCTGCCGGACTTCTCGATGGCCTTCGGCGGGGCACAAGGGATCATGGTCGATCCAGACAACGGTACATTCACCGGCGGAGCCGACCCCCGCCGGGATGGGTATGCCATCGGCTGGTGATTTGGAGAGACGTGACCTTCGGCGGAATTCGCGACGATTTCCCAATGCTGGCGCGGTGGACCTATTTCAATTGCGGCGGCATGGCCCCGCTCTCGACCAGTGTCGGGGCGGAGCTTCCGCGTGTGCCGCGGGCCGTGATCGCGGAGGGACCGGCAAGGTTGCTTGCGCGCGACGATGCGTTTCTTGGGGTTGAAACGGCACGGGCGTCGCTCGCTCGATTCATCGGGGCCGATGCCGACGAAATCGCGTTCACCACGCGGTTCTCGACCGCGGTCAATATAGTGGTGGAGGGGCTGCCATGGATAGCGGGCGATGAGGTCATCGTGACGGATGAGGAGCATCCCGCGCTTCTGATTCCATTAATGAACGTTGTGCGGCGACGTGGCTTAAAGGTCAGCCGCCTCCCCGTATCCCATAGCGCGGACGAAATGCTCGAGCGGTTCCGTGCAGTGCTGACTAAGCGCACGAAACTGCTGGCGGTCAGCCACGTCACCACCGACAGCGGGACCCGGCTGCCGATCGCCGAGATGACGCGATTGGCGCATGAAGGCGGCAGCCTCGTCCTGATCGACGGCGCACATTCGGTTGGACAGTTCGCCGTGGATCTCCATGAGCGTGGTTGCGATTTCTTTGCCATGGTCGGATACAAATGGCTGCTCGGCCCGTATCCATCTGCCGCGCTCTACGTTCGTCGGAATGTGCTGGATCAATTGGAGGTGACGTAGTGCGGGAGCAACGTGACGCTTTCCAGCAGCGTGACGATGGATGTCGATGACTTGGACTGGGTTCCCGGCGCCCACAAGCGGTAATTCGACTTTTTCGACGCGCAGGGTCGTTTGTGAGACAACCTCCTTACGCCTCTAGCCGCGGGTGTTGCCATCAGAGAGCCACCATGATCGATCAGAACAGCGTCCAGTTCGCGATCCCGAAGTGATCGGCATTCCCGGAGCTGGCCGCACATGAAATCAACTCCTGCTTCACCGGAGGATGGGAGCTCACGGTCTGATGCTCGGTCCAGACCTTGGTCCACTACTTGGATCCCAAGCGAGGCCGTGAGCACGATTGATCGCCAATCTGGCCACCGTCGACGGTGCAGCGTAGAATGAGGCCACCTTAGCGAATGAATTCCGCATCTTGACCACGGCCACGACGGGCCCCGTCGGGTATGCCCTGCAGGCACACGGGGAGCAAGACGATGAGCGAGGCAAATGAGATCCCGCGCGAGGATGGCGCGTCGGATCGGCGCGACGCACTGCTGGCGCGTCTGGGGGAGGCGGGTACGGCCATGCTTGAGGTCTACACCGTCTTTTTCGGGGAACGGTTCGGCTATTACGATGTCCTCGCGGAACGGGGCCTGACGTCGAGCGAGCTGGCCGCTCGGACGGGAACGCATGAGCGGTTTGTGCGCGAGTGGTTGGAGCAACAAAGCGTCGCCGGGCTGCTGATGACCGATGATGCCTCGCTGCCGCCGCAAGAGCGACGATTCTCTCTCCCGTCCGGTCACGACGAGGTGCTCGCAGACCGAGACAGCCTGAATTATTGGGCCGGGCAAGCGCGATTGTTGGTCGGTGTGGCTCGCCCGCTGGATGCCATTCTCAACGCCTTTCGCACTGGCGGCGGCGTGCCCTTCGACGCGTACGGTGCCGATGTGCGGGAAGGACTAAGCAACGGTTCTCGCGTGCTTCACCAAGAAATGATCGGCTCATCCTGGCTGCCCGCAATGCCAGACGTTCACGCTCGGATGCAGGCTGACCCACCAGCTCGCGTCGCGGATGTCGGATGCGGAGCGGGCTGGTTGAGCATCGGTATCGCGCGGGCTTATCCCGGCGTACGGATCGACGGATTCGATCTTGACGCCGAATCCGTGGCGCTCGCGAACCAGCATGTTGCGGAGGCTGGCCTCGACGATCGCGTTACGATCTCGTGTCGCGATGCCGGCGACCCGGAACTCGCTGGTCACTACGACCTGGTGACCGCGTTTACCTGCATCCACGACATGTCCCGACCGGTCGCGGCGCTGAAGACGATGCGGGCGCTGGCTGGATCGGAAGGAACCGTCTTCATTTCCGATTTGCGATCCGGAGAGAGGTTCCTAGATGCGGCGAACGATCGGGACGTCGAGCGCCTCTACTATGGATTCAGTCTGCTGCACTGTTTACCAGTCGGGATGGCAGAGCAACCCTCAGCCGCGACGGGGTCGATCATGCGCCCAGACGTCCTACGCGGCTATGCGGCGGCGGCCGGCTTCAGCGGCGTCGAAATCCTGCCGATCGAGGACGCATACAGCACATACTACCGGCTAAGGACCTGACCCCTACCGGAGCGGACTGGCGGCGTACGTACCAAACCCTCGCGGACCCGCGCAGCACGGTCACGAACCGGATGAAGAACAATTGTCCACTTCGCGTGCCGTCGCCACGAAGTCGAGTCGCCAGCTGTTGACGCATTACCGCATTCGTTGGGAATCAGACGTTCCCGGCGAATCATCGACGACTGCTCTATGCGATCGCGCGAGTCAATCGCCCCCGGAGAGACGGAAGAATTGCGTCAGGAGGAGCAGCGGATCGAATGCGGATACCAGGTGTTGGGGGCGCAGCCTCCAACACCACTCGTGGAGGTTTATGACCCCAACCTCCTCACTGTTGGGCTCATGTTCGATATTGCGTAATGCTGTTCAGCGTCGTCGCACTAAGGGTCGTTTTGTGATACAATCTGTGTGACCGGTTCAGGAAGTCATCGTGTGAATACCAAGGTTGGTTGATGAGAATTGCGCTCGGCGGACGTCGCTAGCAGCGGGCCTACTGGTCGAGTCGGCTCCTTCTCCTGACGCAATGGCTTACCACTCCTCTTCGACGTGCCTCAGGTCGCCGCAAAGCTGTAGTTGTGAAGAGGTTCCACTTGTGGTGGACGCGCGCGCCAAGCGGTCGTGCGTGCCGATCCTGCTGATCTGCCAGTTCAAGAACACTACTATCGGAAGACTCCCGACGATTCGGGCGCAAGAGACGGAGCAGATTGCCGTATCGGATCGCTTCGGCGCGCCGATCACTCCGAGACCGCCCGCTCATCGGCAAGGACGGCGGAGTGAATGAGAGCACCAGTGATTCCTGCCGAAACCGCGACGGAAACGGTCGACACTCGTCACCGCGGCGCTGCTCGCGCTGACAGATCACGACCGCCCATCGCCATATCAATCACATTGCAAAATATGTTTCATTTATTGATAAGATAGTATTTATTTCCGTCGCCAATCACTTCTCCCGGACCTCAAGCCGCGAAAAGTGTGCATTTGTGTGCGCCCATCGGAGAACCGGCGCCCGTCGGGTCAACCGAATATGTGGCGCTCGAGAAATGCGTTGCGGAAGACTCGCCGGGAATCGAGTCGTTCGGCCAGGCGGCGGAAGTCCGGCAGGCGCTCGTAGCGCGGTTCGAGGTCACGGGCGGTGGCGAGGAAGAGCTTGCCCCAGTGGGGTCTCGGCCCAAACCTAAAGCTAATCTCGCGGGTCGGCATCGGGCCTCGATAGACAGGCCCTTCACTCGCGAGCAACGATAACGATTCAAGATCGGACAATCCCCTTTATCCGCAAGCCGATGCATATAGGAATACGTTTCGGCCCTCTCCTTCTGGTCGCATTACTACACAGGGTTGACCCCCTGCCGCTGCACTCGCCGCTCAGAGAACTCAAGAACATCCGCCGCCATCACTGTGACCCACCTCCAATAACTGCATTCAACACACTCAGCCGTTCTTGTTCTCGAACTGTCAACGTCTCGCTCGAGGTCTTCATGACGCGACAGAATCACAGAACACCGACATTGGATCCTTGACAGATGCATCAAAAGTGGTAGTATTGGTCATACCAATAAGACCAATGTTATCTGGATCGACAAGATGTCCAAGCCGACCGCGAACGGAATGCCCGACGCCGCATGGGCGGGTCGCCTCGAAGTGGGGCCTCCCTCCGGCACTGGCTTGCTCAGCAGTTGGCTCGCCCAGCAAATCGAGCACTTGGTCGTCGAGCGCGGTTTGAATCCCGGGGACCGGCTCCCGTCGGAGCGGGAGCTCGCGAGCTCGTTCGGCGTCAGTCGGTCGGTGGTGCGCGATGCCGTGGGGGCGCTCGAACAACGCGGTCTCGTCAGGGCCCGCACCGGCAGTGGGATTTATGTGAGCGACGGCGGCAAAGCCGCAGTTGCCGACGTACTGGGCCACATGTTGCGGCGCGAGGTGATCTCGCTTCCGGAGCTGATGGAGACGCGCCGCCTCGTAGAGATCCACAACGCCGGCATGGCTGCCCAGCGCGCGGCCCCGGAGGCGGTAGAGGCGCTGGCCGACGCGCTCGAGCGGCAACGTCGCTCCTCGGGCCCCCTCGAATTGGTCGAAACCGACGTCGCCTTCCACGAGATCCTGAGCCAGGCCGCCGGCAATACGGTGCTGGCCATGCTGCTCAGTAGCTTGCGCCCGCTTCTAATGGAAGGGATGTTCCTCGGCACCGTGCTCGAGGGATCGCGGGAAGCGGCCATCCGCGAGCATCACGCCATCCTCGACGCGGTCCGTGCCCGCGACGCCGATGCGGCGCGCGGACACATGAGCGACCACCTGATTCGCAGTTACCGGGAGTGGGAGGAGGCCGGGTATCTCACCAGCGGTTCGTCGGTCGCCGGCGCCGAATAACTCGATGGCCGGTTCGTGGGATTCCAATTCAGTTGAGGAGGAAACGCCGTGGTCACGCGCAAACGTTTGAACAAGCAGATCTCTCGTCGTCGATTGATCCAGACTGGAGCCGCGGCCGGAGTCGCCGCGACTACGCCGGCTTTGATCGGCACCACGTCCGTCGGACAAGCTCAGGAGCCGGTCGAGATCCGGGTCGCCTACCACGTCTGGGCTGGATGGGAAGACGCGCTCAAACTGATCATCGCGGACTTCGAGGCAAAGAACCCGGGCGTCACCGTCTCCTACGAGCTGATCGACTACCCGCAATTGGAAACCGTGCTCACGCCGCAGTTCGCTGCCAAAGCCCCGCCCGATTTGGTCATCAGCAACGGCAACTTCCCGTGGGCCGCGCAGGGGCTCATGCTCGATCTGCGTGACCGGATAGCTAGCGACGTCGATGTTTCGTTGATCGCCGATACGCTGGTCTTCGGTCGGGTGCTCGGGAAAGAAGAGCAGCTCGGTTTGCCGGTCTATCTGACCGGCGGATTGGTCTTCTTCAACAAGACGCTGTTCGACCAGTACGGCGTTGCCTACCCCGCCAACGGGTGGACGATGGACGATTTTAGTGCCGCCGCGATTGCCCTTACCCGTGACGGCGAGGGCCGGAGCCCGGCCGACAGCGGGTTCGACGCAAATGACGTGGCCCACTACGGCGTCTTCTTCTCCGGCGGCCAACACACGGAACCGTTCGTGCGGAACTTCGGCGGGCATTTCTTCAATGAGGACTATTCCGCCGCCATGCTCACTGATCCCGGCACCGCGCAGGGGTACGGGCTGCTGGCTGATCTGGCCTGCACGCAACACGCGCTGATCGCGCCGGAACCGGGCGTCACGCCGCCGACTGATGCGTTCGTCTCCCAACAGGCTGCGATCATGGTCAATGGCGAGTGGCAGTTCTCGCTCTATACCCAGATCGCGGACTTCGACTGGGACGTCGCGCCGCCGCCGCAGGGGCCGGCGGGATACCCCGATGGTTACCACGTCTACGCGGCCTCGGACACGATGGGGATCGCAAAGGATTCCCAGCACCCGGATGAGGCATGGGCGTTCCTGAAGCATCTTGTGTTCGATCTCACCGCGCAGTTAAACGTGGCGGGGAGTCTCGGGCCGGTGCTCAAGGAGGCTGGCGCCTCGCCAGAATTCCTGGCCAAGCGTAGCGGCACGCGTGGACCCAGCGAGACGAACGTGGTCTGGTCCTACGAGGAGATGGGCGGCCGCTCGGCGTACGAGTATTACCTGGGGACGACCAAGAACGGGACCGAATGGGGTCCTGTCTACCAGGATTTCGAGCGCAACCTGCTGACGCTCTGCACCGAAGTGAACGGTCTGCTGGATGAGTACAACACCAAACTCACTGAGGCGATCAACTCGACCGCCTAATGCGTTGTCGAACGAGAGAGCCCTCGACTCGGAGTGGAGGGCTCTCTCGTTCAAAGCAGAATTTGCCCCATCAAGCGCACCGGCTTTGGTATACCCACTCGACCAGTGTGCATGATTTCTAGGCGTCGAACGAGCCGCAAGAACCGCTCGGACCACGGGTGAACGATGATTGGATACCCGACGACCACGACCACGACCGCGCCAATGACCGATCTCCGCCGCCGATCGTTTCGGCAGCGGCTCGTTCAGAGTGACCACTTTTGGGGCTGGTTGTTCGTGGCTCCGACTGTATTCGGGCTCCTCGCCTTCTCCATCGGCCCGATCGCCGCAGGGTTCGTGATCAGTCTGACCGAGTGGAACATTGTCGGTTCGCCCCGGTGGGTTGGGTTGGCGAACTATCGCGACCTGCTCACCGGCGAAACCCATTTCTGGACCGCGCTCCGAGCAACCTCGATCTATACAATCTGCGTGATCCCGCTGCAGATGACGGTTTCACTCTTGATCGCTGCCGGACTGAACCAGGGACATCGGTTCCAGACGCTCTACCGCACACTATTCTTCTTACCGGCGGTCTGTTCGGTCGTCGCCGTCGCGCTCGTCTGGCGCGTGCTCTTCGATTACCGAACGGGTCTGCTCAACTGGCTGTTGAAACAGGTCGGGTTCGACGCACAACCGTGGCTGCTCTCGCCACGTCACGCGATGACCTCGGTCGTGCTCGTGAGTGCGTGGCAGGGGATCGGTTATCCGATCGTGATCTGGCTCGCCGGACTGCAGGGGGTCCCGAAGGACTACTCGGACGCGGCGAAGGTCGATGGTGCCGCCAGGCTCACGGTCTTCCGAACGATCACGCTGCCGTTGCTAACGCCGACCACGTTTTTCATCCTGATCATCTCCACGATCAACTCGTTTCAGGTGTTCGAGCAGACCTATGTGCTGACGCCGGAGGGCGGACCGGAACGAGCCGTGTACACCCTCGTTTACTACATCTACGACGAGGCGTTCAGGGTTTTCACGATGGGACGCGCGTCGGCGATTGGCTATGTCCTCTTCATGATCATCATGGTCCTGTCGCTCATCCAGCTCCGCTTGCAGCGTCGGTGGGTTCATTATGACCTCTGACGAGAGACGTACCGGGAGGACCGCCGTGACCGGATCACGTGCCGGGAAGCGGGCCTCGTCGCGGATCTCGCCTGAGAACGTCGTCGTCTATCTGCTGCTGACCGCCGGAGCGCTAGCGGCGTTGGCGCCGATCTTTTACATGACGTCGACCTCGCTCAAAACGATGACCAGCGCTTACACATTCCCGCCGCAGTGGATACCGGACCCGGCCGTCTGGAGCAACTACCAGGATGTGTGGGATCGGATTCCCCTGTTCCGGATGCTGCTCAACAGTGTGAAGGTGAGCGCGCTGACGGTCATCGGCACGGTCGTCTCCTGCTCGCTGGCAGGGTACGCGTTCGCCCGGATCCGCTTCTGGGGGCGGGACGTCCTCTTCGTGATCGTGTTGGCCACGTTGATGGTGCCGAACCAGGTGACCCTGATCCCGACCTTCTTGCTCATGCGCGAGCTCGGCTGGGTCGACACGCATTACCCGTTGTTCGTGCCGGCCTGGTTCGGCCCGGCGTTTGGAACGTTCCTCATGCGCCAGTTCTACAAGACGATCCCAATCGAGCTCGAGGAGGCGGCCAAGCTGGACGGCTGCACACCACTGCGGGCGTACGCCGGGATCTTCCTGCCGCTGAGCGGCCCGGTCATGGCGGCGGTTGCCCTTTTCTCGTTCCTTTCGAGCTGGAACAACCTGCTGTGGCCGCTCGTCTTTCTGCAGGATCGGGACCTGATGACCTTCCCGGTCGGGTTGTCCTGGCTCAGCGGCCGCTACCTGTCCGATCTGCCGATGGTGATGACCGCGGCCACGATTAGCATCGTCCCGACGATCGTGATTTTCGTGTTGTTGCAGCGGTTCTTCGTGCAGGGCGTCGTGTTGAGCGGAATGAAGGGATGACCAGTTGACCGGTCTTTCGCCAGTCGTTTAGTAGAGCGAGGAGATCCAAGGAGCACCAATGCGCATCACGAACGTCGAAGCGATCGTCCTTCGCCAACCAAGTGTCGACGGATCAATCTCGGATGGGAGCCAAGACGATCTCGTTATCTTGATCCACACTGACGAGGGAATCACCGGCGTCGCGGAAGTCGATTCCTCGCCCGAAATGGTGCGCGCGGCAATCGAGGCGCCCTATTCACACTCGATCGGCGCAGGGCTCGGCACGTTGCTGGTTGGCGAAGACCCGCTACCGGTCGAGGAGTTGACCAGGAAGCTCTATCGCCGGGCGATCTACTTCGGTCGCCGTGGCGTCGGCGTCCATGCTCTCAGCGGCGTCGAAATCGCGCTCTGGGACATCAAGGGCAAAGCTCTGGGCAAACCGGTCTCCGCGCTGATTGGCACGCCCAAACGTGACCGCCTAAGGGCCTACGCGTCGACGCTGATGCCCGATACGCCCGAGGCCGTACGGGCGCGGGTTGACGAGCTCGTGTCCGACGGGTTCACGGCCGTGAAGCTCGGTTGGGGGGTTCTCGGACAGGATCCGGATCACGATATCGTCCTGATCCGAGCCGCGAAGGAGGCCGCTGGGCCGGACGTCGAGATCATCGTCGATGCTGGTCTCGGGTATGGCGCCGACGCTGGCGTCGCACTCCGGGTCGCGCGGGCGTGTGAGGAGGTCGGGGTCTGCTGCCTGGAGGAGCCCCTCTTACCGGACGAGCTCGATGCCTACGCCAGTCTCGCGGATGCGGCGACTGTGCCGGTCTCCACCGGCGAGCAGCTGACGACCTATCGCGAGTTTGCCGATCTGATCGAGCGGGGCCGGATCGACATCGTGCAGCCGGACGTCACCCGCTGCGGCGGGCTGGCCGAGGCGGTACGGATCGCCGCGCTCGCCCACGAGCGTGACGTGGGATTCATGCCGCACGCGTGGAAGAGCGGGATCATCAAAGCGGCGACGCTCCATGTTCTCGCCGTCGTCCCGGCGGCGCAGTTCCTGGAATATGCAGTGGCCAGGACTCCGATCAACTCGTCGCTGACGTGCGAGCGATTCCCGCTGCAAAACGGGTACGTGAAGGTTCCGACCGCGCCCGGACTCGGTGTCGAAATCGACCCGGAGGTTCTCGAGCGGCTGCGAGTGGTGTGACGACAGGATCCAGAGGAGGAGCACAGTAGATGGTAGCGATTGGGACGACGGCAGTGCGGGCTGAGATCGGCAACAGGTGGCTGGAGCGGGAGTATGTGGCGGGCGGCGACCGCCTAATCCGATCCGTCGTACGCAACCGGATCGCCGGCACGGCCATCGATTGCAGCGGGCACGAGTTCCGGTTGGAGATCGGTGATCGCGTGATCACAGCGAGCGACTGCTGTCTGGTAGCGATCGAACGACAAGCGTACGCTGGCGCCAGCGGAGGGCGCGCGACGTTGTTGCGCTTCCGCGCGAACGAACTTCCCGTCGACATCGACGTCTGCACGTGGGCGTCGGCGATCAAGCCGTGGCTCTATAAACAGGTTGCCGCCGTCAACACTGGTGAGAAACCCCTCACCCTCTATACCGCAGCTGTCGAGTGGTTCACTCCCGCCGGCGAGGGGGTTACGTACGCTGTCGAGGATCACGAGATCGACCAGCCGTTCCTTTCCGAAGCGTTCCACGAGGCGGTCGGGCAGCCGGTCTTCACGGAGAGTTTCTTCTGGGGTCTCGAATTCCCGCACAGCCGCAGTGGCCGCGCGGCGAGTGGGGAGTTGCAATTACAGCACTACCCGGGACGGCAGCTGATGCCCGGGGAGCGATGGGAGAGCAAACGCGCGGTTGTGGGAGCTGCGATTGCCGGCCGGGTCGGCGAAGCGTTCGACCAGTATTGCCTGAGTCTGCGTCCCTTCGCCGACCCGTACCGGTTCGTCAACTGGGAGTGCTGCTGGCTTGCGATCCCGCCGACGTACGAGACAGGAAAGCCGTTCCTGCAGTTCCTCAAGGAGCGCCTAGTCGACCAGTGCGGCGCTCGGCTCGATGCGTTCGATCTCTCCTGCATGTCGTGGACGTTCGGAAGCGGGATTGAAGGGTACGAATCCGAGGGGCTCTGGCAGGCCGCCGAAGCGGAGGTCCACGAACGGATGTCCGCGGATTGCCAGGCCGCGGGGATTCCTTACGGGATGTACTTCTGCGCGAACAGCTTCCTCCCATTCGCCAACACCAAAGAGTGGGGCAAGCAACAGGGCTTCGGTTTCGCCGCAGATAGCTGTTACTGCCTGGCCGAACCGACGTATCAGAAGGCCATCACAGATCGTGTACTGGACGCGGTCGAGCGATACAAACTCGGTGTCGTCACCTTCGACATGATGTGGCAGGGGAACGGATTCGGCTGTCGGGTCGAGGGCCACGACCACCTGGTCGATCCGGTCCGTGACCCGGTTGGACGCTTCGGCACGGAGGCGGTAATCGAAGCGCATCTCGAGCTGCTCGCCGGGATCCGGGCGATCAATCCAGAGATCATCGTCTCGATGATGACCTACAACTGGTGGGGTAGCCCGTGGTGGCTCCCGTACGTCGATGTCATGCACTCCGTCTCCGGTGACACGCCGGCGAGCCAGACCACGCGCAGTCCGCGCTTCCGCGACCACCTGATCGCCGCTCGCGACGAGCAGCTCTACGACATGTACGTGACGCGCAACCGGAAACTGCCCATGTGGGGCAACGACTCGTTCATGGGGTTCCAGGTCCGACGCGAGTTCATCAGCGCCGGTCACGCGCTCAACGGGGACGAGCCGAAGGAGCAGTGGGAAGACGAGCTGATCATGGCCACGGCGGGCCACCTCCACGCCGCGCTCCTCAACTGCACTGACCACCGGATGCTGGATGAGACGCCGTCCCGTGTCGACTTCTACGCCGATGTCTTGAAGTGGGTCGAGGAGCACCGCTGGACACTCTACGACACACGGATGATCCTCGGTGATCCGAGCGCTGGGGAACCGGTCGGGTATGCCCACCGCGGCGAGACCGAGAGCATCGTCTGCGTCCGGAACAACGCGATGAGTGGAACGACGGTTGAGATCGCCTTGACGGACGAGGTTCGGCCGTTCGGATCGTCGGGCGATCTGGTGGCGACGCTGATCTATCCCACGCGCCAGGAACTGGCGGACGGCTTGCACGCGGGTGACGTGCTTCGGCTCGATCTGCCGCCGCACCAGGCGCACGTCGTTCGTTTCGCACCAGCGGGTGCATCGGAAGAGCCGCGTATCACGGGGGCACGGTCTCGGGTGCGCTTGTCCGACGGAGCGCAGGTTGAGATCGACCTGTGGGGTCGCGCCGGCACGACATCCGACGTCTTACTCCGTCTCGACGGAGCGAACGAAAGCGGGGAGACGCACGCGGTGACGTTCGACGGAACCCCGTGTCGGCCGGCGGAATGGGAGTTGCAGGGACCGACCCCGATCGAACAGGGATACGAGATCGCCGTCACGCTGAACGCCGGTGAGGGCGTGCATGAGCACCTGCTGGTCTACGTCGAAAACGGCAAACCCGAGCTGGAGACCTTGCCGGTCGAAGACCAGGAGGTCTTCGAGGCCGTCCCGACGCAGGAGCGCTGGACCGGCATGACGCTCGAGCGCTGGATCGGCATGATCGAGGACCGGCGAGCCGGCGGGCAGCGCGTCTCAACCGACGATCTGCCGGACGTGACGATGCGCCACGAGGTAGATAACGGCGAGGTGCGCGGCTCCGCGTCAAGGGTTCAACAGCCTTCAGGATCGGTAACATGGCGGCCGCGGACGAATCCGTCGCTGACGCACAGCTGGTATCTGGTCGAACTGGCGCCCGGGCAGAACAGAGTCACCATCGAGATCGCAGGCGGCGGTGGTACGCTGTTGGGGCTCTGGCTCGAACGCCGAGCTCCGCTCGCTCACCATACTCTCAGGCTGCCCGTACCAATGGGCTACTGCCCCGCCCTTCAATTGCCGCAGTTCCGCCCCGACGAAGAACGGCAGGTCCACGAGATACGGCCGGCAAGGGGCCTGGCGTCATCATAATCATCAGCCTATTCGCCCACCACCGGTCGATGAAGCAGCAACGAGAGGTCCGACATGCCTGACTGGAGCACCGAGGTCGATGTCGAGGCGGTCCGGCGGCAGCACCGTTACGAACTGCTGAGCTGGCCGGAGATTAACGAGGCGGTCCGGCAGGAGAAGGTCGTCGTGCTGCCGGTGGGGTCGACGGAACAGCATGGGTATCATCTTCCACTCGATGTGGACGCGAAGCTCGCCGCTTCAGTAGTTCTCACCGCCGGTGAGCGGACTCCCGAGGAGATGTTGGTGCTTCCGTCCGTGGCCTATGGGTACTGTCACCACGTGATGGACTTCCCCGGCACGATCAACGTCTCTCCCACGACGTTCGTCAACCTGTTACTGGACATCACCCGCTCCGTCGCCTACCACGGTTTCAAGCGGATCATGATCGTCAACGGTCACGGTTCCAACCACCCGCTCGTCGAGCAGGTGGGCCGCCAGACGATCCTCCAGACCGACGCCATCTGCGCCACCCTCTCGTGGTGGCAGCTCGTGGCGGCGAAATGGAACGCGGAGATCCGGGAGTCGGGCGCCGGCGGGTGCGCCCACGCCTGCGAGCTGGAGACGTCGATGTATCTCCATCTTGACCGTGACGGCGTTCGCCAGGATCGCATGGAGGGCGCCCTTCCCGATTTCGTCACCAACATCCCGGGCGGCGAAGATTGGTCGTGGCTCGATCTGACCATGGGCGCTGGTCCAGCCGGGATCATCGGGTGGACGTCCAGCTACTCGAAGACCGGAGCCATCGGCGCGCCGGAGTTCGCCACGCCGGAGAAGGGCCAGCTCGTGTTCGATCACGCGGTCGATCGCCTCGTGGCGCTGGTTCGCTGGCTACGCACCCGCCCCATTGACCAACGGAGGGAGCACCATGCCGATCTGCCGACCATTGATCTCCCGTTCGGGTTTTGAGCCAGTCTAAAAGTGCATCACGGACACTGGTGTGTCGGTTCTTCCACTAATCACTGTTAGTGGAAAGTGACGAAGGCGAGGTCGATGTCGCACTGATCCGAATGCTCCGGTAGAGCGTGGCCCGTGAGATGCCCAGCGTCGTACAGATCGTGTCGATCTCCGTCCCGCTTTCGTAGAGCTGCTGCGCGAGCGCGAACTTCTTTGGATCGGCCAGCTTCTTTGGTCGGCCGCCGAGTCGCCCTCGAGCGCGAGCAGCTCGCAAGCCAGCATTGGTCCGTTCCCGGATCAGGTCGCGCTCGAACTCGGCCAGCGCGCCGAAGACGTGGAAGATGAGCTTGCCGCCTGACGTTGTCGTATCGATCTGCTCGGTGAGCGAGCGGAACCCGACTCCCCTCCCCTGCAGCTCCGTGACCGTCTCGATCAGATGCTTGAGGGAGCGGCCCAGCCGATCGAGCCGCCACACCACGAGAGTATCGCCCTTCCTTATATAGGAGAGCGCCTCGTCGAATCCTGGACGACTCTCCTTGGTGCCGGAGATGATGTCAGTGTGAATCGACTCGCAGCCGGCCGCGGTAAGCGCGTCGTTCTGCAGATCGAGGATCTTGTGCGGTTACATCGCCGAACGCCGCTCTCGTACTTCCTCGACCGAGTTGGTTGAGTTTCACGTTCTCGCGTTTGAGCTGTTCGCGAGGGGCATTTGTCGCCTCACCGAACCACTGACCCGGATTAGTTATCCGAAGACGTGGCGCTCGAGAAATGCGTTGCGGAAGACTCGCCGGGAATCGAGTCGTTCGGCCAGGCGGCGGAAGTCCGGCAGGCGCTCGTAGCGCGGTTCGAGGTCACGGGCGGTGGCGAGGAAGAGCTTGCCCCAGTGGGGTTTCGGATTGAAGGGTGCGAGCGCGTCTTCGAGTGCCGGCAATATGCGATTCACCGCTTCCAGATCGTGTTTCCACGAAAAGTGGAGGCAGACCGTGTCGGCGCCATAGGCCGTGCTCATCCAGAGAGCGTCGGCGGCGACGGTCCGAATCTCGGAGGTCCAGAGGTGCGGCCTGAACGTTGGCGCGAGCTCGCGCACAGCTTTCACCGCATCGACCGCACATGATCGGGGCACCATGTACTCGGTTTGGAGCTCGTCGCCGCTCGCCGGTGCAAACTCCATCCGAAAGTGAGGCAAGCGATCCGCCCACGAACCCGGCAGGCCGAGCTGTTCCGTGCAGTTCTCGGCCGTGAGGGTTGCGACCGGATGGAGCGGTCGTGAGGCCGCGGCGGCGCCGAGGAATTGGTCGGGACATGGGCGGGGATCGTCGGGATCGGCTCGCGTTTTGAGCCACACCTGACCGACGGTTTCGCCGTAGTCCGTGAAAATGCTCACGCTATCGGCGCCCGACATCACCGTATCGAATTGGTCGTACAGCACATCCCAGGCAAGATGCTCGAAGATCTGCTGACGCACCAGATAGCTGGGCTGCACATCGAGCGTCAGGCGCGTCACCACGCCCAACGCTCCGATGTTGACGACCATGCCGGCGAAGTCGTCGTCCGAGCGCGACACATTCAAGACTTCGCCGTCGCTGGTCACCAATTCGAGCGCCGCCACCGCCGTGGCGAGATTGCCATTCCTGTCACCCGAGCCATGAGTAGCCGTGGCGACCGCGCCGCCGACCGAAATGTGGGGGAGGGAGGCCATGTTGTGCAGAGCGAGCTGCTCGCGCTCCAGCGCCCGGGCGAGCGCACCGTACTGAATGCCGGCGCTCACGGTTGCGGTGCCGGCGCTTTGGTCGATCTCGATTCCCTGGTCCATTCCGTCCAGGGCGATCATCACCACTGAGTCCGCGACATCGTTGAAGGAGTGACGCGTACCGACCGCGTGGATTTTCGAAGCGCGGGCGACGACCGACCGCAGCTCGTCAAGTGACGTGGGGCGGAGCACCGCGCTTGGCTGGAACGGTTGGTTCCCGGACCAGTTTGTCAGTTTCGCGGTCATTACTTCATCCTCACGTACCCTTGGTTTGCCCAGCAATCGTCGAAGGAGGATCTCGCTTTCAAACGCGGCAGAATCGAAACCGTAGGGCTTACTCCTCGACCGCTTTGACGGTGCCTTGCAGTTGCGGGATCGCGCCTTTCTCGGAGATCGAGATCAGGCCGCTGTTGACGTAGCTGATCAGTTTTTGGCGGGTGTCGGAGATATCGTTGTTGCGCATCGTGAGCTGGCCGATCCGGTCCCGCGGGGTGAAGCTCGCCTCGCCCTTTTCCATGGTCAGCAGGGCAGGATCGTAGGTCAGGTTGGCCGATTCGGTGTTGAGGATCGAGTAGTCGTTACCGCGACGCAGTCCGATCGTCACCTCGCCGGTCACCAGGCTCGCGACCCAGCGCTGCAGCGATTCGCGGAGCATGATTGCCTGCGGATCGAACCACCGTCCTTCATATAAGAGGCGTCCTAAGCGGCGACCGCTTTCGCGGTATTGGTCGATCGTGTCCTCGTTGTGGATGCCGCTGACGAGCCGCTCGTAGGCGATATAGAGCAGCGCGAGACCCGGCGCCTCATAAATGCCGCGGCTCTTCGATTCGATGATCCGGTTTTCGATCTGATCGCTCATACCGAGACCGTGCCGCCCGCCGATCGCATTTGCCCCGGTCAGGAGCTCGACCTGGTCTTCAAAGCGCCGGCCGTTGATCGCAACCGGGAAGCCGGATTCGAAGGTAATCGTGATCTCTTCGTATTCGATCTCGACCTCTGACTTCCAGAAGGCGACGCCCATGATTGGATTGACGATGTAGATGCCGTGGTCGAGCAGTTCCAAGTCCTTGGCCTCATGGGTCGCGCCGAGGATGTTGGAATCGGTCGAATACGCCTTTTCAACGGACATGCGGTAGTCGAGACCGGCCGCGATCAGGTATTCGGACATCTCCTGCCGGCCACCGAGCTCGTCGATGAACTGTTGATCGAGCCACGGTTTGTAGATCTGGAGATCGGGGTTCACGAGCAGACCGTAGCGGTAGAAGCGCTCGATATCGTTGCCCTTGAAGGTGCTGCCGTCGCCCCAAATGTTGACGTCGTCCTGCTTCATCGCCGCCACAAGCATCGTGCCGGTCACCGCGCGTCCGAGCGGCGTGGTGTTGAAATAGGTCATGCCCGCGGTCGTAATGTGGAACGCGCCGCATTGCAGCGCGGTCAATCCCTCGGAGACCATCTGCGGGCGGCATTCGATCAGACGGGCTTCCGCGGCGCCATAGGCGAGCGCTTTCTTCGGGATGTCTTCGTAATTGGTTTCGTCGGGCTGGCCGAGATTCGCGGTATAGGCGTATGGAATCGCGCCCTTGGCGCGCATCCAGTGGAGCGCCGCGCTGGTGTCGAGACCGCCGGAAAAGGCCAGTCCGACCTTTTGCCCGATTGGAAGTTGCTGCAGGATAGTCGCCATGATGCCTCTCTGACTGACCTATGCCGTTATTGACCAATGGTCTGCGCGCTCTTCGTCACA
This sequence comes from uncultured Sphaerobacteraceae bacterium, assembly GCA_964371945.1. Classification (GTDB taxonomy): domain Bacteria; phylum Chloroflexota; class Chloroflexia; order Thermomicrobiales; family UBA6265; genus CAYJPA01. The sequence continues at coordinate 37,184 of CAYJPA010000008.1, read as the reverse complement.
TCGTCATTCTGAGCTTGTCGAAGAATGTCTCGTTCGACTCCCGTCGCGTTGGCAGAAAACGTCGCCCTCACGGGAGCTCCTTCGTTACCTCAGGATGACGGACGGAACAGGATGACGAGGAGGGTGAGGGCTGCCGTCCACGGTACTCACCCAACAAACCGAATGACATTATCAGGCTTTCGGCCGTTCGGAGCAGGTCGAATGCGTGCAGGCATGTTGAGTCCGGCATTTGATCCGGTCGTGCGAGACTCGTCGAGATCAGTTCTTCCAGACGTTGGGACCGTCCGGCTCATATAACCACTCCGTGACGAAGTGATCATTTGTGCGGATCGCGGTCAGCAGCAATCGGCCTGTGCCGGTGTTGGTGAAGCCGTGCGGCTGTCCCGGTTGGGCGATGACGACGTGACCGGCTGTGATCTCGATCGTGCCGTCGTCGAGCATGAAGGTGGCCGTTCCCTTCCCGCACGATGAAGACCTCGGCATAGGGATGGCGGTGCAGCGCTGGTCCGTCCCCTGTCTCCGCGTTCACCAGAAAGAACGAGCGCCCGGCGTCGCCGTGGTCCCGTCCGACAATTGCGTGGGAGCTCCGTCTGAACGGGAGCTCCTGCACGGGAATCGGGTTTGTCACATTCACCCTCCTCAACATTACGCAACGTCTCGCCGGCGGAGCAGCGTCGCGGCGACAGCAACGAAGACCGCTAGCTCGATTACGAGCAAAATTGTTGATTGCGCTCCGCCCACAAACGGTCCGCTGAAGGACCCAGGGCCATTTTCGCGCGCATCGGCGGTCGACGCTCCCACCGCGGCAATCAAGGAGTAGCCGTTCGCGCGCAACAGCACCTCGATCAGCGGCTGGAATGCGTCAACCGTGTCCAGCAGCGAGCTGATCAAGCCCTCGATCACCAGCCCGTAAAGAATACCGATTCCGATTGCCAGCGCCGTGCCGCGGGAGATCACGGCGAGCATGATCCCGAGCGCCGCCCACACCGCCATGATCAGCCAGGCGGCGCCCATTCCGCGAAGCAGTAACGAGAGTTCAGGCAGGTCGGTCGAAGCACCCTCGCGACTCGCGATCAGCAGGCTTGCGATCGCCGAGGTGGCGAAGCTCGCAAGCACAAACCCGACGATCACAATTCCCAGTGCGATAAGCTTAGCGCCGAAGACTTGGAGGCGTCCCGGCCGCTGGGTGAAGAGCGTTTTGAGCGTGCCCCAGCCAAAATCGCTGCCCAGCGTCAAGACTCCGAGGATCAGGATCAAGACCCCTCCAAAGAAGGGAAATCCGCCGAGCACGCTGCCCACGAACTGCTGTGGTAGGAGCTCGTTGAGCGATTCCTGGCGCTCGACTCCCGTTTGGTTGCCGTAATTGGCATACGGCAGGATGTAAGCAAAGAAGGCTGCCATCGCCGCCCAGAGTCCGATCAGAACCCAGGTTGCGGTGCGTTTACGCAAGATCATCAGTTCCGCGGAGATGCTGCGAATCATTTCGATCCCTCCGTTTGTGGTTCTTGGGTTAGTTCGAGAAAGACTGCTTCGAGCGCCGGGCGCTCCCAGTGCAGTTCGCTGACGGCGATCCCGGCATTGACCAGGGCCCGGTTGATGGCGGCCGTATTCGCTCGTTCGGCAGAAATCCGCAATGAATCGCCGGCGGTTTCGACCCGGTCAACAAACGCGAGATTGTTGAGCAGGTCGCGCGCGGCGCTCAGGGGATCGGCCCGAATCGAAAGCATGTCTTCGCCGCGAAGTTGGTCGACCGATCCTTCGGCGACCAGTTTTCCGGAACGAACAACACCAACCCGGTCGCAAATTTGCTCCACCTCGACCAGCAGATGACTGGAGAGCAGTACCGTGCGCCTACCCTGGCCGAGATTGCTGATCAGCGACCTCATTTCGGCCACACCCGCGGGATCGAGTCCGTTGGTCGGTTCATCCAGGATGAGCAGATCGGGGTCTTTGAAGAGCGCGGCCGCGACGCCGAGTCGCTGTTTCATGCCCTGCGAGTAGGTCGCGAACTTGTCGTCGGCGCGTTTGGCGAGATCGACCTCCTCGAGCACCGGCTCAATCCGCGATTCCGGCACGCCCGCATGCCTTGCCATGACGATGAGGTTGTCCCGGCCCGAGAGAAAGGGATAGAAGGCGGGAGCTTCGATCATCGCCCCGATCCTGGACAGACCCTGAGGCGTTCCAGGCGCCGCACCCGCGACCACGACGCTGCCGGAGCTGGGCTTCGCCAGTCCGAGGAGCATGCGGAGCGTGGTCGTTTTTCCGGCGCCGTTGGGTCCGAGGAACCCGTAGACCTCGCCGCGACGAACCCGCAGATCGAGGTCATCGACAGCCACGATCCGCCGACCGTAACGCTTGGTGAGACCGTTCGTTTCGACGATCAACTCATGGTTCGTTGATCTGGTACGTGACCGGTTGCCGTTTTGAGCTGCCGAAACCGTTGGGACAGCTCGCTCGATTGTCGTCAATTGATCCAGAGACATGATGCAAGTACCTCCTGGCGCGTGTCCTTAGGTCTTCACGGTAGTTTTGAAATGTGGAGAACCCGTGAAGCAGAGGCGGAGGTATTGCGGAGAATGTCAGTTGGCGGGAATGAAGGGCGTACAATCGCGAACCGGAGGCAATGCGCCCTCGCAACATGTCACATCGAAAGTAGCCGGTTCGCGAGGATCCCAGTTACGTCCGAAATTAGCCTCGACGAGCGCGAGATCAGCGAAACGCTGGCGACCGCACCCCTCGGTCCATATCAAGTTCAGGCGGCGATCGCGGCGGTGCACGACGAAGCGGCGACCGCAGACGAAACGGATTGGCGGCAAATTCTGGCCCTGTACGGGGTTCTCGAACGGTTGTCGCCCAATCCGATGGTTACGCTCAACCGGGCGGTCGCGCTGGCGATGGTCGATGGCCCGCAAGCGGGTCTCGCGCTGCTTGCGTTTCTTGACGAGGATGGTCGACTGGCAGGACACCACCGGCTCGACGCGGTGCGGGCACATCTGCAGGAGGAGGCCGGCAATCAAGCCGCGGCGATTGCAAGTTACCAGTTGGCGGCGCGACGCACGACAAGTCTTCCCGAGCAACGATATCTGGGGGAACGGGCGGAGCGGCTCTTGATCCATGAGGGTCCGGCGTAAACCCCAGGTTGAAACCAGGGGCTCAGTTCTCGAAGTCTCTCCGAGACTGTTGTCCGCGACCCTCGAATTGTGGGCGGCATGGAGTCGGGGCTATCGAAACTTCGGTGAGATCGACTGTGCAAAGAGATCGAGGCCGGCGGTGCTCGGGGCGTCCATAAACCAGAGCATGAAGTGGCTGATGCCTTCACCGATGTAGTCGCGCAGGCGCAATTCCACTTGATCCGGGGTGCCGACAACCCAGTCCTCGGCCATCCGGCTCGGCAGGGCGTCGGTTGCGCCGGAAACGAATGCACGGAAGTCGTCTTCGGTGGCGTAGGTTTTGAGAAAGGGCTGGATTTCTTTCGGGAGGTGCTGTCCGCCGGCGCCAGCGAGTTTCACCAGATCGCGAAGCCGCTCGCGGAGCGATTCGAGATCGGGCGAGATCAGAATCTGGGTTTCCAGGCTCAAATCGATCTCGCTCAGCGGGCGGGCCGCCCGGTCGCAGGCTTCGGCAAGTAGTCCGATCCGGCGTTTCAGCTCGGTGATCGAGACCGGGGTTGTGTTCCAGCCCTGACCGAATTTCGCGCAGGCGTCGAGCACGCCGGGCGTGACCTCACCGAACCAGAGCGGGGGGTGCGGTCGTTGGAGCGGTTTCGGATTACAGACGGCGTCGGTCGTCGAGTAGTAGGTTCCACGGTGGGTGACCGGCGAATCGGAGGCCCAGAGCTCGAGGATCAATGCGGTGCCCTCAACCAGCATCGCGACCCGCGTTTCGATCGAATCGTCCCAAGGGAGTCCGAAGTTGGTGTATTCGCGGCCCATGTAGCCGCAGTCCATGAAGTGGATGACGCGGCCGCCCGAGATTTGATCGAGAGTGGCGGTCATCTTCGCGGCCAGCGCCGGATTCCGGAACAAAAGCGCCTGATGGATCATGCCGAGTTTGGCGCGGGAGGTCGCGCCGGCGAGTGCGGAGATGACCGTCCAGCCTTCCAGGATGGCGTCGTCCTTGCCGAGCATCAGGTGGTCGGCGACCCAGAGCGAGTCGTAGCCGAGCTCATCGGCCCGCCGGGCCATCGACATCGTGGCGGCGGGATCGATTTCGGCAAAGCCGGGTGTGCGGAAGAGGTTGTGGCCCGGGGAGGCGAAGATCGGCAGGCAAAACCCGAATTGGATTGGAGGCATTGTTTCTCCCTCTCTCGGACGGATTAGCTTCGTGGGCTGCGACCAGGGCAGACACGGCGGTCTGCCCCTACACCTTGTAAACGGCTTCCGCGATCGGCACCGTGGATTCGTAGGGGTCAACCGCCGTGTTGACCCTCGTTCCCCGACACGTTTTATACGGCTTTCGCGATCAACACCATTCATCTGTAGTGGTCAATTTATGTGCTGACCTTCGTTCTCACACCAAATGCTTCAACGGTTCGTTGTTGAGTGAGCGCAGGACGTTGAGCCAGATTTCTTGAGAGTCGCGGACCCAGGTCCACGGGCTTTGCCAGGCGCAGTGCGGCGTGAGGGTGACGCGATCGCCTGGCTCGTCGTGGAGCGCTAGCAATGGATCGTCAACCGGCAGCGGCTCGTCGTAGAAGACGTCAAGCGCGACCCCGCCGATGTTGCCATCCCGGAGCGCGGTCGTCAGCGCGGATTGATCGACGAGCTTGCCGCGGGCGGTGTTGATGAAGAGCGAGGCCGGTTTCAGCAAGCCGATCTCGCGGGCGCCGATGATGCCCTCGGTTTGATCGTTTAGCGCGAGTTGTACGGTGAGAACGTCCGATTGCTGGAAGATTTCGTCCCATTCGACGAATCTCATATTGTATTTGGCTTCCAGATCGGGGAAACGCTCGATATCCCAGTAGATGACCGGCATATCGAACGCCTGCGCGATTTTTGCGATCGGCCGCGCGATCTCGCCCATGCCCAGGATGCCGAGCGTGACATCGCCAACGTATTTGACGCCCGGGTAGAGCCCCCAGTAATCGCCGTACTGGCGAGCGCGCATGTGCTCTCGGATCGCGGGGAGTCGCTTCAACCAATTGAGGATAAAGGCCCAAACGTGCTCCGCCACGGTGATGTAGTTCACCAGCGGGGTCGCCGCCGCGGGCACACCCATCTCGTGCGCGGTCTCGACCGGCATACCCCGATAGTCCTGACCGAGGTGCTGAACCAGCTTGAGCTTCGTCGCGGCTCGCAGCGCCTCGGCTGGAAGACGCTGCTTGTGGAGCACGACGTAGTCGGCATCGACGATCTCGGCGGCGATCTCATCGACCGATTGGGTTAATCGAAGGCTGCCCTCGTAGTCGGCGGCAAGCTGACCGAAGGGCGCGTAGGCCGTCCCGGCGCTGTTGAACCAGATCAGCTCGACCTCGCGGCCGGCAAAGAGCTCGTCGAAGCTCTTCGCCCGTTCTGGACCGGCTGGGTCTTCGCGCAGGAAGTGCTCGACCTGCTTCGGGTCCCAGCTCGACCACGGTCGCACGCCCAGCAGCGTGTTGCCGATGCTGTCCCACACTACGATCTTGATTCGGTCAGCGGCCACGTTGTTCTCCTTGGTCTGTCAATCGATGGCGGACATTTTCTCCCCGGCGCGAAACGAAATCAAACGCGCTCATGCGGAATCGATTTGACTACCGTTCGAGCGGAGCGAGTTTCCGATCCTGGTCATACGCCGGTGCGCTGTGACCGCGTTACGACAAAATCTCGACGTACCCGTCCGTTCCATGCACGCGGATCCGCTGCCCGTCCCGAATCAGCCTGGTGGCGTGCGCAACACCGACGACGGCCGGCAAGCCGTACTCCCGCGCGATCACCGCGCCATGGGTCATCAGGCCACCGACCTCCGTCACCAGTCCCTTGATCGCGACGAAGAGGGGAGTCCAGCTGGGGTCGGTGAAAGCGGTGACCAGGATGTCGTCCGGTTCGAGATCGGCCCCCGCCATGTCCAGGATGACGCGGGCCCGCCCCTCGATGGTCCCGGCGGAAACCGGCAAACCGACCAGCGCGCCGGCCGGCAGATCGTCGCGGTGGTACGCCCCGGCGATGGCCTCGCCATCCGAGGTGAGCACGCGGGGCGGGGTGAGCGTTTGATACGACCTGAACGCGTCCTGGCGCTCGCGGATGAACTGGTCATCCACCTGGCCTGTACGCACGACCTCGTGGAGCTCCTGGAAGGTGAGGTAGAAGATCTCTTCCTTCTCGCGAATCACGCCCGCCCGCACGAGGCGCTCGGCCTCGTCCCACAAGGCCTGCTTGTAGACAAAGTAGCGGCTGACCATGCTGTACTTCGGATACTCCCGGTAGCCAGCGAAGGTCCGGACCCGGTCGATCATGCGCTTGGTGTCGTCGGCTTTCCGCTCCCCGTCCGGCAAGGACCGCAGAAGCTCCAGCAGTTCCCGTTCCCTCGTCCATGCCTCCTGGCGTCCTTGTTCGAAGCGCCGCTTGCCGTCTCCCGGCACGAAGTTCTTGATGTTGCCGAGGATCAGAGGCACGAGGGTGGTGGGGCGTTCGCTCCATCGCGGTCTGGTGATGTCGATCTCGCCGACGCAGCGCATGCCGTACCTATCGAGGAAGGCCTGGATGGCGTCCCGCGCTTCCTGCCCGCCGCCGAACCTGGGCAGCTCGTCCAGGAAACACTCGTCCTCGATGGTCTGCAGAAAAGCCACCACCTCCTGGTGCGGGCGGATGACGTCCGCGACGTCCAGGAGCGCCAGCCCCATCTCCGACGTGACGTTGCCGGGGACGGATTGCGTGAGCGTGTCGGCTGCGTTTTTTTCGCCCAGCCACTCCTGCAGCTGCTCGTTGAGCCACCAGGTGGCCTCCATCCCCGCCATGATCGCCTGGTGGCTTTGCGGATCGAACAAGATCCGCTTCAGCTCCTGGATGTCCGCCAGAATGAAGTCGAGGAGCGCCGTTCCGGACAATGTACGGATGTCACGCTTCAAGGCTGCGATGGAGGCCCGGCTTCGCTCGATCAGCTCGGCGACGATGGCTGGAGCGGTTTCGATCGCGGATAGCGGTCCACCGAACGGAACGACGCCGGAGACCTCTTCCGTGATCGACGGGATGAAGTCGCCGCGATCGAGGATGGTCTGCAGCGCGTCCCTGATCAGTGGATCGGATTTCTCCAGAACTTCCAGGAAGCGCACGCGGCTTGCCGGCGAGGTAAGGGCATGGGTGACGTCGACGAAGAGTCTCCCGCCCGCATCGTACATCGGACGACCGGCCGTCATCTGCCAGAAGGAGATTCCCAGTGGCTTTATGGGGTCGGTCATCATTTGTTGATGACCAACAGAGACGTAAACGTGGTTCTCCTGGTCGCCGGCCACGGGAATGGGAAAGAGCGTGGTGATCGGCCGGCTCTGGACGATCTGGAAGTCATCGTCCGCCAGGCACCACTCGATGTCCTGGGGGCGGGCGAAATGCGCTTCGATCCGCCGGCCCAGTTCCGCGAGCCGCACAACCTGCGAATCCGTCAGCGTAGGCTGCTCCCGCCGCTCCGGCTCGATCACCTGTTCGTGCGTTCCGCCTGCCGGGGAAGTTTCGAAGGAAAGATGCTTGGTGGCAATCGACGTTGAGACAACTTCGCCGTCCCGCACCTTGTAAACGTCCGCATTCACCAAGCCGGAGACCAGTGCCTCGCCGAGGCCGAACGAGGCCTCCACGTAGGCGACCTTCCGGTGGCCCGTGACGGGGTCGGCCGTGAACACGATGCCGGACGCCCGCGGGAAGATCATCCGCTGCACGACCACGGCCATGCGAACCTTCCGGTGGCCCACGCCATTCCGCTGGCGGTAGGTCACAGCCCGCTCAGTGAAGAGTGAGGCCCAGCACCGGCCGATGTGCTGGAGGATCGCCGCCGTACCCACGACGTTCAGGTACGTGTCTTGCTGGCCCGCGAAGGAAGCCGCCGGCAGATCCTCCGCGGTCGCACTGGATCGGACGGCGTAGGCGACCTGTTCGCCGAGCTTGGCGAGGTCACGGAGGATCGCAGCTGCCAGATCATCTGGGATGGCGATACCTTCGATCGATTGGCGGATCTCCGCGCTGAGCGCGCGGATCGCTTCCCGGTCGTCAGGCTTCAGGCGCGACAGTTGATCGAGCCGATCGTTGATCGACGGCGCTTCCGCCATGATCCGCTGGAAGGCGTCCGTCGTCACGCAGAAGCCGGACGGCACGTGGAGGCCCTCGATCCGCGACAGCTCTCCCAGGTTTGCGCCCTTCCCGCCAACGACCGCGACCATGGTCTGGTCGATCTCCTGGAAATCCAACACGTAGCGGACCATCCGCTCCCTCCCTTGTTCGTTCACTAGAGGATGTCCGCGCGGTTCACTGGCCCTGATCCCGATGCCGCTCAAGGATTGGATACCGAGGTCGTCGCGGTGTGAACCCCAAGCCGGCGGCGTTCCATGTCAGACCTCGTCATCCGTCATAAACGACGAGAAGGTCCGCGATCGTACTTGACCGCCGGTTCGCCGACAGAGCCGGCGCGGAAGTAGCCATCCAGTTTACTCACGTGCGGCAACCACTTCGTGAGGAAGTGCACTGGAGTCAATCGCGGATCAGCATCCGCGACGCTTCGATTTCTTTTTGGTAGGGCAAGTCGTTGCTCGTCAGGAGCTCGTCGACGGAGACGAAGCGGCCTAAACGGTCCGACTCCAGGAAACCGTATGAGATCGCCAGCGAGCGCAGTCCGAACGCGCCGTCAACCTCAGGAGCACGGTTGTCGAGGATCGCTCCGGCGAAATCGTCGAATTCGATCGCAATCAGGTTAGCGTCGGTATCCGCCCAGGGCACCTGAAAGCTGGTGATCCGGTCGCCGCTGAAGAGCGTCGCGGTGGTGTCATCGAGCCTGAAGTCGGGCACGAGCGCGAGCAAATCCTCGTCGGGAACCACGCGATCTTCGCCGTTCTCCCGCACCATTAAATTGAGCGGAAGCCCGGAACGGTCGTTCGGGATCGAGAGCGAGCCGCGGGTGCCATAGATCATCCTTGAAAAGTGGCTTTCGCCGCGACCGGCAACGCTCAGAATCAAGGTCGCGAGCGCACCGCTTTCGTAGCGCCCAATTCCGATCGTCAAGTCCTCGGCGTCGGCCGGGTGCATCGTGCCGTCGACGCCTTTGCGCTCGAGGTCGATCACCGCTCCGAGACCGGCGATCGTGGAGAGCGGACCAAGCGAGTACTCGAGGATATCGGCGTAGTGGACGCCCATATCGATCGCGATCCCGCAAGCGCGTTTCAAATGGCGCCAAGGGGTGATGATGACGTTTTCTCCCGCGCCGGACGAGGACTGGACTGCCAGGAATGGTGTGCCAATCGCGCCGGCATCGATCAGCGCTTTCGCGAGGCGGTTGATCGGATCGCGCCGGTAATTCTCCGCGACCGACAGCTTGCGATCGCCGGCGGACGCGACCAGATCGCGACCCTCCGCGATCGTCAACGTGATCGGTTTTTCGACCTGCACGTGGCGTCCAGCCTGAAGCGCTTCGATCCCGATCCGGGCGTGCAAGTCGGGCGAGGTCGTGATGTCGAGCGCCTGCACCTTTGCCGGTAGTTCCGAGGGATCGGCATAGATGACGGGTCGCTTGCCGAGCAATTCCCCGGCGAGATCGGCCATCATGACCGCGCTGGACTCGAACGGATCGCAGACCGCGACCAGGTCGAACCGGAGCCGGTCGATCTCCTTGAGCTTCTTCAATCCGAGCACATGGCGGCGGCCCATCACGCCGCAGCCGGCGATCGCCAGTGTCAACGTCATCTGGCCGGGACCAGGTCGAGCGAGTAGCCGAGATTCCGCACGAACGCGGCGTTTGCTTTTGCACTGGCAGAGGGAGAAACATCGCTCCGGCTCTGCTCGACCACGACCCAGCCCCCGAAGTTGTTGTCGTCTAGCTCTTTGAGGATCGCGCCGAAATCGATGCCGAGCGTGCCCTGACCCATTTCGACGAACTTACCGCGCGCCCAGTCCTTGAGGTGGATGTAGCTGGTGCGCTCGCGGTATTTGCGGATGTGGGCGATCGGATCCTCGTCAACCAGGGCGATGTGCGAGGCATCGAGGCAAAGCGTGAGCACCTTGGTTTGATCCATCAGGCGATCGATCTCGTCCTCGGTTTCGATCGTGCAGGAGACGTGCGGGTGATAGGCGACCGCGACGCCCTTGCCGGCGCCGTAGATCGCAAGCTCTTCGCAGAAGCGTGCGAGGTCGGCGTACTCGGCGTCGCCCGGCGGGCGCCACCGCAGCCTGGTGCCGCCGACAAGTCCGATCGCTTCAGCGCCGAAGACGGCGGAGTAGTCGATCTGATTTTTGAGCTTGGTCAGTTGATCGTTGTTTGTGGGAACCTCGACCACGCCAAAGTTGGTCGCGACCTGAAGTCCGCCGAGCAACCCCAGCAGATGGTTTTTGGTGCCAAGCCAATCCAGCGAGTGAACGAAGAGCTCGACGGCCTGCCAGCCGGCGTCGCGGATTTCGGTGAAGACGGCGTTGAGATCGGGCGCGGTTCCCCAGTTGATGGTGCTGTATGCGAATCGAAGCACGTGCGGTGATCTCCTTGTTGATCGCGATTTTTCGAAGCTAACAACAGAATGTCCCTGTAGTTGCGCAATTCATTGCGCCCGTTGTTTTTCGATGCGAGCGCGATAAATCGCGCGGCTACATGTCGTGGAGATCCCTCCATGTCAATCGGCATGGCCGAGGGAAGCACGATGGCCTACCGGCGAGATGCTTTGATACCTCAGCATGACGATTGGGAAGGGGGTCATCCTTTTTGGCCGGTCATGGCGATTCCTTCGACGAACCAGCGTTGAGCCATCAAGTACAGCGCAAGTATCGGCGCAATCGACATGGCGACGGCCGCCATCATCACGCCCCGATCCTGGCTGTTGTTGCCGCTCAATTCCGCGATCGCTATCGTGAGCAACTTCAACTCCTGCGAGCGCACCACGATCACCGGCCAAAGGTACATCTTCCACGCGGTGAGGAAGGTGATGATTCCGTATGCGGTCAGCACCGGGCGCGAGAGGGGGATCGTCAATCGCCAGAACTGTTGCCAATAACCGGCCCCGTCGAGTCGCGCGGCCTCGTACATCTCGTCGGGGAGTCTGAGAAAGAACTGACGGAAGAGGAACGTTCCAAAGGCGCCCTGGGAGATGATCGGGATGATCAGGCCCTGGTAGGTGTCCACCCACCCCAGGTTGACGACCACGAGGAAGGTCGGAATCAGGGTCACCTGCGGTGGAATCATCAATGTGCTCAGATACATGATGAAGATCGGTCCTCGAAAGGGGAACTTGATCCGGGCGAAGGCGAAACCGCCCATCGTCGTCACGAGGCCCTGAAGCAGCACGATCGAGATTGCGAAGAAGGCGGAATTGAAAAAGACGCGGCCGTTGACCCGTTTGAAGCCGTCCGCGTAGTTGTTCCATTCAAAGGGATGTGGAAACCAGGTCGGCGGATAAAGGAAGACTTCGTGATTGCCTTTGAGCGAGGTGTTCAACATCCAGTAAAACGGAAAGACGGTGATCACGGCGCCAACGATCAAGGTTCCGAAGAGCAGCGTTTTGCTGATGACTCGCTTCTCGTTCATGAGTAATGCACCCAGCGTTTTTGCAGCACCCAATTGAAGAGCGTCACGAGGAGAATGGCGAGGAAGAGGACATAGGCTTCCGCCGAGGCGTAGCCCATTCTGAAATTCTCAAATGCGTTCTGGTAGATGTCATAGATCAGCACGTCAGTGCTACGAAGCGGACCGCCCTGGGTCAAGACGTTAATCACGTCGAACCCGCCCACCAGGACATTGATGATCGTGATCAACAGGACGAAAAAGGTCGTCGGCGTGATCAGCGGAATCGTGATGCCCCAGAATTGCTGAATCTTCGACGCCCCGTCAACCGCGGCGGCGTCATACAAATCACGGGGCACTTCCTGAAGTCCAGCGGTGTAGAGAATCGTATTGAAGGGTAAGAGGAGCCAGATCGACATCACGATCACGGAGGGCATCGCCCAATCGAGGTTGTAGAGCCAATCCACGGGTTGGCCGCCGACCCGGCGCAGACCGTAGTTGATCAGTCCGAAGTCCTTGGCATACATCCATTTCCAAACCGCCGCGGCCGCTACCGGAGAGGTCACGATCGGTAGGAAGTAGAGCCCTCGAAACAATCTCGTGGTGACGCCGGCATTCGCGAGCAGCACGGCGATGATGAGCGGCAAGATAACCGACGGAACCGTGGCGCCGACCGCGTAATAAATTGACCGCTTGATCAAATCAGGAGTTTGAGGGTGATGAATAAATCGATCGTAGTTGTCGAGTCCAACCCATTTTTTCGGTTTGAGCACGCTGTAGTTGTAAAGACTGATATAGAGTCCATACCCGACCGGGTATGCCGTAAAGATTAGGAACAAGATCAGATTCGGACCAAGGAAGAGCAGCGCCCACAGACCAGCCTTCCAGTCCTTCTTTTCCTTGATCCGGCGTGACTTCATGAGCCGGCGCCCGGGGGCAGCCGCCACGCCGGATGGAGGAGAGGAGACGTGCATCGAGATGCGGAGCCTTTCGCTGCGAGACGCCCAGTCTTTGAGCGCAAACGGGATGGGCGATCATTGCTGATCGCCCATCCGTGAGAAGCGTCTACGCTGTTACTCCTGCAGGGAAAGGGTCGCTTCTTCTGCCATCCTGTTCACGGCCTCTTCCGGTTCCATCTGGCCGAGCAGAACGGCGTCGATCCCGTCAAGCATCGCCTGCCGGAAGGCGCCCGTGCTGTAGAACGGGAGCGGCGGCGGGATCATCGCGTCCTTGGTGGCGTCGACGAAGACCGCATTGTTGTACGGCGGGCCCGGCAACTCTCTCCACGCCGGATCGTCGTAGAACGACTTGATCGGCGGAACGGTCAGATAGTCTTGCATGAAGACGATCATGCCGTCCGTGAAGATGAACTGCAGCAGGTGGAAGGTCGCGCTCGGGTCCTTGGTCTGTGAGGAAATCGCGTACCCCTGGGTTCCCATGCCGGTTTTGCGCATGACGCTTCCCTTGGGTACGAGCTCGACATCCCAATCGTCTACCAGTTGAGCGCGGTAGGTGGGTGTCAGCGCCCGAACGGTGAAGGTCATCGCTGCTTGCCCGACGGCGAATGGGTTCCACGGGCCGCCCAGTGTGTCCTGTACCGACGGCGGAATGAACCAACCATTCTTCAGACCGTCGAAGATCACGTTCCAGCCGCGGATTCCGGCTTCCGAGTTGAAGATCGCCTTTGTGCCTTCAGCGTTGAGGATCTCGCCACCTTCAGCGACGACCATTGGCACCCAGTAGGCCCACCAGTCGGTTGCGGCGGTCACACCGTATTGGGTCGTGGCGCCGTCGGCGGCTTTGATCGTGAGCTTCTCCGCGGCCGAGAGCATATCGGCATAGGTCCATTCAGGAGTGGGATAGGCGACGCTGGCCTCGTCGAACATCCGCTTGTTGTAGTAGGTGACCACGACGTCCGCCGCGCGGGGCAGGAAGCCGATCTTGCCTTCGTACTCGGCCAGCGCAAGGAAGAGCTCGTCGAAGTTGGTGAGGTCGAAATTGGCTTCCGCCGCGAGCGGAACGAGATCGGCGGTCAGATTGGAGTCGAAGAAGGGTTTGGTGTAGACATCGGCGCTCACGAAGATGTCCGGCAGCGTGCCGGCCACGATATCCGCGAGCAGCTTCTGATCGTAGGTGGCGCCGTCGTACTTGAGGACGGTGACCTTGTAGGTCGGGTTGGCGGCGACGAAGAGGTCCGCCACCTTCTGCAGCATTTCCGGCTCGGTGCCTTCGAGGTTGTTGGTCGCCCACGTTAGCTCGTGCTCGGCGTCCTGGGCGAACGCGCGGCCGGTTGCGCTGTAGGCGTAGATCGCTCCGGCGCCGGCGGCCAGGGATCCAAGTACCTTTCGTCGCGTTATTCGGTGAGTAATCAAGGAGTACCTCCGCTTCGATTGATCGGATAACCACGATCCGTTTGCGTTCTCCTCGTCCTCCCTTTCTGCTGGCGATTACCAGAGTTCGGCACCGAATCTCGGGAGCGGACCGTATGCGACAGGCATGGTCACGGCGAGTTCGGGACGAGGCGGCTGAAAGAAGTTAACGTTGTGCAGTTGGGCGTAGTCTATGCAGAGGTTGCCGCATTGTCAACAATCAACAATTTCTGGCGAAATCGGCGGAAAAACAAAGCAAACTCCACAAGATGCTCGAATTCGCCGAATGGCAACAAAGCAAGATCTTGGAGCAACGTTACTCATGGGTAGACGGCTAAACTGGTCTTCGTTGTCATGTTCGTCCTCCAGCTCGAAGCGGTCTTTGCCTTCGCGATGATCGGAAATACTTCCCTCGCTTTGTGCCAATTGCGTTGGCGCCGTTGCGCCAACGTTCGGAATCCGCGGTCAGGACTGAACCGCAATCGATGTCCCGGTCATCTGTGTGCCGCCACGTGAAGACGCCGTTCGATCTCGTGATCGATTCGTTCGAGGGCGTTCAATGATCCCTCCAACCAAATGAGTCCGATGAGCGCGCCGGCGGCGACGTCGGTCGGGTAGTGCACGCCGAGGTAGACCCTGCTGGCGCCGACCGCGGTGACGACCGAGGTCGCGACAATTGCCGGCGCCCACCGCCATCGCTCGGGTAGATACGGCCGGATCGCGGAGGCGGCGAGGCCATAGGTCACGACCGCCGTCACGGTATGACCGCTCGGCAGCGAATAGCCGCCCGCGCGCGTCAACGCCGGAAAGAGGGCAGGTCGTTTCCGCTGGTAGAGGAGCTTAACCCCGACATGAAGAGCCAGTCCCCCGATCCAGGTGATCGCGGTGATTCGCGCGGCTTTTGGCTTGCCGCTACGAACTTCCCAGACCACGAGCGCGATCGCGATCGGGAGCGCGATCTGGCCGGACGCGAGATCGGTCGACCGCCGCATCAGCCACGACAGTCGCGGACTGGACCGGCGATGAAGGGCGAGCGCGAGCCGGCGGTCGATCGTGTGCAGTCCCGTGGGCGGGATTTCGAGATCAATCGTATCGTCGGAAATGATGACATCCCCGGGGCAATCGATATTGAGCCCCAAGATGTGCCCAAGCGGGGAACAGCGAAGTTCCTGCCAACGCTCCCTCACGTGCGTGAGTTTTGGAATGCGATCACGCACCGGATTTGTTCTCCCCGTGTTTTTCCCGCGGAGATCGAACTTCGCCCATGAGCCGTGCAGCATTGCTCATTGACAACGCAGGCTTGGTACTCCTTTTTGGAGGATTGCGCCCCCCTCGTTGGATTATTGACGATTTTCTGGTTCCCGGAAGCGCACTGGTTCTGGTAGGACGCCGTCAGAGGTTCACTTCCGCATCACGTCCGTATCCGCGCCAACAGCCATGTTCTGAGCTCCGGCGTTCATCGATTTCTAGCCTGGGTGATAATCACATGACGGAAACGTCATGACATTCACATTTGGTTGGAGGATAGTGACCGTGCGACTGGCGACCCATTGAAGTTGTTGAGCGGAGCCCGTATGAGTTCACTGCTTTGTCCCGACCCAAGCGAACGCGTTGCCCTGAAGATCTGGGACGGCTTGACCGTCGCCAAACTCCAACTCGACCTCGTACGACGATCGGGCGTTCGCGCCGATCAATCGGCACGATTCGATGCGATCGCGCATGAGCTTGAAGCAGTCGCATTCCATGTGCGCCAGTTAATGGCGCACTCCATCCCGATCGAACTTTCACTTCCGGCCGAAGCGACCATGCACTCAGATATGGCGTAGATGCGGTCAGGAATTGAGGACGGTGTCGGGATCTTGTGCGCAACAGGCTGTTTTCCTGTACCCCGGCTCGGACGCGATCGCGGTGAGTTTCATTCCTTGCCAACATCAGCCGGAGTCCGTGATTCCACGGGTGACGAGTTCATCATGCAGGCACACTAATCCTCTGTTATATCGACATAACGGCAGCTGGTGTTCTTCCCCACCACTGTGTTGTTCGCGGCGAACGATGAGTCAAATCCCGACCAAGGAGCGGGAGGACGGTTCTCCATCAGCCATTCGGGCCACCCGATCTCGTCCGCCGATGCGCCGCTGGCTGTGATTTCGGTTTGCGCCGCGTTAGCGCGCATGGCTCGCAATTCATCCAGCACCACGGACGTCTGGAATGTGCCGAACGCCCGCGATCGCTTCACTGCCCTCGTCGGTGTGGTGGATACAACCGCCGTTGCGGCAAGGCCGAAACCGATGCGATCCCCGGGGCGGTCACCTGGACCGCCCCGCCCCCCTTAATTGGAAAGAGGATAAGCCGTTGACTCCATCCAGACGCGATTCATACAGGCGCTCACCGCCAGCCGTTGCCGGCGGGATCCAGACAGCGGTGAGTGAAGGTTCGGATTTGGACATCGAAAAGGTCCAGGGCAACGGTTTGGCGCGTCCGGTGACCGGCGTCGAGTGGGCCAAGTGGTACCGCGCGACGATGAAGGAGCGCTTCCCAGCGGTCGAGCTCGGGCTGGAGCTCGAGCCGATGACGGCCACGATCGCGAAGGTCAAAACCGTCGACGATCGGAAGTCTCTACACTTCATGTTGGACGGATCAGGCGGGATGATTCATGCCGTCACGTTGCTATCGCACGATCCGCTCGATTTTGGCGCGTTGAGCACGGCGCTTAGCGGTCTCATGTTGACGATGGCCGAATCCTGATCGGCTCAAGTCATACCGTGGTCCAGGGACAAATAGGACGACCGCGTGCGGCGAGCAGCGGCGAGCTCCAGACTCTAGCTTGGCCCGAAGCTCGCTGCACGAAAATCTGAGTAGATAACGACTTTACTTGTTGTGATTTGTACTGCCACATCGGTAACGCCGACGCCGACCAGCACGGTTCCCAACAGTTGGCGCTCGGAATCCTGAACAACTCCATCTTGAAGTGCCGGACCGATGAGCAGCAAACTGATCTCCAGAAGCTCGAGATCTTCTTGCAATCCAACCAGATACGCCCGGTCAGCGTCTGAAACCGGTGCGTCGTCCAGGGCAATCTGGGGTTCTTCATCGGAGACGCACTCCGCCCACAGCCCGGCTGGCTGCGATTTTGCCTTCAATTGCGCCCCTGCCAACATTGCCTGGAAGCTGTGATCATCCGATTTCACGGTCGCGAACCCGCCACTCACCAGCGTCTCCGAGATCAACAGACTGCAGTCCCCCGTCCAGGCGTGGCGACTGAGCCTCTTGCCGTCAGGCATGGACTCATCGGATTCCAGCAGAACAGTAAACCCGGCATGCGTTGAGAGGTGATCTTTCGATTCGGCGAACCGACTTCGGTCTCGCTGAACGGTCTGGTGCCGAAGAGTCACTTCTTTCGAAATCTTGGGCACACACTCGACCGCGACTTCGTCAGCGGGTTGGTGCGTGATGCCTTGCCAGGAGCGGCCTTCCTTCCTTCGATCCGGTCGTTTTCTTCAATTTGCAGCTGAATCTCTTGTTTGAGGGACCGCGCTCCGAGCGTCACCGGAGCTGGATCGTAATCGAGTGAGTGTGCGGTGATGAACTCGTTGCGCCAGCGCGTGGAGAACCGAACGAGCTCGCGGCGAATCGGACCCAGCGCCACATGTTCGCCTTCGATATTCACAACTGGTTGTACGAGCGTTCGATCAGTCACGACGACACCGTGACAAAACGCGATCTTCGATTGTGGCAACAACGAAATCACCGGTCTCCCTGAACTGTCAGGAAGACCGGCGTTACCCCGGGTGACCAGGCTGGTTTGATGTTTTGGTTCACCCGAAAGAGATTTGAGGGGTCGTATTTGGCCTTGATTGCGGCCAACCGATCATAGTTGGCGCCGTACGACGCCCGAACCCGATCCTGCCCCTCATCGGCCGAGTCCATCATCATGTTCACAAAGGCGCCGCCGGCCGAGTAGGGATGCAACGCCGCCCAGTACGCCCTGGTCCAGGCGATCATCTGCTGGTTGCCGGCCGGATCTGGACTGACGCC
>CAYJPA010000008.1:0-19025 GCA_964371945.1 uncultured Sphaerobacteraceae bacterium | reverse complement strand
ACGCCCTGGTCCAGGCGATCATCTGCTGGTTGCCGGCCGGATCTGGACTGACGCCCGCGCTATCGATCGGATAGAGATGCATCGTAGCTTGCGGAGTCGGAAGTGTGTTGCCGAACTCGGCGTGACGGGCGATTGCCTCGTCCGAAATCTCGTTGACGAAGTCGTCCTTCCAATACTGATGATGACCCGGCGGGTAGATTGGATCGAACATTCCCTGCAAGGCCGGATGCGGAATCGGACCAACCCAATCCAGGGCAGGAGGGCCGAACAGACTTCGGATCGGGGCGAAGACCGAATCCGCTTTGTCCAGGGGTCCGGTGTAACACCAGTAACTGTTCAGGCTTGTGGGGTGCTGAGGGCTCAAACGCCGACAATCACTTGACTCAGCCAAGTGAGACAGTATCGTTACAAACAACTCATTTCCCGGTCGCCGGCCAACTCGCGGATTCACAAGAGCAGTAGGGGATCCCCATGTGCTGTTTCATCGCTCGCGCAATGCCGGCCGCCATTTTGATTGCCTTTTCGCTGAGCAAAATCGCCCCGGTGACCGCTCAGGACACAACACCAACGCTGAGCGGGAAAGCGACCTCCTGGATCGGGACACCGCCCGCGGGAGACTGCATCATCAATCGGGCCGAAGTAGCGGACATCGTCGACGCACTTCGTCAGCCTCTCTCCGGGTCCGAGTTGGCGTCGTTTCCGATTGTGACGCCGAGCGAAACCGATCTGCCCACCGGTGGTGAACCGAACGAAGAGGAGCTCGATGCTGTATCGGCAGCCATGTGGACGGCCATAGCCTGCCACAACGCCGGCGACTTTCCACGCTTTTTCGCCTGCTTCTCGCCACGGGGAATCATGGTTTTATCCAAGGAATGACGACCGCGTTCGGCGGTATCTGGAAGGCTCCGATGGACGAAGATCTGGCAGCAATGGGAGCCAGCCTGACCGCCAGTTTCGCGGCCACACCCGCGCTGCCGGAAGAACAAGACCTAGCGCGAATCGATGAGATCGAGATGTCCGCGTCCTCCCTGACGGCCGGATCCTGCTTTTCGTTGACGGCACAGTTGGTGTAGACGCCACGCTCTACGCCGCATTCAGGCTCGTCGACGACCGCTGGCTGCTCGATGCGATCGGGCAGATTGGCGAGGTGCCTGCCTGATCCGGCAGCGGCCAAGACATCGAATTGGGGTCGGCCAGCTATTCAAGCACGATCTGGATCACGTTCCGGTGCTCAACGTAGTCGGAGTACGCCTGCTTGCCGTCTTCGACTGGAGGGGTTGCTGGATGTCGTTGTCGCCGGCAAACCGGGCCATGACGTCCGCCGGCTCGCATTTGTTAAACATGACGTCATCGCATGGGATGACCGTTCCTTTGCTGGTTTCCAACCGGCCCACCGGAAAATTTCAGCTAGGCGTCAACAGGATGCAGCACCGGCTCCGCGGGTTGCATAATCGCCTGCGCTAACTTGACAGGAATTGCCACAAAATGGTTGTATGAGCCACCCACTGTTGTCCGGCGGACGGACGACTCGACAATTTGGCCACAACCTCTTGAATGCAGCATTCCCGAAAGGAGGTTCCCCACCTGCATTGTCCCGTCTATCAATGTGCATGAACGGGTAATTCTCCAACGGCACGGAAGCGAATCTACTCGACGTAGAGTGAGAGGAAACCGACCGATGACATCTCGATTTGACCGATTCGACCTCAAAAATCTCAGCCGCCGCTCATTGCTCGGCGGCGCCGCCGGTCTTGCCGGTGTGGCCGCGTTCGGGCGAAGCGCATTTGCCCAGGACTCCGACGCGATCGCCAAGACAGGCGTCGACCCAACCAAGTGGAACACCGAAACGATCAATGCACTCGCCGGTACGATCACCGTCGATACCGCGGCCGAGCTGCACGCGCTGGTTCCGCCCGAGGCGGCCACCGGCGAGGTGACGTATTGGAACGTGGGACCGGTCGAGTCCACTCCGCAGATCATGAAGGACATCTATCAGGAGTTCCAGGACACCTTCAAAACCTACTATCCGAACCTCACGCTCAACAATCAGAACGAGGGCTATAACGACCTGCTGGACAAGGCCCGAACCGCGGCCGCGGGCGGCGCCGCGCCGGATGTTGCCAAGTTCCCGATCTTGTGGGGCGTGGAGTTCGCCGCTCGCGGCCAGCTCCAGGAGATCAAGCTCGAGGATTTCAACCTCAGCAAAGAGCTCTTCTGGGAGGGCGCGCTGAAGTCCGTGACCTGGGAGGGCAAGTACTACGGTATCCCGACCAACAATGAGACGATGGCTTTCATCTGGAACAAGTCGCTCTTCGCGGAAGCCGGACTCGATCCCGAGAACCCGCCGGCGACCTGGGCCGACGTCGTCGCATACTCCAAGCAGATCAAGGACACGACGGGCGCCTTTGGGTACGGATTGGTGGCAAAGGTCAACGCCGGCAACACGCCGTTCCGCTTCATGCCGATGCTCTGGGCATACGGATCAAGCGCGCTGGACGAGGCCGAGTCGAATCCAACGATGAAGACCACCATGATCAACAACGAGGGTGGCGTCGCCGCGTTGCAGAACCTGTACGACATGTACGTGCGTGATCGCTCGGTGCCGACCTCCGCATTGACCAACACCCAGACCGAGAACCAGGATTTGTTCATCTCGGGTCAACTCGCGATGGTCATCTCCCACCCGTCGGAATACGCCACCATGCAACAGAAGCTGGCGTCGGCCGAGGGAGACGAGATCGCGGTGGCGCAGGGTGTAGTCGACAACATGGCGTACGGCCTGATTCCGGAAGGCCCCGTTCGCCGCTCCGTCGTCTTCGGCGGCTCGAACGCGCACATCTTCACGGAAGAGGCCCATGGCGGACCGGTCAATGCCGAAGGGTCAAAGGCTCTTGTCGCCGCATTGACCTCGCCTGAGTGGGCGCTCAAGAACAACTGGACCGACTCGAACCCGGCGAATCTTCGCGGTTTCGAGACCGAATGGATGAAGCAGCGGCTCGCGGAGATTCGCTTCCTGGAAGTGACCACCGCCATGTTGCCGTACGGCGTGCCCTTCCCGGTCGTGCCGGAAGCAACCGAGATCATGAACATCATCGTTCCGGAGATGATCCAGAACGCACTCACCGAGACGATGAGCGTGCAAGAGGCCGCGGACGATGCCGCCGCGCGCATCACGGATCTGATCTCGACCACCTAGTCGCGGTCAACCGCGAATCGGCTAGCCGGGAGAGAATTTCCGGCTAGCCGATTCGTTCTCGGGCAAAGGGCAACCGGCGCATGCGACGCTCCGTCAACTCCCCTCGAACCGTCACCCGGCCGAAGCGAGGGCACCTCCAGAACATCGCTCATCACTGGGCGGACTATATTTACGTGCTGCCGGCCATCGCCGTCATGGTGCTGGTCATCGGGTATCCGATCGTGTACACGATCTGGCTCTCGTTCCACGATACACCGATTCGGACCGGCGATCATATCTGGAACGGAATCGACAATTACGACCGGATTCTGACCGAAGACCGGCTGCGGTTCTGGCAAACCACCAAGAACACCTTCGTCTGGACGATCGGATCGACGTTGGGCGCCTTCATTCTTGGGTTTGCCGCCGCTCTGGTGCTCCACAAGCAATTTATCGGGCGCGGGGTCGTCCGCGCGATCTTGTTGATCCCCTACGTGATCTCGGCGGTCGCCGCCGCCTACGTCTGGAAGTGGATGCTGCATAGCGATTACGGTCTGCTCAGCGGCGCGCTCAAGGACTGGGGCGTGATGGACGAGAATCTCATCCTGCTCGATTCGAAAGATCGCGTGCTGCCAACGGTCATTGTCGTCAATATCTGGAAAGAGTTCTCATTTGTCATGATCATGATGATCGCCGGTCTTCAAACCGTGCCCGAGCAATTGCTGCGCGCGGCTCGGGTCGATGGCGCCGGCATCTGGCAGCAATTCACGCATGTGACGCTGCCGCATCTGAAAAACGTGATCCTTATCACGACATTGCTGCTCTTTGTCGCGAATCTCAACTCGTTCACCCTCGTCTTTTTGATGACCGGCGGTGGTCCCGCGAATGCATCGCAACTTTGGATTACCCAGATTTACAACATCGCCTTCCGCTCGCTGGGTTACGGTCTCGCGTCGGCCTACTCGGTGATCCTCTTCCTCGTGATGCTTGCGGCAGGTTGGTACTACGTCCGTATCCTCACGCAGGGCGGACCGAAACGGAGCGAGGCATGAGCGCGATCGACCGTCAGTCGACGGCTGTTCCGGAATCGACAACCAGCGCGAGAGCCTATGCGAAACGACGGAAGCCGTTCAAGCTGAATGGGTGGAGTATCGCGGGATGGCTCTTTCTCGTCCTGCTCCTCATCTTCACGGTCGTGCCGATGGCGTGGATGCTCTCCACCTCGCTTAAGACCGAATTCGCGTCGATCCAGCAGCCGCCAAGATGGATTCCGAGCAATATCACGTTCGAGGAATACACCACCCTCCTCAACCCCAACGATGAGCTCGGTTCCAAATTTCTGCACTATCTCCGGAACAGCATCTGGGTCTCAACGATGACGACCATCCTCGGGCTCCTCGTCGCCGTGCCGGCCGCGTATGCGTTCTCCCGGTTCTCATTTCCCGGAAAGGACGCGCTCTTCTTCTCGGTCCTTGTTCGCAATATGTTTCCGGTGGTCGTCTTCTTGATCCCGCTCTTCATTTTGATCAAGAACCTCGGACTGATCGATAGCCAGTGGTCGCTGATCCTGACCTACCTCACGTTCGGGCTACCGCTTTCGATCTGGCTGCTCAAAGGGTTTTACGACAATATCCCGCCGGAGCTGGAGCGCGCGGCCAGGGTCGACGGCGCAACCCGTTTTCAGGCGTTCCGCCTGATCGTGCTGCCACTCTCCTCCCCGGGCATCATCGCGACCGCGATCTATGCCTTTATCCAGGGCTGGAACGAATACGTCTACGCCAATACCTTCATCAACAGCGAAGAAAAGATGACGATGCCGATCGGTTTGCAGAAGTTTTTCACGGAGAACTCGAGCAACTGGCCGGGGCTCATGGCTGCCTCGTTCATCATGAGTGTGCCGGTGGTCATCATCTTCCTGGTGCTCCAGCGCTACTTCGTCCAGGCGCTCACGGAGGGCGCGGTCAAGCACTAGCTATGAGCTATGAGCCGCTAGCCGCTAGCTCTGAGCAGTCGGCAATACGGGTCGCGAACGAGGTCTACCAAAGATGGCAAATGTTTCTCTCCGTGAAGTAGTCAAGGTCTACGGTGAAGTCGTTGCCGTGGACAAGGTGTCGCTGGAAGTCGAGGACGGCGAATTTGTCGCGCTGGTCGGTCCATCCGGCTGCGGCAAAACCACGACCTTGAATTTGGTCGCGGGGCTGATCGAGCTCACCGACGGTGAGATTTATCTGGGCGACAGGCAGATCAGCGAGCTCGATCCCAAGGATCGGGATCTGGCGATGGTCTTTCAGAACTACGCACTCTACCCGAACAAGAGCGTGCGCGAGAATCTCGCGTTCCCGCTGAAAATGCGGAAGATGAACAAACCCGACATTAAGACGCAGGTCGAGCGAACCGCGAAACTGCTGAGCATCGATCACCTGCTCGATCGGCGGCCGCGCGAGCTCTCCGGTGGCCAGCAGCAGCGGGTTGCGCTCGGCCGAGCGCTCGTGCGCAATCCCCGCGCATTCTTAATGGACGAGCCGCTCTCCAACCTCGATGCAAAGTTGCGCGTGCAGATGCGCGCCGAGCTCAAGCGATTCCACCAGGAATTGCACGCGACCGTGCTCTACGTCACGCACGATCAGTTGGAGGCGGTGACGATGGCCGATAAGATCGCTGTCATGAACTACGGTCTCCTTCAACAATACGCGTCACCGGATGACATCTTCAACCGGCCGGTCAACACGTTTGTGGCCGGATTCATCGGCAGCCCGGCGATGAATCTGCTTAAGGGGAGAGTGCGATCGGCAGACGGCACGGTCGAGGTTACCGGGGAAAGCGGTTGGATGCTGCCGCTCTCCCCACTCCGGGCGAAACAGGCGCTTCGCAGCGGTGGCGAAGTGGTGCTCGGCATCCGCCACAGCCAGGTCAGACTACACAAAGACGAGGTCCCCGCATCTCTGCCCGCAACGATCTACACGGTCGAGCCGACGGGTGATCTGACCTTCGTGCACCTTCGCCTCGGCGGGCAGTTGATCGTGGCGAGCGCGCACGCCGACTTTCGGGCCGTGCCCGATGACCCAATCTGGGCGGAGTTCGATCAAGACCACCTGCATATTTTCGACGCACACACTGAAGCCGCGCTTGCGGAAGCCTCAGAGACCGTCGCAACCGCGCGCAGACCGGCATTCGCCCACCAGGCCTAGGAACAAGCTGGCGAGTTTCGCTACTAGTCACGGGAGGAACGTGTGAACATTACCAATGTGAGCACCGCGGTGCTCGAGGGCAATTTCCCCTGGGTGCTCGTCAAAGTGGAAACAGACGAGGGGGTGACTGGACTTGGCGAGGCCTACTGGGGCGTCGGCGTCGCTGAATTGGTCCACCGCGCCAAACCGCTCCTCCTTGGGGAGAACCCGTTCAACATCGGCAAACTCTACGAAGTGATGATCCGCTGTCTCTCCGGCGAGGGCTCGCTGGCAGGCGCCACCGTGACCGCGATTAGCGGGATCGAGATTGCGCTCTGGGATCTCGTCGGTCGCGCGCTCAAAACGCCGATTTACAACCTCTTTGGCGGCCGCTTCCGCGACAAGATCCGGATCTATGCCGATTGCCATGCCGGCAAGGACGAAACGCCGGAATCGTGGGCCGAACGGGCGCGGGAAGTCGTCGGCTCGGGCTTCACCGCGATCAAGTTCGATCTGGATGCGAAGAACTCCTTTACGCGTGACATTTCTGACGATCCCCATCCGCGCCGGAGCTGGTTTGAGCCGTTCAACCGCACGATCGGCGATGCGGAGTTGGAATGGATGGTCTCGGTCACGGCGGCGGTGAAAGCCGCGATCCCAAGCAGCGTCATGCTGGCGGTGGATGCGCACTGGAAGTACAGCACGAACGACGCGATCCGGCTGGCGCAGGCACTAGAGCCGTTCAATCTGCTCTGGCTCGAGGACCCCGTGCCGCCCGAGAACATCGAAGCGCAACGCCACGTCACGCACAGCACGAGAACGCCAATCTGCACCGGGGAGAATCTTTACCGGAAGCATGGCTATCGCGAGCTGATCGAAAAGCAGGCGGCTCGGATTATCGCGCCGGACATCCCGAAGATGGGTGGATTGCTCGAGGCCAAGAAGGTCGCCGATTGGGCAGACACGTACTACATCCCGATCGCGCCGCATAACGTCGCCAGCCCGGTTGGCACGGTCGCGGCCGCGCATGTCTGCGCCGCGATGAACAACTTTCTAGTGATGGAATTCCACGCGCACGATGTGCCGTGGTGGGCGGACGTGGTCGAAGGCGAACCGGCCATCAAAAACGGCTTCATCTATCTCGATGAACGCCCCGGTCACGGCCTGACGCTCAACGAAGAGGTCGCCCGCGCCCACTCGAAGCCTGGGCACGCGTTTTTCGGGGATACGGCGTAACGGCCCAGAAGCGGATGGAGAGGCCCACGGCTCGTCGCCGCTCGATCAGACTGCCTGCATACGACAATGCATCGCCCGGAACCTCTTTTGTAACAGTATGTGCTCAGGATCGAGCGTGTGTGTTGGGGGAGATTGACGAGCACGGCGTTATCAATAATCCTGCCGGGCAAATGGTTGATTCATGGTGGCGATCGATCGGAAGGCGATTTCCATCGGGCGGAATTGACGCTTACATCATCATGCCAAATCACGTTCATGGCCTATTGCGGTTTGGTTGGGACACGCCTCCTGATTCGAAATCGGCGGGTGACGAGAAGGGCAGACACGGAGGTCTGCCCTTACAGAAAACGTCTCCCAAACCAACGCAGTTTGACGAAACCAGCGCATTCGTTAGTAGGGGTAAACCTCTGTGTTTACCCTCGCCAACCACCACCAAGCCCGATTCAGAACGATCAATTCCGGTGACATTCGGTAAGGTCATCCAATGGTTCGAATCTGCAACCACGAGCGATTACACGGTCGGCATCGTTGTCCTCGGTTCGCCGCCGTACCCAAGGAGGTTCTGGCAACGCAACTACGTCGAGCGCATCGTGCGTGACGAGCGCGAGCGCGATCGGAGCCGCGAATACATAGCTGGCAATCCGTCGCGATGGCAAGATGACGACGCATATCAGGAATTCTGTCGGGGCTTCGCCTAGACGAGCAAGGGCAGACGCGGTGGTCTGCCCCTACAGAAAACGTTTCCCAAATCAACGACGCTGGTAGAGACCGCGAAGGTCGACTGTTGAAGCAAACCTCCGTGTTTGCCCAAGGCGACAAAGCAACGTGGCTCCCATGAGAGACGCCTACCGCTTATAGGTTGGCAACCAGTTGTTGTACGCGGCTTCGATCTCTTCGGCCCACGTCGAAACGTCGATTTGGCCGGAGGTGAACATTCCCTGCGCGATCGACCACTTCCCGAAGACATCCCGCTGCCGCACGTCTTCGGACCGCGTTACGACCGCTTCCGCCAGATGCGGCGGAATGAAGGTGACACCTTCGCGCGTGCCCAGAACCACGTCGCCGGGAAGCACCGTTGCGTTGCCGATCCGGATCGGACCATTGACCTCCGCCAAGGTCACGTCGTAGATAGCTGACGGATGGGCGCCGCGGCAGAAGACATTGAAATCGGGAAGCTCCAGCACACGCTCGAGATCGCGAATGCCGCCGTCGACAATCAACCCGGTTTTGGCCCGGGCATGGATCGCGGTACCGAGATTATCCCCGATGAAGGTGCCATCCTCGATCTTGCCGAAGAGATCGACGACCAGGACATCGCCTTCCTGCAGTTCGTCGATCACCCAAGTGTTCTGACCCCCGGAGCGACCTTGTGCCTTGCCGGTCTCTTCGACCACGGCCTGGAGATCGGGACGGATCGGCACCATCCGAACCGTCACAGCACGACCGACGAGCACACGATCCGGATGCAGGTTGTACCAGCCGCCCTCGAACTGAAAATGGTAGTTGTGACCGCGCTCGAGCACACCCCACGCTTCGTCGTTGGTGACCAACTTCATGCGCTCGAGGAGATCGGCCGGCACGCTTGGGCGACCGTCGGCGCCGCGCCCGAACGGATTAGCGGGAGTAAGTGCCGCGATCTGACCCGGGGATCGAAAGACCATCTGAGTGTCTCCTCTTGCACGAAACGGATGTTCATTGTGAGCCGGTGCCAACTATACCGGTGTCGACCGGATCGCGTGGAGACGCGAGAAGAGCATTTTGCGATGACGAAAAACCCCCCGGCCGATTACCGCGCCCGAGGCGCCTTGCTTCGCGAACCAGGAACTGCTTGATGTATTCGCCGAAGACCCAGCCGCTCTTGCCGTCGACCGGGACATAGCGGAATCCGTGAGATGGAATTCCTCGACGCCGCTAGACGACCCGACGTCCCGTAATCAACTGAAAAATAAGCACTACAAGTGCGATCACCAACAAGGCATGGATCAAGCTGCCAAGGTTCGCGATCGCGAACCCAAGCAACCACAGGACAAGCAGGATTGCAATGATCGTCCAGAGCATTGACTATCCCTTTCCACCTGAACCGAGCCCTCCTCCCGGAATCGAGAGGTACTGTTCGGCCCGGTATCACCTCCTTCGCAATTCGCGTGCCGGCGACGGAGGGGTAAGGCGGCAAGTCGACGAGACGACAGGACGATGAGTCGATGCACAGGTTGCACCGGTTGAAGCCAGGCTGACGTCAGGCGCTCAGATCGCGAGGGCTCTCCGAGCCTGAGCAACGACCTTTCCGTCCTCCACGCATTCGTCTTGTCGGCTCATCGTCTACCGGTCCAGCAGCTCGAGTACCGGAGCGAACGCTTCCAACGCCTTCGGGGTGTTCGGATCGAGCAGGATTTGGATGTGGGAAATGCCGAGCTGGGCGTATCGGCGCAGCTCTTCGGCCATTTCTTCCAGTGAACCACTGAGCGCCGGCGTGCCGTCGGAAGAAGTTCGACCGCCGGAACTGCCGGGAAGATCGACCTGCACGCCCGCGGTCAAGCCCATGGTCGCGATATCGCGGCCGGCCTCCGCGCAGGCGGTCTCCACCAACGTGAGGAGCGGTGGGAGATCCGCGGCGCGGTTGCGCCAGTTGCTGTTCCACTGGTCCGCGTATTTGGCGGTGAGCTTGAGCATTTTCGGGGCGGAGGATCCGACCAAAATCGGCGGTCCCTCCGGTCGTGGCCCGCGCGGACGCAGCTCGCAGTCGCGGGCCTGGTAGTAGGCGCCATCGAAGTCTATCGAACCGTGCCGGAGCAGACCGTGGATGATGGTGATCGCTTCCTCGAACCGAGAAACGCGATGATCGAACGGGTATCCGAACGCGTCGTATTCGGGTTTGTGCCATCCAGCGCCGATTCCGAGAATCAAGCGGCCGCCGCTGATCTCGTCGATCGTGCCGGCCATCTTCGCCAGTAATGCCGGGTTTCGAAACCCGGTGCAGAGAACCAGCGGGGCGATCTCGACCCGGTTCGTGACCGCCGCCAAGGCGGCGAGGATGGACATCGCCTCCCATTGTCCCGTTGTCGCTTTTTCGGGATACCTAAAGATGAAGTGATCTGGCAGCCAGAGCGAATCGAACCCGGCATCCTCCGCTACTTTCGCCATCTCCAGCAGATCGCTCCATCGCGCCTGTCCAGCGGTGCCCTGGCTTTCGATCAGCGGCAGAAATACACCAACTTTGAGCGGTCTGTTGTGCGGTTGATTCACGGTTGCCTCCCTAAGAAACGTCGCGCATTGACATAAAGGCTCGCGCCTGGCAACGCCAAGAGAGTGTGCATCACGCGTACGCGTTTGAGCGGATCGTTATCACCGGATTCTACCGTGCCGAATCAGTTCGCGACTGAACAATCGAGCATCGGTTGCAGATTCGATTGCCCGCCATGCACACTATCCGGCCGCACGTCGATCAGTTGCCGTTTGCGGGGCGCAGGACACTTCGATAACGGAGGAACCGTGTTCGATACGCTCCGGCAGCGTGATTTCGCCCTGCTCTGGACCGCGGGACTGGTGTCGATCGCCGGCAGCTTTGCATTGACGATCGCGCTGATGCTCCATGTGTATCAGTTGACCGGGTCGACCCTTGCCACCGCCGGGGTTTTCGCGGCCGTGTCGCTACCGGGGATCGTGATCGGGTCGATTGCCGGCGTCTTTGTCGATCGCTGGGACCGCAAACGAACGATGGTCTTGGCCGACCTCCTGCGCGCTCTTGTGCTGCTGCCATTACTGTTCGCAAACAACGTGGATCGCTTGTGGATCGTTTATGCGGTTGCCGTGGCGGCCGGTTCAATCGGGCAGTTTTTCCATCCCGCCGAGTCCTCGCTGCTGCCCAGGCTCGTCGGAGAGGAGCGGTTGGTCGCGGCGAACAGTCTTAATGCCCTCAACGACAACCTGGGACGATTGGCCGGGCCCGCGTTGGGGGCTGCGCTCTACGCAGCCGTTGGACTCGGTGGAGTCGCGGTGGTGGACTCGCTCTCGTTTGTTGGTTCCGCGATCCTGATCGGTATGATCCGCGCCGACGCCCGGCCGGAGAAGACACCCGAACCGAAACATGAAAGCGGCGGGTCGTCGCTCACACGGGCGGTGGGCGAGTGGCGAGCGGGCCTCAATTTGATCCGGCACAACCGGACCTTGAAGGTGATCTTCGTAGTCGATGTGATCGCGAACATCTCTGAGGGATTTTTCGTCACACTGGGGCTCGCCCCGCTGGTGCTCGACGTGTTGAAGGGCACCGAGGCGCAAGTGGGGTGGATCGCGTCATCGCAAGCGGTGGGCGGTCTCATCGCGGGGACCGTGGTTGCCCGTTTCGGTAGCCGATTCTCAAAGCGGTGGCTGTTGGGCGGTGGTCGTGCCGGACTGGGCCTGGTCGATCTCATTATGTTCAATGCCCGCCAGTTTGTCGGACCGGGTAGCCCGGCCGTAGGGGTGGCGATGGGAAGTATGTTCCTCGCCGGATTCCCCGCGGTAGCGACGGGCGCCGGCGGTCAATCCCTGGTGCAAACGAACACGGAAGATGCCTATCGCGGGAGGGTCTTTGGAGCGTTGCGGGCGGCGAGCTCCGTGGCCGTCATGATCGGCCTCGCGTTCGCGGGTGTGTTCGGCAAACGGATCGGAATCGTGCCGGTGTTGAGCGCGGGCTCGGCGATGGGCGTTCTCGCCGGCATCGTCGCGATTGTGCTGCTGCCGCGCGATGAACGGCGCTCGACTGTCGTCGACGAAGGTTGATTTGGATTCAGCGTGACAACAAATTGAGATGATAGAAGCTCATTTTGAGCACTACGATCCAGATGTCGATTCCGTGCATTTGAAGATCGGCGATGCTCCAGTCGTCGAGACGATTGAACTCGAAGAGTTTGTTCTCGCCGACCTGCACGTGATCGGAAACCCAATTGGAGTTGAGTTCGTAAATTTCAAGCGACTTCTTCACGTTTGTGAGCACACACAGCGGCACAATTGAACTCCCTAATTCTCTCTTCTCACCGAGTAAAACCCGAACGAAGTCGAATCAGTGATGAGCCGACCGTGATATCTTGCTCTGTCGTTCAACACCGAACTGCAGCCTCCTTGCCAACTGCATTGGCCCTTCGAACGACATGTCACGCAGACGCTAGGATGTCTGTATCTTTCTCCTCGGATGCACGGCGCACGAGATCGCTGCCGACCGCCACAGGAACCATGCGACCCGATTGACTTTCACAACCCAGGGCAACGCTTGACATCGCGTCTGGTCCAAATTGCTGAATGGCACTTCGGATGACCCTCAGGGCTGCAGCCTCTGACTCGAACGTGCCAATAAGGTTACTGTCCTCGGTGTCCCAAAGTTCGAAGACCAGCTTCATGTTACAAACCTTCGTGGTCGGAGACTAAGTGATTCAATTCGGACGTTCGCATGCGATATACTACTGACAATATCGTAGGTACACGTATCAGTGGGATTGCCCGTAGCTGCCGCTGACCATCACGTGCTCTGGAGCAGTCGGTTGGAGTCGTCAAGGACGCGAGCCTTTTACCGGGCGATCAAGAAGAATCCTCCAACTGAGCGAGATTAGATGACGCCTCAAGAATTGCGAGGTGATCCGTCTCCGACTCTGGGTCCCGCAGAACGCCGTTCGTGGGATGCGTGATCGTTCTATGACTCTGAAGCAGGAGTCCGTCGTCAGGGTGAAATCATTCCCGCGATTGGAGAGTTCGTCGCAAGGTACGATATCCCTGTAGATTCTGGCATCGAGTGGGAAGAGACTCTGGGGCCAGGCCACTATGACGTTCGAGGCGACAAAGAAACACTGAAACGCTGCCTCTCAGAATACATCGTGCCAATCTAGGGGGCTCGGCGGTCCAGAATCGAGTAACGAAAATGGCGGAATTTCAATTGTGGGACATCGACGCGGGAAGCTACATCGGCAAGTACGCCGATGAACGCGAAGCGTTGTCAACAGTGAAGAAACTTGTGGATCACTTTGGTGCGGAATATGCGGAAAGCCTTAGCCTTGGTCGCGTAGACGACAACGGGGATATTCTTGCCCCGTTTTCTGGGCAAGAACTCGTTTCCAGGCTCGGCAAAACTGAAACCGATCCCGACGACGAGATCAGCGCACGTTCGAAAGTCCGCAATACTCCAAAACCCACCCACGCTCCCGTAAAGCTAACCGCACGGGGTTCGAAGAAACATTAGGCGAATAGAGTCCGCAACTTGCTTACCAGGTCGGGCCCCGTTTTGAGGTCGACATTGTCAGTGATCTGGTCGATGCCGCCGATCCAACCGGCACGGTTGATCAATGTTCGAATCTCCGGGGATGTAATCGATTCATCGACTGCATCCACGAAGCGTCCGGCTTGCAGTACCTTGAATGGTCGCGAATAGAAATCCCGCGCGGTTGGGTCGACTTCGTGAGCGACTCCCAATTCGTTGAATCGCATCGCCAGCTGCTCATAGGCGAACGTGAGTGGCGCTTCTCGCTCCCTCCACGAGGTCGCGGCGAGCGAACGCTGAAAGAGGGGTAGGAGCGTTGACGCGCACTGCAACTCAGCGAACGCGGTGCCGAACCACTTGCTGTACGGCGCGTATCGGCGTTCGATCAGGAACCCCAACTGTATCAGGTCTCGCACGAGTGTGGCCGCAATCAGCGCCGAGCCGATCTCGTCACCCACCTCACCTGTGCGGCCGACGAAGGGCTCCAGCTGGGAAATGCGCTGCCATTGCGCTCCGAGCAGGTAGAGCCAAACCTGTTGAGGGTAATACGCGAGCTTAGAGCGAATCGACTCGAGGTCGCCAAGACCATCGTGGAAGACCCGTCCGGCAGTCATGCTCAGCAACGCCTGCCGTGGTGTTACTAACCAGTCAATCAACTCCATTCCTGTGCGCGGATCGAATCCGAATTGAGCCGTGAGATAGGAGCCGAGCGTCGACACTTCGATTTTGTGATCGATCGGTCCTTCCTCGCGCTCCTCCCGCAATCGGCTCCCGTCTTCGCCGGGCGGTCCAAAGTGCGTCGAGTAGCCGAGGAACGAGCGCGGCAAGCGCAGGCGAATGTGCTCGATGATGACCGGAATCAGATCCACATCCTTTTCCGCGAGGAAGATCTGCAGACGCGGACCCCACTCGTGGTCGGTCGAGCGCTCGGTGTCGTACCCGAGCACCTCGGATCCCGGTCCGATCAATGCGGCGGAGTAAACGAGGTCCGGAAACGCGTCGTCGAGATTCGGTTCAACGATCTCAAAGAAGAGGCGCTCACTCAGTTTCAACCCCGGAATGAAGGAGTTTTGGTGCTCCATAAGAATGACCTCACAAGCTGAACGAGGATCCATGATCGAGTCAACCGAAGCCGGAACGTTGAGGTGAGCTCATTTTTAAAGAATCGAGTGGAGCATCTCCTGAAGCATCGGCTGGATCTGCTCCATGAGTCGCGGCATCTCGCCTGATTCCACGAGTAAACGCTCTGCCGCGGCTGCGAGCGCTCGTCGCAGCTCCTGCTCGGTGAGGTCTCGCGCCAGGGAACCCCGCAACGGCTCGGTGACTTCTGGTGGCAGTAGATCAAAGCCGCGGCCATAGTGGACATCGAGCCCAAGTCGCGCGCAGGCTAGCGTCATCGTTTCGAATCGGAGCTCATGGATCCAGTGCTCCGCCTGCCACAACTTTCCACGTTCAATGCAGATGTGCGCGCGGACGACGTGGTGGACCGCTATCCCAAACCGGTGCTCCAGAGAAGGCGGCACTGCCCAGGCAATCTCTACCGTCTCCCCGAAGAGCAACTGGAAACGGGGACCCCGGGCGCCGAACTCCGCGGCGGGCGTGAACGAAAGATCGACCTGGAGCGCGCCCGGTAGGAGAAAAACCCGGTAGGTGGTCGAGTGAACAGGCACGTCGAAAAGCACAACCGCGTCATACTCGTCGACCATCGCGCGCGTCCAATCGGTGAGGACGCGCGCGACCCTTGATTTGGGCGAAACGCCGAACGTGAGATCGATATCGGACCAGCGATCGCCGCCGGTCAGGGTCGCCCCGATCGTCGCCGCGGCGACGACGGAGGGATCGGTTCTCGCCTTCTCGATTAGCGCGGTTCTGATCCGCTTGCGAAACTCCACACTGAACATCGACGCAATCTCACCTGTTCATGTGATCGTCAACTCAGCAGGCGAGCATTGTACGGGTCACTGAAAAGGGCGCGGTTCTTGCACTGGCGGACTCGACAAGGAGCGCGCCCGGTGACCGAACCGCTGCTGACCGTCGATGTCCAACGCTGCTTTCTCAACGAATTCACCCGCCACATTCCGGAACGGATCGCCCGATTAATCGAGCGGGATCGATCCCAGCCCATCCTCTTCACCCGTTTCGTCAATCAGCCGGATGGCCCCTGGTATCGCTTTCTCGATTGGCGAGCGTGCCAGCACGAACCGGATACGAATCTGGCTCCGGAGTTGCTGCCGTTCGCCAACGATGAGCCCGTCTTCACCAAACCCGGACTCGCGGGCATTTCCGACGAACTGGCCAGCTATCTCAAAGAGAACAGAATCGAGCGAGTGACGATTGCCGGCATTGACACCGACATGTGCGTGCTCAAGGTCGCGCTGGACATCTTCGATCTCGGGATCCAGCCGGTGATCCTAGTTGACTGCTGTGCCAGCACAGCCGATCTTCGGGCGCACCTCGCCTGCCTCGCGGTGTTGGCGCGGGAAATCGGAGCCGCGAACCTGCGCGACGCCGGACTAAGCTGCGGGCGGCTGGCCGCTCCTCCGTTTTGTGCGGCTCCATAAACGCGCCACGAACGCCCCGGCCAACAACCGGGGCGTTCGTGGCGCGGAAATCGATTGATCGCCGGCTAGCTACGGAAGAAATAGACCACCAGCGAGAGGGTTGGCTGATCTTCGGTGAGCACGTAGCCGCCGGCATGTGGCAGCAGGATGTCTCCGTCGCCGGTGCTGATCGCGTAGGCGGCGTAGTTGCCTTCGGGCAGACCCCGGAACGCGGCGGTCGCGTTCGCAGGGTCGGCTTCGACCGTGATCCCTTGTTTTTCCCGTCGACGACAGTTTCCTACGTAACTGTAAACGCCGTGATCATCCCCAACATGGTGTGCGGCTGTCCGCTGGCTGGGTCCGGCACGAAGCAGACGGCGAGGTACTCGCCCGGCTCCAGGTCGAGCACCACCCAGCCGCGCAGCCCGCTTGCCAGCGCCTGCATGCCGCCGGCCGAGGTGAAGGGTTGCGGACCATCGGCGGACGGCTCCGAGGCAGCTTCGGGCGACGCCATATCTTGCCCGGCCTCCGGCGACGCCGCCGGACCCAGCAGCATGTCCATCGCCTGCTCGCCCGTGAGCCCTGGCGCCAGCTTAAGCAGCGCGATCTCGTGCGGCTGCGGTCCCTCGTTGACGACCTCCCAGATCTGCGGCCCGGTCGCGATCTCGGCCGGCATCTCGAACGAGAAGTCGAGCATCACGACGGTGCCGGCTGTCTCCGGCGCGGATGCTGCCTCACCGGTTGCCGCGCCGACCTCGAACGCCTGCACCATCCCCTTGGCGAGATGCGGGATGCCGTCCGGACTCTCGACGAAGCAGAGCGCGAGGTAGGTTCCCGCCTTCAGGTCGAGGATCACCTGGGATTGCCCGCTCGGGTCGACCACCCCGGGCCCGCCGGCGAACTGCCCGAGCCCGAAGACCGCATTCGGGTCCTGACCCATCGCGGTCATGAAGGTGTCGAAGGTCTGTCCCTCGTTCAAAAGCATCAACTGGGCGTGATGCGGTTCCGCCCCGGAGTTCTCAAGGGTGACCAACGTCAAACCGGCCGTCAGGTCTCCGGAGACCTCGAACGCGAAGTCGCTGGCGGTCATACGCAGCTCTGGGAAGTTCAGTTCGAGTCCAGGGCCGGTCGCATCGGGCGTCGCCTCTTGGGCGTGGGCGGCCGCGGGGAGCATCCCCACGGCAAGCAGCAGGGTGAACAGTAGCATCAATCGTCGCATGGTTTCTCCCATCTGTTCGATCGGCAGTGATCGCTCGCGCGAGGAGCGGCGCCATCCCGGGATCAGACAGAGCGCTGACCGCACTGGCTCAAGCCTCGCGCGGATCGGATCAATGGTGGTGCTCGGGTGCAATCTCCTTTCGCTTGGCCGGCGGCGGTGGAGCGACCACAATGCGCCGGCATGCCGAAATGGAACGTCGATCGGTATAATGCAACATCATGACGATATCAAGAACAACGTTCCAATGTCAACAGCAGATTTCGTGACGCTCCGCGAGCGCCATGCCGGTCTGACGCGTTCAACGATCCTGACCGCTGCCCGGCGGCTCTTTGCCGAGCGAGGTTACGCGGCGACACCCGTGCGCCTCATCGCCGAAGAAGCCGGGGTCGCCGTCCAAACACTCTATGCCGCGTTCGGGTCGAAACAGGGGTTGCTCCTCCCGCTCGTCGATACGATCCGCGAGGAGGTACCGGCCCGGGCGCTCTGGGATCAGATCGAGGCAAGCGACGATCCGCTCGAGGCGTTGCGCATGGCCGCGCACCTCCGCCGGCTGATCCTGGAGCGGTGTGGCGACATCGTCACGATGTTCACGGCCCAGGCTTCCCTGGACCGGGACGTGGCCACGGTCTTCGTGGAAGGCCAAAGCCGCAACCGGGCCGGGATCGCGCGCCTCTGCCGGCGGCTCGAAGAGCTCGGCGTCCTCCGCTCGGGTCTCGACCAGGCTAGAGCGGTCGATCAGGCGGCCGCGCTCTTCGCCTCCGAGATCTACGGAGAACTGGTCGATCGCTCCGGCTGGTCGGCTGAGCAGTACGAGGTCTGGCTTTCCGACCGGCTCCGCGACATGCTGGTCAGTCCAGTTACGGACGAGCGTGGGGGATGACACGGTTTCGCGGGACTCGCATTCGCTCCACGCCACTGTCCGGCTCGGATCTCCCCGTGCGGCCCGGCAATTAGCGATCGGCATACTGCCGCGTGCCGCCGCGGCGTTATGTTGACCAAGTAGGTGCTGGTAAGTTTTCAGCTGAGGGGCGGGGTTTGCGCTTGGTGGAATCCTTGGCGCCAAGTGGTCGACCGGCTGGTCGTCCGGTCGGTTCCCCGCGGTGTCCCGCCAACCACCACTCCGGCACCTCGTCCACGATGTCGCATCGGTGCCCGCCCAGCTGCCGGAGCCCGTTCAGCAGCTCATCGACAAAGGCGCGGTTGGTTGGTGCGAGATGACTGCGATGATCGCGCTCCAGGAGTCGCCACTCGCGCTCTGTAACCCCCGGTTTACAATTGGACAGGGTGCCGGAATAAAAGTGTTACAGCGCCGCTGTCTCCATCCCTGGCTGTGGCGCACTCCCGCGCGTGCGCCACGAGGGTCCCTTGAGATAAAACACCTGCCCGTGGTGCATCAACCGGTCGACAATCGCCGACGCCAAACTGACATCCTGGACGATGCTGGCCCATTCCGACAGACTCTTGT
>CAYJPA010000007.1:0-88234 GCA_964371945.1 uncultured Sphaerobacteraceae bacterium | reverse complement strand
CACCTGGCCGACTTGTTTGTCTTTGTCGAGGACCCGGCGGTGCCGCCCACGAATACTGCCGCCGAGCGCAGCCTGCGCCACCTGGTGGTGAGCCGCAAGATCAGCGGCGGCACCCGCTCAGCAGCCGGCAGCACCGCCAAAATGCGGCTGGCCTCGCTCTTCGGAACCTGGCGGGCGCAGGGCCTCAACCCCTTCGACCAATGCCGTCTCCTGCTCGCTTCCCCACAAGCCTGAACAGTTACAGAGAGCGAACGAGAGGAGGTGGATTCACATTGAGATCGACTCGTTCTGCGACTCGAAATTCTGGTCTGCTAGATTCGATGAGAAGCCCCGTCCAACTTGCGTCACGGCGATTGCCGCGATTAACAAAACGGGTACGACGAGCGTGCCTGCACGCAGTCCAGCCAGATCGGACATGCCGCCGAGCATGAGCGGAGCGACCAGAATCGCGGAGCCCGAGGCGAACGAGAGCCGTGCCGACGCGACGTTGGATTGACCAGGCGCCGCCTCGAGTGCAAGCGACAGCGAAACCGGGTAGAGATTAGCGACACCGATTCCGGCGACAAAGAGCCCGACCACCGAAACGATTGGACCGGGTTGAGCCCACATCGTCGCGAATCCAATCCCTGCGATCCCGATCGCAATCGAAAGCACCGCGTGTGCGCCCGCCAGGCCAAGCACGCGACGTCCGACGATCCGACCGACCAGCATCCCCCATAGAAATAAGCTCATCGTGGTCGCCGCCGCGTCCTTGGAGAGTCCGGCGACCTTGTCGAGGAAATCCGCGCCAAAGTAGATCAACCCGAATTCAACACCGACCACCAGGGTGACGGTTGTCCAAAGAATCCAGAACGGCTTGGGCAGGCTGAGGCTGGGTATGGAGGTGTCGTCGAGCTGAGCGATCGGAGGAAACGCGACGCCACGGTATCGCCAGGCCAGCAAGCACAACCAGGCGATCGGAACGAGATACGCCCAGCGCCAGCCAAAACCGAGTGCGACCGCGGCTCCGATCGCCAGCGGCGCCAATCCTGCGCCGGCGGCGGCAGCTATGTTCGCCTCGGACAATGCCAACACCCGATTCTCGCCGTGATGGTCCGAGAGACTCGATCCGACGACCATCAACACGAGCGAACCGACGCAACCCATCAACAGGAAAACCGCGAGAATCGTCTCGACCGGGTTTCTCCCGGCGGTCAGTCCCAGCGCGCCGAGACACATCCCGAAAGCGCCGGTCCAGGCTGCATAGCGACGACCGATCCGGCGGACGACCCGGTCGCCGACCCAGCCGCCCGCGATCATGCCGGCGGCGATAGCGCTGAAGTGCAGGCTGCCAACCGTGTACGACAGGCCGAGCTCGTCCCGCAGATAGGGCATCAACGGCCCGAGGATATTCAGAAACGCGTTGTAAAACGCCAGCAATCCGATCAGGAGGAAGGTAATGTCCTCGCGGCGGTATGGCGATTCCGGCAACTACCTATGACCTCGCTGATCCTACAGTCTGAGAATCACGCCTTCGTGCGGACGTAGCTGGATTCCTCCCGCTTCAAGTTCACC
This sequence comes from uncultured Sphaerobacteraceae bacterium, assembly GCA_964371945.1. Lineage (GTDB taxonomy): Bacteria > Chloroflexota > Chloroflexia > Thermomicrobiales > UBA6265 > CAYJPA01. The sequence goes on along the minus strand of CAYJPA010000007.1, from coordinate 86,680 downwards.
ATCACGATCCAGCATTGTACTGAGCATGCACTCGGGCTGTTTCGACGCATCGTTGTGAATGGTTCGTTCTTCGCCACCCAGGTTCAATCCGATCATGAACTGTTCGTCGTTCGATTTTCGCCGGAACACGAGACAATCCGGGGTGTCGTCACTGACAGCCTCATAGTTGCCGCAATTGAGGGCCGGGTGGTTTCGGCGCAGGGCAAGGATCTGTTTCGTCAGCGCCAGCATCGAGAATGGATCGGCATCCTGGAGGTCGACATTTCTTGTCTGCCACTCGGATTCAAGCGGCAGCCACGGGGTGGCGCCCGGTTCGGTGAAACCGGCGTTCGCGTGCGAGCTCCATTGCATCGGCGTGCGTCCTGGATCGCGTCCCAGATTCAAGCCTGGAACCCGAAGGCCCCACGGATCCCGTTCTTGCTCTGGCGAAATCGCGACGTCTTCCATGCCGAGCTCGTCGCCGTAGTAGATGGTCGGTGTGCCGCGCAGCGTCAAGAGCAGCATCATCGCGACTCGTGCGTTTTCAGGTCCAATCCGGGTGGCGATCCGGTGCTCATCGTGGTTGCCGAAGACATAGTTCGGCCAGCCGCCCGGCGGCACCGCCGCTTCGATCCCGGCGACATGGTCCATGATCGCCCGGGCCTGCCACTCCGTCTTGAGCAGTCCGAAGTTGTAGGGAAGGTGCATTTCGTCGAGCGCGGCCCCGTAATAGGTCGCCCAGACCTTCGGATCCCAGATATGAAGCTCCCCGATCATCACGCGCGACGACGTGCTGTCGTAGCTATTCAACAGCTCCCTGATCTCACGGTACAGACCGTGGATATCGGGATGGCCAAAGTTGCGAACCTGGAGTTGGGATTCCACCTCGCCGGTCGCCTTGTGCATCGTGTGAACCCGACCGTAATCCGGATTGGGCGGGTTGTCCCGCAGTTCCGGGTCCTTCATCAACGCGATCGCGACGTCGATCCTGAAGCCGTCCACACCCCGGTCGAGCCAGAAGCGCATGGCATCGAACATGGCGGCCTTGACCTCTGGATTGCGCCAATTGAGATCGGGCTGCCGCGGCAGAAACTGGTGGAGGTAGTACTGGCCCGTTTGCTCATCGAGCGTCCAGGCCGGCCCGCCAAAGGCGGCGAGCCAGTTGTTTGGCGGCGAGCCATCGGGCTTCGGATCGCGCCAGTAATACCAATCGCGCTTTGGGTTGGTGCGAGATGAGCGAGATTCGACGAACCACGGGTGCTGGTCCGATGAATGGTTCGGCACGAAATCGACGATGACCTTGAGTCCCCGGCCATGCGCGCCCGCGAGCAATTCGTCGAAATCGGCGAGATCCCCGAACATCGGATCGACATTGACGTAGTCGGAAACGTCATACCCGAAGTCAGCCCCGGGCGAGGGATAGAAGGGCGAAAGCCAGAGCGCGTTGACGCCGAGTCCCGCGAGGTAATCGAGTCGACTGGTTACCCCGGCGAGATCGCCGATGCCGTCGCCGTTGCTGTCCTGAAAGCTGCGCGGATAGATTTGGTATACAACTCCGCAACGCCACCAATCGCTGCTGCTGTTCACCGGGAACCTCCGAATCTATGCTTTACACGCGATGCGCTTGCGGCATCGATCACCATCGTATTGAGCCCGGAGTTTCGAAAACGTATCGAATTCGGGGCGGATGCTCCAAGAGATGAAAGGTGTTCGACATGGCAACCGTCCGGTACATCGTGAACGATGTTGAAGCCGCTATCGGTTTTTACACCGGCCTGTTGGGTTTCGAGGTTGTGGAGCATTGGGGTCCGCCATTTGCGATGGTCTCCCGTGACGATCTGATGCTCTGGCTTTCCGGCCCGGCGAGCTCCGCCCAACGACCCATGCTTGACGGCCGGGCGCCGGAACCGGGTGGTTGGAATAGGATCGTGCTCGTTCAGACTGACCTAGCGGCCACAGTGGCCGCGTTGCGCGACGCGGGTGTGGTTTTTCGCAACGAGATCGTGACCGGTCCTGGCGGAAGCCAGATCGTGATCGACGATCCGAGCGGCAACCCGATCGAGCTCTTTCAACCCGCGAGCAAGCAATAAAGTGCGCTCCGACCCGTCATTGACGAGCGCGATATGACCGACCCGCTGCCAGTCGATAAGTTGATCATTCACGTTTCCGAGATTCCGGCACTGACCACCGCCGAAGCGCTCGAGCTCGAGCGCATAGAGCTCGAGCGCTTTATCGAGCTGCTCGAAGGGCTGCCGCTCGAAGCGTGGAACGAGCGCATCGGGTCTGGCGATTGGACGGTGAAGGCCGTGGCCGCGCATGTGGCTGGCACCTACGCCGCGCAGGGCAGTTTCGGCCAGCTCCGCCGACAGATCGACCCCAGAGTGATCCGCATGTACCGGACGCGTGGGCAGTCCTTGGCCGAAACACTCTCCCGGATCCACGCCGGCGACCGGATCGGACACTCTCCAGGCGAGATCATCGAGGAGCTGAAACTGCAGGCTCCAAGAGCGCTCCGGCTTCGCTCGCTGCTCTTCCGGCCGTTGCAGCCCGTGCGGGTCGACTTCGCTTCGGCGCGCATTCCCCGTCTCTCGCTTGGGCCGTTTGCCGCGATTCGCGATCTCTGGTTTCACCGGCTCGACATCAGTGAAGCCGCGGGCATCGGGTTCGGACTGCGCGAGGAACACGACGGCCGGTTCATCGCGCTGCTGTTGAGAGGGGCGAAGGACACCGCGATCGAGGTTCTCGACGATCGTACCGTTGAGGTCATCGTTACCGGAATGGGCGAACAACATGTGCGCTTTGGATTATGCGAAACGCCCGACGCGGTCATCGAGATCGATCCGATTGCGCTGGCGAAGCTCGCCGCCAGGCGCCGTTCGCCGGCAGCGACGCGGGAGCGATCACAGATCACCGGCGAGGTCAAAATCGCAATGCGACTCCTCACGGCGATCCATTCGGGCTGAGACGTCATGCCGGGACCAAAGCCGGGAGTCCTGCCGGGCGGTGCTTGTCTCCCGTCAGGATCACGGTCGTTCAGGGGCTTTGCCTTACCCGACCGAGCGTGCATGATTGATGGGTCTGGTCAGCGCTGTCCCTCGCCGAACGGATGGGATGCACGCGAGGTTCCCGGCTTTGCCGGCCCGATCGTGAATCTGGACCGCGGTGCGAGTGGGCAGATTCGCACCGCGGCCAACTCTCCTCAGCTCCCGGCTCCTTGAGCCACCCCTCCGCCATCCCGTACTATCCTGAATCGAGAACGCATCACCCACTGATCATCTCCCCGCCGGCTGGAGCTCCAATCCGATGTACCGCGCTGTGCTTTCGTTGTTCCTTGTGGTCTCGGCGCTGGTTGATATCGAAGCGGCACGAGCCCAATCTCAGATCTCGCTACGCTTCGAAGTGGTCGCGGAGGATTACGCGAAACCGACCTTCATCGCGAACGCGGGCGACGGCAGCGGGCTGCTCTACGTTTCCGAAAAGCCCGGTTACATCCAGATCATCCAGGACGGTGAGAAGGTCTCCCGGCCGTTTCTCAATATCAAACCGATCGTGCGATCAAAGGGGAACGAACAGGGACTCCTCGGCTTCGCGTTTCATCCCGACTACAAAACCAATGGCTATGTCTTCGTCGACTACACCGATCTGAATGGCGATGTCGTGGTCGCGCGCTACAGCGTTTCCGATGAGGACCCAGATGCCGCCGACCCCGAGAGCGGCGAGATCCTGCTGACCATCCCGAAACCGTACGACGATCACAATGCCGGGCAGCTCGCATTCGGACCGGACGGGTATCTCTACATCGGGGTAGGCGACGGGGGCGCGAAGGCCGAGCCGAAACGCAACGCCCAGAATACCCAGGTGCTGCTCGGCAAGATCCTGCGGATCGATGTCAACCGCGAAGCTGACGGCAAACCGTACGCGATCCCGGCGGACAACCCGTTCGTCGATAGCGACTCCGCGCAGCCCGAAATCTGGGCGTATGGCCTGCGTAATCCGTGGCGCTTCAGCTTCGACCGCCAAACTGGCGATCTCTACATCGCCGATGTCGGACTTTGGTCGTCCGAAGAGGTCAACGTGCAGCCCGCGGGCGACAAAGGCGGGCTCAACTATGGCTGGAACATCGTCGAGGGCGAGATCTGCCACGATCTCGACCGGGCGAACCGCTGCGAATCGGACCGCCTGATCGATCCGGTCTTCATCTATCACCACGAAATGGGCTGCGCGATCGTGGGCGGGTACGTTTATCGCGGCGCGGCGATTCCGGAGCTCGCCGGCCGCTACATCTTTGGCGACTACTGCATGGGTCGAGTCTGGACAATCGCGCTGGTCGACGGAACCTGGGTCTCCACCGAGCCGCTCGAAACCGGGTTCAACATCAGCACCTTCGGTCAGGACGAATCCGGCGAGCTCTACCTGGCCGACCTCAGAGGCACGATCTACAGGATAGTGGCGGGGTAGACGAGCTCCCACCGTCATCTTGAGCTCGTCTAAAGATCTCTCGTTCGAGGTCCGTCCAGGTTGGAGGAAGGGACGCCCTTCGGGGAGGTCCTTCGACTGCGGCCGCGGCCTCCGCTCAGGATGTCGATAGCGCACACCCCACCGTCATCTTGAGCTTGTCGAAAGATCTCTCGTTGGAATGCCGTCGTGGTTGGTATGTAGCGACGCTCTCACGAGGAGGTCCTTCGACTGCGGCTACGGCCTCCGCTCAGGATGACGATTTGGGGGCGGCCGCGGCCTACGTTCAGAATGACGACGGCGCTCACCCCACCGTCATCTTGAGCTTGTCGAAAGATCTCTCGTTTGAGGTCCGTCCAGGTCGGAGGAGGGAATGCCCTTCGGGGAGGTCCTTCGACTGCGGCTTCGGCCTCGGCTCAGGATGACGGCCGGGTCGGCTGACGAGCGTGCAGATGCCGTTTTGGGGCAATTTTCGGGGTTGATGTCACTTTTTGACCGGTTTTTTGTGTCTGTTAAGGGTAGGCATTTGTTGCCGGGCCGCTCAACGAACAGGAGCCGTGATGACCAACGCGATCGAGAAAACGCACAATATGTCACAAAATGTCACAGCTGTGAAGCCCGATCAGCAGCTCGCGTTGGAGTTGGTGTTACGGGGTTTGACTGACGGCGAGATTGCAAACTACTTGAATGTGCGAAGAGAAACAATTTGGCGATGGAGACATCATGACCCGGCATTCCGGACCGTTTTGCATGAGCAACAGTCGGCAATGCTCGACGCCACAGTCGGGCGACTACAAGGCATGGCCGAGCAGGCGGCCAACGTGGTGTTGAGCGCGCTGCATTCGTCGAAAGCTGACCCGAAGCTGGCGATGTCGCTGCTGAGCTCGCTTGGCATGTTTGAACGAGACCGGGGAATGGGCCACAAGCGGGACGCGCCCGCCGGCACCGCCACGGTGCGGGAAGCCGAACGAGAAAACGAGGCGGAGCGGCAGATCGCTGCGGTGGAGGCGGAGTCGGAAGGGGAGTTGCTTGAGCTTCCGGCGGGGGAGAGGGGCGGCGACCGGCAGGTCCGGATGGCGTCGAAGCGTGCGAAAAAGGCAACCAGTGCGGTGATGAGCGGCGATTAAGTCCGGTTGAGCGGGCGCGGCGACCTTACTTTCGGCCGGCGCGCCCGCTTCGATGATCAATCGTCCAGCTCAGCGTACGCCCGCACGGGAAACGTCCCGAACCCCTTGATCTTGACAGGCACGGCCGAGAAGCGGAAACCGGAATCGGGCAGATGGTGCAGGCCCGTCATGTGCTCCACGATCAGCACGCCAGCCCCGAGCAATGTCGTGTGAACCGGCCGCCGCTTGTCGTCCATGTCGTCGATGTTCATCGAATCGATCCCGACCAACGCTGCGCCGGCCCCGACCAGAAACTCCGCGGCTTCGCCCGTCAGGCAGGCGTTCTCCTCGAAGTACTGATCGGTTCGCCAGTGACGATCCCAGCCGGTGTGGACGAGCACCGCTCTCCCCTGCAACTCGAGCCCCTCGAAGTGTTCCGGTCCGACATGGCGACCGTTTTCGACCGGCGCGTGCACGACGATGCCCGGCAGGGACGCGACCGAGCGCAGATCGAGCTCGGAGAGGTCCATGCCGTCCGCGTATCGGTGAAACGGGCTGTCGAGGTAGGTGCCCGTGTTGCCGACCATTTCGATCTTGCCGATCTGAAACTCGGTGCCCTCGGCGTAGATCGCGCGCGACGCCTCTCGCGTCAGGAAATCGCAGATGATCGGCGCCGGCAGTCCCTTGTAGGTGATCAGGCCGTCTTCAACCGTATGACTGAGATCGATCAATCCACCCATATATGCCTCCGTTTCCGGCAACCGGCGTTGGTTGCCGGGTGACGTTTTCGCATGTGATGAGAAGATTCGCAACTTACTCGGCGAATGTAATGCAGTTCATGCGCTCGGTTTTAATTCGAGCCGCCCGGCAACCAATTACCTGGGGCGACGCCCAAGAAACGCATCCAGGGCTTTGCCGACGTCCGCATTCGTAGCCCTGGAAGGGCCGAGTACCCTCTGGGTGTGGAATTGCACTGGAATTCATTCCGGTGCGAGTCGGTTGCAATGAGATGCTCATTCCATCCGCTTCGCCTCCGGTTGAAACCGAAGGCTACGCCAACGAAACCCTTCCAGGGTTGAGAACGGCCGGGTTGCGGGTCAGGTTTCATCGTCAATGTCCGGTTTGGAGTATGGACGTTCGGTTTGCTCGAAGGTTGGCCACAAGTCGTTGCTCGCATGATGCTCACGTTGATTGACGACGTACGCGACGATCTGAGGCAGCGAACGTTTGCCGAACGAGATGGCGCCGTATTCCGATTGCCACGAGAACCTCTCCTCGGTGCGGATCGAATCGTCGCGATCGAGCAGATGACTTGAGCTTCCCTTCACCACGTTTATGAGCTTCGACACGGATACCCTCGGCGGCATCGAAACGGCCAAATGAACGTGGTCCGGCATCAGACAGAGCGCCAGCACGACAGCGCCTTTCTCCCGGCACGACGCACGAATCGAACGCTCCGCCACTGTCGCTCGCTCATCCATCAGCAGTGGCAAACGACCTTTTGTTGACCATACCAAATGGCAATAGAACTCCGAATACGGCACATGGGCTCTTGCACTGCATCGTCGGCCGCAGAAACGCTTCGCAAACGTTTCCGGGTCGTTTGAACTGACGGATGGTATGTTGCCACATTCAGTACGTTGCACGCACCAGGTTCAAACGCATTGCATCGTAAACCAGGACTATGACCCTCTTCCGTTCTCAACCCTGGAAGAGTCGGGTGCCTTCTGGGCACGGCGGGGACAAACGGACAGGCATTCATTCGGACCCGCCTCGGGTTGCAACCCAAGGCTACTCCAACAAAGCCCTTCCGGGGCCGCGACGACGATTCCGTTCTCAACCCTGGAAGGGTCGGGTGCCCTCTGGGCGTGGTGTAGCCCGGTATTTATGAAGTGTGCAGTCTTGATCGGACTATCGTGACTCGGCCCCGCCACACCCAGGGGGTACCCGGTGCTTCCAGCACTGAGAACGTGCGCTTGCATCGAAGCGTTGATCCCCGTTCGTACCCTGATTAAGAATGCACGTTTCATCAATGCCGGGCGATCTTCGCGATCGCGTCGCCGATATATCTAATATTTAGTTGCGAACAGGTATTACAAACTCTTAGGAGATGCCGTCGTACTCCAGCAGTTGCAAGCCGACTCGTCCGGGAGTCGCTCGAAACTGTGATTAAGTGGGCGTTTGTGTGACATCGGCGGGCTCCGTTCACAGGCCCTCACCCCGTCATCGTCAAACTCCTGGCTGCTAGCGGCTAACGGCCAGAAGCTCAAAAGTGTGATTAAGTGTGCGTTTGTGTGACATCGGCGGGCACCATTCACCACCCCCTCATCGTCAAACTCCTAGCGGCCAGAAGCTAGCGACTAGAGGCTCGAAAGTATGTGTTTGTGTGAGCCTGGGCTCTCCCACTAGATCGGCAGCAGCCCTTCTTCCTTGAACAACTCGGCGTTGAGGATGCTTGCGCCGGCCGCGCCGCGAATGGTGTTGTGGCCGAGCAGCACGTACTTGATGCCCATCACCGGGCATTCGCGCACGCGGCCGACCACCGACGCCATGCTCTTTTCGGCGTCGCGGTCGAGCACCGGTTGCGGGCGGTTCGATTCCATGCGGACCACGATCGGGTGCGCGGGCGCGCTCGGTAGGTTCATCTCCTGCGGTTTGCCGCGGAAGGCGCGGAAGACCTCGATCACCTCGGCAGGTGTGGCCGGTCGCTTGAAGCGGACCGCCGCCGATTCGGTGTGTCCGTCGCGCACGGGCACCCGGGTGCAGGTGGCGCTGAGCACGAAGTCCGCGAGCTTGAACTCGCCGTCATACGTGCCGAGGAATTTGCGGGCCTCCTCGGCCAGCTTTTCCTCTTCCGTATTGATGAAGGGCACCACGTTGTCGATCATGTCCAGCGACGGCACGCCTGGATAGCCGGCGCCGGAAACGGCCTGCAGGGTCGTCACCACCACCGCATCCAATCCAAAGGCATCCTGCAGCGGTTTCAATGTCAACGTGAGGTGGATGGCCGAGCAATTGCCATTGGTGACGATGTAGCCGGCCCAACCGCGATTCGCCTTTTGCCGCTCGATCGCTTTCGCATGGCCGGGATTGACCTCGGCGATGATCAACGGCACGTCCGGGTCCATCCGATGCGTCGAGCTATTCGAGAGCACCGCGTGGCCAGCCTTGGCGAGCCGCTGTTCGATCTCGCCCGCGACCTCGCCCGGTAGCGCCGAAAAGGCGATCGGGCTGTCGAGCACGTCGGCATAATCCTTGAGCGTTAGCCCCGCGGCAGCATCGGGAATCGACGCATCGACCCGCCAATCGGTTGCCTCGCGATAGCTCTTTCCGGTCGAGCGATCCGACGCGACCACTTCCGCCACCCGAAACCAGGGGTGGTTCGCCAGCAATTGCACGAATCGCTGCCCGACACTGCCTGTCGCACCGAGCACCGCAACTGGAATCCGATTGTCTGCCACGAGTCTCTCCCTCAACACGAAAACCGACGATTACCCAACTCGGACCGCTTCCGCCATGACGCTCGACCGGCGCTGCCGGCGACCCTTTGCGCTCGCCGGTTGCGGACCGATGAACGCGGAATGAATGACATCGACCGCCCGTTCCGCCTGCTGCGCCGCCACCACGACCACGAGCGCGACATTCGAGCTCTGCTGACTCGACGCCAAAACCGGGATCCCGGCGCGATCAAGCACGCCGAGCATCCGGCCAAGGGCGGCCGGTTGTGCGGCCGCGCCGTCGCCGACCGCCGCGACCACCGCCACATTCTCGTTGCACGAAACCTCGGCTTCGAAATCGTCGAGCGCGCTGAGGATCCGCTTCCGCATGTACGCGCAGCCGACGGCCTGACCGGGATCGATCAGGTAGGTCATCCGGCGGCGGGACGATGCCTGCGATACCTGTACGATTTCGACGTGATCCTCGTGCAGCCGTCCAAAAACGGCCGCCGCCGCGCCCGCCAGGTCCTCCAGCTCCGGCACATCGATCGTGAGCAGCATGAGTCCCTTCATCGTGGTCACGGCCTTGATGTGATCGCGGGTCGCATGCCGGACCACGAGGGTTCCCGGTTCCTCGGGCGCGAAGGTCGAGAGGATGCGAACCGGGATATTGAGCGCGACCGCTGGCCGGATCGTTCGTGGATGCAGCACTTTGGCGCCGAAATGGGCGAGCTCTTGGGCTTCGTCGTAACTGATGGTCGGCACAACGCGAGCGTCAGAAACCTGCCGCGGGTCGGCCGAGAGCACACCGGGAACATCCGTCCAGATCTGCACCTCGTCGGCGTCCAGCGCCGCGCCGAGCAGCGTCGCGCTGTAGTCCGAACCGCCGCGGCCGAGGGTGGTGGTCGAACCGTCAGGCGCGCCGCCGATGAACCCGGTCATCACGACGGTCAACCCCGCTGCAAGGTGCGGGCGCACGGCTGTGCCGGCCTGCACTCGGGTGCGATCGCGATCGGGCCTCGCCGCGCCAAAACGATCGTCGGTGGCGATCACGCTGTCCGCGAAGACGTGGACGGCCGGCGTGCCGCGGCTGCGCAGCGTCGCCGCCATCATCACGCTCATCGCTTTTTCGCCAGTCGCGACGATGCGGTCGGAATCGCGTTTGCTCAATTCTCCTTGGCGGGCGACATCGTCGAGCGCGGTTTCGAGCGCGATGTGGAGCTGCTCGACATTCCCGGTCGCTTCGAACCGTTCGCGGAGATCGCCGATTCCGGCAAGAACGGCGGCATGCTTGGCGCGGGTTTTGGAGACGCTCTCCGCCGCCTTCGCTCGCTCGCCACTCGCGGCCAGCGCCGCGGCTTCAAGCAAGAGATTTGTGACACCGCTCGCGGCCGATACAACTGCTGCTCGGGGCATCGGTTGGAGCTCGATAATCGAGGCGGCATCGCGGACCTTTTCCGCGTTGCCGACCGACGTGCCCCCGAACTTCAAAACGATCATGATCCGAGCTCCTGAAAGCGATGGCTTGGTGACTTAAAACAAAAACGAGAGCCTGTTTGCTCTCGCCTGCCGTTTCGTTGGATGTTCGCGTGCGCTGTTGTGCGTTAGCTCGTCACCCTCCGACCGGCAGGCATGGTAGTCATGGTCCCCATAATCGAGGACATGGTCTTCATGGTTTTGCCGCTCGTGAAGGATCGCACAAAGGTATCCATGCCCTGACTATACGGGCTGAACGGCCTGGGCGCAAGAGGTTGTGTCAAACCCGCACTGTGTAGCCGCGCAATTTATTGCGCTCGTTCGCGTTTCTACACGACGGGCGCAATAATGAAGAATGCGTCATTGATCGGACTATTGTGTGTTGTGCATCGCCCGGCAATAAATTGACCGGGCTACGCCACGCCCAGAGGGCACCCGACCCTTCCAGGGTTGAGAACGAAGACGTCGTACGGCGAGACGCGCTCCCTGATACACCGAATAAGCATGCACGTTTCATAATTGCGCGGCTACGGGTTTACACGGCGCCCAATCCGGCGCGGAGGAAAATTGGGCGCCGCTACGTCAGACGACGTAGTGTTTCTAGGTGATCGATTTCGCGGAAACCATGCATTTGACGTAGTGCCATTGTTAAGGCGACGTCATAGGATGTTCCCAGATCGAACAACGGCACGGCGGCCGGAATGAAAGGAGCTTCTGAACGCGCGCATTAATGATCTCCTAATGGTTCACGTTCGTAATGGCTCTCGATAAGGACACGGTTTTCGCATAGCGGTGGTGGGGTAATGGACGCAACGGGAAGTTCGGGCGTGCTTGTGTGGCTGGATGGCCGGCCGGTTGGACGTCAACTGGTCGGCGGCAAAGGGGCGAGCTTAAGCAAGCTGGCGTCCTTGGGAGCGCGAGTCCCGCCGGGCTTCGCGCTGACGACGACGGCCTACGAGACCGCCTCGCGGGCGATCGGCATTCCGAGCCGGGCTAGTGGTGTTTCCGTCGACGAGCTTCCGGCGATCCGCAAGGCAATCATCGACGCGACGCTGCCGGACGAGCTGGCTCAGCACCTTGGCGAGGCATATGAGCGCCTCGAACGCGAGACGGGGATGACGCCGGAGGTCGCCGTGCGATCGTCGGCCACGGCGGAGGATTCAAAGGAATACTCGTTCGCTGGACTGCACGACACCTTCCTCGATGTTCGCGGTTTTGCCGCGCTCGAGGCGGCCGTGAAGGGTTGCTGGGCGTCGCTCTGGACCGAGCGGGCGGTTGCCTATCGCCGGCAGGGTGGATTGGCCACGGACGATTCGGCGATCGCGGTTGTGGTCCAGCAGATGGTTCGCAGTGACGTTTCGTTTGTGGTGTTCACGGCTGATCCCGTGTCGGGTCGCGATGATCGTCTGGTCATCAACGCAACCTGGGGACTGGGAGAGGCGCTGGTTTCCGGAATGGTCACTCCGGATCACATCGTGGTTGGACCAGATGGTGAGGTGACTGACTTCCTGGTTGGCGACAAAACGCTGATGATCATCCCCGGTGTCGATGGCAAGGGCACCCGAGAGGTTGCGGTTCCGCGGGCGCTGCGGACGATGGCGTCATTGCGGGGCGACCAGATCGCGGCAATTGCATCGAGCGCGCGCAATCTGGCGCGAAAACTGGACTTTCCCGCCGATCTCGAGGGCGGTATTTCCGGCGATCGAATCTACTTTTTCCAGGCGCGGCCGATTACGACGGTGGCCGCAATGAGTATTGAGCAAGCCCCGTAACGATTCAGATGGTCTCTTTTTTAGTCAAAGCGGGAGGAAAATGAGATGAGCGTTAAGAATCCATTCACGCTTGAAGAAGCGTACACGGTTGTTGTTGGGGACCAGGATGACGGCGACATCACCTACATGTTTGATGCCATGCATTTCCCGGCGCCGGTCAGCAAGTTGTACCAATCGCTCATGGGTCCGGCGTTCGAAAGAGGGTTCACTGCCGCGGCCAAAGCGCTTCAGATTCCGATTGCTGGCTCCAAAGTGACATTTCATCACAACTACTTATACAACGCCTTTCTGCCGGTGATTCCGCGGAGTGATGAGGAGGAGAGAACGCTTGAGGCCCGCGCCGAAGCGAGCATGAAAGCGCAGCTCCCGATCATGATGGAGCGCTGGGAAAACGAGCACCTGCCGCGGATCAAGGAGATCCTGCATCGTCTCGAAACGATGAACTTCACCAATGCCGTGTCGTCCTTCATCCCGACGTTGCTCGACGAGGTTGCCGAGCTCTCCGCGGAGCTCTGGACGATTCACTTCCAGATCGCGATGCCGTGCCTGATGGCAAGTCAGCTCTTCGACGAGCTCTATGCCGATCTCCTCGGCGGCAACGAACAGGACGGTCACGCACTTCTGGTTGGACTGCCTTCGGAGAGCCGCAAGGCCGGCGCGGGTCTTTCCGATCTCGCCGCCGCGGCGAAAGTGACCGGACTCGACAAACTGCTCCTGTCAACGCCCGCGAACGAAGTCATGGCGGCGCTGGCCGAAGCGCCGAAGGGCGAATACTACGCCGCCGCAATACGCGACTATCTCAACGAGTACGGACTTCGCCAGGATCTATTCGACTTCATGGTGCCGACGTGGCAGGAAAATCCATCGATCGCGATCTCGAACATTCAGGCGTATCTCCGGTCGGGTCACGACGCGCGCGCCGACCACGAGCGAGCGCTGACTTCGGCCGTGACCGCGCTCAATGCGGCACGTGCGCGGATCGCTTCCTATCCCGAGGCGGTTCGCGGTCAGTTCGAGGCGATGCTGATTGCATCCCGGAATGCATCGTTCCTGCAGGAGGAGCACAACTTCCACATCGACCAGCGCTCGAACGCCCTCGTGCGCCTGCTCTTCTTGAAGCTTGGCGCCCGCTTGGTCAAGACCGGCGTGCTGGCCCGGGCCGATGATGTCTTCATGTTGACGGTTGACGAGCTGAAGTCGGTGTCGTCGCGACCGCTGACCGAGCAGGCAATCTGCGACACCCGGATCCTTGTGCTGGAGCGAGAAACGGATCTCGATCACTCCGCGCGGATAGTTCCGCCACCGTTCGTAGGCGCGGCGCCGTCGGGTCCGCCGCCGGCCGACAACCCGATGCAGCGGGCAACCGCTCGCTTCTTCGGTGGACAGGTCGCCGGGGACGCCGATCCAGGGCAAATCAAAGGCAATGCCGGATCGCGCGGCGCCGCATCCGGGATCGCCCGGGTCGCGCGCACGCTCGATGAGGCCAAATCGCTGCAACCTGGCGAGATCCTGGTTGCGATCACGACCATGCCGGCCTGGACACCACTCTTCGGCACAGCCGCCGCCGTCGTCACCGAAACCGGCGGTCCGCTGTCGCACTGCGCGATCGTGGCCCGCGAGTATGGGATTCCGGCCGTTGTCGGAGCGACGGGCGCAACCCGACTGATCAAGACGGGTCAATGGATCACAGTCGATGGCACGAGCGGGGTAATCACGATCGACGAATCGTAGTCGCGTTCGACTGACTTTGAATACGGACGGCCACCCTTCATTATGAAGGGCGGCCGTTCGATCATCCGCCCGGTCGCCAATGATTGTCAAAATGGAACTCCGTGCCGGGCACCCGAGGGGGTGCTTTCTTGCGTTGTTGGCCGGCCCGCGCTGCTTCGATTCAGCCAGACAAATACGCACGACGGGGTGAAATAGTGACTCGAGGTCCGGTGACAGGTCGCGTCAGGTCGCCGTACACTTTGCGAGTTGCCTCGCAATCCCTGCCGGGTTGGTGAAATGGCAGACACGCCAGCCTTAGGAGCTGGTGGCCGCAAGGCCGTGGAGGTTCGAGTCCTCTACCCGGCACCGAACCCGATGCAACCGACCGGAGGCTCAGGCGACGCCCGCGGCCGGTGCTCCTGGAGACCCGTTTCGGTCTCCCCATCCCGATGATCGCCCAGGTGAGTAATAACGGCGCGGACGTGAAAGAAATGCGCAATACTTTGAATGCCGTGGCGGCATCGCGAATCGGCGCGAGGGTGTCGACGACCGGTGATTCAATGAGGTAGCCGGTCCACGTTTAGGCGGATGCGGCGGTCAGGCTTGAGATATAGATTGCAAAGCGATTAAATCCCGCGTCGTCGCCAAGGCTTCTGGCAGGTGTTCCGCGAAATGTGGCCGCAGTTCGAGGATCACCAGCGGTTGCGCGGGGAAGTGAATCCTGAACACCTCCTGGAGCGGTATGGTTCCCCAACCGGGAAGGAGGTGGAGGTCGCCGTCTCCAAGGGCGAGCCGTTCGTTCAAGTCCACTTCCCCGTCAAGTTGGGTTCGGCCAAGGTTGTCGCTGAGGTGCAGGTGAACCACCCGTGGGGCAATCTCGCGGATCGCGGGGAGATAGTCGAATCCAGCATAGGTCGCGGCGACGTAGGCATGTCCGATGTCGAGGCAGATACCGACCCGCGGGTGATCGACCCGTGCGATCTGCTCGCTGAGGGTGTCGAGCCGCAAACCGTAGGCGCGGCGGGCGAGGTAGATGCCGACCGGGTCGATGTTCTCGACCGCAATCTGGATGTCGTGTTGTCCGGCCTCGTCGCCGAGGGCGCGGAGGGCGTCGCGTTCAGCGGCCATCGCGAGGGCCAGGGCATCGTCGTCGAGATAGACGTCCCGTAGCGAGCCGCTGTGGATGACGAGGACCTTCGCGCCGGTTGCGATGGCGAACGCGAGATCGGCCTCCGCGACCCGGCGCTGGTTCGGGGTGGTGACGTCCATCAGGTTGCCGGCGCGGGCGGACGAGACGTTCGTGCCGTGCACGGTCAGACGGAGGGCCACACCGTCCAGTGCCGCTTGTAGCGCTTCCATCCGCTTCGGCAGTAGCCTTCCACCGCACGCGACCGCCAGCGACTTCACCGAAATTTCGGCGTGCGTGAACCCGATCTCCGCGACCCGGTCCAACATCTGCCGTAGCGCGGAGAGCGGCTGTCCGCTCCCCGCGTCTAACCCGACCGCGATTCCGATACCCGTCACGATGCGCGCTCCTCTTAATGAACCCCTTTCCACCCCAGCCCCCCCTAGGTTACTGATAGGGGAACTGGGGTGAGGGCTGCCATTGGACGTCACTGCTACAGCGTGCCCCTCTCAGCCACGGCTGATCAGACTTGCACGTTTGCGATCGCCTCGTCGGCTTCGGCCTTGAGTTTGAGAACGCCGTCTTCCGGCGAAAGGCGGCCGAGCAGGACCTCATTGACGACATCGGCGGTGATCTTGCCGCGGACTTCGGTCAGGGCTGGGCTCGGTGAGAGGATGCGGGCCAACGGCGCCAGATCTTTCACGAGCTTCGCCGCGTACTGGTTGGTCTCGTAGTAGGACTTCAGTTCCGGACTTTCGGCGACAGATGTTCGGGACGGGAAGTAATTCGTCGATTGCACCCACTGCGACATCGCGATGGGGTTGGTCAGCCACTTGAGCCAGAGCCAACCGGCGAGCTGCTTCGCCTCGTCGGTTTTCGGCAGCGCGTTGATCGGTCCGTACGTTTCGGTGATTGGAGTCGGGTTGCTTGCGCCCTGTGGCGGCAGACCGCAATCAAACTTGAACGTGGCGATCTCGCGGTTGAAGCGGGCGGTGTTGCCGGAGCTATCCATGAAGTAGATCGACTTGCCCGCGACAAAGGAGTCACTGGCGCCCTCGGGGAGCACGGACAGCAGCCCCTCGTCAGAAAGCGCCTTCCACCAGGTCATGATCTCCAGCGCCTCGGGGCGGTCGAAATTGGACGATTGGCGGTCTTTGGCGAGCCACTGGATGCCGTGCGTGAGGAGGCATGAGATGAATCGGTCGCCGGCGCCGCCAATGTTCCAACCGGTCATGCCGGGATTCGCCGCAGCGACGGCGCGAACATGATCGGGAAATTCCTCCCATGTTTTCGGTGGTCCGTCGAATCCCGCCTTACGGAGCGCGTCGACATTCCAGAAGCTGGTGAACGCGGAAAAGCCCTGTGGGAAGGCCATCTGCTGATCGCCATAGATGTCAAGCTTGTGGCGGTTGAACTGGCCCGGTAGGAAGTCCGCCTGTTCCTCGGCGGTGAGACCATTCTCGGGATCGTTCACATACGGATCGAAGGGGACGATGATTTCGTTGCCGGCGTACTGGGTGATGTCGTAGTCGTCGCCCATCAGGGCACCGGGCAGACCGCCACCGGCGGCGGCGGCGCGCACCTTCTGATTCAACTCTTGAATGTCGCCCTGGGCGATGGGTGTGACTTGCACGCGGCCGCTGTACTCCGAGTTGAAAGCGTCGGCGAGTTGTTCCCACTGCAGGATCGTGTCTCCAGAGCTGCGGTGCCAGTAGTCGATCGCGACCGGGCCGTCCTGGAGCGTTGTCAGGCGGGCGAGTGCGCTCTCCTGGGTCAGCCCGCGAAGCGCGGCGGCGGCGACAGCGGTTCCGGCCGTGCGGGCGACGAAACTTCGACGGGAGATCGTGGTAGTCGTCATTGGTTCCTCCTCGTTGATCAAACTTCAGAGATGGTTTGGTTTTGAGTCGCTGTGCGGGTGCCCGCTTCTCGTCGTCGGTAAGATCCACCTCCTTGCTTGCGTTACCCGTGCGGGCATTTACCCCTTCATCCCGGTATTCGCGACGCCCTCGATGAACTGCTTCTGGACGGCGATGTAGAGCAGAACGATCGGCAGGGTGACGATGACCGAGGCGGCCATCACCAAACCGTGGTCGACCTGGAATTCCGTTTGATAGAAGGTCATCGCAAGCTGAACGGGCCGCAACGATTCGGAGCGGGTGATGAGCAGCGGCCAGAGCAGGGCGTTCCAGCGGGCGACGAACCCGAAAATGGCGACGGTGAGCACGGCAGGCAACGTCAGCGGCAGCATCACCCCAAGCAGGAAGCGGAAGCTCCTGGCGCCATCGAGCTGAGCTGCTTCCCACAGGTCGTTCGGGACCTGCATGAATGCCTGGCGCAGGAGGAAGATCGTAAAGGCCCCGGCGAGATTGGGGAGGATGATACCGGCGTACGTGTCGTAAAAACCGCTGCCGCCGTTGCCGGTCAGGTCGTTCCCGCCGGCGAACGGGATGTGGCGAATGGTAACGAAGTTCGGAATCAGGGTCACCTCGCCAGGAACCATCGTCGTCGCTAGAACAAGGAGAAAGAGCGCGTTGCGCCCAGGAAAGCGAAGACGGGCGAAGGCATATGCGGCGAGCACACAGAAAACGAGTTGCAGCCCGGTTCCGACCACGGCGATGACTGCGCTGTTGAACAGGTAGCGCCCGAGCGTGCTGGGCGGGGTATTCCAGGCGTCGCGGAAGTTTTCCCAACGCCAGGCGTGGGGGAAGATCGCCGGCGGGTAGGCGTTGCTCTCCTGGATGTTCTTGAACGCGGTCAAGATCATCCAAAAAAATGGGAACGCGACGATGACCGCCCCACCCACGACGACAATGTACAGCGTCGCCGAACCGCGCCACGACCGGCGGGTGTGTGTGATTGGCCAGGCCGCCGTGGCTGCCTCCTGCTCTTGATCTCCCGTCTCGTGTCTCCCGGCGTTCACTGGTAATGAACCTTGCGCCCGAGCAGGCGGAACTGCGCGAGTGTCAACCCTAGCATGAGGATAAAGAGAAAGAGCGAAACAGCTGCCGCGTAGCCGACGCGGTTAGCGCGCTCGTAGAAGTTGCGAAAAACGTAGACGGTGATCGTCAGCGTGGAGTTGAGCGGACCGCCGGCCTCGGCGCGACCCATCCCCGTATTGCGGGTCAAGGTGTAGATGGGCGTGAACGCCTGGAAGGCGTTGATGGTGTTGAAGATGATCAGAAAAATTGTCGTCGGGGAGAGGAGCGGCCAGGTGATCGTGCGCATGATCTGCCAGCGCCCGGCGCCGTCGATCCGGGCTGCCTCGGCCAAATCGCGAGGGATCGACGTCAATCCCGCGAGGTAGACGATGATGCTGTAGCCGAGGGTCGACCAAATAGAGAAGATGATCACGACCACAAGGGCGACACTGGGACCGGCGGCGTGGTCTGGCCAGTTGTTCACGGAATCAATGCCGGCCCAATTGAGCACTCGCTTGGCCGCGGGTGTGGGGTCCCGGAGCCAGGTCGACGTCGGGAGACTGGCTCGATCCATCAGCGCGTTGACGATGCCGACCTGTGGGTTGAACATCCAGGCGAACACGAGCGCCATCGCGACGCTGCTGGTCACGTAGGGCAGGAAGTAGACGGTTCGCAGAAGCCCCTGTCCGGAAAGACCTTGAAAGAGAAAGTAGGCGATGACGAACGAGAGGACGATCGTCAGTGGTACGATGCCGAGCACGTAGTAGACCGTCGCGATCAGACTTTGAGCGAGTTCGCCGGTGGTGAGATTTCCGCGAAAATCTCGGGTGATAAATCCCTCGCCGAAGAGTTGCCGGTAGTTGTCCAGACCGGTGAATTTGACCGGTTCAATGTCCCATTTCCAGAGACTGATCCAAACACTGAACACGAGTGGCCAGATCTCGAAGAGGAGCAAGATCGCTAGGGCCGGAACGACGTAGAGGAGTCCGCTCCAGCCGCTGGTCCGCCGCGCTTCACGCCGCAACCGCGTCAGCCGTCCGGTCAATGTCGACGCTTGCGCCGTCAAGCTCGCCATCGGTTTCTCCCCGTGCCCACTCAGACCGCGACCGTGAGACCGTCGTAGGCGACCTCGTACCCGCGCCTATTGGCGTACACGGCGAGGGCGTCATGATCGGGGTTGCTATGGTGTCCGAGATGATGGGCGAAGACCCGGCAGGCGTTTTCCAGTCGCTCTTCGTTCCGGAGGCGGTCAACCGTCTCGACGAACTGATCGGCGTTGTGGTGACCGGTCGCGCGTTCCTGAAGTCCGAAGGTATGGTCGAGGGCAACCGCATGAAACCGGCCGCCCCAGTCGCGAAGCACCGTCCACGCCTCCTCCGGCAGCGGGCCCGTGTCAGTGGCGTACAGGAGTGCCCTGCCGTCTCGTTCGATCACGTAGAGGAGCGGTGTGATATTTTCCAGGTCGTGCGTCGCAGGAATGGCGGTGATGCGGTACGGACCGGCGCACATCGTTTGGCCGGGCTCGATCGGCCGGACGCTGAGGTTGAGGCGTTCTTGAACACCGGGATCAAGGAGGCCATCCGCCGGCATGCGCGGGCTGAGCGATTCCGCGGCTTTCCGGAGCGCGCCGGTCGTGGCGACGAGGTCGAGCCGCGGGGCATCAACGACGCCGCAACCAGGACTCCGGGAAGAGAGGTGAGAGGCATCGAGGTGGTCGGCGTGCTCGTGCGTGAGGAGACAGTAGCGGACCGAGGCCAGTGAGATGCCGTGCATCAACGCGGCTGCCATCACGTCCGGTCCGAGATCGAGCAGGAGTACGCCGTCAAGCAGTGCCGCTGAACGCTTGCGGAGACTGGGTCCGCCGAGCTCACGCGCACGCTCACAGTTGACGCAGCCGCAAAAGGCGTCTGGATAACCCTCGGAGGCGGCCGTTCCGAGAAAGGTCAACCTCATCGCGTAGGCCCTATCAGACGTCATGGCCATCCGACCGTTCGTTTATGCATGGGACACAGTGTGCGGCCGCGGCCGTTGGGCATCGATTAACGTGTTGATAACTCAGGCTTAACTTGGTGTGAAGCTCCGGGGCATGAGGATGCTCCTGGTCATGGCGCGTCACCGCGCGACACGGTGGGTGGGAGTTCGGATCGTCGCAAGGAGGGCGCTCGGCAGACTGATGGCTACGGGCATTCTCGTCTGGTCTTCCCGCTGTTGTATATTCAAAGAGCTAGACAACCTAGCCAACACGAGGAGGACTTAAGTGATTTGGCAGCTGGCAGAAGCAAAGAACAAGTTCAGCGAAGTCATGACTCGCGCGTTGACCGAAGGTCCGCAGCGTGTCACGCGCAGAAATCAGACAGTCGTCGTGATTTCAGAACAGGACTATGACCGTCTCTCCGGAGCCCGCATGAGCTTCAAGGAGTTTTTACTCTCCGCGCCGGACATGAGTGATCTTGATTTGGAGCGCGATCGGAGCCCGATGCGGGAGTTCGAGTGGTGAGAACACTCCTCGATACGTGCGTTCTTTCCGAGCTCTATCGTCCGGATTGTCATCCGGGAGTCCGAGCAGCATACGATCAACTGCAGTCTGATGAGATCTTCTTGAGCGTGATCACCCTTGGCGAGGTTGTAAAGGGAATCGCTCGATTGCCCGCCGGTCGGCGAAAAAGCGGTCTGGAGACTTGGGTGATCAATCTTCAAAGTGAATTTTCAGACCGTCTCCTTACAGTGGACAAAGCGATCGGTTTGATCTGGGGAGAATTGACGGCGCGGGCGGAGTCGACCGGGTACCAAGTTTCGCCAACCGATGGCCTCATAACCGCGACGGCCCTGCATCATGGGTTGCGCGTGATGACCCGGAACACCAAGGATTTCGTTGCCACTGGAGCTTTGATCATCGACCCCTGGCAGGCGTAGACCAGCGTTCATTGGACTCGACATAGCGCCTTGGGCGCCCGCGGGCGGAGGCCCCGAGCACACCCAGATCAGCCGGCGAAAGCCCGGCCCTCAACGATGTCAAATCATTTGAAGCGCCCGTGGATTCTCCAGGGTGCATGTCTGTTCAATCTTGGCTATGGAGCGACGCTGCACGCCACGTACCCAGAACAAAGCCCTTGTGCATCATTTGTCGGGCAGTGCGTCAAGTGCAGTTCGTGCGATCCGGTTGCTGCTGTAAAGGAAATAACGCAGAACGGGGTATTGACTGGACAGTCGGCATCAGTGGCACAACATGGAGGGGCACCAACGGCGCCTCCACCCGTGCAGACCTGGGCGCTGTCGATGAACGTGTAGGTGCTGCAGGCATTCGAATTGATTTGCGTTTCTGAGCAAGGGCCGCAGATCATCGTATTGCAGGTGAGCGACTCAGTCAGTGCCGGGCACGCGGCGCCACCGCACGAAGCAGGCGTGAGCACGCTTCTTGTTCGCTGCCGCGTTCCTCCACCGCATCGCGCCGAGCATCGGCCCCAGTCTCCCCAATCGTCGACAACACAGTCGACCGGCGCTGGAGCTCCGGCGCACCTTCCATTGGCCAGACAAACATCGTTGATCGTGCAAGCATCGCCATCATTGCAGGCCGCGCCGGTGTTGACCGCGAATCCACAGATTCCAGCAACGGAGCAATTTGCACCGCGGCAAACATCGCCTGCTTTCGTCCTCGGGCAATCGACGGCGGACGCACATAGGCATCGGCTACGCCCGGTTGCATCTTTCCCGCTGCACCGGCCGGAAGCGCAGTCTCCATTCTTCTGGCAGATCTCACCGGGTTTGCGCAAGCTGCGTGCCGCGGTGGATTCTTCCAGCTTCAAAACAGCAGCTACGCTACCGAATCCCAGGCCGAGCGTTGCTTTCAAGAGCGACCGGCGTGAGGGCGCCGCGGCGAGATCGCGCGCGAACTGATCGAACTTGGAGCCGTCCATCGAGCATCCTCTTCTCGAACCACGGTTTATCGGACAGCGGTGCATGATGCGCGACCGCATGCAGGGATGCCGTGGAGTGAAGCCGAGGACGGGATTGTACGCGAGTTTCGATCAGGTTACATGGTCTCGATGCGATCCAGGCCAAGGCCGTCGGTGCAGTGGCAGAACCAGTCGATCACCTCGCGGTGCAGCGGGATGCCGTTGACGCGGCGATCGAGCTCTGTTTTGTGCTCGGGCAGGCCGGCATAGATCACGCGCTCGTGACCCGGCGCCGGCGGCGTGGCCGTGAGCTCCAGGAGCATGGCGTCCATCGTGGCTTTGAACTCGTGCACGTCACAGAAGGCGGCGATGTTGTAAGCGGCGAAATGGTGGCGGCCCAGCGGATGTTGATCCTGCAGCATGCTCGGATATCCGCCGGAGAGCATGGTCGTCAACATCTCGACCATCATGGCGAGACCAAACCCTTTGTGCGATCCCTGCTCCCGGGTTCCACCGAGCGGCAAAAGGTTGTACGCGCCGAGACCGTACATCTCTCCTTGAGGGACTGGGCGCGGATCCATGATCGGCGTGCCGTCCGGCTCGGCGATCCAGCCGGGCTCGATATCGGCGCCGACGCGTCGCGCCAATCCGATCTTATTGCCGGCGATGGTCGAGGTCGCCGCATCATAGAGGAACATCGGCTGCAAACCCGCGGGCGCGGCAACGGAAATCGGGTTGGTGCCGTAACGAGGCTCCGCGCCGAACGTGGGCACCACGATCACGCTCATCGCGGTCATGCAGATCCCGATCATCTCTTGCTTTGCGGCCTGCATCGCAAAGTGACCGACCGGCCCCAGATGGCCGCTGTTCTTGATTGTGACGACACCGACCCCGGCGGCGCGTGCTTTGTCGATTGCGGTCTGCATCGCCCATTTGCCCTGGAGGATGCCAAGCCCGCGGTCGCCGTCGAACGCGGCGATGCCGGGGGCCTCGCGGATGAGCACTGGCGTGGGCGTTGGGTTCAGTTCGTGGTTCTGGAACCAGCCGACATAAGCGCGCAGCATGTTCGATACGCCGTGCGTTTCGACGCCGCGCAGATCGGCGGTCACGAGGACATCGGCGCCGTCCGCCGCCGCATCGGATGGCACGCCGCAAGCGACGAAGACCTCGGTCACGCATTTACGTAGCGCCACTTCGGAAACGCGAATCTGATCGGCTTTCGGAACATGAAATCGCTCGAGCATCGGGCACCCCGCGGTTACGGCCTAGAGATCAACGTTCATTTCAACGAGCACCGGCTGGGAACAGCGAAAAGTCGATCTCCTTCGCCGTTATGAATTCGATCAATGCCGGCGTTCCGTTCTCGGTCGCGCGAATTCCTCGCCTGATCGCCGGGATGATCTCACCCGGTTCGGTTACTCGCTCCCCGTGCCCGCCGAGTGCTTTGGCGAAATTGGCGTAGTGACCGCTGATATCGGTGCTCCGGTATTTTTCGGTCGCGGCCTGCATGATCGGCAGCTCGATCGCCATCGAGAAGTTGTTGAAAAGTATCGACAAGATTGGAATTCGCTCACGAACGGCGGTTTCGAAGTCCATTCCGGTGAAACCGATCGCGGCATCGCCCCAGACATTGATGCAGAGGTAATTTGGACGCACGAGTTTGGCGCCCATCATCAGACCCAACCCGTAACCGAGCTGGGTCGTTTTGCCCCAGCCGATGTAGCTCAACGGCGTTCGCGATACCCAGAATGGCGAGATCTGATCGCGCGGACTGCCCGCGTCGTGGGTGATGATCGTTCGATCGACATCGACCGTGGCAAGCAGATCCCGGATCACCCGATAGGGGGAGAGTGGCGTTTCATCAGAATCCAATTTCAGTGACCATTTCGCAAGCCACTCATTTCGCACAGCGGCGATCTCCGCCGCAACCCCGGCGGCGCGATCGCGAACTTTGCCTACAAGACGATCCTTCACTTCGATGAGCAGGGCTTGCAGTGTCAATTTCGCGTCGCCGAGGAGGGCGTCGTCGACAGGGACGTCTTTCGATAGATCGGCCGGATCGAGGGTCGCCTGGATGAACTTCGGTCCCGCCGGCATTGTCACGCCAAAACCGGTGATCGTGAAACTGCAGCCGATTCCGAAAATCAGATCCGCAAGGTCGAGAAAATGGCGCACCGGTTTCGGCATCGAGCGACCGCCGGAACCGAGCGACAGTGGATGGTCTTCTGGAAACGCACTCTTGCCCTGCAGACTGGTCGTGACCGGCGCTTCGAGCAGCTCGGCCAGCTCACGCAGTTCGCTCCACGCCTCGGCGTAATGAACACCTTGTCCCGCATAGATCACCGGGCGTCGGGCCGCAACCAAGGCGGCCGCAACCCTTCCGACATCGGCGGGGTCCGGCCCATACCTCGCGCGAATCGACGGGGTGTAGTTGAGGGTGCCCGGGAATTCCTCGGAGAGGACATCTGCAGGGATCTCAACCAGGGCCGGCCGTGGACGACCGTTCTTCGCTTGGGTGAAGGCCCGTCGCATCGCATCCGGAATCGCGTCCGGCATGACGACTTGTTCGCACGACTTGGTCACATGCTGGTAATTAAGGAACGCATTGAACTGGGGCGGGACGTTCATCTGGCGGCGAGGGTAACCGGCCGGCAAGACGACCATCGGAGCGGAATCACCGTATGCCTGGGCAACTCCGCCGAATGCGTTCTCGGTGCCGGGACCCTGTTGCATCGCGAAAACGCCGACCGTTTTGCCCGAGGAGACGCGTCCGACCGCATCCGCCATATGGAGGCCGGTTCGTTCCTGGCGCACAACGATCGTGCGGATGTCCACTTCGGCCGCGGTTTCGATGATCGGATTGACGGGGTAACTGAACAGAATCTCGACGCCTTCGCGTTTGAGAATCTCGGCGACCGCGCGCGCACCGTTCATGATCCGCCTCCTGCTTCGTCGATGGAATGCAGCGGGATCATGCAGGCGATGTCATGTTCGTGCAAGTCGCGTTTTGCAAACATGTCGTTTCGAGTCAATGAAGGGGTGGAGGGGAGAAGAATGAGCACGTTGACGCCCGATGTGGCTGGCACCGGGCGTCCAGATGACCATTGAGGGAAGGGGATTCGCCGGCGGGCGGCTGGACACGCCAACGCAATGGCCTGAACTGGACCGTGCATGTGGCTTGCCACGGTCATGAAGACCAGTCATCTTCGATCCTCTTCCCACCGCGTGAAGTCCCAAGTACGCGGCGGCATAGATCGGGATTTGCCGCTATGCGACCGAACGAGCTTGATCCGAGAACGTTGGAATTGACAAAGTGTCAACTCACTCATTCCTTATTAGTCCAAGACCACGAGGAGGCGGTGGGACAATGATGTGCTCCTTCACGAGCCAGAACGTGCCGTCGGTGCGGGCGTAACGTGGCACGTCTTCCCAGGCGGCGGCGACCTCCGGCGAAGCGCCTGCCCGCGTGAATGCCTCTTCATCGTCATACCACTGTTCGACGAACGCCTCGGTTTCAAGCTGACCCTGAATTTTGCGAATCACCTCAGACACCACGTATCCACGGAGACCTGGCGCTTTGGCGGAGATCGGGGCATGAACGTCGAGCCAGTATTTGATGAATTCTTCCGGCGTGAAATCTTCCCGCCGGTACGCGGTGCCGATCGCCTTGATCATGTTCCCGTTCCTTTCGCGTGAATGCCCAACAACTCGAGAAACCGGTCCGGAGCGCTCTTGGATGTAGCGCCGGACCCTATCTCCCGAAGAAACGCGAAGATGTGCTCCCGGACGGTGAGCGCCGATTCCCCGTTCAACAGCGCAGTTCCTTGCCCGGCGCCGGGTACCGTGACAAAGAGCGTTGCGCCGATCAATCCGGGTCTCAGGCGATCCGTCGACGGCTTCGTGTCGTCGTTCCCAGCCCGAATGAGCAGCTTGGGCTCGCCCGCGCCACGCGGAAACGTTTCGGCCGAACCAGCCGGGGAAAGCAGAACGAGGCCGTCGATCGGCGTCAGTTCAGCGGCTCGAATCGCGGGGATCGCGCTTTCGCCAGCCGCGCAGAGCACGACATTCTTGCTCCCAGTCCGCCTGATGGCGACCGCGATTGCCGCGAGATCACTCGCCGATTGGGCTGGATCGCAGTCGCCATCCGATGCGCCGTGACCTCGCAGGTCGAGCGCAACGACCGTCACCCCAGCGCCGAGGAGATAGGGAATCAGCGGACGCCAGAGATCGAGATCGCGGCCGTCTCCTGGCTCATGAATCAAGACGATGGATAGATCGTCGCCGGCCCAATGCTGCCCGCGAAGCACTACCTCTGGAGCGACGGCGATCTCGATTGCTTCCGGTGTCATGCGACGGCCATTTCGGAGGGCAACGGCGCCGGATTGAAACAGGCGACCCAGTGATCGGGATGGCGAGGCCGCGTCTCAAGCAAAGGCTGCTCTTGCCGGCAGATGTCGAGCGAACGGAAACAGCGGTTCACGAACCGGCAGTTCGGTCGATCGTCCATGATGCTCGCTTCGCCAGGGAGCGCGATGCGTTGCGCGGGACGTCCCTTTAGTAACGAAGGAACGGACGAGAGCAGGGCCTGTGTATACGGATGAAGGGGATTGGAAAAGAGCTCTTCCGCCGGGGCGATCTCAACAACGCGTCCCAGGTACATCACCGCGATCCGGTCGGCCATGTGGCGGACGACGCTCATGTCATGGCTGATGAAGAGATAGGTCAAACCCAGCCGGTCTTGCAGTTCTCGCATCAGATTCAGGATTTGGCTCTGCATGGAGACATCGAGCGCGCTGACCGGTTCATCGGCCACGATGAAGCTCGGATTGACCGCCAGCGCCCTGGCGATGCTCACGCGTTGGCGCTGGCCGCCGGAGAACTCGTGCGGAAAGCGCAGCGCGGCGTCGGCCGGCAGATGGACGAGATTCAGCACCTCCGCGATTCGCGCGCGCCTGGCCTCTCGCGAAAGATCGAGGTGGCTCATCCCTTCGGCCACGACCTTGGCGGCGGTGAACCGTGGATCGAGCGATTCGTAGGGATCCTGGAAGATGATCTGCGCTTGCTCTCGGAATGTTCGAAGCTCTTTTGCGGGTAGTTTGAGCACGTCGGAGCCCTGAAAACTGACCGATCCGCCGTCGGCGGGAATCAGTCGCAGGAGCAGGCGGGCGAGCGTCGATTTCCCCGAGCCGGATTCGCCGACGAGCGCGAGGGTTTCGCCCTTCCGGATGTCGAGCGAGACATCGTCCACGGCCGACACCCACTTCGTGGCGCGACCGAAGAAATCCCACGTGACCGGGAAACGCCTGGTCAATCCACGAATCGAAACCAGCGGCTCAGCGGACATATTCGGTTGGGTTGAAGCAGCGTAGCTCATGGTTCGGCTCGTTTTTCTCAAGTTTCGGGTGCTGGTCGACGCACATTTGGATGCGATTCGGACAGCGGGCGGCGAAACGGCATGCCTTCGGCATCGCCCAGAGCTCTGGAACTCGACCCGGGATCACATGCAGCGCCGGCTGGCGGGCGGTCAAGTACGGCATACTGCGCAGGAGTCCCTGAGTGTAGGGATGCCTTGGATTCGCGAAGATCTCTTTGACTGAGCCCGTTTCCACGATTTCGCCGGCGTACATCACGGCCACGCGGTCAGCAATCTCATGAACGACACCGAGGTTATGGGTGATGAGCATCACGCTCAACCCTAATTCGGCTCTGAGCCGCGAGATGAGCTCCAGGATTTGGGCCTGGATCGTGACATCGAGCGCCGTTGTCGGCTCGTCGGCCAGAAGCAGTTTCGGATTCATGACAAGCGCCAGCGCGAGCATCACCCGTTGCCGCATCCCGCCGGAAAATTGGTGCGGATAGTCATTCGCGCGGGATTCAGCATTCGGAATCCCGAGCCGCTCGAGCATCCTGATCGCGCGGACCATCGCCTCGTCGCCGCTGACCGAATCGTGGGCGTGGATTACCTCGGTGATCTGATATCCGATGGTGAAGGCCGGGTCGAGCGCGGTCATCGGTTCCTGAAAGACCATCGCGATCTCGTTGCCGCGAACATGGCGCATCTCATTGGAACTGAGCTTGAGCAGATCGCGACCGTCGAACTGAATCGAACCCTCAGCGACCCCGGCAGCCTGTGGCAGCAGGCGCATGATCGAGAGCGCGGTCATCGATTTTCCGCAACCGCTTTCCCCGACGACACCCAAAATCTCGCCGCGACCGACCGAGAACGAAACCCGGTCTACCGCCCGCAGCGTCTTCTTGCGCGAGTGAATCACCGTGGTCAAGTTGTCGACGGTCAACAGCGGTTCGGAATCGGGGCCTACAACCGGTGATGGCTGAATAGCGGTCGCGGCTACCATCGCCGCAACCTCGGATCGAAGATATCGCGCAAGCCGTCTCCAAGCGTGTTCAATGCTAGCACCAGGAGCGCGATCGTGACGCCGGGCATGATGACGATCCATGGATCGTTGCTCAAGAACTTCCGGCCCTCGGAAACCATTTGGCCGAGGCTAGGAGTTGGTGGTTGCGCCCCGAGCCCGATGAACGATAGTCCGGCCTCGGCGATCACGGTAACTGCAATGTAATAGGAAGCCATTACCAGCATCGTGCCGACCATGTTCGGGATCAAGTGAAGCGCGATGATCTTCCAGGTCGGGACACCGAGCGCCCGGGCGGCTTCAACGAATGCGCGCTGCTTCAACGTCAGCACCTGTGCTCGCACGATGCGGGCATAGCCAGCCCAGTTGACCACGCTGATCGCGAAAATCACGGCGGTGAGACCCGGTTCGAGCATGCCGACGAAGATGACGGCGACGAGTATGACTGGGAAGCCCCAAGTGAGATCGATCAGCGCGGAGATGATCCGGTCGGTCCAACCACCGAC
Source organism: uncultured Sphaerobacteraceae bacterium (assembly GCA_964371945.1). GTDB lineage: Bacteria > Chloroflexota > Chloroflexia > Thermomicrobiales > UBA6265 > CAYJPA01. The sequence continues at coordinate 57,928 of CAYJPA010000007.1, read as the reverse complement.
ATACCCCGCGAGCGAGCCCATCACCAGTCCGACCGAGATCGAAAGCGCGGTCACCGCGAGTCCGGCCCAGAGGGAAACGGCTGTTCCGGCCATAAGCCGCCAGAACATGCTCCGTCCCAGGTTGTCGGTGCCGAGGAATGTTCCGCCTTCGAACGGATGGATTAGGGTTTTGCGCAGATTTTGATCGAGGTAGAGATCCTGGTGCCGGTCCCGAATCAGAATGAAACCGCCGACGATGGCAATCACGAAAAAGCAGAGGGTGAGTATTCCGCCGAGCAAGGCGAGCTTGTTGGCCACGAGCGGCGCGAACCGGTCGCCCAGCGTCCGTCCCGGCGCACCGGACGGAATATCCTCGATTGGGACAGGGGTTACGATCAACTGCTCGCCGGCGCTCATGACTTCGCTCCCTGGCGAACGCGGGGATCGGCCCACTGCTGGCCGATGTCGGCCAGCAAGTTGAACACGATTACAGCGAGGGTGAGGAGAATGGCGAGCGTTTGCGCAACCGTGTAATCGCGCTTGAGTACCGCGTTCACGAGTTGATAGCCAAGACCCGGCCAGCGAAAGATCGTTTCCACGATCAAGGTGTATCCAAGCAAGGTGCGGAGCATCACCCCGGCGAGCGCGATGATCGGCGGAAGCGAGTTCCGTAGCACGTGGATCCAGATGATTCTGGATTCGGCGAGACCCTTCGAATAAAGCGTCCGCACGTAATCGCGATTCAACTCTTCGAGTACCGAAGCACGGACGACCCGCAGATTGATTGCAATTGCTTCCGCCGAGAGCACGACCGCGGGCAGGATGATGTGCTTCCAGCTATCGAATCCGGCAACCGGGAGCCAGTGACGCTTTACGGCAAGCTCCTGGATCAAGAGGATCGCGAGCAGGAAATTGGGGATTCCCATTCCGAGCACGGCGAGCAGATTGGCGCCGTAATCGAAGACGGAGTTGCGCTTCCAGGCGGCGATGACGCCCAGTGGGATCGCGATCGCATAGGTCAGGATCGCGGCGAGCAGACCCAGCTTCAGCGTGTACATACTGGAGCGACCCAGGAGGGTCATGATCGACTCGCCATTGATCAGCGAGTAGCCGGGATCGGCCCGAAGCAAGTGACCCATGAAGATGAAGTACTGAACCGGAAGTGGCTTATTGAGCCCCAGTTTCTCTTCGAGATTCTCGATCAGAAAAACGCGATTGACCGGATTCGTCAGGATATCGGTGACTTCTCCGGGCGCGACGCGCAAGCCGTAGAAGATCACCACCGAGGCGATGAATAACAGGAGCAAGGAATAGAGCGCACGATGAACGATAAACGTCAGCATGAATCACACTTTGAGTCTGTGGCCAAGTCGATCAAGGGTCCGCGTTTGTCGAACCGAATCTCACGGGAGATGAGACTCCGCGTCGCGGAGTCCCATCCCTGTTGACGATCGAGGATTACTCAACCCAGACGTCGTTGTAAAGCGGGTAGAGCATGGTCGGAGTCGGCACCCAACCGTGGACTTTCTTGTGGTGCGCCCAGATCACATTGCCCGTGACGATCGGGATCAGCGGCAGTTTTTCGGCCCAAATCAACTGCGCTTTGCGGGCCGCGGCCTCGAGGGCGGCATCGTCCGCCGCGCTCTGCCATTCATTGAACGCCGTCGCGAGGTCCGCGTGGTTGCCGTTGAACTCGAAGCTCGGAATCGAGTTGAAGATCACGAGCACATCCATTGGTGAGGACCACAGCCACTCGTAGCTGAAGGCATCGACCGGATCGTCCGCATTCAGAACGCGCGGAAAGAGCTCAGCGGTGTCCAGTGTGGTCAGTTTCATCTCCACGCCGACGTCCTTGAGCATGGCGGTGATGGCTTCGTTGATCTGAGCGCCGTAGGTCTGCGCGCCCCAGTTGAAGAGCTCGAACGAAAGCGGCACGCCATTCTTCTCGACGATGCCGTTGGCCCCTTCAGTCCAGCCGGCGCCAGCGAGCAGCGACTTCGAGAGCTCTGGGTCGAACTGGTTGAAGGCCTCGACGCCCGGCTCGTACCATTTCCAGTTGGACGCGATCGGTCCGTAGGTCGGAATTGCGTGACCGAAGTAGATCGCGTCGGAGAGCGCCTGGCGGTCGATCGCGTGGGAGATGGCCTGTCGAACCTCGAGCAGATCGAACCCAACGTCGGTTTTGGTGTCATTCAGGTTGATGAAGAGGTTGGCCGGATTCGCCCACTCCATCACCACGAGATCGGAATTGCTGGTGAGGCGCTCAAGGTCCTGGGGAGCCGGATTCTTGATCGCGTGCACGCCGCCCGCTTCGATCTCGTTGGCCCGGTTGGCGACTTCTAGGATCGGCACGAATTTGACGGTGTCGACGTACGCCGTGCCCTTGTTCTCCAAGAACGCGATGTTTGAGCCGGGGTAATCGGCCCACTTGGTGAAGACAACCTCGCTGCCGGGAGCGAACGTGGTCAGTGTGAATGGTCCGGTGCCGTCCGCAACGCTTGCGCCGTACGAGTCACCGGCTTCTTCGCGAACCGCAAGGTTCTCGATCATTGAGTATTCGGTCGCGAGCGTTTCCGGGAAGGCCGCGAAGGGTTGTGAGAGCGTCACCACGACGGTGTTGCCGTCGCCAGGTTGAATGTCGGTGACCGAGTTCCAGAAGATCGCGTTTTGGCCGGCTTTGAATGCCTGGAAGTTTGCCGCGACCTCGACGTTGGTGCACGCCGCGCCCGAGTGGAACTTAAGTCCATCGCGCACTTTCATCGTCCAACTCAGTCCGTCCGGAGCGATCTCCCACGATTCGGTCAGACCGGGCACGATCGCGCCCGCGGCGTCGCGGATCATCGTGTATTCATAGATCAGGTTGTAGCCTGGGTCGGCCCAACCGGAGAGAACCGTGTCCATCTTGGTGAAGTCGCGGTCATAGCCCTCGATGAACTCGCCGCCGATTTTTGGCGCGTCTTGTGCCGCCGCGAGCCGCGGACCGACGGTCGCGAGCAACGAGGCCGCCGCCGGGACCGAAAGCCCGAGTGCCGCCGCTCGGCGGACGAAATCGCGCCGGCTCAATCCGGCAGATCGATATTCAGCGATGAGCTCCGAGAATTGACTCTGTCGTTCCATGTCCTCAGCCATTCGTGCCGCCTCCTTGAGCTGAAACCGCCGTCCGCATGGACGGCAACCACAAAAAAACGAGGGCCCGCGCTCATCCTTCGCACACCCGATGTGTGCGAATCTTGTGCTGTTATCCGGTTGTGACGAGAGTTCCTTTCACCATCGTATCACCGCCTTTACAACGCGCAACCCCGATCCACTCTGTGACTCACCACCGTCTCACCTGCCGAACGATCAGGCACAGGCCGGACTAAAGGGGTCCCATCGATTGAATTGAGGCGGCTCTCCGGCCGCGATCGCCCGGCGGGCCTCGATCCAGAGTTGTGTCCAGGTGTCGGGGTCGTCCAATTCCGATTCCGGATGCTGGCGACTTCGCGCGATGAAGCCGGAAAATATTTCACGCCCGGTCGGTTGGCCGATCGGGTTGTAGCGAAGATCGAAGCTGAACCGGACGTGGTCGCCGTGGTTCGGCAGCGAAGAGTGCACCGTGCGTTTGGTCATAAAGAGCGCGGCACCCTTCTTCATTGGGAGCGGAATCGCGGCGTCGGCAGCGAAGTGCTGCTCCTTAATGTGCACGCCGAAGCCGGTTCTGTTTGCGGCATTCGCCGGGCAATGTGGCAGCAAGCCGTCTTCGTGACTGAAGGGCACGACAGCAAGGCAGCCATTTTCGATCGTGGCGTCGGAAAGCGGAAACCAGACAGTGATGATGTCGCTTTCGTCCGCGGTGTCGAGCAGCACGCCGTTGTCTTGATGCCATGGTGTCGCACCGAGCTGGACTTGCCCGGTCGTTGGATCGACCGGAGTGAGATGCTCGGGCGGCTTCAAGCGGACGTGCTGAACGGGATTTGAGAGGATTTCGGGACCGATTAGCGATTCGATCGCATCGAGGATTTGGGGTGAGCGGATCGTATTGAAAACAGCCGGACCGGTCCAAAACGGCGTTTCTTCGGTGATGCCGGACTGCGGCAGGGAAAAGTCGAAGAACTGGGCGTTGACTTTGCCGCTTTCGCCGTAGATTTGAACCAATCGTTCGGAAAAGGGCAAGTCGCGGTAAAGCGACTTGATGGTGCCGTTCGCGTACAGCTCTTCGGCGAGGCGATCCAGCACGCCTTCGTACTCCGCGATCACCGGATCGAGATCGCGGATCGGGTCCAGCAGATCATCGACCACAAGGTAACCATCGCGCTGGAATTGTTCGATTTGGAGGGTGCTCAGGAACGCCATGATTCACTCCGGGTTCAGCGGCGACGATCCTGCGAAGGTGGCAAGCCGCGACCGCGTTCAGATTGGTGTGATGGTTCGGATTCTATATTTTATAATCTGTGGCCGTCAAGAGGGCCGCTGATCGAACGCAATCGTCAGGCCGGGGTCGACAGAATTTCCTTCGCCGGTATGAGCTCGCTCGACGTTTGGACATCTGAAAGCCTTTCTCCGTTCGCATTGCGAGTCGCCTTAGGTTTCGGCGAAGAACCGGTGAACAGGGCCGGATTCTCTCGAAAGAGCTCGGTGAACAGGTTCACGGAGTGCTCGAGATGTAACTTGAGCGCTTCGATCGCGCCCTGCACGTTTCCGGCCTCGATCCGCTCGATGATCAACTCGTGCTCCACGCGAGCGCTTTGCGGGGTGACCGCGGACGAGCCCTGGCGACGATAACGCTCCGTGTGGTCCCAGACGATGGCGATCAACCGCATCAGCCACTTCGAACCGGACGGCTCGTACAGCGTGAAGTGGAATGCCCGGTGGTCTTCATAATCCGCATATCCTTTTTGCTCGAACTGGCGCACGATTTTCTTGTTGAGCCGGCGGGCCTTTGTCAGCACCGCCGGGGTGGTGTTTGGGACAGCCTGTCGCAAGGCTTCAAGCTCGAGCGTGATCCGCGTGCGGTAAACATCGAGCATATCGTCCATGGAGAGTGGCGCGACCCGCGCGCCGCGATTCGGAACCGACTCGACGAATCCCTCCGATTCGAGCATGCGCAATGCTTCGCGCACTGGGATCATGCTCACGCCGTTGCGAGCAGCTAATTCCTGCAGCCGGAGCGGAGAACCGGGCGAATAGTCGCCGGTTAGGATGGCTTTGCGCGTTCGCTGATAGACGAGTTCGACTGAACTTATGAGATCGCTGTTGCTCATCGAACGCCTCGAAATAGTCCGCGCCATTGCGGAGCTCAATACCGCTGCCTGAATGGAGCGCCCGATAGTCGATGATACTTCACGATGTGCCCAGAACCGCACAGTGTGGATTGATCCCAGGCGAAGTCTGTGTATATATTATAAGATATCGAAACCGGCGAGCGAGCCGCGCTCTCGAATGCACTGGAGACGATCGTCGTGAGACTCACCCCGGATGTCGCGCTCGTTGGCAGCGGCAATTTCGGATTTGATCTGACATCCCCCGGCGACTGCCATGTTTACCTGCTCGATGGCGGCGACGAGCTCGCACTGATCGACGCGGGAGTCGGCGGTTCGGTCGGCAGCTCCGATCTGATCATGAGCACGGTCGAGACTGACGGATTCGATGTGGGTCGCATTTCCACGTTGCTGCTCACCCATTACCACTTCGATCACATGGGCGGCGCCGCTGAGATACGTGAAAGCCTCGGGTTGACGGTCCATGCATCGCCGTTGACCGCTACCACGCTCGAGAACGGAGACGAGGAGATCATCTCCCTTCCCGCCGTGAAGGCGGTCGGGTATGTTCCCGAGGATTACCATATCCAGCCATGTCCCGTGGTTCCCGACCTGATTGAAGGAGCCAAGTTCACGGTGGGCCGGCTGTCGGTGACCGTTTACGAAACACCGGGCCACTGCAACGGCCACGTGTCGTTGCTGGTCGAAGGCGGGGAGCGAACGCTCCTGCTGCAGGGTGATGTCGTCTTCGCCGGTGGCACGATCTCGCTTCAGAACATTCCGGATTGCTCGATTCAGAAGTATTCGGAGAGCGTGCGCAAACTGAGCACGCTCGAGTTCGAGGCTTTCCTGCCGGGTCACCTCGGCATCTCGCTGCGAGATGGCAAACGGCATGTGAGCGCGGCAGCCGCCCAATTTGAGAAACTGATGGTCCCTCGCAACCTAGTCTGACGCTCGTCTCGAGCGGCCGGCGCAATTGAAGAGGGAAGATCAATCGGTGACGGCAGTGTTCCGAAAGGGGAGAGGTTCGTGGCAGACATCGCAACACAGGATGCAGCCGCCGAGAAGGAGAGCTGGCGCGGCAAAGTTGGTCTCATGACCGATGAGGAGCGGGATGAGTTCCTCGCCGGCAACACGCTTGCCCGTCTTGCCGTGCTGGATGAAAACGGTTGGCCCTATGTGCAGCCGGTTTGGTATCAGTGGGAGCCAAACGAGGGCAGTTTCTGGATCATTGCGAGGAAGAAGAGCGCCTGGGCAGCATTCATGAAGAACGATGGCCGCGTTTCGATCACGATCGACGGCGAGATGAAACCGTACAAGAAAGTCTTCGTACAGGGTCGAGCCGAAGTGGTCGAAGAACCGAACGTGGGCGGTCAATGGGTCGAGATTTCGAAGCTCATGGCGACTCGCTATCTCGGGGAGCACGGTCCCGACTATATCGTGCCGACGCTCGACAAAGCCCGCTGGCTCTTCAAGATCGTGCCAACGATGCTCACCACCTGGCAGGGCGTTGAGTGGCATCCGAAGTACAAAGAGTGACGGTTGGGGTCATGGCCTTCTTTCGAACAATGTTTGCTCGTCGCGCGGGGCTAAAGACCCCGCGCTGAATTCAATAAGCCTGCTAAACCAGGCTGAATTCGCGGCGCGGCCTGCCTGGGTCACAGGTGAAGCGGGATTGAGTGGCGTCTGAATCCTCGCGTGGAGCTCAATGATGGCGACGAGCTCAACCCAAGGGACGTTCCTGCGAGAGGGGTTCGATTACCCGTTGAGCCGGATCGATCCGTTCGGCGACCATATCGACCCGCCAAGCATCGCGCTCTACGAAACACTGGTGGTCAAGGGCCCGGACGGTGAGGCTCATCCCGGGCTGGCCGAATCGTGGACGATCTCCGATGACAAGCTCACATGGCGATTCCAGCTTCGCCCCGGCGCCCGGTTTCACTCGGGCGCCAGGGCCGATGCGAAAGCAGTGATTGCGGCGCTCGAGCAACTCCGCTGGGGATTCCACGGCGGCAACCAGCTCTGGTATTGGGACCCGGTCGACAAGGTCACCGCGGACGGGGACGAAACGCTCCTTTTCACGTTGCATCATCCGTATGTGCGGTTGCCTTCGCTTCTTTGGGGAACGCACACCGCGATCCACAATGAAGCGCTCAGGGCAAGCGAGCCAGAGCGTCATGGATTCGAGCTGGCAGACGGCACCGGTCCATTTCGCTTCGTGAGCTGGTCGCAGGAACGGGTCGAGTTGGAGCGCTGGCCGGAGTATCCCGGTTCCAAGGCGAAGTTCCTGTCTGGCCCCGCGAAACTGGACCGGATCGAGTGGATCTCGATGCTCGATCCTGCCGACCGGGTGGCGGCGCTGGAGCACGGCGAGGTCGATTGCATTCACGGACCGAACTACGCGGATGTCGCTCGGCTCGAGGCCGATCCGCGGTTTAGGGTGGTTCGGTTCAGCCAGGCGTCGAACGCTTACCTTGCGCTCGATTGGCGCCAAACCGAGTTCGGATTCGACGACCGCCGGGTGAGGCAGGCGTTTTCGCTCGCGATCGACCGCGAACAGATTGTCAAAGACGCCCTGCTTGGGTATGGTGCGGCCACCTTTGGCCCTCTTTCGCCGGGCGGTGAGTTCTACAACCCCGAAGTCGAGCGCGGACGCGGTCACGATCTCGCCGCGGCCGAACATCTGTTGGACGGGGCTGGCTGGCCACGGGGCGCGGACGGCTTCCGGGCCCGGGGCGATGTGCGCCTTTCGTTCGATTGCGTGATTCAGGACGACGCGATACACCGGCTTATTGCTGCCGGGGTCGAATCAAGCCTGCGGAAGTTAGGGGTCGATTTCCGGCCGAAACCGGTGCTGACCTTCAAGGGCTTCTACGATGCCTGCAAAGCGGGCCCACCGGCGTTCATCAACAAGTGGCTTTGGCAGGACACAGTCGATGCCGCGCTCGGATTCACCGCGACCTGGGGACAGCCATCGCCGAATTGGCAGCACGCGTCGGTACCCGCGCTCGACGAGGCCTATCGCGTCTGGCTTCGCGCCGAAACACCGGAGGAGCTGCAGGCTGCCGCGACGCGGGTGCAATTAACCGTCGCGGACGAGCTGCCGTACATCCCGCTCCTGGCGCCGCAGGATGTTTGGGTTCACTCCAGACAGGTGCGCAACTGGGACCCCGCGCGGGCGATTCTCTATCCCTTCTATCACCGCACCGAGGTGCGAGAAGGATGAGAAGGTCAGGCGGATTCGGCTCGCAGTTTTGGAATGAGATCGGCGCAGATGCGCTCCATCGTTTCCCATTGACCGTCGATCGGCGGCTCGAAGATGAACTCGTTGATTCCGGCCACGCGATAGCGCGAAACGGCTTCCGAAAAGGCGTCGATCGACGACCACGGATCGATTCCGATGATCTTCGGCCAACCGTAGAGGGATCGGATGATCTCGGATGGATCGCGGCCGATTTCGTGGCAATTGCGGTCGATCGTGGCGTTCCGCTCTCGAATCTCGTCGACGCTTCCGTACGAATTCCAGCGGTCTGCGTGTCTGGCGACCAAACGAAGCATGCGAGGGCCGTGCGCGCCGAGCGTGAAGGGCGGACTCGGCTGCTGGATGGGGCGTGGGCGGAACGGCGCCTCGTTGAGTTGGTAGTAGCGTCCGCTGTAGGTCGAAACGTCCTGCCGCATAAGAAGATCGATCAACTCGACCGCTTCTTCGAATTGATCGACCAGCTCTTTTGCCGCCGGAAATGGGATGCCGTAGGCGTCGTGCTCCGCTCTGAACCATCCGGCACCGATGCCGAGCTCCAATCTGCCGTTCGAGATGTGGTCAACGGTGACCGCCTGTTTCGCCAGCAGGGCGGGATGACGAAATGTGTTGCAACTGACGAGCACGCCGATTCGCAGCCGGCTGGTCTGTGCAGCAACCGCGGCCAGAATCATCCAGGAGTCCATGTGCGGCCCGCCCGGATCGCTCGGACGCATGAAGTGGTCGCAATTCCAAACGCTGTCGAACCCGGCCGTTTCGAATCGTTGCCATTGCGCGATCGTTTCATCCCACGACAGGATGTTGTTGCGGATGATCCCAAATCGAAGTGGCAGTCCCACAATGGCTCCCTCGAGTCAAGTCACATGAACGCGCGAATCGTGAAGGCGGACTGATCTTCCCAGGAGAATGGGATACGGTCAAACGGAGATAGAAGAGGGGAGAACAATGGCTGGACCAAGATTGCAGGGGCGAACGGCGGTGATCACCGGCGGAGGAAGCGGATTCGGTCGTGCGACCGCGATCCGGTTCGCGGAAGAGGGGGCGAGCAAGATCGTGCTCGCCGATATCCGGTTGGAGAAGGCCGAATCGGTCAAAGCCGAGGTCGAAGCCCTCGGCGCGAGCGCGCTGGCATTACAGTCCGATGTGGGGAAGATCGAGGCTTGCGAGAAGCTTGTGGCGGACACGCTGGCATTTGTCGATGGCAAGATCGATGTCGTGGTCAGTAACGCCGCTCCGTTTCATGGTCCCGAGAAGTTCCTCGAGCTCAGCGATGAAACTTGGTTCTCGGATTTGAGCGTCAATTTGACTGCCTCATACATCCTCGGGCAACGATTTGCGCGAGCGATGGTGAAGACCGGAGGCGGCTCGATCCTCTACACCACGTCGATTAACTCGAATGGCGCCGGCGCCGAGTTTGCCTCGTATGTGGCCACCAAAGCCGGGATCGCCGGATTGATCAAGGTGATGGCGGTCGAGCTCGCCAAGCACAAGATCCGGGTCAACGGCGTCGGACCTGGTCCAGCCGATACACCGCGCTCGACCCAGCTTGTTGGAGAAGAGCTAATGGAGCAGTTCAGGGAGAAGTTTCCCGTCGTCCCGATGAACCGTCTGGCCGCGGCCGTGGATGTCGCAAACGCGTTCTTGTTCCTCGCGTCAGACGAAGCCTCGTATATCACGGGTCAGAACATCATGGTCTGCGGCGGAATCACCGCCTATGTCTACAACGTTCCCGAGTAGCTCGATTCAGAAGAGAGGGAGGCTGCAATGGCGTTCGCGACGGTCAACGGAATCCAGATGTATTACGAGATCAACGGAACCGGACCGACAGTCATTCAGATTGGCGGCGCGGTCAACGGGCACGAGGGGTATTCTCTGATCACCCCGCACATGAAAGAGCACTTCACGGTGATCGATTTCGATCACCGTGGCTACGGCCAGAGCGACCGTCCAGACCAGAAATACACGATGGAGACCTGGGTCGACGACATGGCCGAGCTGCTGAATGTGCTCGGAATCGAAAAGTGCCATGTCCACGGCGGCTCGATGGGCGGATTTATCGCCTGCCTATTCGGCGCACGCTACCCGGAGAAGGTTGACCGTTTGGTCTTCAATGGCGCGGTCGCGAAATGCGACTGGATGTCGCGCACCTTCTTCCACCTCTGGAAACGAACCGCGCAGGAATTCGGACTCGGATCCGAAGAACTGGCGTTGATGCTGCTGACCCACGCGTTTTCGCGCGCCTATTTGGACGAGATGGTGAGCAGCGGCAATTTGCATTCGTTGAGCTGGATGCAGGAATCGATCACCCGAAACGCGACACTGAGCGTCTTCGCCGACGCCTGCGACGCCATGGCCGAAACCGATGTCACCGGACTGCTCGGCGCAATCACGGCTAAGACACTGGTGCTGCACGGCGACGAGGACCCGTTGACCCCGCTCGACTGTGGACCGGGTGGCGCGGGCGCGCGCAAGATCGCGGAAGGCATTCCGGGCGCCGAGCTCTACCTTCTGAAAGGCTGCGGCCACGGCGTTTTGTTCGAGCGTGCCGACGAGGCAGTCGCCAAGGTGATCGAATTCCTCAAAATCTAAATCGTCCTGTTCGACAGGAGTCTCCGCGAAGAGGCGGCCTCACGGGGCCGCCTTTCTTCTTGCCAATCCGATTGAAAGAGACTACGAAGCTTGCTTTAGCATCCTGATTTTCAACGGGAGGCCATACAGGGCCGACGCTACAACCACAAACCTGTTGCAAGCAACCGCTCTTCAGACCGAGACGTGATTTCAATGCTCCACGTTTCCGATCGCGCCCACGATCGTTCGTTTTTCGCGATAATGCGGACCTCGAACAAGAAACTTCTTTTCGCGGTGATGTAAGCAGCGCTCAGGGTGAGGGAGAGAGACATGGCTTGGCCGAATCGTGGATTGACGCATCGTCCGGTGATCATGGGCACGCATGGGATGGTTTCATCCGCGCACTACCTGGCCTCGGTTGCCGGGCTGCGAATGCTGCAGCAGGGCGGGCACGCGGTCGACGCGGCGGTGGCGATCGCGGCGGCACTCAATGTGGCCGAGCCATATATGTCCGGTTTGGCTGGTTGCGGGTACATGATGGTCCACGAGGCCTCGACGAAAAAGACGCGCGCATTGGATTACATCGGTCCAGCGCCAGCGGCGGCCACGCCCGAGATTTTCGACGGCGAAGAGGACAAGGGGCATGGTCCGAAATCGGGACTCGTGCCCAGCAATTGCGCCGGCTGGCTAACCGCCCACGCCGAGTACGGCAAGCTCGATCTCGCGACAGTGCTTGCACCGGCGATCGAGTATGCCGCCGGCGGGATTCCGATCTCGATCAAGAACCAATATTTCTACCGTGCCGCGCTAAACGGCGGAAACCTCACGGACGAGACGAAGCATGTTTTTATGAGGGAGGGCACTGCTCCCGCGAGCGGCTCAATCATCAAGCAACCGCTGCTCGCTCAGACATTGAAGGACTTGATCGATGGCGGTATCGAATCGTTCTACCGGGGGGCGCTGGCCAAACGAATCGCCTCCGCACTCCAAGAACGTGGCGGAATCTTGACCGCGGATGATCTCGCCGATTACCGGCCGGAATGGACGGAGCCGATCAGGACGACTTACCGGGGTTACACCATCTTCTGCCCTCCACCGCCATGCTCCGGCTTCCAGTATCTGCAAACCTTCAATATTCTCGAAGCGTTCGATCTCGCCACGAGTGGGCAGAACAGCTCCCACACCCTTCATTTGCTGATGGAGGCGATGAAGCTTTCAGTCGCTGATCGGATCGAGTACACCGCACGAATCGATATCCCGATCGATGGACTGATCTCGAAGGAGTACGCGGATCACCGGCGGGGACTGATCGATCCGAACCGGGCGGCCCTCAGCGAAGGTGAACGGTACATGGGAACGCCGCCGACCGGCTCAATCCTTGCGGGCGAGCCCCAGCGATTGCTGAAGGAGTGCACGACGCATTTCGATGTGATCGATGGTGAAGGAAACGGCGTCGCGGTGACGCAGAGTCTCGGCGACGGCTTTGGCAGTGGGGTCATGATCGGCGACACCGGAATGATGCTGAATAACTTCAACTATTGGTTCGATCTCCATCCCGACAGCTCGAACGTGATCGCACCGCGCAAAAAAATCGAGATGTGCATGGCTCCGGCCACGGTGAATCACGGCGACGATCTCTTCATGGTGATCGGCACACCGGGCTCGTTCGGCATTCTGGAAACGACGCCCCAGATGATCTCGAACGTCATCGATCACGGTTTCAGCATTCAGGCCGCGATCGAAGCGCCACGTGTCCGGACCTACGAGGCGACGACCGTTGAGATCGAAGCCCGCATACCGAAAGTCGTTCGCGATGAGCTGATCGCGCTTGGGCACACGCCGCGGGTGCTCGATGACTACTCGTATATGGTCGGCGGGGGTCAGGGAATCATGCTCGATCCCGACAGTGGCGCCCTTATGGGTGGCGCGGATCCACGCCGCGATGGCTACGCGCTCGGATGGTAATCAAACTGGGAGCCGCGTTCGGGGCTTGTTTCGGCTAGAGTTGGAGCCATCGGCCTTCTGACCAGACCCCGGATGCGGTGACCATGATCTCAATCGATCTAAATAGCGATCTCGGCGAGAGTTTCGGCGCGTACACCATTGGTTACGACGCCGAGCTCTTCCCGATGCTGTCGAGCGCGAATGTCGCATGCGGTTTCCATGGCGGTGATCCGCGAACGCTTGAACGCACAATTACAGCGTGCAAGTCACATGGGATTGCGGTCGGCGCGCACCCTGGACTGCCCGACCTAGTCGGTTTTGGCCGGCGGCCGATCTCGTGCACACCGGACGAGATTCGAACAGACACGCTCTATCAACTGGGTGGGCTCGAGGCCTTTTGCCGCGCGGCCGGGCTCCGGATGCAGCATGTCAAGCCGCACGGCGCGCTCAGCAACATCGCGCATCATGATGCAGAGATTGCGGCAGCAATCGTGTCCGCGGTCAAAGCGTTCGATCCTCACCTCCTCTTTTTTGCGATGCCGGGGTCCGAGTTGCTCAGTGCGGCCGAATCGGCAGGGCTCCGCGTCGCCAAAGAGGCCTTCGCCGACCGGGCGTACAACGCCGACGGAAGTCTCGTGAATCGCCGCCTGCCTGGTGCGATGATCACGGATCCAGCCGTCGCGGCGGGACGGATTGTGCGGTTGGTTACCGAGGGGAAGTTGACCGCGATTGACGGAACTGAGCTCGAGCTCCAGCCAGACACGATCTGCACGCATTCGGATACCGCCGGCGCGGTCGAGATTGTCCAGGCGGTTCGAGAAGGATTGATCGCCGCCGGCGTCGCAATCCGGGCTCCTTCCGCATGAACGAGGTTCCCACGATTGGATTCGGATATGAGTTGAGCTTTGCGCCACTGGCGGAGGCGGCGCTTTTGGTCCGAGCCGGCGACGGGCGCGTAATTGACGCTGAGGTCGTGGATGCCGTCGTTGCGCTCACTCATGCACTTGATCGTGCAGAGTTGAAGGGTGTGGTTGACACCGTTCCCTCGTACTCCACGATATTGATCGAGTTCGACCCGTTAGCAACCGATGGGGACGCGCTCGAGGCGGCCATCCGCCGGATTGCGAGCTCCGGGATCAGTGGACCGGATCGAGACGCGCGGGTGGTCATCATCCCTGTTGCATACGGCGGCGAGTACGGGCCCGACCTGCTCGACATGGGTTGGGAGTTAGGACTGAGCCGCGACGAAGTGATTCGACGGCACGCGGGCGGTGACTATAAGGTCGCGTGCATGGGATTTTCACCCGGCTGGGCGTATCTTCTCGGGCTCGCGCCCGAATTGACGATTCCACGACTCGAGAATCCGCGAACACGAGTGCCAGCTGGCAGTGTCGCGGTCGGTGGCGCCCAAACAGGCGTTTACCCGTCCGAATCGCCCGGCGGCTGGCGACTCATCGGACGCACGCCGCTGAAGATGTTCGATCCGAATCGAGACGAGCCGTTTTTGTTGCAGGCGGGCGATCAGGTTCGATTTGCCCCGATCGATCGCGATCGTTTCGTCGCCCTGGAATCCGGCGATGGGTGAGTCCGTCTTCCTCAAAGTGATCCAGCCGGGAATGATGACGACCGTGCAGGATCTCGGGCGTACAGGTCAGGCCCGCTACGGCGTCGCGCCGGGCGGCGTGCTCGATCGAGGGGCGCTGATTCTTGGGAACCGGTTGCTCGGCAACGATCCAGGGGCGGCGGCGCTCGAGATCACCCTGATCGGACCGAAGCTGAGCTTCACGAGCGACGTTGTGATCGCGGTGACAGGTGGCGACCTCGGCGCACGAAGGAACGTGGAACCTCTTCCGCTTTGGCAACCGATCCACTTTCGCGCGGGCGACGTGTTCAGCTTTGATCCCGGTGCTGCCGGACTCGGGGCGCGGGCCTATCTCTGCGTCGCCGGAGGGATCGACGTCGAGCCGGTGATGGGGAGCCGGAGCACGGATCTGATCGGTGGGTTCGGCGGCTGGCAGGGACGCCCGCTCAAGGCGGGAGATGAACTACCGATTGGCCGAGCTGGGATTTCGCGAGATGCGATCCTGTGTCGACGTCTCTTGGTCGATCCACCCGAGCTCTCGACGAGCCACGTTGCCCGGGTCGTTCTTGGACCGCAAGCGGATCGCTTCACCGATGCAGGCATCGCGACATTCCTGAATTCGGAGTTCTCGGTCTCCTCGAAATCGAACCGGCAGGGTGTTCGGCTCGACGGCCCATCGATCGCGCACCTCCACGGCGCCGATCTCATCTCCGAGGGAATCGCACACGGTGCGATCCAGGTGCCGGGCGACGGGAAACCGATCGTGCTGCTGGCTGGCCGGCAAACAGTCGGTGGGTACGTCAAGATCGCGACGGTGATCGGCGCCGATCTCGACCGGTTCGCTCAACTTCGGCCCGGCGACAAAGTCGGGTTCGAAGCGGTCTCGCTTCAAGTGGCTCGAGAAACGATTTTCGCCCATCTGGCGAGTATCGGACCCAATTCAGTTATCGAACCGGCGCTAGACGAGAGTGAGATCAGGCGGTTGGGTGGAGACTGGGACCCTGACGGAGTGATTCGCGTGATCGAGGCATTCGAACGAACTGGCGCTGCATCGCTCTCGTTCAACATGTCGGGTGTGTGTCTCAACCTGACGCGCGGCCCATCGGGGTCGATTGACTATTCATTTGTCGAAAAGAACGAGCGGGAGTGAGGACTCCAGCTCTGCCCAAGTCAGCGATGCCCTGCCCACCGCCGCGCTCGGCCCGGACGACAGTTTCGCCGATTGCGAAATCGCGCTGCTGTCGTTCAGGCACCGTCGATTGGAGCTACCCCATCTCCGTAGAGGCGGACCTATGTGTCCGCCTCGTGCTAAAGATCGACGCAGTAATGTGAATTGGCTATCAATTCGTACCTGTGTGGTTGATGAACTGGCGGGCACGCGGACCCGCCGCCACAGGTTGTTTGGGCTCGTTTCCCAATCCTAATAGGTCGTTCCGGAGGCTTTCGCGCCAGCGTCCAAAAGGCCGACGGTTTTCACGCCGGCGCGCGCGGCAGTCATGATCAAGGTGTGGTCGCCGCCGGCGTTGAGGAACTGGAATCCTTCGGTTGCACGGCGGGCCGCTTCTTCGGGCGATCCACAGGCGATGCCGGGGATTTTGCCGGTGTTCTTGCAAGCTTGCAGCGCGCGGGCAACCGCCTGGGCATGGCGATCGTCGGAGCCGGAGTTCTTGGGGTGGATACCCATCGACCAGGCGAGGTCGGCAGGACCAATCCAGCAGCCATCGACACCAGGAGTTGAGAGAATTGCCTCCGCATTTTCGACCGCGGTGATGCTTTCAATCTGGACCATCAGCAGCACCTGCTCATCAATCCAATCCCAGTACGTGTCGTCGTTGCGGGCAACCCGACCCCAGCCGCACGAACGCTGACCGATTGGTGGAAAGCGGACGGCGTCCGCCGCTGCTTTGGCATCTTCCACGGTGTGCACCATCGGTACGACGATGCCCATGCAACCCTCGTCGAGCAAGCGGCCGATCATGGTGTAGTCGTTGCGGGCGACGCGAGCCATGGGTGTGGCGCCTCCACTCTCGATGGCCATCAGTGCGGCGATCGTGCTGTCCGGTCCCCAGTCTCCGTGCTGGTTGTCGATTTGGATGTAGTCGATACCGGTCCCGGCCAGCGCCTCCGCGATGAGCGGAGAGCCCATCCCAACCTCGAACCCGAACGCGGCTTCACCGGCAAGCATTTTCGCCTTCGATTTGTTGACTATCACGTGATGAGCTCTCTACGCGGCGTCTGCCGCGACTATCGCATCAACCAGGTATATGGACGCTCGATCTTGCGCTTGACCGCCTGCAGGAAACGAGCGGCCGGCGCTCCGTCGACCACGCGGTGATCGAAGGTCAGGCTCAGCGCCATCATCTTCCGCAGCGCAATCTCATCGTTATTTTCGCCGATAACCACCGGCCGCGCCTGGATTCGTCCGAGACCGAGAATGGCGCATTCAGGTAGGTTGATGATCGGCGTGAAGGCGTCGATGTCGAACATACCGAGATTGCTGATGGTGAAGGTGCTGCCCTGCAAATCGGCGGTTGAAACAGCTCCCGCGCGGGTCCGCGCGATGAGTTCGGCTGAATTCTCCGCGATCTGATGGACTGACTTGCGATCGGCATCGCGCACGACCGGCACCATCAACCCGCGATCGGTATCGACCGCGATTCCCATGTGCACGGCCTGATGCTGGACGATCGTGTCGTTGGTCAGGGTCGCATTGAGCTCCGGATAGTCGATCAGCGAAAGCGCGACCAGCCGGGCGATCAGGTCGTTGAACGACGGAATCCGTTCGCCGTCAACGGCCTCTTTCTTTAGAAGTGCCCTGATGCGAACCAACTCCGTCGCGTCCGCGTCCGTCGTTAGCGTTACCGGAGCAACGATTCGGGCAGACTCGGTCATTCGCTGAATGATGACGCGGCGAATCTGGCTGATCGGATCGCCAACTGAACCGCTGCCGGAGCGAGTCGCGGCAAGCACATCCGAACGCGTGATGCGACCGCCGGGTCGACCAGGTGGCACCGATGTAAGATCGATTCCTGACTCTTCGGCCAGACGGCGAACAGTGGGTGTCGCTCGGGTTTGCGATTGGGCAGGTCTCGCGAGAGCGGCGGCCCGCACATCCGCTTCGCGAATGCGGCCGCTACTGCCTGATCCAACGAGGACGGTCCAATCGACGCCAAGCTCAGTCGCAATTCGGCGAGCGCGAGGACTGATCGCTTGACTCGACGTATGGCCGTTGCTTTGGAGCGCTGGCGCCAATCGTCCGGCCGGCAAGATATTGGAAACCTGTTGCATCGGAGTTTTCGCGACGGCGACCGGCGCGGCGCTGGCAAACGGGTCATCTTCGCCGGATTGCACGATGAATCCGAGCGGAGCGCCAACCGGCAACTCGACTCCGATTTGCGGATCGGGCGGAATGCGGAGGATACCGCTGTCCAGCGCCTCGATCTCGGAGACGGCCTTATCGCTTTCGATCGCCAGGATCAAATCGCCGGCCTCAACCTGCTCGCCGTCCTGCTTAAGCCACTCCACGATCCGGCCGACTTCCATGGTCCACCCGAGTCGCGGCATCACAACTTCGCTCGCCAACCGCCTATCCTCCAAGAATCGAACTCAGCAAGAAACCTGACGCTCGTTGCACGCCCTCCCCCAACGTTGGGGGAGAAGGCGGGGGCCGTTCTCTCCGATTACTCCGCCAACAAATCCCTGACCGCCTGCACGATCTTCCGCGTGTTCGGCACGACCGCCGCTTCGAGCGGCGGGCTGTACGGGACCGGAGTGTGGAGGCCGTTGAGGCGGCGAATTGGCGCGTCGAGATCGTCGAAACCGTGCTCGGTGACCTGCGCCGAAATCTCGGCGCCCATGCCGACGGGTTGAAAGTCCTCGTCGACGACGAGCAGCCGACCTGTTTTATGAACCGAAGCCAAGATCGTGTCGATATCCAGCGGCGCGATCGAGCGTGGATCGATCACCTCGATCGAAATGCCGTCTTTCGCCAGCGCGTCCGCGGCCTCGAGCGATTTGCTGACCATCAGTCCGATCGCGACGATGGTCGCGTCAGAGCCAGTTCGCCGGACTTCGGCCACTCCAAACGGAATGACCTCATCCTCCTCGACCTCAGGCACAGGCCCTTTCGAATTGAGGAGCAGCTTGTGCTCCAAAAAGAGCACCGGATCGTCGCCGCGCAGCGCGTTCTTCATGAAACCCTTGGCGTCGCGAGGAGTCGTGGGAACGACCACGCGCCAGCCGGGAATGTGCGCGAAAAAGGGGTAGTAGTTGCCGGAGTGGTGCGTTGCGGCCGAGCCGCCGATTCCGATCGCGCCGCGAAGAACGATCGGCATTTGGAGGCGGCCGCTGCTCATATACTGGATCTTGGCGGTTTGATTGATCATCTCGCCGAAGGCATCGAGGATGAAATCGAAGAACATGAAATCGACCACCGGACGGGTTCCGGTCATCGCGGCGCCGGTGCACATGCCGACGAATCCGCGCTCGACGATCGGGGTATCGCGCAGCCGTTCCGGGCCGTAAAGCTCATACAAACCGAGCGTGGTGTTGAAGTTGCCGCCCCGCTCGCCGATGCCCTCGCCGACCACGAAGATCGTGGAATCGCGCGCCATCTCTTCCGCCAGCGCCTCTCGTGCGGCCGCTGTGTACGTGAGCTCTCGCATTTCTTCTCCTAACGGCTGCTATAGATGAAAGCGGTCGCGGTTGATGGGTCCGGGTACGGGCTGTTGGTCGCGAAATCGAGCGCATCAGCCACAACTGCCTTGATGACGGCGTCGATCTCGTCGAATTCGGTTTCAGTCGCGATGCCCCGATCGACCACGCCCTTGCGTAACGTCGTGATCGGGTCGCGCGCTTTCCAGTCGTCAATTTCGTCCTGCGTGCGATAACCGGCGTCGCGCATGCCCTCGGCGTGCGGGCGGGTGCGATAGGTGCGGGCTTCGAGCAGGGTCGGTCCCTGGCCGGCGCGCGCGCGAGCGACGGCCGCGGCCGCCGCTTCATACATCGAGAGCACGTCGTTGCCGTCGACCTGGATGCCAGGCATACCATAGGTTTGGGCGCGTTCGGCGACCTCGCCGTTGCGGGTCGCGTAGGAAAACGGCACCTCGGTGGCGTACATGTTGTTCTCGCAGACGTAAATCACGGGCAGATCCCAGATCGCCGCCATGTTGAGACCTTCATGGAACGCGCCGTTGTTCATCGCGCCGTCGCCGAAAAAGCCGACGCTGACATGATCGGTCTCAAGTAATTTCTTGCTGTAGCCAGCTCCCGTCGCCTGGAGGATGTTTGGGCCGACGATGCCGGTCGTGCCCATCAGTCCGACCTCGGGCGAGAAGAGGTGCATGCTGCCGCCGCGCCCGCGGGAGCAGCCGGTCGCGCGCCCGAAAAGCTCTGCCATGACCTCTCGCGGCGGCACGCCCTTCGCTAGCGCGTGACCGTGACCGCGATGCGTGCTGAACACGACGTCATCGTGCGTCAGGTGAGCGCAGACGCCGACCGCGACGGCTTCCTGTCCGATGTAGGTGTGGCATGCGCCCGGAATGCTGCCGCCCTGATAGGAGCGGGCAAGCTGCTCTTCGGTCCGGCGGATGTTCAACATCTCCCGGTAAAGTTTGAGCAAGTCGTCTTTGCTCAGCGTTGATGAATCGGTAAGCGTTGCCTGCATCTAGATCCCCCAGGAGAAGGTTGAAAGGATTTCCGGACCGCTGTCCGTGACGAGTACCATCTTCTCCGAGCGCGAGCCGAAGGTGCCGCCGGGTCCCTGGTAGGCGCCCGGCTCGACCGAAAAGACCATGCCGGCCTGAATTCGAGTCTCATCGTACGGCACCAGGCGCGGCAATTCGTTGACCGTGACGCCAATCTGGTGGCCCGTATAGTGCGCGATGGGCAAACCGAATCTCGCGAAGGCGGCAGCCGCGGCGGCGGCCGCGTCGCACGCGCGGGCGCCCGGCTTCAGGGCCGCCATGCCGGCTTCGCAGGCGCCTTGACTCGCCTTGGCGTATCGAATCTGCTCGGCGGTCGGTTTGACGCCGCCGATGACGTGGGTATTGGTGCAATCGAACCAAAAGCCGTCGACTCGACCGCTCAAATCCATCAATGCCGCATCGCCCGGCTCGGTCGTTCGCTCACGCGGGCCGTCCGGATAATTGACGACCGCGGTACGGGGACCGGTGACGAGCTCGCCGGTAAGCGGGATATCGCGCCCGGCCGCGGAGAAGGTCCGCTTGCTGATCTCCGCGAACATCTCGAATTCAGTGCGGCCGGCCTCGCGACACAGTTCGGCGAGCGTGTTGTGCGCCACGTCCGCGACCGCGGAAGCCCGCCGCAGGAGCGCGATTTCGCGGTTGGTTTTGATCGATCTCGCCTGCTGCATGGCGGGTTCGATGTCGATCACCTTCCATTGAGGCAGTGCCTGCTCGATTGCACGCGCCGCGACGGTTGGCAGCGATCGAAGTTCGATGCCGATCGTTCCGTGCCCTGATCCAATGCCACCTGCTTGCGTGATTGCCGCGAGGAGTTGTGTCAGGTAGCTGCCGCCGGGGTCAGTAGGGTTGAAACTATCGAAGCCATCGAATCCGAAGAGCTCATATCCGTTCTTGGTGGCCGAACCGCCGGCGCCCTTCGGCGCGACTAGCCCGGATCCGCCTTCGGCGGCCGGCACGACTGCCAGCCATGGGGCGTAGGTCATCTCGAATCCGGCCCCAAGCGGGATCGGGACTTCCATTCCGGTCGCGTACGTGACATTTGCGATAGACGATAAGACAGCGATGGCGCAGCCTGCCGTCGTCAACTCAATTTGAATTCGTTCAACCTCTTCAGGCACCGTTACTGCTCCTAAAGTGCACTGGTCGCAGCGGGGACAACCTCATTCGCGGCGTACTTGGGCCGCCTGCCCTGGAGAACACTGGCCACGTCCTGAGCGCCCCGCTGCCGGACATCGAAACCTGATTCGGTCGATGCCCAGCCAATGTGTGGAGTTACCAGGATCGACTCTTCGTGCAGGATCGGGTGATCGGGCGGTGGCGGCTCGATGGGCAACACATCGATTCCGGCGCCCTCGATCGTGCCCGCGCGTACTGCGTCGACCAGCGCATCGATGTCGACCACTTCGCCGCGTGCGGTATTGACCAGAAATGCCGTCGGTTTCATTAGTGAGAGCGCGCGGGCATTGATGATCTTCCGGGTTTCGCCGGTCAATGGCACATGGAGCGTGATGAAGTCCGACTCGCCCATCAACGTGTCGAAATCGACTCGCCTCACGCCGAGCTCCTCGAACCTGGCGTCGGACACGTATGGATCGTGCGCGATCACATTGAAGCCGAGCCCCTGCGCCTTGCGGGCAGATGCGCCTCCGATGCGACCGATCCCGAGAATGCCGAGCGTCTGGCCCGCCAGGCGGCGGATCGGCCGTTCGGTTTGATATCGCCACGACCCTGTTTGCGACAGCGCGCGGTGCCGGAAGAGATTACGAGCCAGCGCCAGCACGAATGCCATTGCATGGGTCGAGACCTCATCAATCGAGTAATCGGGAACGCTGGTCACCCAGATTCCGCGCTCGGTTGCGGCCGGGATGTCGATCGCGTCAAGTCCGGTTCCGATCCGGCAGATGATTTTGCACTTCGGCATGCGCTCCATGAGCTCGGCCGTTACCGGCTGCATGGTGACCATCAAAGCGTCGCAATCGGCGAAATTGGCCAGTGCTTCGTCGCTGTCGGGGCGGACAGCGGCGATCACTTCAGCGCCAATCGCTTCGAGCAGTTCGCGCTCGACATTGACTTCTTTGTGGCCGGCGTAAACGATCAGAACTTTTGGTCGCATAAAAACTCCACTTCCCTGACTGAGACGAACTAACCCTTGACCGCGCCGGCGGTAATTCCAGCCACGATGTAGCGTTGCATCACGATGTAAAAGATCACCGGCGGGATCGCGAAGATCATGCCGGCGGCGAGTTGTTGCTCGATCGGCGTATCGAGCATGGTTTTCATCTGCCCTAGTCCCACGGCCGCTGGATAGAGATTCCTCTCCGAGATCATGAGCTGTGCAAAGAGGTACTCGTTCCAGTTGTAGAAAAAGGCGACGACGCCGACAGCCACGATGAATGCAGCACTCATCCCACAGAGGCGACAAAGACGCCTGGAAGTATCGATCTCCAACTCAGCCACTGTTTCCTCCTTCCGCGGAGTCGGATAACGCTCGCATTCCGGAGGGCGAATTGCGTTTGAGGCATGTTCGATCCGGTGGCGGCAAACGACAGTAATGGGATTCTATTAGGAAGATAGAGTTCTCGTGATTCCACTTGGAGATTACTACCTTTGCTCAGTGCCGTCGCCGAGAACGCGAAGTGAGCACCCCCGCTTCAAGGCCATGATTGTCCTAACTCTACTCAGAATTACCTAGACTACGGCCAATCGTGCCAAGACTGAACAGATACATCTCGTCTTTGCCATGGATTTTCGTCGTAACGCCTGATATGTTTGAAGAAACGAAGAATTGGGTTTGATTGACTTCTGTCCGTGCTTCTGCACAATGAGGAGGATATCAATGACCACGTCGCAAGATTCCTGGATCGAGATCCCCTCGTCCTTGGCTGGAACAGCTACAACATTCGATAGCCCATCGCTGATTCCCTGTTCAATCTGGCTTCGATAGGATTCGACCTTCGACTGTCGCCGCCGCTTCATCGGTGGCTGCTCGACCGGCTCCTGCAGCACCCGCGCGATGGTGGTGCGACTGCGCTCCAACTCACTGGCAATCTGCCGCTGGCTCTTCCTACGTTTGACCATGACCTGAACGGTATTGCGTTCCATCTGCCGCAACATCCTTTCCCCCATCCGGCGATAGGGGGCTACTTGATGCCGGCAGGGTGGCCCATCTTTAGACCGGAATTTACAGGTATCCAGTAGGGTGGCCACCTACGCATCCCCGGATGCAAAACACGCCCTGTGATCATTAGTGCCTGCACGAGAATACAAAACCATGAGCCATCGATAGCCGCGGCCTCGAGTCCCGTGGGTGTTTGTCTGCGCCGCCTTTTGGTTGACTGTGTGGATGACGAATATCCGTTTCGGACGATAGTCAGGGTGGGTTGTCAGGTATCATTTCGGGCATTCGGCATGCACGGAATGCGTTACGAGGTTTCGACCCAGGTTACCCACGGTTTGCCAGTCCTCCCTTGACCTTCTCATTCGAACCCAAGCCACATCGCCGACCCCACCACAGCTTCGGCCAGCACGACCTGGTTCCTCGAAGAACCAGGTACCGTAGGAAAGCACGATTTGAGAGTCCTCCAGGACAGCGGGCGGCAAAGACCTTGCTGGCCTTGCTCGGGAGTCCGGCCGCGAGTCCAGCGGCGGCGGTGCCCTTGATCAGGCTTCGGCGATCGATTGGCTTGGTCGCGATGCTCTTGATCTTGTCGTTTGGTTCAATCACGCTCTCTTCTGACGGACATCCGCCTGGGAAACCGAAAATCCGAAATCAGGCGGTCAGCCATGTGTGGCTTCCTCCCGCGTTGAGCGCCAAGTTGCCGCCGTCGACCGCCAGCAGCGTTCCAGTGACCATCGCGGCGGCGTCCGAAGCCAGGAAGATCGCCGGACCCGCCATGTCCTCAGCCAGCGCGAGCCGGTTCATGGGAATCCCTGCCAGGAAGCGATCCATGAGCGCTTGATCGAAGGTTGGCGAGTCGAGCCACTCTTGAAAGCCTTCAGTAAGCACCTGACACGGGAGGATCGCGTTTACCCGAATCCCATGTTGAGCCCATTCGACGGCCAGTTCTTTGGTGAGCATGTTGAGCGCGCTCTTGTTGACGCTGTGGGCAAGATTTCCGCGCCCGAGCGCGGAGGCGCCGGCGATCGAGCTGATGTTGATGATGCTGCCGCCGCGGCCGGCCGCGATCATGCGGCGGCCAGCCTCTTGCGCGCATTGGAGAGAACCGGTGACTCCGATCTCCATCACCCGCCGGAACTCCTCGATCGGAAGATCTTCTGGATGAAAGCGCGCGCCGATCCCGACATTGTTGACCAGGATGTCGATACGCCCAAATGACTGGTCGATCAAGGCGAAGAGATTATTAATGTCCGTGGGATTACCGATATCGGCGTGCAGGGATGCGGTCTTGCGGCCGATCGCTTCGATTTCTGCCATCGACGCGGCGAGCGCGTCGTCATTGATGTCGCAGCCGACAATGTCGGCGCCGTGCTTCGCAAAGCCGAGCGCAATGCCCTTGCCGATGCCGAGTCCAGCCCCGGTGACGAGCGCGACCCGTCCTGAAAGATCGAACAGCTCACTCAACGATTCCCCTCTTCCCTCATTTGCCCAGTTCGGCTGCCTCTGGATCGCGAAGGTCGTACCCGCGGAGCACCCGCTGGTACGAACCATGGAGGTGGTCGATCGTCAGCTCGACGGCCCACGCGGAATTCCGGCTTCGAATCGCGTCGAGAATGACTTGATGGGCTGGAGCGACGATCTCTCGGAAGTCGCCATGCGCCACATTGCGATTGAGGAGGATGACGTGGATCTGTGGCCGTAGGTTGTTCCAAACATCGCGGAGCCGGCGGTGCTTCGCGGCCTGGTAGATCAAGTCGTGAAAATGGAGATCGAGCTCCGCGGCTTCCTTCTCCGTGATGCCCCGCGCCATTCGCCGCGTGATATCGTCGACAACCGTCTGCATTTCAGCGATGTCCGCTTCGTCCGCGTGGAGCACGGCACGCTGGATGGCGAGCTGCTCGATTGCGACTCGAAGGGTGTAGACCTCATCGAGGTCCTCGCGGGAGAGCTGTGCGACGAAGGCGCCGCGGTTGCGGCGGATGACGATCAGTCCTTCGCGCTCAAGCTGGACAAATGCTTCGCGGAGGGGCCCGCGGCTGACACCCATGGACTTGGCAAGGCCCTCTTCGCGAAGCTGTTCGCCGGGGCCGAAATAGCCGTTGAGAATCGCGGTTCTTAGCCGAGCCGCAATGTCAGCGCCAAGTCCACGGTTCTCTGGCATGGAGAGGAGGTTATTGAGCTCCTGTGAGCTCCCCATGTGCCGCGTCCTTGCTCACGCGTGCGATCGAGACAACCGCTCGATCGTTGTTAACCGTAGATTGTTGATTGTCGACAATCTGACAGGATCAACTCGAATTGTCAAGAGTTTCCACAGAATGAGTCCGGACTTGGGCCGATCCTGCAAACGCTGCGTTCAGGATTGCTCGTCGATGATCCGAATCTGCATCTGGCACGTAGTGAGAAGAGATGAATTGGACGCTGAAACGGTGTCCAGTTGCGGCATGAGAGCGATTGGCTTCCTGGGCTCTTGCATTCCGCCAATTCGCGTTGCTTACGTAACCGATTGATGTTGGCATGCCGTGGAGCACGCGGCGAAGCAAACACAAGGTCACGTTGGCATAGCGTTTGCGCATGGAGTTTGGAGCAGAGGCGGGAAAGATGCGAAAGGAACAGACTCGCTCTGATGAAATGAGCATTTCAGCGAAGACCTAGGTTTTGAGCAGTGCCGGGTCGAGGAGGGTTTCATGTCGGAAGAACGGCGACGCGGCTTTGCGGCGATGGATCGAGAGAAACAGCGAGAAATCGCGAGCATGGGTGGACGGGCGGCTCACGAAAAGGGCACCGCTCACGAATTCACGCCTGATGAGGCTCGCGAAGCGGGAAGAAAGGGCGGCGAAGCGGTCAGCCGCGACCGAGATCACATGGCCGACATCGGACGCAGGGGTGGAGAATCCCGTTCCGGCGAGGAGGCCTGAAAATCAAGTCGGTTCGACGCTGTCAGTGGTTGCTGACCTGATTGTATCTGATGCGGCACGTTTCGATCACCAATGCGGCGGCTTGCGCATCGTGCCACCCCAAGACCTCGGTCTGTTTGGGCTCGAGGATCTTGTACGTCGCAAAAAACGTTTCGATCTCGCGCAGCCAATGTTCGCCGAGCTCTCTTAGAGAGTGCACGTGTGAAAAGCGCGGATCGCCGACCGGCGCCGCCAGAACCTTGAAGTCGGGGCCCTTTTCATCGGCCATATCGAGTCCGCCCAACACCCTCGCGGGAATCAGGCAGCCGGGGAACGTCGGTTCGTGCACGATGACCAGGATGTCGAGATGATCGCCGTCCTCGGCAAGTGTATCCGGGATGAAGCCATAATCAGTCGGATAGTGGACGGATGAAAAGAGCACGCGATCGAGCCGAAAAGAGCGAGTAGCCTCATCGTATTCGTACTTGTTCCGGCTCCCTTGTGGAATCTCGATGAACGCCATGACGTGCTCTGAATCAGCCACCGGATTACCTTCCTGATAATTCAACTCCGTCACCTCAATCTAGCACCATTGATGATCCCAAGGGCGATCGGCGCGGAATGGCAATGAACATGCGTGAACCTTTCCTAGAGGTTTCCAGGCGCTCGCGATTGACGGGTTTTGCAAAGGAACGTCCTACGGGTGTTCACCGAAGTACTCGGTGCCGGGACGAATGTACGTCCGGGCGACTTCGTCGTTGACCTCGAGCCCGATGCCGGGCTTGTCGTTCAAGACGACGTGACCGTTCTGAATCACGGGTTGATCCTGGATCGTGAGATCCTCCCAACCCGGATAGTCGATCCAATGCCATTCCATGATCAGGAAATTCGGAATCGAGGCGCAGACGTGCGCGGATGCCATTGTGCCGAGTGGACCGCAGACGTTATGCGGGGCGAGCGGTACGTAGTAGACCTCCGCCATATTCGCGATTTTTCGGCACTCGGAGAGCCCTCCGCACTTGGGGATATCCGGCATGATGTAATCGACGGCCTGTTGCTCGAGCAGATCGCGGAAACCCCAACGCAGGTAGAGATTCTCCCCGGAGCAAAGCGGCACCGGCGATGCGCGCTTCACCTCACGCATCGCGGCGATGTTCTCCGGCGGAACCGGCTCCTCCAGCCACAGAAGGCGGAACGGTTCCATCGCGCGGGCGACCGCAATCCCGCTGGCGATGTCGTACCGGCCGTGGAGATCGATCGCGAGATCGATGTTCGGTCCGACCGCATCGCGTACCGCGGCAACACGTTCGATCATCCAGTCCAGCTCGGCGTTCGACGCGTGCCAGTTCCAGCGGTCGTTGCGAAAACCCGCCCGCGTTTCATCGAGATCGAACTTGAGCGCATCGAACCCGAGCGCGACCACCTCTTGCGCCCGCCGCGCGTACGCCTCGGGCGAAAAATCCTTCCCGGCATGACTGTCGCAATAGAGCCGGATCGTGTCGCGAAACTTGCCGCCAAGCAGCCTGTAGACGGGAACTTCGAGAATTTTGCCGGCCAGATCCCAGAGTGCAATCTCGATCCCCGACATCGCGGTGACGGTGGCGCCGGACATCGCGCCGTCGAACAAGCGACCGCGTCGCATCCTTTCGAAGAGCATGTCCACATCGAGCGGGTTTTCGCCGATGATGAAGTGCTTCAAGGCATGCACCATTTGGGGACAGCCTTCGCCGCCGTGAATGCATTCGCCGTTCCCGATCACTCCCTCATCGGTGAAGATGCGGACATAGGTCGAGTAGCCATGGCCTTTGATCTCGGCAGTTCGGACATCGGTAATCTTCACGTTGTGGGACTCCTCTTAATTGTTGAGCTAATGGCCGGTCTCCCGCTCATAGTCTGCAAGTTTTTCGGCCGTCGGTGGGTAGTAGTCATGAACGGAGCCGCCGGCCACGATCTTCCCGCGAATCCACTCTTCGAGCCGCTCTTTCGCGGGCCCGTGGGCGGCAATGTACTCGGCCAGTTCGATCGGCATGGCGATCACGCCTTCGTCGTCGGCCAGGAGGACGTCGCCGGATTTGACATAAACGCCGGCCATATTGATGGGATGATCGAAATCGACCGCTTCGAGATCGCGGCCGCTGTGGGACGGATGGATTGCGGCAGTGAAGACCGGGAGCCCGAGCTCGGCGATGTATGGTGAGTCGCGGACAGCACCGTTGACGATCGCCGCGAGCACACCGCGAGCATGGAGACGGGCGGTCAGGATGTCGCCGATGATGCCGGCTGATTGCACGCCCAGCGCGTCGACGCAGAAGAAATCCCCCGGCTCGATCGATTCGATCAGCTGGATTTCCGCCGATGCCCGGCGAGCGACGGGATCATGCGGCCGCTCCGGACCGCGTCGCATCAGATACTGGCAGGTCCGGGCCCTCCCCACGAGCCGCTTGCCAAGACCGAGCGGCCGTAGAGGCAAGAGACCCTGCATGTAGGCGTTGCGCCATCCCTGGTTGATCATCAACTGGCAGGCCGAGGCTGTGCTGACGAGCGCAAGGTCGTCCTTGATCGCATCGAACCGCGCCCGCTCACCGGGACTCCACGTGAAGTCGCTCACTGGGATCGCTCCTTTGACGTCGTTTGCCTGCAATCGTGGAGCCGATTATCCGGAATCGCCGCCGCCGGAGCAATCTCTAGCAATTCCATTCCGATGGCTCAACGACGCTTCGACATTTGCGAGAATGCTGGCACCGGTGGATCGCGCTGATCACGAAAGAACGAACGAAGATGGAAACGATTCGGATCGACGACTTTGCTTTTGCGCACCGTGAGCGTGGTCGCAGCGAGCGGCTCTGGCTGCACGCGCTCGATCTGCTGGGCGGGCCCGCGCTGTTGCCGTCGATCGTGGTCAGTGGTGCGAAGCCGGGGCGGACGCTCTTTGTCGTCGCCGGGGTGCATGGCGATGAATACGAAGGGATGGCCGCGATCAGGCGAGTTGCCGCTAGCCTCGATCCGGCAAAAATGTGCGGCCGGTTTGTCGCGATTCCCGTGGCGAACCCGTTTGCCTATGAAGCGAGAGCCAGGATCGCGCCGCTGCACATCGACGGGCTCAATCTGGCGCGCGTTTTTCCAGGCGATCCGGCCGGCTCGCCCAGCCGGCAGCTCGCGGCGAAGCTGCTCGATCTCGTGCTCAGAAACCTTGGACCGGACGATCTCTTCCTCGATTTTCATAGTGGCAGCGCCGATGTACCTTTTGCGCGGCTGATCGGCTTTCGCGACATTCCTGGCGAGGCAGCGGAAAAGTCGGAGGAAGCCTCACGGCATTTCGGGATCGAGCAACTATGGAGAATTCCCGACTCACCCGGCCCGTTCAACGCCGAAACGGCAAGTCGGGGGATTGTGACCCTCGGTACTGAGACGACAGGCCGTGCGGGTTGTGATCCGGCCGATGTAGCGGTCTATGAACTGGGCCTGCGCAATTTGCTTGCGTACATGGGGATTTGTCCCGAGTGGGAGTTCCCGAAACGACTCGGCCACGCGCCGCTCATCACCGTCGATGTCAATGCTCCCGCTACAGGGTTTTTCGAGTCCGAGCGAGGTTTGTACGACGTCGTTAACGAGGGTGATCGGCTGGGCCGGATCATCGACTTGTTTGGGGATGTGATTGCTGAAGTCGTTGCTCCGGCATCGGGTCCGATCTGGGCCGCGCGGTCCATGCCCGCGGTTCGCCAAGGCGAATTGCTCTTTTACATCGCAGTGCCCTAGTTCCATCACAAGCAGTTTTGAAACGGCACGTGGCGACATTGCGGGGGCGATTCGGGAATCGCTCAGGGCGCGACATGTCAATCCGTTGTTGGGGGAAATCCGCGCGTCGATTCGTGATTCCGCGACCTTGGGCCGGGCGGTTCGCGAACCGCCCCTACATTTGGCAAACCTATCTTCATCGGAAGGATAACGGGAGGTTAGCGGCGGTTGCGGCGGGGGTCCATGAGGTCGCGGAGGCCGTCGCCGGTGAGATTGAGGGCGAGCACGAGGAAGACGATCGCCAGTCCGGGGTAAACCGAGAGCCAAGGCGCCTCGCGGATGTAGCGACGGCTGGCGGCGACATCCGCGCCCCAGGACGATGAAGGCGGCTGCGCGCCCAGACCGAGGAAGCTGAGCGCGGTTTCGTTCAAAATCGCGAACGCGAATCCGAGCGAGATCAGCACGAGCACTGGGCCGAGCGTGTTGCGCAGAATCCCTTTGAAGATGATTCGGGTCGAGGTGCAACCGATGGCCCGGGCGGCGAGCACGTAATCGTTCTCTTTTTCAGCGATCATGGCCGAACGCGAAACCCGCGCGAATTCGGGGATCGCGATCAACCCGATCGCGATCATCGCGCTGAGCTCCCCTTTTCCGCGAATGGACATAATCGCGATCGCCATCAAGATCGGCGGAAAAGCGAACAGGGCGTCTACCAGGCGACTGATGACGCTGTCGATGAATCCGCCAAAGTAGCCGGATGCCAGGCCGAGCGGAAGTCCGATCGAGGTTGCGAGCGCGACCGAGACGATCGCGATCGCGAACGAGACCCGGGTGCCGTGGACGACACGGGAGAAGATGTCACGGCCCTTGTCGTCGGTGCCGAAGAGGTGATCGAAGCTCGGTTTTTGCATCAGCGATTTGAAGTCGGGCTTTGCGGGATCGTACGGCGAGATTTGAGGCGCAAGAAGCGCGGCGAGCACGAACATCGCGATCAACAACAGTCCGACCGTAAAGGTTTTCCATCTCAGTGCCGCGTTAAGAAGACCACGAGCATTTCGTGATCTCGATCGTCCTCGAAACGGTTCAATCGCGGCGGGCTCGAGTGTCGAAGGCATCAGGAGCCTCCACGTCCGACTCGAATCCTCGGATCAAGGATTGAGTAGACGACGTCAACCAGGATGTTGATCAGCACGAACCCAACCGCGACCACCAGGACAACGCCTTGCACCACCGGGAAATCGCGGTCGTTGATGGCATTGACCGCCATATAGCCGACCCCGGGAAGCGTAAAGACCGTTTCGATCACCGCCGCGCCGCCTAAGAGGTATCCGAACTGGATGCCAACAGCGGTGACGAACGGGATTAGCGACGTACGCAAAATGTGGCTTAAGAGCACGCGCCGTTCAGTCAAGCCCTTCGCTCGGGCAACAAGGACAAACTCCTGCGAGATCGTCTGGAGCACGCTCGAACGGAGGTATCGAGTGAGCGGACCGGCGAGAAAGATTCCGAGTGTCAGTGCCGGCAAGAACATGGTTTCTATGCTTCCAAGGAAATCCTCGCGCGGCCCGATATACCCCTGCAACGGCACCCACTTTAGCTTGGCGCCGAAGAGGTAAACGAACTGGATGGCGAGCCAGAAACCCGGGATGGAGAGACCGAGCAACGCGAATGTCGTGCAGAAGAGGTCCGCCCAGCTATTTCGCTTGAGCGCGGAGATGGTGCCCGCTGGAATCGCGATCGCGATCGCGATCAGCAGCGAAAAGAGCGTCAGGTAGAGTGTGACCGGAATCGCTCTTCCGAGCAGCGTCCAGACGGGCTGACGGCTGATCGATGAGCGGCCCAGATCGCCCTGGAGCACGTCTCCGAGCCAGACCCCGAATCGCTCCGGCAGCGGTTTGTCGAGTCCAAGCTGCTTACTTAACCTGGCAACGTTCTCCGGGCTGGCGCCCTGACCCAGCATGACCGCGGCGGTATTTCCTGGAATGAAATCGACCACCAGGAAGACGATCCCGGAGATGAGGAAGAGCGTTGGAATCGCTTGCAGGAGGCGCCGAACGAGGTAGTTACCCATGGTCCGCCGGATCGATGAATCGAATAAAGAGACCGAGCCGGAGGCATTTTAGCGCCTCCGATCCGGTCCTTTGCAGAGAGCTAACGGGTGGCTATTTGTTCAGCCACACCGTGCGGAAGTCCTGGAAGAAGAGTGGGTCGGTCGCAAATCCTTCGACGTACGATGCGACAACGTGATAGAGCAGGAATTCGCCGACGATAATCCCGGGCACAATCTCGTTCCAGCGCTCCTGGAATTTGAAGTAGTGCTCCTTGCGCTTCTCCTGATCCAGCTCCGAGCCGCCCGTCGAGATGATCTCGGCGATCTGATCGTCCTTGTAGCGACAGAGATTTCCATCCACCGGCGGATAGAAGAAGGCGAGCGAAAGCGTCCAGGCGGGGTCGACCGCGCGTTGGAAGTGATAGTCCCAGGAGAGATCGAATTCGTCAGTGGTCACGATGCGGTCGATCCAGGTCGAAAGCTCCAACTCTTCGACTTTCAGATCGACGCCGAGCTCTGCCAGGGCCGCCTGGAACATTTCGGAGCCTTGCTTCCATTCCGGATAGCCTGCCGGGTAGACGATGTTGACCTGAAGCTGGGTTCCATCCTTCTTGCCGTCGACATAACCGGCCGCCTCGAGGTAGCCCTTGGCCGTTTCGAGGTTGTAGTCGAAGGCCGTGTCGTTGATCGGGTTGTATGCCCAGTGGTTGCTCGCCCACGGGCTGGTGTTCTTCGCGCCCTGCCCAGAGAGGAATGCCTCGAAAATCGTTGGCCGGTCGAGCGCATATGCCAGCGCCAAGCGAAGGTTTTGGTCAGCGAGGATGCGGTTGTGATTGACGTATTGGATATAGCCGGAGTCGCTTTGCAGCGAAGGCGCGGACTTGAGATTTGGATTCGCGTCAATCGTCGCCTTGTCCTTGAGCTCAGGGGTAAATAGAAGATCCGCGTCTCCGGCTTCCATCACGGAGAGACTGGTCGCCTTCTCCTTGATCGGGCGGAAGATGATCTCGTCGAGGTATGGCAGCCCCTCCATCCAGTAATTTGGGTTCTTGGTAATGGTGATGTGATCGCCTGGAATCCACTCCGTCCAGGTAAAGGGTCCCGTGCCATTCGGAGCTTCGGCCAGCGAGTCTTTGGTCGCTGTTTTGGGGTAGATCTGAATTGTCGTCAGGTTCGCGGGAAGTGCTGGCCACGGCTGCGATAGGTTCAGGCGCACTGTCAACGGGTCGAGCACTTCGACCGTATCGATCTGGCTGATGATCGCGGCGTTCGGCGAGGCGGTGTCCGGGTTCTTGACGTACTCGATGGTGAATTTCACGTCTTCGGCGGTAAAGTCTTCGCCTCCGTGGAACTTCACGCCCGGCTGCAGCTTGAAATCGAGCTTAGTTGGCTCGGTGAAGGTCCATTCGGTCGCCAGCCTGCCCTTGATGGGGTACGTCGGATCGGCGGCGTCGATGTAGGTCAGCGTTTCGTAAATGCTCGCCATGACATTGCGCGATTGAGCGAGCTGTGTGACGTGGATGTCGAGGAACTTCGGGTCGTCAACCACAATCGCCTTCAGCGAGCCACCGGGCTTCGGGGTGTCCTGGGCGCGTGGCGCGGCGGCGGCATCGGGGACCGCGCGCATCGCTAGCACGCCGGGAACGGCGAATCCAAGAACTGCTGCCCGCTGCATGAGCTCGCGACGCGAAACCTGTCCCTTGAGCACACCATCGACGAGTTTTGCAACCTCTTGTTTGTCCACCATTGGTCTCCTCCTTCTTCGCCTTCTCGACGATCGAGAAAGCCCGACGCTTGTTTGCGGAAACGGCGTTGTCCAGGGCAAAAGCCGTTCCAGAGACGCGAACCGACTGGACTGACACGCGCGAGATCGAAGATTGTTGCCGATTGCCGGATCATAGGTCCTGGGTTCCGAGTCGTCAACAGGTCATACCGGTTGTAGTGTTGGAGTAGTAGGATTGCAAGCATCTCGCGAATGAGTCAGCAGCGGATGGGGCAAAGTTGACGAGATAGGGAATAATCGTGCAGCAGATCGACCAACACCTGAAACCAATCGAAAAGCAATCGCTTGCACAAACAGTGCTGGAGCGTTTGCTCTCGTTCATTCAATCCGGCGAGATTCGGCCGGGCCAGCCTTTGCCTTCGCAGCATGCGCTCGCCGAGCAGCTCTCGGTAAGCAGGCCGATTCTGCGTGAGGCGATGCAGGGCCTGGCGTCGATGGGTGTGGTCGAGATCAGGCCCGGCAGCGGTTGCTTTGTCCGCGATCCGCACGCAACAACCGAGCCAGAGGTGCTGTTCGACATCTTTTCTCACAACGGCGCGATCGAAGTGCTCGACGCGCGGATGGTGGTCGAGGTCGAGCTGGCTTCGATGGCCGCGGTGCGGGCGACCGAGGAGGACTTCGAGGAGATGAGCGAGATTCTCGAGCGGTTGAAGCGCTCCGTGGCACGCGGCCGGCCGACTTCGCACATCACGTCCGACTTTCATCAAGCGCTGGCTCGTGCCGGCTACAACCGACCGCTCTACCGAATGGCCCAACTTTTGACCCAGGCGCGGTTGATGCAGGGACTGCGCGTCGAGCATTCGCTGCCGGACATCTCTGCGCACGAGTACGACAGTCACCGCGTGCTGCTCGACGCCGTCGGGAGCCGCGATCCAATTCGCGCTCGCAATGCGATGCGCGAGCACCTGGAGATCGCGCACGGCTGGGAGGAACGGATCAACGCGTTGCGACAACAGATCGGTGCGCCATAACGAGCTCGGGACCAACGGTTGTTGACACGACCGATCCGTCTTTTTATCCTGCCAAAACGTGGATCGACAACCGTGGAAAAGTGCCGCAACCGATCATCCGAATTCGCGATCGATCGATGCGGCCGGCCATGCGTTGTCATCTGACTCGGTCCACATCGATCACATGGACCGGTCGAATCTAATCGAGAAGTTGGAGACGCGGATGCGACTGAAGGGCAAAGTGGCGCTCGTGACCGGAGCCGGAGCGGGGATCGGCGCGGCGATTGCGCGGAAGCTGGCGGCTGAAGGCGCTTCGGTGCATGTGACCGGCGTGCACATGGAGAATACGCGCCAGATCACCATGGAACTACGGGAGGCCGGGCATGACGCGGTCGGCCGAGTGCTCGATGTCAGCGATTCCCGTGCCGTCGCATCGACGATGTCCGCCACAATCAGCGAATTTGGGAAGCTCGATATTCTGGTCGCGAACGCGGCGCTGGCGGGCATGTCCGCTTATCTCGGACCCGTGCTCGACGTCACGGATGAACAGTGGCGCCGGATCATCGACGTCAATCTCTCGGGTGTCTTCTATTGCGCTCGCGAGGCCGCTCGGGTGATGATCCCGAACAACTCCGGTTCGATCATCGTGATTGGCTCCGTCAACAGCTATGTCGCCGATGCCAACGTGCCTGCCTATGCCGCGTCCAAAGGCGGAGTGCTGATGCTGATGAAGAGCCTTGCGCGCGATCTTGGACCGAAGGGCATCCGGGTGAACGGCATTGCTCCCGGCGGAACCGATACCGAGAAGATGTTCGAGGCGATCCGGCAGCTTGGGCTGACCCAGGAAGAGCTTGTCGAACGAATCCCGATCGGCAGGCGTGGGCAGCCCGAGGAGATCGCGGCGGTGGCGGCGTTTCTGGCGTCCGACGATTCATCATTCATTAACGGGCAGATGATCGTCGCCGACGGCGGTCAACTCTGCACCTAATGTGGATATCGAGGAGCTGCAATGCCGGAAGCGGTCAGCAAAATAGGCTTGTTGCTGGGTTGGGGGTTGGTTTGCCCGGCGTGCGGCGATCCTGCTGAATGGAGCGAGCTCGCTACCGAATGCGTTCGGTGCGCGACGGTTGGGCGTCACGTTCCGCACGTTGTTGCGTACGACAAGGTTGAGGACCTTCCGCCTCCAAAGCGCTCGGCGGCAGGCATCTGGAAATTCGCCGGCCAATTGCCTGCAATCGGCGAGAAGTATCGATTGACACTTGGTGAAGGAGACACTCCTCTCGTCCAGATCGACGCTTTGAACGAGTTGACCGGCAACGATCGCATCTACCTGAAGCTAGAGATGTGCAACCCCACCGCCGCTCACAAGGACCGCTTCCACTCGGTGGCGCTTGGCGTCGGTAAAGCGATGGGATTCGATTCGGCGATCAGTTGGTCGACGGGAAACCATGGCTTTTCGATGGCGAGTTACGCATCCGCGCACGGAATGCGGGCCGTTGTGGTCGGAAGTCCGCGCATGCCGCCCTTGATTCAACGGGCGATCCGGTTCGTCGGCGGATTGCCGATCTTCGCTTCAGATGAAGTCAACTGGGAGTTGATGACACGGCTTGTGAATGAAGGCTGGTATCCATCCACGAACTCATGGGATTTGCCGGTTGCGAATCCCTTTGGCGCCGAGGGGTACAAAACGATCGGATATGAGGTGTACCAGCAGCTCGGCGGCACGATGCCCGATGTCGCTTTCTTCCCCGCTGCAGGCGGCGACGGCATCGTCGGTTTCGACCGCGCAATCGCCGATCTTCGCCGCCTTGGTCTTCGGAACCTGGAGACACGGCTCTGTCCGTGCCAGCCCGCCAACGCCGCACCCTATGTGAACGCGCTGAAGAAGGGATTGCCTGAGGTTGCATACCTCGAAGGAGCTTACTCGCGCGCGCTCTCGATCGGCGATCCAATCGGCGGCAATCTGGCGCTCGAGGCGATACGGCGCAACAACGGGTTTGGCGTTGCCGTCACCGACGACGACATCATGGCCACCGGACGACTGCTCGCTAGAAACGGCCTGCTGGTCGAGCCATCCTCGGCCGCGTCCGTTGCCGGAGCGATCCAGGCGATCCGCGAGAATCCGACATTGAAGGAGCAGTCGATCGTCTGCTTGATCACATCGTCGGGGCTGAAATGGCTCGACGACTACTCGCTCGAGCCGCTGGAGGGCGCGGTGAGGGTCGAGTCGCTCCATGACGCCCTGCGTGCAATCGACCGTTTTTCCGCTTAGGTAGACGAGAGGCAAGAGAAGCCGATCATGGTTGACACACAAGTCCTGCCAGATGCGTTGAAGACCGATATCTACGACCGCATTGGTGTGCGCACTGTCATTAATGGCCGTGGCGCGACCACGGCGGTCGGCGGCAGCTTGATGAGCCCGGAGGTGACGGCCGCGATGGTTGAAGCCTCGAAGGCATTCGTCGTGATCGAGGAGCTCAACGCAAAGGTCGGTGAGCTCATCACCGAGGTCACCGGCGCGGAGGCTGGCTATGTCACGGCTGGTTCCGCCGCGGGCATGCTGCTCTCGGTTGCAGCCTGTATCGCGGGCACCGATCCGGAACGCGTCAATCGACTCCCCGATTCAGCCGGCATGAAGAATGAGGTGATCGTTCATCGCGCTCACCGGATCGATTACGACCAGATGTACCGCGCGGCGGGCGGGAAGATGGTCGAGATCGGCATTCCCAATGTGACACACCCCTGGGAGCTCGAGCGGGCGATCAACGAGCGCACCGCGTGCGTGACGTATGTCGATTCGCGAAACACCGGGCCGGGCGCGCTCGATTTCAAGACGCTGGTGGAGATCTCACATGCGCGCGGTGTGCCGGTGGTGGTCGACGCCGCTTCCACGATCCCGCCGCTCGATCATCTTCGCCGGTGGATTCGAGAAGGCGCCGATCTTGTGATCTACAGCGGCGGAAAAGGCATCCGGGGACCACAGGATTCCGGACTGCTCGCCGGCCGCGCGGATCTGATCGCTGCCGCCCGGGTCAACGGCAGTCCAAACGCGGCGGTTGGTCGCGGCATGAAGGTCAGTAAGGAGGCGATGGTCGGGCTCTGGACCGCGCTGAAACTCCTGCCGGCGATCGATCATGAAGCAGATTACCGCGCCCATCTCGCGCAGGCCGAGCGGTTACATGACGCCCTGGTGGAGCGCGATGACCTGACCTCGGTGATCGAAGGCGATTGGGAGTTGTGGCCGGCGCCAACGGTCCGGCTCTATCCCAAGAACGGACTCTGGAGCCCCGGGGAAATCCGGCGACTCCTCAATCAAGGCGATCCCCCGATTCATGTGAGCGTCATGCGTGGCACGTTGGAGATCAGCACACATGCGTTGCTACCGGGTCAGGAGTTGATCGTGGCCGAACGAATCGACCAGATTCTCAGTTCAATCTCGGAGGGGAAGTAACCGGAATGACGCGCAAACTCAGCATCACCTTTGTCGATGAAGGCGTCACCGCGATCGCCGAGCTGCTCGAGGATCAAGCGCCGAAGACCTGCGCCGCGGTGATCGCATTGTTACCGCGGGCCGGAGAGGCGCATCACGCCACCTATTCCGGCAGCGAAGTCGCCTTCATTCTGGACACCGATCCAGGACTCGGCCCAGAAAACGCCACGAGCAAAGTTCTGCCAAGAGATCTCGCGTACACGCGGTTCGACGGTGGGGTGATGTGGGGCTTTCCAAAGAGCTTCGCCGAGCTTTGCTGGTTTTACGATCGAGACGCGGTACCGTCGATGCCCGACGGACCGGTGCCGGTGAACATCTTCGGCACGTTCACGGAGGGATTCGACGAGTTCGCGGCAGTTTGTCGCAGGATGCGAAGGGAAGGCGTCAAACGCATCGAAGTCAAACTCGCCTAACTACGACTTGAGCTTCAGCCAGGCGCGTATCGTTTCGGCATGATGGTCGTAATGTCGACTTGCGGCCCCCGGAATCAGACTGGTGAGCTCCCATTCCTCGCCTGGCGGCATTCCAAGGCGGGTTTGGCCGGCGAAATCCTCATCTGACAGACTCGCGACCGCTTCCACGAACGTGTCGTGGTGGCGCTTCGCGGCGGTCAGAATCTCGTCAAGTGACTTGTTTTTGTTCTCTTCGTAGAAGGCGGCGTTGCGCCGATCGGTCTCGATGAGGTTGAGATGATCGGGCAAAACTGGCCAGGTTCGCGTTCGAATGAATTCCCGGTCCACCATTCATAGACACTGATGTGCGCGATAATGTCCTTGATCGACCAATCGCCGGCGACGCCCGGTATGGTCATGCGCTCTTCGCCGACCTCCGCGAGCAGTTCGTTCAACTTGGCGTAGCCGTCGATCATTTCTTTGAGGATGCCGTCCTTTGACATCGAGTTTCTCTCCGTTACACGCCTCAAATCGAAAACCAAATCTACCAGAGAGCCAACCAAAGCGTTCCATTATCAGCGACAATTAAGTAACAGCGGAAGAAGATATGTAGCCGCGCGATTTATCGCGCTCGTCAACAGAACGAAGATACGGGCGCAGTGAATTGCGCGTCTACAAGGTTCGCTTCGGGAATAAACGGCGATGGTAGTCATGTAGCCGCGCGATTTATCGCGCTCGCAAGTAAATCGCAGATACTGGCGCAATAAATTGCGCGACTACAGGGTGAGGGTCCATCAAGCAAGCCGGAGGTTTGGCGTATTGCCGCGCGATTTATCGCGCTCGCAAAGAAATCGCGGAGACGAGCGCAATAGTTGCGCGACTACAGGGTTGCGCTCGGTTCATTCCGGATCTGGGATGATTCCGGGCCAAGGCATTCGAACGAAAAAAGGCACGGAGGCGTCAAAACGTGGAATTGGCAGAACGAAACTGTCTGGTCAAGTTGTATGAAGATGGGTACAACGAGGTTATGCGGGTGCTCGAGGGAATTGACCCCACCGGTTGGGAAGCGCGCGAGGCCCCCCGCGAATGGAGCCCGCGCCAGGTCGTGCATCACCTCGGGGACAGCGAAATGAACGCCGCGATCCGGATTCGGCGGATCATCGCCGAAGACAACCCACTCATTCAGGGGTACGACGAAGAGCTATGGGCGGCCAAATTGCACTATGACCTGCCGGTCGAATCGGCGCTAACCGCGTTCAAATACGCGCGCGAGTCGACGTCGTTGTTGCTACATACCTTATCCGAAGAGGAGTGGGCTCGTCCGGGACACCATTCGCAATTCGGCGAGTTCGGCGCGATCCAGTGGTTGGAGGCGTACGGACCGCACGCGCACGACCATGCCGATCAGATTCGCCGGGCACGGGCGGCCGGGTAAGAACCGCCTCGATCCCATCTGCTCGTTAGGGAAAGCAGTCGCGATGCGCAAATCGTCTGGCGGCAGCATTGCTCACCCAATGTTCGGACCCGGAAACATGTTAGTTACGGCGATCGCCGACATTGGCCGTCCGACGAAAGAAAGATAGGGTGTTCAAGCCAGGGTGGTTCACGAACCGCCCCTACATGTGGCAAACGAACAGATCGAGCAATTTGGTCGGGTCAGTAACTGGCTTTGATGAGTTTTTTGAGCACTTTTTCGGGGTTTGAGAGAGCGCTGTGGAGGATTTGTTCTTCAGTTTCGCCGAGCGGATAGTCAAGTTTGCGGAGCTCCGCGCTCCATGTTCTGGAGTCCTCGTCCCACGTTAGGACGCCATACTTGCAGCGGAGATCGCCGTCTTTTGGGTTGCCGGTCGCCGAAACGTCGACCAGCAGTTGTTGGTCAAGCGATCTGATGAAGCAGACATGGAAGTGGCCGAACGCGATCGCGCCCGCGGTCTCGTCGCCGATCGCTTCGCGCAGCTCACGGTCGCTCATGGTTGGCTCGATTCGATCGATGAGATTCCGCGGGTTGGCGTGTACAACCAGGAGGTCGTGCTCAGGCGCCGTGGCTCCTGGCGGGACGATTCGGCGTGAGAGCGGCAGCTTGTCGAGGTAGTCGACGCCGTCGTCGCCGATCTGATCGAGCACGAAATCGAGCGAACCGCGACCGACGCCCATGCGAGCAGCTTCGACGATATCGAAGTCCGTGTTCCCTTGAAGCACGGTCAATTCGCGCGATTGCAATTGGTCGAGCACCTCGGCCGGTGCAGGTCCGACCTCGCAGAGATCGCCCGCGACGACGATCTCGTCGTACGGACCGGTGCGATCGATATCGGCGAGAACCGTTTCGAGCGCGATGCTGAACCCGTGGATATCCGACAGAACCGCGATTCTCATGTCGACCTCAAGGTTGGAAGGCAACGAGCGGGTCAGTGCTCTCTCCGGCTCGGAAGATGAAATCGTGAGGATGCCAGGCGGGCGCGGATCGGATTTGGCAGGCGCACATTCCGGGCGCGAGCTTCGACGAGAGAACGGAATGCCGAAACCGAATGACCGTGTCCGTTTGCTTCTGCCGAAATGGCTTCAATCGTCGAATTCTCGATGTCACTTGACTGAACCAACTCGGAAACCTGATCCTCGAGCGATGCGACACGTTCGATCGCCGCTCCCAATTGCGCGCCGAGTTGAAAGCGCTGCTCCTCGAGGGCGGAGATTCGCGATGCCTGTTCGCGAACCAACGCGATCAATTCGCCGACATCCCCTCGATCCGGCAACGCGATATCAAAATCAGTGTGGAGAAGTCCAGCTTCCGCCAATCCGGAACGAGTGACGCGGAGCTTCGATTCGCCATTAGCGGGCTGGAGCCGAACAGAAAGGTGGCCGGATTCGGCGAGCTCCTTCAGATATGCCTTGGGTTTACCGGTCAACCGGCCGGCCTCGCCGAACGAAAGAAGCTCGGAACTGAGGTGATTCGAGTCGAACGAGTCTGCCATGATCGCGATTTCTCCCGGCGGGATCATAGCATGCACCGTCTGCCGGTCCCCGTGATTTGCCCACATTTGACGGAGGGTTCGGCTACGATCATCATGGAGCCCAAGGTCGCAAGCGTTCCGAAAGCGAAACCGCCGCTCGCTCATGATGGGACAAGCCCCGACGCGATGTCCGAGAAGATCAACAGCACACTTCCGGCTCCACTCACCGCGCTGATCGGCCGGGAGCATGAGCTCGAACAAGTCGCCGCGATGATCGAGCGACCCGATGTGCGCATCGTGACGCTCAGTGGTCCGGGCGGAACCGGAAAGACGCGTCTTGCGCTCGAAGTTGCGGACCAAATCCGCGAGGGGTTTGAAGCAGTCGCGTTCGTCGCGCTCGCCAATGTTATCGATTCCGCCGGCGTGCTTCCGGCGATTGCCCGAGCGGTCGGCATCCGCGAGGATGGCGATCTGCCGATCGATGTCCGGCTCCGCGACGCGCTCCGGAATCGACGCGTTCTCCTCGTGCTCGACAACTTTGAGCAGGTGACCGAGGCGGCGACCTCGCTGGCGACTCTGCTCGGCGCCTGCGGCGAAGTCAAAGCACTGGTCACAAGCCGGTTGGTGCTCCACATTCGGGGCGAGCGCGAGCTTCCACTTTCGCCATTGCCGGCACCCGATCCCAAGCGGCTCCCGGAGCTTGCCGAATTGGCACGGAATCCTTCGGTCGCTCTCTTTCTCGAGCGTGCTCAAGCGGTTCGGCCCGATATCGAGCTGACGAAGGAGAACGCGGCAGTCATCGCGGAGATTTGCGCCCGGTTGGACGGTCTCCCGCTGGCGATCGAGCTGGCCGCTGCGCGCGTGAAGCTCCTGCCGCCGAGCGCGATGCTGCCGAGGCTTGCGAACCGGCTTCAACTGCTCACAGGAGGGCCGCGCGATCTGCCCGAACGCCAGCAAACGCTGCGGAACGCGATTTCGTGGAGCATCGACCTGCTTGACGAAAGCGAAAAGACACTCTTCCGGAGGCTCGCGATCTTTGCTCGCGGATGCACGCTTGAAGCAGCGGAGGAGCTTGTCGTCGATCCGGGAACAGCCGGCGCCGCTCAACTCGATTCGCTCGAGGTGCTCGACGGCATCTCTGGACTGGTCGACCACAGCTTGGTGCGGCAGATCGAAGGCGCGGACGGCGAGGCCCGTTTTGGCATGCTCGAAACGATTCGTGATTTTGCCTCCGAGCTCCTCGCCGAGGCGGCCGAGGACAAAGTGCTGCGGGATAAACATGCGCGTTACTTCTGCAATCTGGTTGAACGCGCTCGCGAAGAGTTGAGCGGTCCACGCCAGGCGGCTTCCCTGCTGAGGCTCGATGCTGAGCTCGACAATCTCCGAACCGCGCTGAACTGGTCGATCGAACGGGGCGATGCAGCGACAGCGCAGGCGATATCCGGAGCCCTTCCGCAGTATTGGGAGATCCGGGGCAACTTGACGGAGGGGCGCACCTGGACCGATCGGGCGCTCGCGGCTGGAGGACAAGGGACAAAGGAACGCACCAGCGCATTGATCGCTGCCGCCACACTCGCCAGGAGACAGGGCGAGTATGACCGGGCGATCGCATTGTACGAAGAGGCGCTTTCAATTGCACGGGAGTTGAACGACACATCAGTCGTTGCCAGCGCCCTCAATAACCTCGGGGTCGTCGCGCAGGATCAGGGAAATTACGCCCGCGCGCAACACCTGGGCGAAGAGGCGCTCGCGATCTTCCGCGCCTCGGGTGATCGGCTCCGGATGGCAGCATCACTGAACAATCTGGGCATCGTTGCCCGGCGTCAGGGCGATCCCGAACGGGCGACCGCGCTCTTTGAGGAGAGCCTCGTGATTTGGCGCGAGCTCGGAGATCAACTCCGGACGGCTCTGGCGCTGAACAATCTCGGTGTCGCGGCATTCGAAGCGGGCGATCTCGTCCGAGCGGCCGCCAGATATGAAGAGGCGCTTGCAACGTATCGAGAACGCGGCGATCGATCTGGTGCGGCGCTCTCGCTCCACAACCTGGCGGAGGTGCTGCGCGACCAGGGAGATCTCGCCCGCTCTGCCGCTTTATGGCAAGAGAGCCTCGTGCTCCGCGCGGAGCAGGGGAATGTCGCGGGTTTTGCCGAAAGCCTATCGGGATTGGCGGTGATCGCGATGCGTGCCGGGTTGAAGGAGCGCGCGGTTCGCCTGCTCGGGGCTGCCGAGGGCATGCAAACGCGGATTGGATATCAATTCCCGCCGAAAGAGCGCGATCTCCAGGAGCGGGCGACCGCCGCGCTTCGTTCCGGACTTGACTCTGCTTCGTTTGCAGCGGCCTGGAACGCCGGACAGGCGATGTCAATGGAAGACGCCGTTACCTACGTGGCAAGTAGCGCTGACGAGACCGCGGCGGCGGCGGTCGCCGCGGCCGCGCGCGAAGCAGACAAGTCCGCGGCAGTCGCGGCCGGCATAACCCGGCGCGAGCTCGAGGTCTTGCGACTGCTTGTCGAAGGCAAGTCCGACAAGGAGATTGGTGAAGCACTCTTTATCAGTCATCGCACCGCGATGACGCACGTGCTCAACATTCTCAACAAACTGGGGGTCAACTCCCGCACCGCCGCCGCCGCGCACGCCCTGAGGCAGGGTTTCGTATAGCAAGAAATCCGTAAATTCATTCTGCTCATACGGGCGGTCGCTCAGGCGGCGTCCGTTGGTCCGCCTCTACGTGAATTCACTTATCGCCGCGTGCATCCATGCTTCTTGAAAAGCAAGTGATCCCCTGGATGTTCCGATTGCTCGTCGGGCTCAGGATAGCTATGTCGACGAACTGACGAGCGGTTATGGAAAGAGACCGAAGGAGCACGTACATGAAGACCTCGAAGAGAAAGCGGATAAGTGGACATGGTCGCGGCAATGGCGGGCGAGTGATCCGGCTTGGCGCGGTCGCACTGATCGTGTTGATGCTGGCGATGGCGGCCATGCCGTTCTCGCCGAATAGTGTGAGCGCGGCGAACAATGACATCAAGCTCAGCAGCAGCTCAAATGTGCGGGTCACCGATTTACAGGTTCAGCCGGGCGAAACCCCGGATGATCCGATGTTCGATGAGGTTGACGATCTGGTGGTCGTCACCAAAGAACCGACGCTTGCTGATCCGATCGCTGTCGGCGCGGTCCAGATCA
The DNA here is from genome assembly GCA_964371945.1 of uncultured Sphaerobacteraceae bacterium. Lineage (GTDB taxonomy): Bacteria > Chloroflexota > Chloroflexia > Thermomicrobiales > UBA6265 > CAYJPA01. Next base: position 13,111 of record CAYJPA010000007.1, on the reverse strand, counting down.
ACAAGCTCGGTTGCGAAGAGGACTACGACGGCGACTATTACCAATTGGCGGCAAACTGCTGGCCGATGGACGCCCCGTTTACGGTCTCCTCATCGGTTGGTGAGTCCGCCTACAACGGCAGCTTCACCGATGAGCAAGTTGGAGCTGGGTACATCTCGATCACCGAGAGTATTCCGGACGGCTACGGTGAGCCGTGGATCTTCTGCGACGGCTACTTCGCTGATGGCAGCGAGAGCGGCTTTTCACAGTACTGGTCTAGCGAGGGTGAGCTGCAGCACGAGCTACAGCCAGGCGAATGGTTCTACTGTGACTGGTTCAACGTGCCAGGCGACTTCCATGCTGAGGAGGAGAACGACGGCAGCATCTACATCAACAAGCATGACTGCCCGCTGAACTACGATGCCACGGATAAGGACTACTACGATCTTGCTGCCGACTGCCAGGGCACGATGAACGGCGTGAAGTTCGATCTGACGGTTGAAGGCAATCCAGTGCAGTCCGAATCGACCGGCGACGAGATCGAGAGCGCGGTCAATTTCGAGGAGCTCTTTCCTGGCGATTACGAAGTGACTGAAGAGATTCCGGCCGGCTATGACACACCGGTGGTCTTCTGCACAAATCACGATGTCACCGGGGCTGAGCTCGCTCAGTACTACCAGGCGGACGTGCTCAACGGCTCAACGGAGCTCACGCTGAACGAAGGCGAGTACATCTTCTGCGATTGGTTCAACTTCCCAAGCGATCACGGCGGGATCACCATTCAAAAGTGGGAATGCCCTGAAGGACTCGCGTTCGCGGTCGAGCCGACGCTGGAAGACTACCTCGCAGCCTGCACCGGGTACATGAACGGTGTGGAGTTCGAACTCTCATACCCAGATGACGATCTGGCGCTCGGTCAGATCAAGACGACCGGCGATGATGGAGACGGAACTGTTATCTTCGGCGGCGTACAGCCTGGCAACATCGTGATCGCTGAGGAAATCCCATCTGGCTACGGCGATCCGGTCGTCTTCTGCGGCTGGGGCGCGATCTACGATGCGGATGGCGAAGGCGGCAACCCACCGATCGCGATCGACGGTATCGTTCCTCTTCAAAGCCTTCCAGGCGGCGTGCTCGAGCAGGAGATGTACCCGAACGAAGGCATGTACTGCGATTGGTTCAACTTCCCGCACTACGATGGCGAAATCGACATCTACAAGTGGGAGTGCCCGGTTGGCTTCGATGCCTACGATGCAAATCTCGACGAGCTAATGGTCGAATGCGACCAGGCAATGTCCGGTATCGACTTCACGCTGAACGAGCTTGGTGACGGCGGCCAGGAGCTCGTCGGCATCGAGAACACGGATGCGGATGGTTTCGCCGGGTTCGACAACGTCGAGGCGGGAAACTACACACTGACCGAAGCGATGCCGACTGGATACGGTACACCAATCGTCTACTGCTATGAGCTCGAAGGCGAGGCCGTGAGCTACGACGTCTACGAAGGCACGATCGAACTGCACAACAACGAGTACGGCAAGATCGTCTGCTTCTGGTTCAACATTCCGTACGACGGCGGCTCGATCACGATCTACAAGTACACCTGCCCCGCGGGCTACGACCTCTACGCCTGGAATGCTGATCCCGAGCACGATTGCACGGATCAAACCAACGGCATCGATTTCACGCTCTACGGCGACTCGATCGGCAGCCAAGTCAACACGACTGGCGACTGGATCTTCGGCGCGGCGTATTGGGGCGGACTCGAGTACGACGACTACGTGGTGGCGGAAGATGTCCCGGCGGGGATCTACCAGACGTGGGTTGCTTGTCAGTGGTCGGAAGACCTCGGACCGTACTACTACGAGCAATTCGCTCCTTACACCAACGGCGATTATGCGGTCGGCAACCGGATCGACCTGGAACTGCACAAGGGCTCGGACATCACCTGCTGGTGGTACAACGTTCCTGAAGACTATGACGGTGGCGATCTGGTTGTGATCAAGTACTGGTGCGACGGTCACATCTACGACGAAGCGCATTGTGAGCTCTACGGGGGCGGCGCTGACTTCGGACTCGTATCGGCCAGCGGCGAAGGCGACCCGGTTTTCTTCTCCACCGGTTGGGACGGCACCGCTCACCTGTATCTGCCGGCAGGCAACTACGATCTCTTCGAGACCGGTCGCCAGTGGTGCAAGGCCGAGTCTGACCAGGTCAACGGCAATGGCGAAGTGGTGATCTACGACGGCGAGACCTCCTATGTGACCGTTTACAACTGCGGCCCGGGCAAGGAGAAGGAGCCCCCGGTCAAGAAGTTCCCGAACACGGGCGCCGGGACGCTGACGATGACCAACAGCGTCGGGTTCAGCGGCACGTTCCTGATGATCGTTGCCGGCGGAACGGTTCTCTTGCTCGGAGTTGCGGGCGCCTCCATGCGAGATGCAACGGTCGCGCAGCGGAACGAGCTCATCGGATAACGCCAACTCCTAATCGACACCTCGCGGAAGGCGAGGGATGTGCGATGCGACACCTGGGCCACGGTCCAGGTGTCGCCTTGTCGATTCAATAGCAGTTCGGTGCGGTTTGCACGAACGGCGCGGTGGTGGCAGCAATCTTGCTGGTAGGTCAACGGCACTGTGAAGATGGTATCGACCGCTTAGCGGGAACGAACCCTCTACGCGAGCCAACGCCACACCGTTGCAGCCCGGTGTGGCCGCCTCTCCTCCAGGAACAACGCTCCAGGCGAAAGCCTGGAGCGTTGTTCTTTAAGCTTCATTGACACCAGGTCAGGGCAGTTGGGTCAGCCGCCTAGTTCTGCGACATCGGCGGTGGCCGTCTCATGTAGCGTCGGACCTATGTGTCCGACTCCATGCTCAAATCCCGGCCCGGCACGTTCTTGCGTGTTCATCGAACCACGACGAACACTCAATCGTCGATCGCCAGTGTTACAGGACTGAACTGAAACAAAAAAACGACGGCCCCGGAAACTCCCGGAGCCGTCGATTCAACTACCTGTCGGTTGGAGCTCGACTCGCTTTAGCCGCGCTGGCGACGGACGCCGAACGCGCCGGCGACCACAAACAAATTCGCCAAGCCAAGGAAGAGCACCAGTTCGCTTGAGTGCGGAGAAGTAGCGCCAACGCCGGTTTCCGGAAGCGTGGTCACGTCGTCATCTTTGTCGCCGTCATCGTCGACGGGGGCGATCGCCTCGTCCGTGAGGTTGTACCAGTCGCAGATGACCTCATCGCCATCCGCGACCTCGAAGCTGACCACACCAGTCTCGGACAACCCGTCGATCAAAACGTCGCCGTTGCCCTGCTCGGAGCAGAAAACGTACGCGCCGAGCTCGTCATCGAAGTCGTCCTCGGACTCGGCGATCGTCGCTTCGCCGTCGTCGACCACGGCAGAGGCGACGCCGTCCGCGTTGGTCGTTACATCCTCATCGTTGATGCTGAAGTCGATGTCCTTGACAACGTTGTCGTGGCAGGCCCCGAAGATGTCCGCGCCGGCGGTACTGCACTTCGCCTTGTGGATCGCGACCGAAGCCTCCCCGTCTTCAACTCCGTAGTAATCAATGACGCTCACGAAAGCGTAGCTACCACCGGGGGCATTGAAGATTTGAGACGTCGCACCGTTCCCTTGTTCGGTGACGATGTAGTTGCCCGCTGGCACGCTATTGTAGTCAGTGAGACCATTCTCGAAGGTCGTCCAGTCTAGTGCCCCAGCAGCGTCGCCAGCGGTCGGGTTGACATTTTGTAACGTCACCAGGAAAACGGTGCCTTCCCCATAAGAGCAGCCCGTCTCGACATCTGCGACCTGTACAATTTCTCCGGCGAATAAATCGGTTTCACCGGCGCGAGCGTTATCCAGGCACTTAAGGTGATAAATCTGAATGGCGCTGGTTCCAGATAGGCCGGGCGGCAATGTGACGCTTTCGACATACTGAATGAAAAGGAAGTCCACATTGTCGTTGTCTTCGACAGAAATGTCTCCCGCTGAGACGCCAGACGCATCTTCTGTCAACGCGAAGGTCGCGGGGGCGGTAATGTCGAACTGGACGAATCCTTCGTCAGTTGTCGAACCGTTATAGGTATCACTATCCGTGGTCGTGATGGTGAAACTGAGCTCACCGCTCATTGCGGCTCGACAGTCCCCGTCAACTGCCGCTGCCGTAACCGCAACGACGAAAAGGTCTACTTCCCCTGCCCGGGCGGCGTTCTGGCAAATGTATGAGGTACCCTCGACGTGTGCACTTAAATCTGGGTCGACTTGCACTGCCAGAGCAGACGTTCCGCCTGCAGCCAGAGACGTGGCAACCATTGCCAGGACTGCCAGTGCGATTATTAAGCATCGTTTTCACATCTGCTCAGTTACCTTTCCGAACGTACGAATAAGGGGCCGTACACGTTCATGGCGCAGGGACACCTGCCGGACTCGTTTGGATCTTGACGATTACTGAGGCCAATCTTATGCAGAATCGGGAATCTTGTCGATGCTTAAGTTCGAACAGAAAGTGGTCACGACGCCTCTCATGAGGCAAAGCAGTTACCTAACCGGAGCTTAAGAGTCAGCTAGAGCGTCAGTCTCAACCGGTGATGCGAGGCGGGTCCGCCCGGTTCAACGGATCCCATCCATTTTCCACCTCTTCACCGTCACTGATGCCATCGCCGTCGGTATCGGCGTTTGTGGGCTTCGTCCCGTATTTGTTGACTTCTTCGCCGTCCTGAAGTCCATCAAAGTCGCTATCTGGGTTTGATGGATCCGTTCCAAACTGACGTTCTTCAATGTCAATCAGACCATCGCTGTCCGAATCCACCCGTGGGATATCGGTTGCCGTCGATTCGATAGCCGGCTCAGTGGTTGGTTCCTCCGCCGGCTCCTCCGTCGGCGGCGACTCGGTTGGAGTCTCGGTCGGCAAAGGCGTCGGCGTGACCGTTGGTGTGGGAGTCTGAACCGGCGGGATTTCGTCGCCGATGACCGCGACCACATACGCGGCGCCGGCGTCCGTATCTTGCAGCAGCGATGCGGTCAGCCCAACAGCAGCGATATGACCGGCGCCTTCGGCGGACGGCTGGACCGCGACGATCTCCAGTGGGCCAGTGAAGATACCGGATTCGCCTTGCTGAAGCGTGGTCGTCTCCTCACCGGTGGCCGGCAAGATATCGATCGCGCCATCGGTCGCGAGGATATAGACCGATTCTCCAGTGTCAGGGAGCGTCGCGGTTTCGTTCAGGCGGAGCACGTTGCGCACGAGATCGACATCCCGCCGGCCGGTCGGTGGAATAAAGGGTTCGCTCACGTATAGAACGGTGTCGCCCGTCTTGTTCGCATCTGAAGCCTTGACGATCTCCAGCGCAAGATAGACAACGGCTTGATCGGTCATGCTGGCGCGAATCTGCTTGATGCCACCTTCGACGAGGTACACCTCGCCCGCACCCAATCGAGCGACATCGTGCTTCTTGTTGTCTTCGACGATATTGGTCAGCAAGACCGGCTCATCACTTGCGAGCACAAATCCCAGAACGCTTCGCATCGCCTTGGCATCCCAGCGCGGTTGAGCGGTTCGTTCCACAACCCTCCACACCATCTCCTGGTCCGTGAACAAGGCGATACCCTGGGTCACGACCTGGGCGTGGCCGGTCGCGGGAGATGTCGACGCGGGCGCCAGCTGGCGCGCCGTCGCAACGCCGGCCGGGATCGCGAAGAGGAGGCAGAGAAGTGCAATTCGGGTCTTACCCCGCCGGACAGAGAGCAGCTTGCTCATGAATTTCCCCTTCCGACCTGACAAGTGCCGGGTTCACCGGCGTCAGCGTACAGTTGACCGCGTTTGCGGGAGGTCGGGGGTGATGCAGCTCCCACGAAAAGAACGCCGGAACACGCGGTTTGTTTGGTAACGAACGGCCGCGAGGGAGCCAGCGAACCCGTTCATAACAAATGTTGATCAGCTGGTCCACTTCCGAGAAATTGTGTAGCCGGCCGTTCAATTCGTTGAACTTGGATTGCTGCGACAGCACGCGATTGCCGGGAATGGCCAGTCCAAGGAGAATAGCATCCTCTTTCGTCCGACAGAGCAGGAGCGACAATCAATGGCGAACGACGGCAGGAAGCGTGTCCTAATCGCGGGCGAATCGTGGATTATGCACACGATTCACCAGAAAGGCTTCGACGACTTTCGCACCACGGCCTACGGCGAAGGGCATCAGTGGCTGAGCTCGGCCCTGACGGCAGGTGGTTTCGACGTCGAACACCTGCCGAATCACCTCGCGAATGAGAAGTTCCCGTTGACCCCCGCGGATCTCAGCGTTTACGACGCGGTGCTGTTGAGCGACATCGGCGCGAACACGCTGCTGTTGCATCCGGACACCTTTACGAAATCCGTGTCCTTGCCCAATCGATTGACCTCCATTCGCGACTACGTGGCCGCGGGCGGCGGATTGGTGATGATCGGTGGTTATCTGACATTTCAGGGGATTGACGCCAAGGGCCGTTATGCCGGAACCGCGGTCGAAGAAGCGCTGCCAATCACAATGCTAAGCGTCGACGACCGGGTCGAAACTCCCGAGGGCACGAAGTCCCGAATTGTCGACGCCGAGCACCCGATCGTGGCCGGGCTGCCTGCTGACTGGCCGCAATTGCTTGGGTATAACCGGCTGATCGCGAAGAGCGGATCGACGGTGGTCGCGGTAGCGGGTACCGACCCCTTGATCGTGGCAGGCACCTATCGTGAGGGGAGATCGGTCGCGTTCGCGTCGGATTGCGGACCGCATTGGGCGCCGCCGTCGTTCGTCGAATGGGAAGGGTACGCGCAACTGTGGCAGCAACTTGTAGGGTGGGTCACGAGCCGCTAGCGACGAGCCCCTAGCCGCAAGCATCTAGCCATGAGCTACTCGCTCAATTGCGTGCGGTTGAACAGCCGATTCAGAGGAATATGCTCTTCTTGGAGCTTGGAGCTTGGAGCTTGGAGCTTGGAGCTTGGAGCTTGGAGCTACCGGCCGGCCGGCACCGGCCAGACGGAGGTCGTGCCATCGGGATCAATGTGGTCGTGGCCGATGGCGCGAACGAGATCGGTTCGATCCCAGCAATTGCGACCGGCCAATCTCATGCTGGAAGAGCCGCGATGGTTCCTAGGGAGTGGGTCGGAAGATTGGGATGCCCGGTCGCGCGATCTTGATCGGTCGGCACGGCGCCGGTTTGATACGGGCCGGGTGGCGAGCATTACGCAGCCGACCACCACAATTAAGAACAGTGCAAGTCGAATTTCGTCCATGTGCGCATCCTTTCAAGATGGCGAGGATCCTTCCCCTTCGCGTGCGATCGTTTGCGCTCGGGGTCAGCTTCGACCATGTCTAGCGTAGCGCCGGGACCTCGGAGAATCCTTGTCCCATTGTTAGCAACGCCCCGGTCCATGGATAGGTGTCGCTTGCATAGATCGATTGTGAGGAAACTCACAAAACGGGCGGGTAGTGCGTGCTACCCGCCCGTTTGCGAATCGCTCAATCGTGCGAGCGAGGAACGAACCTAGTAGCCGCTGTCGTTTCCACCCTCGTAGGCCTTGACGTAAACGCCGAGGTTCTTGCCGGTGTATGTGAGGTAGAGGTCGCCGTCGTACTCGTACTGGTACGGGTCGTACGCGTGGTTGCCGCCGAGATCCGACCATTCGTCCGACCAACCCCCGTCATATTCGGTGTAGTAAGCGTGGCCATCCTGCCCAGAGAAGACGAGATGCTGGATGTCGTCGTAAACATAGGCATTTGGCTGGTTGTAAACCTTGGCTTCGAGGCCATCGTATGGCTTCCAGCCGGTCCAACCCTCGCCCTCGGTGAAGACATTCCAGGCCGGCTGGCCATCTTGCGATGCGCCATAGGCGTAGAGTTTCTCTTCGGGGGCATAGCCGACCGCGTATGGCGCGGAGCCGATCGCGAGGCCGTTTGCCAGTTGCTTGGTGCCTGACCACTCGGAACCGTTCCAGCGATTCCAGTAGACGTGACCGTCATCGCCCGTCCAGAAGACGTTGTCCCAACCGTTCCAATCGACCGCGTAAACCTCGTAGGCCGAGGTCGTTTGCCCTCCGATTTCGCCCCATTCGCCCCATTCAGCCCCGTTGTAGTCCTTCCAATAGACATAACCGTTATCGGCTACACCGTAAATGTACACGATGTTGTTGTAGACGTTGGCATAGGGCGCCGTTTTGAAGGTGTAGTCGCCGGAGATGTCGGTCCAATCGCCGCCTTCGCCCGAGAAGTAGTACTTTCCATCCTCACCGTAGTAGGTGACGTAGCTCTTGTCGCCATAGGAGATCGGCGCAGGATCGTAGGCATACTTGGCCGGTTGCGATTCCCAACCACTCCATGCAGACCAATCTTCGCCGTCGAAGGTGGTGTAATAAGCGTTGCCGTCCTTGCCGGTTGCGTATTGGTAGAGCGTGTCGTCGACGGTGATGTTGTACGTACTAGCGAAGAACTCGCCTTTATCGACCTTCTTGCCTTCGCCGTAACCGCCGTCGAGCGCCAATGCTCCACCGACCGTCGTTCCAATCAAGACGGCGGCAATGCCCGCGACTGCTATTGTTCGCAATTTCCCGTGGTAGCCATCCTCGACTCTCTTGCTCATCGATTCCTCCTTATCGATCTCCGTCTCCCGCAAGCCGCGGGAACTGAACAGAAAGCGGCCGATGCTCGGCAAAACAACTCGTTGGATCATGTTTATGCGTTTCGCATCGACTGCACCTGCATCCTAACGAGAGTCAAGAGCGCGGGCATCGCGAGCTTTGCCGATTTGACGGGGCGATGATCCGCTGCTTGACCAGTAGGCAAGATTGCCTACGGCCTGCCGGAGGGTCTCGGTCTAGATGCGAAAAAGGGCTGACCCCGCCGCCGCAGCTATCGCAATGGCCTGTTCAATCGCTTCATATTGGTGCGGGACAATAGCCTGCTCGCCTTGAATCGCCCAGTCGATCATTGGAGCATCGGCCGCGCCTGGTAATGCAGCGCAACCGGATGCGAGCGGCAAGAGCGCGCGCGCACTGGCCCAAGCTGAGTCGCCGGCTCCGATCACAACGGCAGCGGGATGTCTCTTATAGAGCTCGGGAAGCTCGATTTCAGGGACGTAGTCCCAGCCAGGCAGCATGGCAATTCCGGTCGAAATCAGGACTGGATTGAGCCCAGCGAACGTCAATGCAATTGACAATGCCCTTTCGTAGTCGTCGTATGCGACAAGGAGCGGACGTGACGACCGTTCACGTTGCCCGGCCGTGGTCGTCACCGCCGGACCCAACGGAATGCCGTCACCGCGACCACCGGGGGTCGAGCGAACCAATCGAGAGCCGTCGTGCTCGACGCCGAAAGACTCGTCGACAAACTTCGCGACGTGGAGTTTGGGCGTCGCCACGATCTCTGGAATCAACTCCGATGGTGTGCCTGGCAAGGCGATCACGGCATCCGTGGTTCCAACCTCCCGGCTGAACCAAACTGTTCGCTCCCAACCGCGGGGCAGATCGAAGGTTCGGGCTCGGATCATTGGATAGGTTGCCGCGAATGAGTGCGTCGCTTGTGAACCACGCGCTCGAAGCAATTCGGTGATCGCGTCGTTGCCGCAGCGCTCGAGAAACGTGACCTCATGTCCGAGGGTCGTGAGCGCATCGAGAACCGCTCTGGCGGACGTCGCAACCGGATTGCCCCAATCCGAAACGATCGATTCGCCGAAAACGACGAATCGCAGCGGCCGGACTGGCGCCTGGTCTACCACGGAGCAGGGATCGAGGCGTCACCTTCTTTGACTGGAACGGCAGCAGCCAGCTCCTTGGCAACCACGGTCAGAGCTTGATCGTAGATTCCGATCAGCTCATCGATCTCCTCCATCGTAATCGTCAGCGGTGGGGTGAAGAGCATGTGGTCGCCTTCGACCCCGTCGACCGTGCCCATCAGCGCATAGGTGACCAAGCCGCGCTCGAGCGCCGCGTGGGCGATAAGCTGGCTGACCTTCAACTCGGGCGGGAAGGGACGTTTCGTATCTTGATCGGCGACCAATTCGACCCCGAGCATGAGACCAATCCCACGAACGTCGCCGATGATCGGATGCCGTTCCTGGAGCTCGAGCAGCCGTTCCTTGAAGTACGGCCCGACAGTTGCTGCGTTCCGGACGAGATCGTGAGCGAGCACGTAGTTCAAGACTGCCAGACCGGTCGCGCACGAAAGCGGATTGCCGGCCGCGGTGTGGCCGACGAGAAAGGTCCCCGTTGTGCGGCGGACCTCGCCGACAATCTCCGGTTTGACGATCACCGCGCCGAGCGGCGTATAACCGCCGCCCATGCCCTTCGCGCAGGCGATCAAGTCCGGTACGACCCCCCAGTGATCGATGCCGAAATTCTTCCCGGTACGCCCGAACCCTGTCATCACCTCATCGGCGATGAGCAACACGTCGTATTTATCGCAAATCCGCCGGATTTCTTGAAAATACCCCGGCGATGCAGGTTGCGCGCTCAATGTGGCGCCGACCACAGGCTCCGCGATGAAGGCCGCGACATTCTCCGCGCCGAGCTGGCGAATCGTGTGCTCGAGATGATGGGCGCACGAGAGATCGCAGCCGGAGGTCTGGCAGGTGGAATTTGTCCAGCAGCGATACGGAAAACATGGCGGGATGTGCTCGGACGGCGGGAGCATCGGCAGGAATTTCTTCCGGCGCGGCATATTGCCGCTGACCGCCATCGCCCCAAAGGTCGAGCCGTGATAGCTGCTCCAGCGGCTGATGATCTGGTGCTTGGTCGGTTGGCCGCGATCGCGATGGTACTGGAGCGCCATTTTGATTGCGCTCTCAACCGCCTCCGACCCACCTGAGACGAACCACACCCGTTCCATGCCTGGAGGCGCGAAACGTTCGATCACCAGGCGGGCGAGCTGTTCGATCGGCTCGGTCGAGAACGCGTGCGTCGGCGCATAGGCCAGCGTCGAGATCTGCTTGTAAACCGCGTCCGCAACTTCTTTCACTCCATGGCCGATATTCGTCACGGAGGAGGAGCCGCCGGAACCGTCGAGATAACGCTTGCCTTGCTCGTCGTAGTAGTAGACGCCCTCGGCGCGGACGAGCGTGGCGTAGGTGCGATTGAGATCGCGGTGAATGACCTTCGTCAGATCGGGATCACTGACCTGTTGCATTGAATCTCGTCTCCTACTTCGGTTTTAACTTACTTCAGAACAATTTGGCTCAGTTGGGATCCGCATGGCATTGCAAGGATTCTCACTCATGTGCCCCCAAACGAGACAGGTTTCGTTTTGGAGATTACGGCAGTCACTCGTCTGTCGTTTTTCTTGTGCAAGACTACAGGTTGAAATCTCGTATTGGCAGGAGTCGGTGAACTGAATTCGTTGATCAAATTGCGGACTCCGGCGACCTGACGCACCACATCGCCATCGTCAATGCGAGTTGATTTCATTTCGAGAATTACCCAATAGAAGTAGGACTGTTCATTTGCTTGGGCTGCGACCAAAAAACCAGGTCGCTTGCTATGGTAACCTCGCAAGAGTGGGTGGTCGTCGCAGGGAATGCAAACATACGGGCAGTCCAGATTCAGTTCACAGTTGCGACCGTCGCTGCACCGCTCGGTGTGCGGAAGTCCACGCCGGTGAAGTTCCTCGCGCAGACTAATGACGAAACGACTCTCATCCTGGATTCGATTTGTCACGGCTATTTGGTACCCAGTGATGCAATGTCAAGTCGATGTGATGAAAACATTTGGTCTTGAGCAACCTCGAAGAATGTCTCCTCTGGGTAGCCGAATTCATCGTCGAATGGAACCTCTTCGATGCGTGCACCTGATTCTTCGTCTCTGAATACGTACAGCCCGGCTTTCGAAGAATCTATGAGGTCTGATTTGTCGTATCCGAGTTCTGCAGCTTTCTCAAAGCCAAGCCGATTCGCCCTAATCATGTCACTAACTTCGTGGACGATTGTGTGACTGTGAGTTGGTGCGATGATGGTCACCCCAGCATTCGCTAGCCTTACGAGCGCATGCGCGATTCGTCTCTGATTCTCGGGGTGCAAATGGGCTTCAGGCTCGTCAAGCACGATCAAGTCTCCCGACGACACGATTGACTTGAGGATCATCGCCAGCGGCCCTACCTCGTTGACTGATGATGACGCCCGACCCAGGTCGATCGTGTACCGATCCGCTTCGTCCGCAAAGATGTTCGAGAAAACGAGCGGAAGCGGAACGGCCTGACTCCCGGTCGTTGCGATCCGCCCGTGTAGAATCTCGCGCTCGATCAAGTCGACCACGACATCGAGCCTGAAGTCCCCGGGCTTGGCCGCCGCCGCTCGTTGTGCCGCTCGAAGCAGCAAACCGAGGTAATCTCCAACGCGACGAGTGAGGTGAGCGCTTCTGGCCGAGGAGGCACCATCGAGCGCGTTTTCGAGGAGGAAGCCCCAAGATTCCGCAAGCGCGCCACGCCCAGCAGGGAGGTAGTACGCCGCCCCTGCCGGAAGTCCCCGATTCGTCCTAATCGCCCTCCAGAATCGCTGCTCGGGCTGCTGGGACTCGATAGACTCGAATCGCCGATCGCCGAACTGCTCCCAGGCAGCGGCAAGCTCCGTCAGGTCCTGAAAGGGTGCCAGGTCAGTGGTCGAGCGATTGCCGGCGGTCCTAAGCACGACAGTTTTGCCGGCATTTGTTTCAACACTCACGGACGCGGCAGATGAAGAGGAGGTAGCGCTGTCCAGACCAAGGAGATCGTCCACAAGGAGCGGAAAAGCCACTTGGAACACGAACAGTGCGTGCTCGGCGAGGGCCTCTGGCACAGATTGTCGATCAGGATCGTAACAAGCGGCTTCCTCGCGCAGTACTCCGGCGGGCCACAGGGAACTCCGTCCGCTGTTGAAAGGCGACTCCAGCGCTTTCGCGAGGGCGTAAACCAAAAGCCCGGCTCGAGTCTTGCCGGTGTTGTTTGGGCCAATGAAGATCGTTAGTGGACGAACGTCGAAACTCCCCGAGGCAATCGGTGGCATCTTCTCGATTGTTACCTTCATCACCCGACACCTTCCACTGGCTGATTCGACAAGATGATACTACTCCCTTGCCCCGGAAAGAGACGCTGTGAACGCGAACAGCGCGGCCGGTTTCGGCCGCGCGGTTGCGACTTCT